>DAOTXN010000043.1:0-2066 GCA_034435435.1 Anaerolineae bacterium | reverse complement strand
CAATGCTAGATGTCGATTTCGCTGTTACGATTGCTGTTAATCGAGATGAAGAAGCCATTTGTCTTGATTACCGCACATCGTTTGATGACCCGAGAGTTGTCGCATCAGTGTGGGAAGACGATCCGCCTGCTCGGTGGAAGATTATTGCTCCTAACTTTAGTTCGTTTGTATCACGGTTAGATCTATAACCAACGTCACGAGCGCTGTGGGCGTGACGAAACACTTTTATGCCGACAGCCAGCGCATCACGTCGCGCGAGTACACCTCGCTATATTGGCTGCTGACCGATCACCTGGGCAGCACGGCACTCACGGCCAACAGCAGCGGCAGCGAATACGGCGAGCTGCGCTACAAGGCGTGGGGTGAGACGAGGTTCACTTCCGGTAGCACGCCCACCACCTACCGCTTTACAGGCCAGCGCGAGGATGCTACAATACAACTGCTCTTTTACAACGTGAGATATTATCCCGCTGCTCCGCGCGGGACAAGCTCCGCCGCGCTGGGACGGTTCATTCAGGCCGACACGATTGTGCCTGAGCCGGGGAATCCGCAGGATTTGAACCGCTACAGCTATGCCGCGAATAATCCGCTGCGGTTCAGCGATCCCTCGGGCCATTGGTACTATGATCCGGGGTGTCAATGCCTGGTCCAAACCCGCGACTCCGGCCACAATTACTGGACCGACCCGGTCTCCACGCGGCATCACAGCGGCAGTCGCTATCTCAACTACGACGAGACGCCGGAGAGCAGCCCTATTACGCCCATTATGCCCCAGGATGGCGGGGCGGCCTACTGTGCGGTGGCCGATTGCGCGTCAGCCGATGGCATTTTTGGCTTTCTCCTCACTGCCGCCGCCTTTGCCTTCGAGCCGGTAGATTGGGCGCTGACATTCAACCAGTGGGCGCACGGGAGCTTTAGCGCCTGGGACCTGGCCGGATTGCTGCCGTTCGTGTCGGGGCAGGTGGATAACGTCGGGGATGCGTTGCACGCTGTGGATAGGGCGGGGGTCGATGGGGCCGGTACGATAATCTACCGTGGAGGCAAACCCAACCCTGGAAACCTAACGCCGAGACCACAAGATATGGGCGAGCTTTCTTTTCGGGATTCGTTATCCAATCCCTGGCCTCTACCGGCAGGAGAAAGTCCTCCCCTACCAGCCGGTGAGCGGTATTTTGGAATAGACACTTCTCAACTTCCGCCTCTCTCGGTTACTTTCGACAACATTCCGCCCGGTCACGTATTTGTTAAAGATGTACCAGTTGAAGTTTTCAAAAAACCAGGTGTCATAGTTGAAAGAGGGAAGTTTCCCAAGTAAGGAGATTTTTATGGACAGAGAAAGTAAGCGGACCATAAAATTCCTGGAAGCCCTTGCAAACAGCAAATTAGAGCTTGCCGAACTTGCCCATAGGCTTCGGTCTCGGCCCGATGTAATCCGTGATCTCTATAGCCTAGAATGTTTTAAGTATCGAACCCACGTTGCACTCGAGGGATATGTTGACATTGAGCTCCGTAATGGCAAAGCTGTAGCTTGGTGGCTAGAGGTCAATTGGGATGATGAACAATGGGTTATCGAGTCGTGTGTACTCCTAAATGATAATCTACCCCAAAGTGTTCAGGAAGTAATAAAGGAATATCCAGATAGAACTGCGGAAACACTCGACGAGTGTATAGAGCAATTGCTACAGGCTACTTCAGATCTGGCTAGCAATGCTGATTTCACTATTGATATGCTAACCGAGCGAGACCGATAAACAAGCTATTGAAACCGAGGCAGTTGAGTTGACACGGGACGCCGTGGCCGAGCTGATGAGCGCTGACGCTGTGCAGCACCGCCCTCACCGCCTACGACGATGACGTGCTGGGAGCCGAGCTGCGGTATAAGGCGTGGGGCGAAACGCGCTACGCCTGGGAGGGTACGCCCACCACCTACCGTTTTACAGGCCAGCGCGAGGATGCTACAATACAACTGCTCTTTTACAATGCGAGATTTTATGACGCCGCGCTGGGACGCTTCATTCAGGCCGACACGATGGTGCCCAATCCGGCGGATCCGCAGTCGCTCAATC
>DAOTXN010000042.1:0-9992 GCA_034435435.1 Anaerolineae bacterium | reverse complement strand
GTTGAGAGTAAGGTCGAGCGCAAAGCCATACCGCGCCGCTGTGCATCGCCACCCAAGCAGAAAGTAATGCGGGCTTGGCGTCGTAACGCATCTCGCTGTGTCGTTCATGATCCAACTACGTGAGGGCATTTTGTCACTCGTACTAGGAATATGATCCTTGACAGACCACTAGAGATAAGCTGGGTCATACAACAGTGGTTACGACTGCCAACTCTTACGCGCATCAGGATCGCGATCACGTGCGAGCGGCTACAGAACGCTTGTCTCCGTGGAATCATCACCGAGAGGAAGGCGGTTGAGGAGTAATGGAGTCGATAGTCCATCGCTCTCCAGTCCGGTTGACGCGTGGACCAGGAAGCAATGGACTGAAAATCCATGTGTCGCCAGTTCAAGTCTGGCCCTCGGCACCTGAAAAACATCCAGTGGTTTGGGCCGCTCCTTGCCGGCCCGGCCTATTTGGTCGGGCTGAACAAAAAATCACCGATTTCAATTTCATCGTGCCGGTTGCCCGCCTGCAAAAGCTCAAACTGAGCGTGGCCGATGAGCTGGCCGCGCTGGGAATTGGCAAGTAAACCCCCCTTTTTCGGAAAAATTTGTAACTGCTCACCCTGGTAGCTCTTTGGACAAGATTTACAGGATTTGCAGGATTTTTCCACGAATTCCATCCTGTGAATCTTGTGAATCCTGTTGAATGGCTTTGGGTTTGCCGCTTTAAAGTATCTGGGCTGAGCAATTACAAAAATTTTACGTGTCTTTTATGGACAGACGGCGGCAGTGGCGCTAAGATAGAATTATCATCCCGCTTTTTGATGCGTCGTCGCGAAAGAGACGGCGATGACCATCCCGACGATGATCCAACTGCTGTGACGGCTTTGAGCTTGACTGCGTCTTTTGCCAGCAGGCGGGTGGCTTGCGGGATGTGGCGACTGGATTTGACAATTCAGCCGGAGCAACGGTGAATGCCGCCAGCGGCTGCTGGAGAAGCACCAAGGAGAAAACGATATGACCATCGAATGGAATGGTGAAAAGATGGCGACCGGTTTGTCAGACATCGACGCGCAGCATAAGGAATGGATACGCCGGTTCAACGAGTTTGACGCGGCCGTGGTGAGTCGTAAGGGGCAAGACGCCATACAGAGCACTCTGGATTTTCTGGCGCAATATACCGAAATCCACTTTGCCGGTGAAGAAGCGAGCATGGCGCGTCTCCACTCGCCGGCTCTGGCTGCGAACCGGGCCGCGCATGATGAGTTTCGCGGCAAGATTGCTGAAATCAAGGCCTGGGTGAAACAGGAAGGGGCAACGCCGGTCGAAGTTGTCGCACTGAAGGTGACGTTGGAGGAATGGTTGGTGAACCACATCTGCACCATTGATGTCCAATTGCGCGACACGGGGAGCAAAGTGTGAACGACTGCACGGGAGGATTATGGCGCACCTACCGCCGGCCTCCGCCACACCCCCGACCCGGCGCTGCCCCAGTAGAGCAGCCTCCCGTCAGCTGACAGTTGTAGCGCCTGTCCCGCACGGTCGCTGCTCCCAGCGGTCTGGTTCCGCAATCCCTCGTTCCAACTGGCCCACGTCTCGCCGCTGTCCCGGCTGACGTACACGCCGTCTCGCGCCGTCGCCAGGTAGAGGATGTGTGGGTCGAAGCGGTCTACCAGCAAGTTGAGGCAGGTCTGGCCCGTCAGCCCGGCGGTGATTTCGGACCAGGTCGCCCCGCCGTCGGTGGATTTCATGACCGTGTGCGGCGAGCAGGCATACAGAATGTCTGGGTGGGTTGGGTCGAGGACGATGCTGTGCACACGTTGCACAGGCGACCAACCAACGTCCCACGGCTGCCACGTCGCGCCGCCGTCCGTGCTGCGGGCGAGGCCGTCGGTTGTCCCGGCGTAAATGACGCCGGGTTTTTCGGGGTGATAGGCCAAGGTCGGCGCGCCGGCGTCTGTAAAGCCGATGTTCTGCTCACGCCAAACAAGGCCGTCATGCGTGGCAAAGATGCCGCCAGGGTTCGCTACGGCGAACAGGGTCGCCGGGTTATCCGGAGAAGGGAACAGAGCCACGGTCGGGTTGACGCCGCTGTCGAGTGGAGCGAGAGAGCGCCAGGCGTTGTTCTCGGGTTGCAGGGTGTATACACCATAGCCCTCAACCCCAATGTAGAGTTGATCGGCGGCTGTTAGCGCCAGCGAACGCACGGCTATAGCAATGGGCAGCCCTTCGTTGACGGCGCTCCAGTTCTGCCCCCCATCGCCGGTCTGCCAAACGCCGCTCTCGGTAGCCGCGTAAGCCAGGTCAGGATCGGTCGGATGGATGAGCAGCGCCCGGACGCTGGCCCCACGCAGCTCGCTCGCTGCGCCAAAAATCGGTCGCCAGCTTGCGCCGCCATCGTCGCTGCGGTAGACGCCTTGCCCGTACAGGCCCGCGTAGAGCATGCCGGGATTGGCAGGAGCGACAGCCAGCGCATAATAACCCTGTCGCGCCGGGTCGTCCACAGGGAAGGCCGGCAGGCCCAGGTTGCGGGCTTGCCACGATTGGCCGCCGTCCGTCGTCTGATACACGCCGCCGGGGTAGGCGCTGACGAAGAGGGCTTGGGGGTCGGTGGGATGGAGGGCGAGCTGGATGTGGTGAATTGGCGCGGCCAGGTTGCTTGCCGGCGACCAGTCAGCCGTGCCGATGAGGGGGTGGATAGCCCCAGTGAACACGCCCCCGCCCGCGCTCCCGGCGTACAGCGTCTGCCCGTCGGTGACGACGGCGTTCATTTGGGCCAGCGGCAGTCGTCCGTTGATGTTGGCCCAGGTCTCGCCCCGGTCAAAGCTGAAATAGATGCCTCCGTCGCCGGCGGCGTACATCACCCGGTCGTTGTCGGGATCAAAGGCGATGGCGCGAATGGGGCCGCTGGCTCGTCCCAGAACTTCTCCCCCCACTTTGGTCCAGGTGTTGCCATCGTCGGTGGATTTCCAGATGCCGTGGACCTCGTTGGCGTTGTCGCCAACGCTGTGGCTGCCGGTGAGAAAGAGCGTGTTGGCGTGGACGGGATCGATGACGATGTGGACGAAATCGGCGTCGGGCAAACTGCTTTGCGTGCGCCGCCACGACGCGCCTTCGTCTGTGGTTTTCCACACGCCCGCGCCCGGCACGACGGCGAACAGCCGGCCAGGGTCGTAGCGGTCCACGGCCAGGCTGGACGGCGGGCTGGGCAGGTTGCCGGTCACGTCGGCGGCGTTTTCGCCGCTGGTCGCGTCGGCGTCGATACGGTAGAGCGCGCCCGATCCGTCGGCTCGCAGCGCCGAGACGTAGAGCACGCTTGGATCCGAGGGGGCCAGGGCCAGCGCGACCAGCCGTTCGTAATCGGCTCCGGCGTCAAAGAGCAGCTCCCATGTGTTTCCATCGTCCGTAGAGCGGTAGAGGTGGGGCGTGGTTTCGTCGGCGAGGTAGACAACGTTGGTGTTGGTGGGGTCAATGGCGATGGCCGCGGCCGAAAAGGCCGGGTCGCCGGGCACGCGCTGCCAGCTTGCCCCGCCGTCGTCGCTGCGCCACGTGCCGCCGCCCCACACGGCTGCGTACACGACGCCGGGGCGGTGGGGCGCGATGGCCAAAGCGCGCACGTTGCTAAAGTTGAGCGCGTCGTTCCAGGTTTTCCACGTGTCGCCGGCGTCGTTGCTATACCACAGCGCACCCTCGGGGCCGACACTGGCGGCGTAGAGACGGGTGGGGTCGGCGGGCTGCTTGCCAGGGGCAAAATAGGGCTGTACACGTGCGTCAAAAACGATGGAGGTGACGGCGGCGGGCGTTTCTAACACGGCGTCCCAGGTGATTCCTCCATCGGAGCTGCGCAAAATGCGGCCGGCGGCGTCGCCCATGAGGATAAAGTCGGGGTTGTCGGGGCGCACGGCGAGGGCACCGATGTATTCTGTGCCCGGAACGCCGAGAAAGCGCCAGGTGTCGCCGCCGTCGGCGCTGCGAAAGAGACCGGCGGCGCTGCGGTGAGCATAGAGGGTCTGCGAGACGGAGGGCGCGGCGGCCAGCAGGTCAACAGTGCTGAAGCGGAGCGTGGGCCAGGGCGCGGTCCACGTTGCGCCGCTGTCATCCGAGCGCAGAATTTGGACATCGTCGGTGACGCGATAGAGTGTATTGGGTTGTGATGGGACGATGATCAGGTCTGCAGTGCCTGCGGTGGGGCCGTCAAGTCGGGACCAGGTATCGCCGTGGTCGGCGGAGCGGAACACGCCGGTCTGGGAAGCGGCGTACAGAGCAGCCGGGTCGTCGGGATGCGGAACGATGTGAGCCACGGCGGTATTGCCTAGCCCGGTGGTCAGCGTGCGCCAGGATTGGCCGCCATCCTCGCTTTTTGCCACGCCGTCGGCCAAGGGCAGGTAGAGCACTTGCGCGTCGGTTGGGTGTACGGCGATAGCGCTTTGCTCATTGAGGGCAAAAGGCAACTCTGAATGGGACCATGTCTCGCCAGCATCGGGAGAGGTGAGCAGTGTGCGCCCGTCGGCGGCATAGAGCACGCCGGTGGCCGGGTGGATGCCTAACAGATGGGGTGTGTCGGTCACGGGCAGGGCGGCCCACGTCGCGCCGGCGTCGCTCGAACGGTAGAGGGTAGCTACGTCAGGCGGGGCGGTGATGCGGGTCAGGGTCACGAAAATCAGGCTCGGTTCTCCTGGGGCAACCAGTAAGCCGGTCGTAGCAGTTCCCTCGGGTTGTCCAAAGGCTACAGGGGACCATTGCCCGTTGGTGTAACGATATAATGTGTCTGTCGTGGCCCAGTAGGTGTCGGGACCGGAGATGTCTAGCCCATTGATGGGCGCATCCGGCAGACCCGCGTTGATGAGTTCCCAACCGGTCGCGCCGTCTACGCTGCGATAGATCTGACCGGATTCTGTGGCAGCCAGGTATAAACCTGGGGCATGGGGCGACGCGGCGAGCAGCGTGACCGTGGCAGTGATGCTGTCGTCGGCATGGACCCAGTTCTGGCCGCCATCGAGGGATTGAAAGACGCCGCCACAGGAATTGGCGGTAAAGAGGGTATTGGCGTCGGCAATGAGCGCGGTGGAAGGGCAGTTGGGCGGCGCCAGTCGCTCTCCGGCAATCCACGTCTCGCCGCCGTCCACCGAAGAGTATACTGCGCCTCCTGCTCCGGCGGCGTAGAGCGTGTCAGGAGCGGTTGGGTCGATGGCGACGGCCCAGATGAATCCACCCGGCGGGCCGCCGACCGGTTCCCAACGGTCGGGCCAGGGCGGGGTGGGTGTAGGCGTGGGTGGGGCGGGTGTAGGCGTCTGGAGGGGGGCGGTCGCGCTCGGCGTGGATGGCGCGTCTGGGAAAACGGTTGGCGCAAGGGGTGTGGTGGTCGGCGCTGGCGCTGGGGGAGATGAGCGACAGGCGGCGAGCGTTGCGCTCCACACCAGTGTCAAGCTGACCAGCCAAAGTTTTCGCCGCTGCATAAGCTGTCTCCACAGGAAGGGCAAGAACAACGGCCATCCGATGGCGTGGATGGCCGTTCTGGGTGCGGAGGAATATGATTGTCAGGACTCGTCTTTTTCCTTGTCTTGGTCTTCGGTTCCTTCTGATAGCCCTTTGCGGAATTCGCGGATGCCTTGGCCGAGTTCGCGGCCGATTCGGGAGACGCGACCCACGCCAAAGATCAGCAGGACAATGACGAGGATGATAATGAGTTCCGGTGTGCCTAAACCCGCAATACGCATTGCTCTCTTTCTCCTCTCATCGACCCTGTTTGGATCGGTACGTGTTATAGTAGCATTATAGCACAGAATAGGCTGGCTCACAACTTGCCCGATTCGCTCAGGCGTGCTAAACTAGCAGCCTGTCGGAGAGACGTCATTTAGCCCCTTGTGGGCGTCCAACATGGGCGCAAAACGAGCCAAAAACGGGCGCAAGGCCCTATATGACAGGGTTCTCCGACAGGCTGCTAGAACACGAAAAGGCCAAAGGGTAAAGGACACGAAAGCGAATGTCGCAGGCTCTTTATCGCAAGTGGCGACCGCAAATCTTTGACGAGATCGTCGGCCAGGAGCACGTGACGCAGACGTTGCGTAATGCCTTGGCTGCTGGACGGGTGGGGCACGCCTATCTTTTTTCTGGACTGCGCGGCACCGGCAAGACGACCATGGCTCGCTTGCTGGCCAAAGCGGTGAATTGCCTGGCCGAAGAGCTGGCCGAGCGGCCCTGCAACCGTTGCGCGGTCTGCCGGGCGGTAGCCGAGGGGCGCTTTATTGACCTGATCGAGATTGACGCTGCCTCGCACACCGGCGTGGACGACGTGCGGGAACTGCGAGACAAGATCGGCTTTCGACCCAACGAGGGGCGTTACAAGGTTTATATCATTGACGAGGTGCACCGCTTTTCGGGCAATGCCTTTGATGCGTTGCTCAAGACGATCGAGGAACCGCCCGATCACGCGATTTTTGTGTTGGCCACGACCGAGCTGCACAAGGTCCCCGCGACGATCCTTTCGCGTTGCCAGCGTTTCGATTTTCGGCGTATCCCATTGCGCCAGATCGTCCAACATTTGGAGCAACTGGCCGGGCGGGAGGGGTGGCAGGCCGAGCCAGGAGCGTTAGCGTTGATTGCGCGGGCGGCAACCGGGAGCTTGCGTGACGCGATTAGCTTGCTAGACCAACTGGCTACGGCGGGTGCAAGTCGGGTCACGCTGGAACAGGTGCAGGCGACGCTGGGGACGGTTGATGCTGAGTTGGTGGTGGGATTGGTCGAGGCCCTGACGGCGCGGGACATCCCCTCTGGTTTGGACTTGATCCATAAAGGCGTGGATCGGGGGGCCGACCTGCGCCAGCTCACGCGCCAAATCGTGGATCACTTGCGGGGGATGCTGCTGATCCAGTTGAATGGCGAGGCGTTGCTCGACTTGGGGGCCGAGATGTTGGAGCAGATGCGCTCCCAAGCCGGGCGTATGGGCGCGGCGGCGTTGGTGGAAGCGATCAAACGTTTCAACCAAGCCGAGAGTGAGCTGCGCGAGGGCTGGCAGCCGCAACTGCCGCTAGAGCTGGCGCTGATCGAGGCGATTTTTGCATCTGACGGGCAGGGAGGCGGCTCGCTGGCGGCGGCGGAAAAGGCAACGCCCCCTGGCGCGCCTGTGAAAGCGGCGCCGGCCGGTGAGGAACAAAAGTCTGGGCCGCTTGAAGCGGTTCCGCCGGAGCGCGAGCCGGCGCCTTCAGCACGATTAAGCGTGGCGCTGGTGGAGCGCCAGTGGCCCCAGGTGTTGATGGCTATGCGGGCGCGTTCCTCGCAAATTCAGGCCTTGTTAAACTCGGCGCATCCGGTCGCGGCAGAGGCCGGGGCCATAGGCGTGAATGTGGAGCACGAATTTGCCCGCAGTAAATTGAGCGAGACGCGAAACAAACGTTTGGTCGAAGAGGTGTTGAGCCAGGTTTTGGGGCAGCAGGTTCAGGTCGCGTTTCAATTGGGAAAAGCGCCTGAGCAGAAAGCACAGCGAGACGCGCTGGCCGACGATCCGGTAGTCCAGGCGATGAAAAAGCTGGGAGCCGAGGTCAGAGCCATTGACTGAAGAAGGGAGAGACAAATGACAAAAAGAAACAAACAAAGAGGCTTTGGGCTTCCGGCGGGAGGTCAATTGGGCGGTATGATGCAGCAGATCCAAAAGCTGCAAGAAGAGATGGTCAAAACGCAGGACGCGCTGGCCGACGAGACCGTAACGGTGACGGCGGGCGGCGGGGCCATCGAAGTGACGATCACCGGTCATCAGCGTTTGACGGCAGTCAAGATCTCCCCGGACGTGGTGGATCCTGAAGACGTAGAGATGCTGCAAGACCTGATCGTCGCGGCGGTCAACGAGGCGATTGAGCGCTCGCAGGCGCTGGCCGCTGAGCGGCTGGGCGCGTTGACCGGCGGGTTGGGTTTGCCGCCGGGGTTGGGACTGGGGTAGGTCGTGCAGCCCATACAGACGATCCCCGAACCGGTCACGCGGTTGATCGACGAATTTTCACGTTTACCGGGTATTGGCCCCAAGACGGCGTCGCGGTTGACGTTCTTTTTGTTGCGCGCTTCGAGCGAACAGGCCAGTGCATTGGCTGATGCATTGCGCGATCTCAAAGCGCGGATTGGCTTTTGCGAGACGTGTTTTCATATTACCGAGGTGTCGCCGTGTGGGATTTGCCAGAGCGAGGAGCGCGACCGGCGCGTGATTTGTGTCGTGGAGGAACCGTTGGATGTGTTGGCCATCGAGCGCACGCGGCAATTCAAAGGATTGTATCACGTGTTGCATGGCGCGATCTCGCCGATGGAGGGGATCGGCCCGGACGATCTCAAGATTCGCGAGTTGGTGATGCGCGTGGCCGATGGCGGAGTGGAAGAGATTATTCTGGCTACCAATCCCAGCTTGGAGGGGGAGAACACGGCTGCATTTGTGCGCAAGAAATTGGCGCCATACCCGACACGGGTGACACGTCTGGCGCGGGGTTTGCCGGTGGGCGGCGATTTGGAATATGCGGACGAGATCACGCTGATACGTGCGTTGGAGGGCCGGCGAGAGCTGTGAACCAACCTTAAAAAAAACGCAAGATCATGCTATCGCCCTTGACAAGCCGAACAGGCTCTGTTATAATCGAGGATACCCAATCGGGTGATCTCGCCTGCTAAATGAGCAGGAAGATTGAACAAATCCATAGAGCGGAACATCAAAGTCACCGGTGCAGACGCATCGGTTCTTTTTCGCCCTTGACAGGTTTGGGGGGCTATGCTATAATGCCGCCCGCTCTGAAGGAAAGGTACCTTAACAATTCAAGAGTGACAGGAAGGTTCAATGAACCTCGGAGATACGTCAAACTCTAACGACAATCGTCGTTAAAAGTAATTACGGAGAGTTTGATCCTGGCTCAGGATTAACGCTGGCGGCGTGCCTAACACATGCAAGTCGAACGGGAACCTCTGGATTCGTCTGGAGGGGAGAGTGGCGGACGGGTGAGTAACACGTTGGTGACCTGCCCCGAAGACGGGGATAACCACTGGAAACGGTGGCTAATACCCGATAGTCTCGGCGATTCGGTTCGCTGAGTAAAGCCCTGGCGCTTCGGGAGGGGCCTGCGGCCCATCAGCTTGTTGGTAGGGTAATGGCCTACCAAGGCGAAGACGGGTAGGGGGCGTGAGAGCGTGACCCCCCACACTGGCACTGCGACACGGGCCAGACTCCTACGGGAGGCAGCAGTGAGGAATATTGCGCAATGGGCGAAAGCCAGACGCAGCAACGCCGCGTGGGTGATGAAGGCCTTCGGGTCGTAAAACCCTTTTCTGGGAGATGAGCAAGGACGGTATCCCAGGAATAAGTCTCGGCTAACTACGTGCCAGCAGCCGCGGTAATACGTAGGAGGCGAGCGTTATCCGGATTTACTGGGCGTAAAGTGCGTTGAGGCGGTTCTGTAAGTTGGACGTGAAAGCTCCTGGCCCAACTGGGAGAGGTCGTTCAATACTGCAGGGCTTGAGGGCAGCAGAGGGAGGTGGAATTCCCGGTGTAGTGGTGAAATGCGTAGATATCGGGAGGAACACCAGTGGCGAAAGCGGCCTCCTGGGCTGCATCTGACGCTCAGACGCGAAAGCTAGGGGAGCAAACGGGATTAGAAACCCCGGTAGTCCTAGCTGTAAACGATGTGAACTTGGTGTTGGCGGGGTAAAACCTGTCGGTGCCGAAGCAAACGCGATAAGTTCACCGCCTGGGGACTACGGCCGCAAGGTTAAAACTCAAAGGAATTGACGGGGGCCCGCACAAGCAGCGGAGCGTGTGGTTTAATTCGATGCTACACGAAGAACCTTACCTGGGTTTGACATGCAAGTGGTAGGAATCTGAAAGGTGACCGACCCGCAAGGGAGCTTGCACAGGTGTTGCATGGCTGTCGTCAGCTCGTGTCGTGAGATGTTCGGTTAAGTCCGCTAACGAGCGCAACCCTTGCCGCGTGTTACAAGTGTCACGCGGGACCGCCGGTCTTAAGCCGGAGGAAGGTGGGGAT
>DAOTXN010000041.1:0-22294 GCA_034435435.1 Anaerolineae bacterium | reverse complement strand
CCCCCCCCCCCCCCCCCCCCCCCCCCCCCCCCCCCCCCCCCCCCCCCCCCCACTCCTCGGATACCGCACTCTTCAGCTTTCAACTGCTTGACAAGACAGAACCCTTTCCTATACAATCCCTGCGATGAGCGCTGAGACTCTATCCCGCGAAGCCCGGTGGTTGGCAGCTCACGGTCCAGTTGATCTGGAGCGCCACGGGGCGCAACTGCTCGCTATTATCCAGAGAGTGCAGGCGGCCGACAATTGCACGCCTGCCGATCTGCGGCGCTGGCTGGGTCAGTATTCCAAAAACGGCGCAACGACTTTTAGCAAGCACGAGTTGGTCCACGGCTATCGCACTTTGTGCGAGCGGGGCGTGGTGCGTTTTGACCATGGGACTCTGCGCCGCTTGCAGATGAAACCCATCCGCACCCTCTCCGGCGTGGCTCCGGTGACGGTTCTCACCCGGCCTTATCCGTGCCCCGGTCAGTGCATCTTTTGTCCCACCGACTTTCGGATGCCCAAGAGTTATTTGCCTGACGAGCCGGGCGCAATGCGCGCCGCCTACCATGACTTCGACCCCTTTAAGCAAACCCAGGCCCGCATTCGGGCGTTAGAGAACATCGGCCACCCCACTGACAAAATAGAGCTGCTCATCCTGGGCGGCACGTGGTCGGCCTATCGGGCTGACTATCAAGAATGGTTCGTGCGGCGCTGTTTGGATGTGCTGAACGAACGCCCCGCCGAGTCCGTGGAGCAGGCTCAGATTTGGAACGCGAGCGCCCGACGGCGCAACGTAGGATTGGTGGTTGAAACCCGCCCAGATTGGATTACACCACGAGAGATCGCCCAGTTGCGGCGACTGGGCGTCACCAAAGTGCAGCTTGGAGTGCAAAGCCTGGACGACGTGATATTGGCTGCCAACCGGCGTGGCCACACCGTCGAGCAGACCCGCCAGGCCATACGGCTGTTGCGACTGGCCGGGTTCAAGATCGCTGTGCACTGGATGCCCAACCTGCTGGGCGCGACGCCAGAAAGCGATCGGGCTGATTTTGAGCGACTGTGGGTTGACCCATCCCTGCGCCCGGATGAGCTCAAAATTTATCCCTGCGCGCTGCTGGCCGATACTCCTTTATACGAGGAATGGCAACGCGGGCTCTATCATCCCTACACCGATGAAATTCTCATCGCGTTGGTGGCCGATTGCAAAGCCATCGTGCCTCCTTACTGCCGCGTCAATCGCGTCACGCGCGACATCCCGGCCGGGTACATTGTCGCAGGGAGCACCCGAGCCAACCTGCGGCAGATCGTCCAGCAGCGCATGGTCAAGCAAAAACGGAATTGCCGCTGTATTCGCTGTCGCGAGGTGCGCCGCCAGTCGGTGGATAGCCAAGACTTGCGCTGGGAGACGCTGATCTATGCTACCGACGTCAGCTGTGAGCATTTTATCCAGGCCATCGCCCGCAGCGGACATCTGGCGGGATTCCTGCGTCTGTCGTTGCCCAGACGTGGGGCGCGCGTACAATTGACGACTGCAAATGAACGCGAAAACGTATTTGACGAAATCGGCAACTGTGCTATGATCCGAGAAGTGCACGTATATGGCCCGGCTTTATCGGTCGGCGTCGAGAGCGACGGCGAGGCGCAACACGTGGGTATCGGTCAACAACTCATTGAGCGTGCAAGACACGCCGCCCATGCCGCCAGATACCGGCGCATGGCAGTCATTGCCGCTGTCGGCACGCGGGAATATTACCAACGATGGGGTTTTGAACCGGGCAAAACTTATATGGCAATGGATTTATGAAGCAAAAGAGACAGCGTACACAGGTTCCCAAAACAGTTGAGACGTTGGTTATTGTGGCAATTATCGGCTGGATCGGTGTGATCGGCTTTATGGTATTCGAACGGGCCGGCGCAACTGAAGTCACGCCAACGGCGACACTGGCATCGGCTGTGACGCCAGGCGCCCCCATTCCCATCGCCAACGTCACCACCGATCCGATTTTCACTGAAACTTTATCACCTTCAACCACACCGACCGATACACCGACTGCGACTGCAACTCCCACCGACACACCTACCCCCAGCGCGACGCCGACGCCGACCGCAACTCCCACCGATACCCCGACGCCCACAAACACGCCCACGGCCGTGCCGGCTCGGGGCGTCTATCCGGCCACGGCCACGCCCGCCCTGCCCGAAGATCTGGAAATGGAGGCCATTCCCACACCGGCGCCGCTGGTCAGCGTGCCTACCGGGGTTATCAACATTGCCTTGCTGGGAAGCGATAAACGTCCCAACGAGAGCGGCTGGCGCACCGACGTGGTGATCGTGGTTAGCGTGAACCCTAATATCCCTACGGTGACCATGTGGTCGATCCCCCGCGACACGTGGCTGTACATTCCTAACTGGACCTACAATCGCATCAATCTGGCCGACACGCACGGTGAGCAGGTAGGTTATCCGGGCGGTGGTCCGGGGCTGGTCAAGGCCACTATTGAGTATAACTTTGGTATCCACGTGGACTATTTTGCCCGGGTGGACTTTGCCGGGCTGATGCGCATCGTAGATACGCTGGGTGGCGTCGAGGTGTTGTTGGACTGCCCGGTCGAAGATGGTTTTCCCGACGATCCCATCACTGAAGACCCCTCGGTTGTCACGCAGATCTCTTATCCGGAGCCGGGCCTGTATCACGTCGACGGCAAGCACGCGTTGTGGCTGTCGCGCTCGCGCAAGACCACCAGCGAGTTTGCTCGTAGCCGCCGCCAGCACCGCGTGCTGTTGGGCATTTACAACAAGGCCAAGCAACTGGGCCTGATCCCGCGCATCCCGGAGTTGTGGGAAGAGCTAACGGCCACGGTGCAGACCGACCTCAGCCTCGACGACATGCTGTGGCTGGCACAGATCGGCCTGCAACTGGACCCTACGCGGCTGCGCAGCGGGTTCATCGACGGCGGCATGCTCACAGCCTGGACCACACCCAGCGGGGCTAACGTGTTGCTGCCACACACCGAGGAGATTTTGGCTGAGCTTGAGCCGCTGTTCAATCCTTACCCCTACCAGGCCCCGCAGGGCTTTAATCTGATCGAGATCTGGAATGGCTCCGGCCGGCGCGACTGGGGCATTTTGGCCGCCGACAAGCTCATGCTGAACGGTTTTCAGGTGACAAACATTCAGGGGGCCGACACATATTACGAACAGTCGGTCATCATCGACTTTACGACGACCAGCAAGGGCAGCCCTCTGCCGTTGATCCAAAAGCTGTTTAACGTGTGGAGCGAGCGGGTGGTCCCTCAGCCCGATCCCAACAGCCCTGTACCGTTTCGTTTGATCGTGGGCGCGGATTATCAGCCTTGCGTCCCACCGCGCGGCCCTGTGTGGCCCACACCCGTTCCTTTACCCCCTACGGAAACCCCTACGCCAATGCCGGGAGGCTAGGTCCAATATCCTTCTGTATGTCGCCGCCCATAGGCCCGCGACTGCTCCAAGCCAGTCAAGGGCCACGTCTGACCAACCGGCCGAGCGGCCGGGCACGAAACTCTGATGAAATTCGTCGGATAGAGCATAGGCCCACGTGAGGAGCAGGGCTAGAAGAAGGGAGCGTGGCTCTGCCACGTGATTCACTCTCAGAGCGTTCAACCACAGAAATGCCAGAATAGCATATTCGGCTGTGTGCGCTGTTTTTTCCAACAAGAAATCCAGCAGGCGATCCTTAGGTCCTGGCAACTGCGATTGCGCTGATACGATGAAAATCAGCGCCATCCAGACTATTACCATCGCCCAATAGCTTGCGCGACTGTTCAACCAACATCGCAGAACACTTTTCCCGCCTTGACCTTTTGTTCTCACGCTAACCGCTTTCGCGCTAACTCGTAGGCGCGTTCCATTTTTGGTGTCTGTTGCGCCCAATCGTAACACGCCCAGATGCGTTGCTCGGCGCGCTGACCTAATTCGGCTGCCTGCACTGGGTCGCGCAGCAGTGTGACAATGCCAGCGGCAAAGGCGCGTGCATCACCCGGCTCGATCAGCAAACCGGCGCGTCCGTGATCTAGGTACGCTGCGATCTCGCCCACTGCGCTGGCGATAATAGGTTTACCCATGGCCATATATGCGGTGATTTTGCTGGGACACTTGGCCCGATTGACCAATGCGTCACGATATGGATACAATGCCAGGTCTGCTACTGCCAGAAAAGCCGGTGTCTCTGAATGATCCACCCACCCCGTGAAAATTACATGTTCGGCAAGCCCTGCACGCAGAGCTTGTTTTTGTATTGCTGGTGTGCCTTTGCCTTTGCCCATCATAACTATACGAAATTTCGGCGCAGCCTGCAAAACTATCGGTAACGCTTCAAGGAGCAGACTCACTTCCGCGCCATAAGAGATGTGACCGATGTACACGCCCAGCGCCCCCGATCCCACCCCCAGCCTGCGGCGTAGCTGCTCTTGCTCGTCCTTGGATAGACGCCGACGTTCCCGAAAGAGCCGGTCGGGACCATTGGGCAAATAAAAAACACGCTCCGACGGTAACCCGAGCCCCCACATGCGGCTCTCCAGCGTCTGACTAGCCACAGTGGCTGCGTCGGCGTGGCGAGCCAGCCACTCATCCTGCCAATAAAAGAAGCGCCGCCACAGGCGTGGATAAGGGTTGATATCGGCCCAGCCTCCGCGCCCCTCCCAATCATCGCAGTCCAGAACTAGCGGCAGGCGCGGCCAAAGCCATCGCAGATACAACCCGGACAGGCCAGCGTAACCGACAGGCTTGAACACATGGACCACGTCGGGTTGGAGGCGGGCGGCTCGCCAGGCCAGCGCCAGCGGCACGCGCAACCGGGCGTGGGGCGAATCGCCAAAAGTAGGCAGGCGCGCATTTACCAACCGCACGCCGTCGCGCTCCCATTCCCACCCAGAGTGAGCTGGGTTGTCGTAGGGCGGCATCAAGATAGTGACTGCGTGGCCTTGCGCGACCAGCTCGCGCGCCATAAAAAAGGCTCGCGCACTTACCGTCCCTTTGGGCGACCAGGCAAAAGGGCCAATCATCACTACGCGCAACGCTTCACCCCTCACTCCAGCGCTGTCTTGCTGACACGCCCGACACATGCCGACGCACCCAGCGCTCGGTACTCGATTTTGTGGATGATCATTTTTGCTTCCGGGTGCATTTTGCTATACTGACTATACGAAGTATATTAGCATCGTAGCTCGGCTGACAACGCGTTCTCCTGGAGCCAGCGTAGCGCCCGGCGGACAAACTCGCGCTCGGTCTCGTAGGTCAACCGAGACACCGCCCCAGCCAACGACGCCCAGATCGGGACGAACTGATGCTCGTGTGCATCTCGGTCAACCCGTGTGTCGTCCAGCAGACGCATCAGAAAATAAAATTCGTCGCGGGTGACGGGTTCACCGGTGAACGGCCGCACAAAGTGGGTCTGTTGCATCCCCAGGTCGGCCAGGATTTTCAACTCAATATACCCAGTCTCTTCGCGCACTTCACGCAATGCGGCCTGTTCCGGCGACTCACCGGCCTCGATGTGACCTTTGGGTAAGCGCACCTCGTCGCGAGCGGGACGGTCGAGAAGCAACACCTGGTCGGCGTGAACCACGACGCCGCCAGCGGCCCGGTAATAGATAGATTGCATCAACTGTCTCCTGCGTAAAACGTGAAACGCAACTTGACGAGATTGCGGGAGAGATTGTAACATGGTTAACAAGCTGATAGATTTTTAATCGCTTGTATCGGACTTTGCCTCCTGCAGCGCCAGGAAAACCTTCTCTGCCGAAAGTGGCAATTGATTGAAGCGAATACCCAGCGCGTCGAAAATGGCGTTGGCCATCGCTGGCGCGGTCTGCACCATCACGTGTTCTCCCACGCCGCGCGCCCCCCATGGGCCGTCCTCCAAAGCCGTCTCGACAAAGTCGCCGTGGATTTCCTGGGGCACGTCTGCGGCGGTCATGATGCGATAGTCCACAAAGCTGGGGTTGAGAGGCTGCCCGTTTTCGTCAAAACGGAGCGCCTCGAAAGCCGAACTCATCCCATGAACTGCGCCGCCCTCGATCTGGGTCATGACCAGGTCTGGGTTAATCGCCTTGCCCACGTCATAGGCGCTGGCGATTTTCAATACCTCGATCTGGCCGGTCTCGGTATCTATTTCCAGATCAACGGCCTGCGCGCCGACCGTATAGTGCACCACCGCGCGCGCGCCCTGGCCGGTCTCAAAGTCCAGGTTGGTCACATAAGTCGGCATGAAATGGCCCTGCCCGACGACGGGGCCGCCTTTCCAACCTTCAAAGTTTTCGTTGGGCAATCCATAGACGACCATTTTCTCCAAGGGCTGCTCGCGCTCCGATTTATACGAAATCACGTTGCCGTCCTTGATGTCCAGGTCTTGGGGGTCTTCGTCCCAGTGTTCAGCCACGATTTCCAGAATCTGTCGCCGGGCATCCTGCGCAGCGGCCCTGACCGCGTTACCGGTGGACCAGGTGATGCGGCTGGCAACCGTTTGCCACTCGTAGGGGCTGTACTTGGTGTCCACCGGGACCGAAATGCGCACCCACTCATAGGGCACGCCCAGCGCTTGGGCCGCCATCTGCGCCAGGACGGTAAACGCGCCCTGCCCCAGGTCTTGAGCGCCGATCTCGACGTTCACCGTCGCGTCTTCGTTAAAGCGCACGATGGCCGCGCTGCCCGGGTTGGGCGGCATGGCCGGAGCTTTCCACATGATGGCGATGCCTTTGCCGCGCTTTTTGTGCGGCGCAGAGGGCGTTTCCTTTCTGCCCCAGTCAATGGCTTGTGTCACCTTGTCAATGCAAGCCACGAGATTGATCGCCGGCATCTCCATCCCGGTCAGAATCTTGTCGCCGGTCTTGACGCAGTTGCGGCGGCGGAACTCGGCCGGGTCCATGCCGATCTTGGCGGCGAGCTGGTCCATAATCTGCTCGATGCCCCAGTGAATCTCGGGCATACCAAAGCCGCGCATGGCGCTGCCGATAGGCTCGTTGGTGTAGACGCAGTACGAATCTCCTTTGACGTTGGGAATGTCGTAGGGACCGGTGCAAGAGTAACCCGCCGCGCGGGCGATGTTGACGCCATAGTCGTTGTACGCGCCCCCGCCAAAGTAATACGCGGTCTCCATCGCCAATAGATTGCCCTCTGCGTCGCAGCCGATCTTGGTGTTCGCCGCCAGACTCTGGCGCGTGGTCGTGGCGATAAACTCTTCCTCGCGCGTCATGCGCAGTTTTACCGGACGGCCCTTGACCGCCTGGGCCAGGATGACAGCGTATACCTCTATGGATACGCCGGCCTTGCCGCCGAACCCGCCGCCAATGTACGGAGAGACGACACGCAGATTGCCGTGCGGGATGCCCAGGCTCTGCGCGATCAGGTCGCGCTGGGCAAAGGGAGATTGGGAACAGGTCCACAGCGTCACCTCGCCGGACGGTTCCCAGCGGGCCACCGCCACGTGCGGCTCGATGGGCGCGTGCTGAATGCGGGGCAGGCGGAACGTCCCTTCGACGATGGCGGCGCACCGGGGCCACGCGGTTTCGACGTCCCCTTTGCGCAGCTTGAAATGTTCAGAGATGTTGGTGCCCGGCTTGGGAAAGATAAAGTTGGCCACCTCGTATGTCCCCAGGTCGGGGTGAAGCAACGGGGCGTCGGGCTGGGCGGCTTGCACCGGGTCAAACACAGCCGGCAGCGCCTCGTACTCGACCTCGACCAGTCGCGCGGCCTCTTCAGCGATCTGCTCGCTCGTCGCCACTACCCCTGCTACCGGCTCACCGACCACGCGCACCCGGTCAACGGGAAAAATGGGGCGGTCTATCAGATATAAGCCGATGCGCGTGCAAACGTCTTGACCGGTGACGACGGCCTTGACGCCGGACAATTTTAGGGCCCGGCTGGCGTCAATGCGCTTGATCAAGGCATGAGCGTGGGGGCTGCGCACCAGGCGACCGTGGTACAAGCCGGGACCGAATTGCATGTCATCGGCAAAGACGGCCGCTCCGGTCACCTTTTCGTAAGCGTCTATGCGTGGAACGCTTTTGCCGATGGGTTCGGAAGTGTGATGAGTCATCTCACAACCCTCCTTCCTGCAACGGACTCCTCGGGATCTTGCTCGCCCTCTGAACGGCTTGAACGATGCGTACATAGCCCGTGCAGCGACACAGATTGCCCAGTATGGCTTCTTTTATCTCACGCTCGGTCGGATGAGGGTTGCGTTGGAGCAAGGCGTGAGCCGAGATCAGCATCCCCGGTGTACAAAAGCCGCATTGGACCGCGTTGAGATCCACAAACGCCTGCTGCAGAGGACTCAATTGGCCGTCGCGCGCCAACCCTTCCACCGTGGTCACCTCGCGACCGTTCACTTCGACGGCCAGCATCATGCACGAGTTGGTCGGTTCTCCATCTACCAGCACCGTGCAGGCCCCGCACTCGCCCGCTTCGCAGCCGTTCTTGGTGCCGGTGAGCGCAAGCTCTTCGCGCAACATCTGGAGCAGCGTCATATTCGACGGAACGACGAGGTGTTCCTGTGCGCCGTTCACCGTAACCGTAATAGTGTGCATTGCCATAATCACTTCCTCTCCTGCATCACGTTTCTTGTGTTGGGTATTGGATTGGGTAGTTGCGCCCAAGCGTGGCGTAACGCCCGTAACGTGAGGTTGCGCACCATCGCCTTGCGGTAGGCGGCGCTGGAACGCACATCTTTGATGGGGCTGGCGGCTTTCATGGCCTGCTCGGCCGCCAGCACAAAGGTCTCTTCGCCGGGTGAGTTTTGCGCCAATACGTCTTCGGCCGCCGCCGCCCGCAGCGGAACCGGCGCGACTGAACCCAGGGCGACGTGAAAGTGGTAGCCGGAAGGGAGTGTGGGGTCGGGAAAACCCCACACCGCCACACTGACGATAGCCAGGTCCCCCTCCTTGTTGCGGCCCAGTTTGAGAAAGCATCCCCGGCTGCCCGATGGCGGAACCGGCAAGCGGACAGCCGTCATAAACTCGGCGGCCTGTGTCGAGGTTTTGCCAGGGCCAACGAAAAATTCATCAGCCGGTACTTCTCGCGCTCCTTCCGGCCCGTGGAGTACGATGCGGCCTCCCAGGACCAACACAGCCGGCGCGGTGTCGGCAGCAGGAGAAGCATTACACAGATTGCCGCCCAGCGTGGCGCGGTTGCGCAATTGATACGAGGCGACCGAGCTGGCTGCCTCGGCCAGCAGCGGGTAGTGAGCCAGCACATCCGGGTGACGGGCGACCTGGTTCATCGTGACGGCCGCGCCGATAGTCAGTCCGGCCTGGTCGTCGTACCGGACGTTGCGCATACCGGGCAGATGCTTGACATCCACCAGGGCTCGGGGGCGGATAAACCCATCTCGCATGCGCACAAAAACATCCGTGCCGCCCATAAACAGGCGCGCCTGTCCATCACTTTCAAGCAAGAGCCGGGTCACCTCTGGCGGCGACTCGGGCTTGATGTAATCGAATGGAGGAAGACCGAGACTTGACAGCATGGCACGCTCCTTGAATTGGATACTAGCAGCCTGTCGGAGAACTCTGTAATATAGGGCCTTGTGCTCGTTTTGCGCCCGTTTTGGACGCCCACAAGGGGCTAAATTACGTCTCTCCGACAGACTGCTAGGGGATCAGCTATTTGCTCTCACTCTTTTTCGTAGGGTTTGGCGAGCGCTTCGGGTTTAGCTGCGCCCCATCTGATCCGAAACCACTTGGTCGAGATGATCAACAACACCACGATGGTGATGACAAAGGGAACCGTCCTCCAAATATACCGGGACAAAACGCCAGGAAGTACAAGCTGCGGGTTAAGCGAGAGCTGCCACAGAGTTCCAAAAAGCACAGAACCACCCAACAAGATCACAGGATTCCACATGGAGAAAAAGACGAGGGCCAGAGCGATGAAACCCCAGCCCATGAGAAAGTTATAGTTCCAGACCGGGTTGTAATCCAGAGAGTAAATCGCTCCCGCAAGCCCCATGAGCATCCCCCCGATGGTGACACACAGATAGCGAGTTTTTGCGACGTCTATACCTGAAACTTCTGCCACTGATGGATTCTCCCCCACCGATCTTATCCTCAGCCCCAGACTCGTCTTGGTGAGTATGAACCAGGAAACAGCTACCAACACGATTCCGACAAAAAAGAAAGGGGAAAGACCCAAGACAGGCTGAATCCGCTCCATCCCCAAAGGCCCTGTGTAGGGGTTGCCTATGTAAGTGGTCAGGCCAAAGCCAAAGATCCATATCCCCATCCCTACCACCACTTGATCGGCCCCCAGGGTTATGGAAAAGAATCCGTGGAGCAGGCCGAGCAGCCCGCCGATGGCAATTGCCACCAGAAAGCCGAGCAAGTAGCTGTCGGCGGATTGAGCGGTGATAAAACCCAACGTGGCGCCAAAAAGCATGACGCCTTCGATCCCCACATTCAGGATCCCTGAGCGCTGGTTGGTAAGCTCGCCGAGAGCGGCAAAGGTGAAAATCGTCGAGGCTTCCAGGCTTCTAGCGAGAAACTCCCACATCTAATCCGTCCTCCCCTGCTTTTACCCGCACGATCTCGTAGCGGTAAAAGAACTGAAAAGCGACCAGCGTAATCATCAAAACTCCGAGCAGGGCGTAATCCACACCAAAGCTCATGTGGAGTTTTCCCTGGACGAATCGGCCGCCTATGGACAATCCTCCAAAAAGCAGCGCTACCGGAATCGCCGCCAAAGGGTCTCCAACGGAAATCAGCCCACAGATTATCCCATAGAAAGCCAGATCGCCGAAATATCCATAGTTCTTGGAAATTTTATAGACGCCGGGCACCGCGGCGAAATAGTGATACCCCGCCAAACCGGCCAGGGCGCCTCCCAAGATAAACACCAACAACGGTATCTTGAATGTGCTTATCCCGGCGTAATTGGCCGCAGCCGGGTTATGGCCGTAAGCCCTGATTTGAAATCCGATCTTGGTTTTGGCGAACATAAAGTACAGCAACACGGCCACTCCAAGGGCAAGCAAGATCGTAAAGGGGACGCCCTTGATGAGAGGCGCATAGACAGAAGGAGGGAGTGCAAAGCCTTCACCTTCTCCGCCGGGATTTCTCAAAGGTCCCCCCTCTTTAATCATGTCTGAAACCAGCCAGAAAGAAATAAAGTTTAACATCATGGTCACCACGATCTCGTTAACGCCCAACTTGCCCTTCAGCAACCCCGCAATCGCTCCCAGTCCTGCACCGCACAAGGCTGCCGCGCTCAACATCAAGGGGATGAGAATTTCAGGGGCCAGCTCCGAGGTATGAGACTTGTGTGCGCCAAAGGCATACAAGACTGCGAAAGCGCCCAACGCCCCGACGTAGAACTGCCCCGTCATCCCGATGTTCCACAGCCCGGCTCTAAAAGGGATGATGAACGCGCACGTACACAGCAACAGGAAAATGAACCTGTTGATCGTCAGCGGCAGGCCAAAAGGGTTGAAGAAGGCGTAGGAAAAGATCTCTTGATAAGCGACCAGCGGATTGACGCCGGCCAGGATAAAGATGAAACTGAAAAGCGCGAGGGCAAAGATGAGCGCCAGGATTGATATGAGCGCGGCCTCCCAACCGCTCAACGTCAGCTTTTTCTCGAGCTTTAAGCCACCGATCCCCATGTCTCTTCCTCCTTCAAACGCAGACCAGCCATCATCGCACCCACGCTCTCCCGCCTGGCTTCCTCTCCCGGGATGATGCCCATGAACTTGCCTTCGTAAATCGGGGCTACCCAATCGCTCAACGCCAAGACCTCATCGAGGTCCTCGGAAAGGAGAAGAATACCGGCCTTTTCCTGCTTGGCCTCCATGAGCTTGTTCTGAACGAACTCCGTCGCCCCTACATCGAGTCCCTGGGTGGGTAGATTGGCGATCACGAGTCGCGGTCTACGTGAGAGCACGCGGGCCAGGATGAGCTTTTGGAGATTTCCCCCGGATAAGTTTTTGGCCTTTGTGTCTGGGCTGGGAGCCGCCACACCGTACTCGGAGATGATTTCCTGGGTGAACTCGCGGATGCGCTTGTAATCCAAAATCCCTCGCCGGGAAAAATGATCATCAAAGTAAAAGTTCAGCGCGACGTTTTCCACGAGCGAGAAATCACCGATCGAACCCACTTGTACGCGTTCGGAGGGAATGTACCCTATCCCCAACTGCCATCTTGCCAGGCTGGAGGAAAAAGTAATGTCTCGACCATCCAGCATCACTTTGCCCCCCTCCGCCTTGCGCAGACCGGCCAGAACCTCGGCCAGCTCGTGTTGCCCGTTGCCAGAGACTCCGGCGATGCCCAGGATCTCGCCCTCGTGCACAGAAAACGAAACGCCTTTCAAAGCCAAAAAACCTTTGTCGCTGAAGGCGGTGAGATTTTCAACCTGGAGTATAGGCTTCCCCCGTTCTACGCTGGCTCTCTGTATCCGAAAGATAACTTCTCTCCCCACCATTTCCTTGGCCAGACTCGTTTCGGTGGCGCGCTCCGTCTCCAGCCGGGCCGTGACCTTGCCGCGCCGCAGAACCGTCACTCGGTCGCTTATCGCCAACACAATGGGGAGTTTATGGGTAATGAACGGGATCAGAGCCAGCTCATCGCTGGCCATGGCTTGGACAGAGGCCAGGAGTTTCTTTGTCTCGGGGGGCGCTAGCGCAGAAGTCGGCTCGTCCAGGATGAGGATTTTGGCCCCGCGATAGAGGGCTTTCAGGATCTCCACGACCTGCTTTTCCCCCTCCGAAAGCTGCCAGACTTTGGCCCCGAGGTCTATCTTGAAACCGTATTTATCACACAGTTCCGTAATCTCTGCCTCGGCCCGTCTCAGGTTCAGAATCTTGCCCGCTCTCGGGTGTCCGAGGATGATGTTTTCGATCACCGTGTGAGCGGATACCAGCTTGCGGTTTTGATGCACCATCCCGATCCCCAGATCAATGGCGTCCAGGGGTGATTTGAATTTGACTCGCTTACCGCCGATATAGAGCTCGCCTTCGTCGGGTTGCAATAGCCCGAATAGGATATTCATCAAGGTCGTTTTACCGGCGCCGTTTTCCCCGAGGACAGCGTGAATCTCACCCGCCTTGATCTCGAAATCAATCTGGTCATTCGCGATCACCCCTGGAAATCTCTTTGTGATCCCCCGCGCCTCTATGACTGTCTCTCCGCGTTTTACCCCTTCCAGGAGCCCTCTATGCATGTGTCTCCCTTTCTAAGATTTCCTCAATACCATCATGGGAATGAGGCTCCCTCCTTTGGGAGTTTTCCCCTCAAGAAAGAGAGCCTCATATCTCTTGTCCTGAGCCGCTCGGATGAGCTTGCGAAGCCCGTCGAAGGGCTTGGCTACTAGAGTTTGTTAAATATCAGCTCAAACGAGACAGATTCACTCCAGTATCACAATGCCCTGGAGGTCAAAGTTGAACTTGGAAAGCAGCCATTCGTCCGTCGGCGCCTCACCGGCCGGCTTGACTTCGGTCCCCGCGGCAGGAATCGGGGAACCCTCCATCTCAAAGCCGGTGCCGTTGCTCACGAACGCGTGCTCGGTGAACGGATCCCACTCGCCTTTCATCATCTGATCTCTGCGTTGCTTGACCAGGTCAACGATCTCTTGCGGGATCGAGGGCAGCGCCTTGGGGCTGATGGCGTCAATACCCACCTTGCCGGCGTTCATAATGTCAACGGTGGCCTCCACTGTGCCATCAGCCAGGGTCATGGTGGATTCCATACCCAGGTACAATACCGTATCTGGATTTTTCTCACCCGCCAACCAATCCTGGATGATCTTGTCATAGAGGACTTCCCAGCGTGTGTCGAACGACACAGCCACGGTGTCCGTGTTCGACCAGCCATATTCCCCCACGATGTCCATGTCCTTCCCCACGAACCATATCCCCTTTTCTTGGGCCACGTCCAGGGGAGAGCCAGAATCGGTCTGTTGAGTCAAGATGTCAACGTGGTATTGATCTACCAGGGTCGCGGCAATATCTCGCTCTTCCTGGGGCAGGTACCAGTCGCCGACGTACTTGACGTATATCGTGACCTCTTTGCCGAGCAATGCCGCCGCATCCTGCACCCCGAGGGTAAAACCGGCCTGTCGTCGAATGACCTGAACCGAGGGAAAAGCCGAGACGACGCCAATGTTACCGGACTGGGTCAACGCTCCGGCGATAAGCCCCTCTAGGTAGAGCGCCTGATATTGCCTGGGGAAGATGCGGATAAAGTTTTGCTTTGTGGTCAGATCGCTGGCAATGATGGACAGAAAATAGACATCCGGGTACTTGTCAGCGATGTCCTTCAAAGGCAGCCCCATGAACTCGGCGTTTCCCACGACGATGTCGGCCCCGCCGGCGATCAACTCTTCGGCGTAGGGAACGGAGGCATCAGGGCCGACTTCCTCTCTGTAGACATAGTCTACGTTGGGATATTTTTCGGCGATGCGCTTCCCCGCACGGTCGTGCGCTCCAGACCAGGTCGTCCCTTCAATGATGCTGAAATGCTCGATGGCCAGAGTAGCGCTTTCCTCTTTGGCCTCTTTTTTGGATTTGCAGGCCGCCACAAACAGGCTTGCCATCAGCAACGCCACCAGTAACAGGCTGAGCTTTTTACTCATCTTGTCTTTCTCCTTTACTTGCTTTCGGTCTTTGGCCGACGGCTAACCGCTGACCGCCGACCCATTACGATTATAGGCAATCACCAGGAGCGTGTCAATTTTTGCGCATCTCCGTTAACCCTCACCTCCTTTCGACGCCGCAGTTCTACCCAGCACGAACCCCATCACAAAGGCCACGAACGCCACGGCAGCCATGGTCCACGCGGCTCGATACTCCGGCGCAAAGACCTGCGCGGCCAGGTCTTTGGCCACCGCCGCCGCAAACTGGGTCTCTGAGGGCGGCGCGTATTCGACCGGCGCGCCTTCTTTTTCGGCTGTCATGCGCGCCTGCAGCGCCGCATTCAGAGACTCCAATCCCTGGCGGATCATGCTCTTGCTCACCGTCTCGATCATCCGCTGGCCCACGCCGGCCAGCTTGCCACCCACTTCCAACTCACCCTCATACTGCATCAAGGTCGTGCCGTCGCCCTGATCGATCAAATGGACGCGGCCGGTCCCCTTGCCGAATCCGGGCGCTCCCTTGCCCTCCACCGACAGCGTACAGCGCTCGGGCGGCGCCTCGTCCGAAACGAGCACCTTGCCGGTGAAAACGCCGGCCACCGGCCCCACCCGCAAGTTCATCGTACCCTCGTACTCGGTCTCGCTGATCTGATTCATGCTCTGCGTGCCGGGCAAGGCGCTCGCCAGCACTTGCGGGTCTCGGATCAACTCCCACACTTGCTCTCGCGGTCCATAAAAAACGTACTCACCTTTTAGCTCCATAACGTTGTGTCCTCCTGGTTGGGGATTGGATATTGCTAATCTCCAAACATCAGCTCAAATAGCCGGCTCGGGCTGAGCGGCATTTCGAGAATTTCCAGATCATAGTCAGACAGAGCGTCCTCTAACGCCTGGGCAAACAGCGCCGGGACCGGGATCGCCCCGGCCTCGCCGGCGCCTTTGCTCCCCAACGGATTGAGCGGCGACCGCGTTTCCTCGTGGCCGACCTCGATGCGCGGCGCCTCGGTCGCGGTGGGGATCAAATAATCCGCCAACGACGCGTTGAGCAGTTGGCCGTTGTCGTCCCATATCAGTTGTTCGTAAAACGAGTTGCTGAGGCCCAGCGCCACGCCGCCGTGAATCTGCCCCTCCAGAATGAGCGGGTTGAGCACCGTGCCGCAGTCTTCGACGGTCACGTAGCGTTTGATCTCCACCATGGCCGTCTCAGGATCGACCTCCACGATCATCGCGTGAGCGCCGTTGGCCACCGCGCCATATTTAGGGCCAAAATAGTCGGTAGCCTCCAGGCCGGGTTCGGTGCCCGGCTCGACCGCTCCGCGCAGCGGATTCGCCATCCGCGCCAATTCGCCCAAGCTGATGGATTGCTGCGGAATATCAGCCACTCGAACCTGGCCGTCTTCGAGCTCGAGCTCTTCTTCCGGCGCGCCCAGAACCTTGCTGGCCAGCTTGAGTATTTTGGCGCGCACGCCTTTGGCGGCGGCGTGGATGGCGTTGGCGGCCACCACCGCCCCTCGACTGGCGAACGTGCCCGTGCCCCAGTGAAAGTGGGCCGTGTCGCCGGTGACCATGTGCACGTCCTCGACCTCGACGCCCAATTGCTCGGCCACGATCTGGGCAAAAGAGGTAAAGTGGCCCTGCCCCTGTGTGCCGACGCCGGTCGCTACGCTGACCTTGCCATTGGCCTCGACGGTGACGCGCGCGCCCTCGTAGGGACCGACGCCGGTCGTCTCGACAAATGAGACCACGCCGATGCCCACGTGCTTGCCCTCGGCCCGCAGGCGCGGCTGCTCCTCGCGCACAAACTTTTCATAACCGATCATCTCGACGGCCTTTTTCAGCGTGGCCGCGTAATTCCCGCTGTCGAACATCAGCGGCGCAAAAGCCTGGTCAATAATCTGGTGATTGTAGGGAAATTTGTCGGGCGGAATAAAGTTACGCTTGCGAATCTCGACCCGGTCTATACCCAGCTCTTTGGCGGCCAGGTCCAACAGGCGCTCGATGAGAAAGATGCCCTGCGGCCGCCCGGCCCCGCGCACCGGAGAAGTCGTAATCCGGTTGGTGAACACCACTTTTAGCTCGCTGTGGTAATTGGGAACGTCGTAGGCGCCCATGGCGTGGCTCTGGGTGTTCAGCGGAATGGTCAGGCCGTAGGGATCATAGGCCCCCGTGTCGTGCAAAAACGTGTGGCTCACGCCCAGAATGCGCCCGTCGCTGCTCAGCGCGATCTCGGCGTCGTGCACCTGGATGCGCTCCTGGTTCATGGCCAAAAAGTTCTCTCGCCGGTCCTCGATCCACTTGACGGGCTGGCCCAGTTGCAGCGTGGCCCAGGTGACCAGCACCTCCTCGGGATAGAACATCATGATCTTGGGGCCAAAGCCGCCGCCGACAAAGGGTGCGATCACCCGCACCTGGTGCTCCGAGAGGCCAAACATCGCCGCCAGGCCGTTGCGGATGGGGATCGGGGCCTGCGTGGTGTCCCAGATCGTCAACTGCTGGCCTTTGGCGTCCCACGAGGCCACATAGCCCCGATTTTCCATCGCCCCGGCCGCGCCGCGGTCAATCACGATGCGGCGCTGGATCACCAGATCGGCCTGTGCGCGGGCCGCCGCATAGTCGCCCTTGTCCTGGGTGAGATGCGCAGCCAGGTTGGATTCCAGGTCATCGTGGACTAACGGAGCGCCGGGCGCCAGCGCCTTTTCCAGATCCACCACCGCCGGCAAGGGCTCCAGGTCTACCAGGATGTCTTCGAGGGCGTCCTCGGCGACGTAACGGCTTGCAGCGATGACCACGGCCAGCGGTTCGCCGGCGTGACGCACCTTATCTTTGACCAACGGGACCTGGGTGCGGGTGTGGAAAAGCACGTTCTCGAGCGTGGGGGGCGGGATCACCAGCGGAGGGCCGGGCCGCCAGGCCTCCCCCATGTCCTCGGCCGTGTAGACAGCCACGACGCCTGGTCGCTGGCGCGCCGCAGACACATCGATGCTTTTGAGCCGGGCGTGGGCGTAATCGCTGCGCAGAAAAGCGGCGTGCAACATACCCGGCAGATCTACGTCGTCCACAAAAAGCGCCTGCCCGGTCAGCAGCCGTGGGTCCTCGGTTCGGGTTATACGTTGACCGACGAATTTTCTTGTCACGTTGCTACTCCTTTCAGTCTGACGAAGGACGAATTGCTGGCGTGGCGGAGGCTCTTCGTCTTTCGTCCTTCGTCAGTGTCCTGCCATCTTTTCCGCCGCCAACTTGACCGCGTCTACGATGTGCTGGTAGCCGGTGCAGCGGCACAGATTGCCCGCGATGGCGACCCGTATTTCTTCTTCGGTGGGGTGCGGGTTGCGCTCCAAAAAGGGCAGCAGCGCCATCAGGATGCCGGGCGTGCAAAAGCCGCACTGCAGACCGTGCGCCTCGCGGAACGCCTCCTGGATGGGATGTAGATGGTCTATTATTCCCAACCCTTCCACGGTGAGAATCTCGTGGCCGTTCGCCTGCACCGCAAACATCAGACAGGAGCGGACCGACTGCCCGTCGAACAGCACCGTGCAAGCGCCGCACACGCCGTGCTCGCAGCCGACGTGGGTGCCGGTCAGGCCCAGCTCGTGGCGCAAGAAATCGCTCAACAACAGGCGCGGCTCGACCGCCCGTTCATAGCGGGTCCCGTTGACGGTCACGGTTATAGTGTGTAGATCGTTCATACGCATTCTCCTTGTGTGGAAGACGAAAGACAAAGGACGGAAGACGAAATGCCGTCGTTCGTCCCTTTGCTGCACTCGGGGCAAGCTATTCGTCGTTCGTCATTCGTCATTCGTCGCTCCTGGCGCGGTCAAAGGCCTCAGTCAAAGCGCGCTGCGACAGCACTTTGACCAGGCGGCGGCGGTATTTCGCCGTGGCGTGGATGTCGCCCACCGGGTCCACGTCGGCGCTGGCGGCCGTCTCGGCGGCGGCGCGGATGGCCTCGGGGCTGGGGGTCTGGCCTGTGAGGACCGCGGCGGCCTGCCTGGCTTGCACCGGCCCGTCGCCGACGCTCAGGAACACCAGCCGGGCCTCCTGGCAGCGCTGCGCACTGTCCAGCGTCACCAGGGCGGCCACGCCCACCAGCGCAAAGTCGTTGTGCCGGCGGCATAGCTCCTGAAAAGCCCACCCGCTGCGCGGCGGCATAGCAGGCAGCGCGACCTCGACCAGCAGCTCGCCTACGTCCAGCGCGGTGAAAAACGGCCCCAGGAAGAACTCGTCCGCCGCCAGCCAGCGCTCGCCGAACTGGCTTTGCAGCCGAAAACGCGCCCTCAGCGCCACCGTCACCGCGGCCAGCTCGGCGGCCGGGTCGGCGTGCGAGAGGCTGCCGCCCAGCGTGCCCCGGTTGCGGATCTGCGCGTGGCCGATGTGGGGCATGGCCGCGTGGACCAGGGGGATGCGCTGGGCGATGAGCGGGTCGTGCTCCACCTGGCTGTGGCGGGTCATTGCGCCCAGGCGCACGCCGCCGGCCGGATCGGGGCGGATGTAAAACAGCTCCGCGACGTGGTTCAGGTCCACCAGCACAGCCGGCTGGGACAGCCGAAAGTTCATGGTGGGGACCAGGCTCTGCCCGCCGGCCAGCGGCTTGGCGTCGTAGCCGTGCTCGGCCAGGTGGGCCAGCGCGCCTTGCAGGGTGGTCGGGGCGTAGTATTTGAATGGGGCTGGTTTCATAGAGGGCCTCCTCTGGTCTTGGTAACAGGACAGTTCTCAAATTGCCCATACCTCAAATCAACTGTCGGGTTGAACAACCGCATAAGCACCTCTTGATAACTGTCCATTCGCTGAAAATTCTTTGAAATCCTAAATTGTTTACCCGCCAAATATGGGGTAGAAGTCAAAAAGAAGCACCATATCTGGTGGGTACCGTTTAGCAAATTCGGAACATTCGCCAAAGCTTTAAAAATTCGTGGCAATTTCTGGCATCTTCGGGCGAAGTTGGCGGCAAAAACCAGCTTTTTGGGGCGAAATTCACGAAAGTCATTTAAATTTCAGCGAATGGACAGTGATAAAAGTTCTATCAACGAAAGTCGCCACCCAACGTGAGCACAAACCCAACAAACGCGACGCAAACCTCAAGAAAACCTCAATAGTGCGGTCGAGTGCGGCGACTTATTATGCGACCACTTCCTAGCAGAAGACTGGTCGGCCGACTAACACGTCTCACTCGACCGCTGGGAAACCGCTTCCACCGAAAGGAAGCCGTTTGCCAACGCCTCAACCACCCTAGTTGTGAAACGTGCCTCCCCACTCGACGAGATATCCAGATATTGTTAAATACTGCCATCTGATTGCTCAATGCAGCTAAAGAGAGGAGATTGGCCGTTTTGGCTCAAAGCATCGGGCAGTCCGACATCCGAAAAGCGTTCAGGTAGTTCTTTCTCTGTCGGAATCAGTACCATCTCATCAACCGGCTCACCACTGATAACTTTCTCGGCTAAATCGCCACGATCGGCCCTCAGCAAGTACAAAGCATAAGCCCGCCGGATGCTAGGGCTACCTCTGCCTGAGGGAAACTGATACGCTTTGAACCACAAGCATCCCGCTTCGTCGTCATAGTCGTGTTTGTACAACAGCGTCGCGTAATTTGCCATTACGTGAGGCTCGTCGCCAGGGTCAATCGTTTCAGGGTTGGCAAGGATTTGCCGGTACAGATCCATAGCGATGAACTCGCTCTCTATTTCGGGGCGTCCAGCCAGCGCATCCGCAACTACGCGTTGAATTGTATACCGAGATTTTGCAGCAGAGAAACGTTCAATTGCCGAAGTAAATAGTTCCACGCCTTGTTGGAACTGATCGGCTTTGATCACTGTACTCAGAATATGCCCAAGTTGCTGAGTATCTGTCTCTGTCTCAGCGGCCTCTGTTAGTCGTGCAAGAACATCCTTGTCCAGCTCCTGTCCCAACGCACCTTTGAACTGTGCCAACAGAGAAAGAGTCCGCCAGGGTTTGTGTGCAGCATGGCTGCCCGTTTGGAGTTTGTTCAGGATCGCCTCGGCTTCGTGATATAGATCGGGCCGGTTGTCAACGATATAAGAGGCAAACTGCTGCAAAGTGCCCGAGTGTTCCGGATCAATTTCGAGTGCCAGCCGCCATATCCGCTCAGCCAGATCAAGAGCCTTGTATTTTTCAGCATTGACACCCAGATTGCCGAGTTGGGGCGTCACGTCCTTTCCAAAACTTTGCCTATTACGACTAACCAACTCATAGGCCTGCGCGGCTGCCTGCACAGAGGCCCTGCCGTCTCCAGTTGCGTCAGCTTGCTCGGACAGGATGTAAAACTTGAAGAATTCTTCGTCCAGTCTTGGACCGCCAAATATCCCCATGTCCCCCCCTATGTCAGGCACTCTCCCCACTGGCTTTTCTTTTTCTCGTCCCAGAACCCAAAAGGGCGGCTGAGCCAGCAGCCTGGCTAGTTCATCTGAAACGTCCAGGCTGGCCCCTTCTGAAAATTCTCTTACCTTGATTCTGTCGAGCTGAAGCTCAAAAATCGCACGCCGGTCGCGCTGTAATTCAGGACTTTCCTCTGCTGACTCTGCAGAATAGTACCGCGAACAAAGCAGTTCCAGATGGTAGAAAATCCTGTATTCAGCTGATGCCGGGTCGCGTTGGGCCGGTTGGAAAAAGCGCTGGTAGAAAGCCTGCCAATGGTAGGCCAACAACCGCTCTTTGATCACCAACTGCTGTTCCTCACGCGACAAACCTGGTTCCTCAATGAGGCGCATTTTCAATGCGGGGCGGATGGCGTTAATGGAACGTTTGAGAGCGCGTGGGGTTTTCACACGCACACCGACCACAAAATAAGCCGCGTCTTCGCTGATTGCTCTTAGAATTTTGTTTTCATACTCGTCATCTCCTTCCTCTTGTTCCAAACACCTTCGGACATAGCCGGTCAACAACTCTGGCGTCATATCCGGGAGGGCAAAAGTATATTGGATGTGTTTCTCCAAAGCCTCATGTTCACTGTGTACCGTCATTGAGTCCTTATATCGTTCCCTAATCGCTGCCAGTATCACTTCTCGGTCAACACCGATGAGGACGAACAGATTCTGCACTGAACTCAGGCGTTGCAACGCATCGAGTACTTCTCCGGTAAAATCGGGGCTACAACGGTCCAGGTCGTCCACCACAAGCACCAGTTTTCTGGGTTTGGCAGTTTCAGGGCCTCCCTTTACCAGGTGGCTCTCCAACAGCCTAGGAAAGTCTGCCAATTGCCCGGTTTTCAGAGCCAATTGTTGAAGTAATTCGTAGGGTCTGAGGTCACCCTCTTGCCGTGAAACAATTCCAAAGAAGTTCTGCATATATCTATTGAAGGTGTCGGCTGGTACGTCAGCGTATTGTAGTTTTTCCGGATCTTCTCCTCCCAGGACACTCCAAATACGCAGTGCCAGCGTCGTTGCTGGAGCGCCAACACTCTGGTAAGTTGAGGCATTGTACCAGCAAAAGGTGATTTGTCGCTCGCTATCGTTTCTTTCGACAGCGTCTTGCACCATTCGTAGGAAGCTTGTTTTGCCCGCGCCCCAGGCACCATATACAGCAAATACTGAAATTACGGTATAGTGAGTTGCTTCCACTCCAGAAAACGCGATAATCGTTGTTCAAGCCAAATCGCGATTGTCGTGATGCAGAATACTCCAACGTAGTCAAGATGAGACGACAACTTGCACAGGGGAGCACTCAATAGCAATAATCGGGCAATTCTTGCCGCTTTCAACAAAAG
>DAOTXN010000040.1:0-9133 GCA_034435435.1 Anaerolineae bacterium | reverse complement strand
TCCTGTATAATGGGAACTGACCCCAACCGGAAGGCGAGAGGGGCTGCGCAGCGTCCCGCTCGTCGGGATGGTCACTCAGGCCAGTCCATCTCGTCTTTCAATGTGGGGGCTGGCCTCCCGAACTTCAAAAACCCAAGTGTCCAATCCCAGGGGCGCACTTCAGACCAAAGTGCGGTGGGTGATCCGCACAATCAAGGAGTTTTGCACATGATGCTTCTGAGTCTCTTACTTCTTATCAACGCCGTGCTGCACGGCGTCATCGTCGGGCGTTTCGGAATCAAGGGCAACGTGCCGCCAGCGGTGTTCGGCTTGTTGTATGCGGTGTTGGCGCTCGCCGTCTTCCGTGGCTGGACATATGGGACTCTCGCCACGTTGGTTGTGACCACGTTTGGTCTTGTTGGCCTTGCGCTGAATTTCAGGAAGTTGCAGCACGATACGACGGTTGAGAAGATCATCTTCGTTGTCGGGACGGCAATACTCGCCTGGGCCGCTTACCTGTTTCTGGCACAATAGCGCCTGATCAGGTCTTTTCGGGAACCATTGATGCCCAACCCGTCAGTCGAGCGGACCTCGCGCCTCCGGCGCTCGTCCGCTCACTTCCAACGTTGGGCGCTATTCACCCGGTCTTTCAACCGGTTTCAAGCCAAAAATTAGCGAAGGAATTGTTTTATGTCGAAGATAACTATGGCAAACAGTGGAACGCCACTTTTTGTCAATCCTGAAATGGATCTGTTGGCAAAGCCCGGCGCTGTTCTAGATTCATGGTATGTCAATTGTAATTTCGATTGTGAAGGTAAACAAGTGGGGTTCGTATGGCATCAGATGACGAACACGGCTCCGCTCCATAACAAAACTGTCAATGTGGAGTTTTTATTGATGGAAGTCACTGAAAAGATATGGGTTGATCATGCGGTGACACTGCGGGTGAGTAAAGAAATCGGAGCATCGGATAAGGAATTATATGTCCATTCGCCCTTTGGCTATCTGAGCGGTGATCGCCGGACCTTCATGCTGCAACTTGCGGCAGAGGACAATAAAATTGACGTGGTTTTACGACCCAAAGAACAAGTTCTTTATAACGGCACCGTAGGTCTTTTGGGATTAGGTCCCCTCAACTCGTATCAATTTGCCTTTCCTAATATGGATATTGAGGGTGCAGTTACCATCAAGGGGAGGCAATATCCGGTCAACAATACAACGGCATGGTTTGACAGGCAGTGGGGTTCTCTTGGGAAGGATGTAATGGTCAAGTGGGTTAAGAAGATATTGCTTGAGGGCAGAAAATCACTAGAAAGTGAGGTGGCGTGGTTGTGGCTAGGAATGACCCTTGGCAAGGGTGTAAGTGAAGCTATCTCATTATGGGATTTCTATTACCCAGGAAAGCGACACGGCTTTGCGACTATTCTCATGAAAGACGGAAACCAGATGAATGTTATTGCAGATGTTTCATATGACAAGATTTGGACGAGCAACCGTTCGGGATATCAATATCCACGCCAAGTTCATATTACCATTCCAAAGATTGATCTTGACATCACCCTAACGGCTTTGTTGGATGAGCCGGAATTTGTGCGGGGTAAGGGTGAGGCTACGGGCTGTCAGAGCCTTTCCCTAGTGAGAGGTTCATACAAAGGCGCGCCTATCCATCGGCAAGTTGTTCTGGAAATGATTGGCAACCTCTGCGGTGGATAATGAAAGCGCCCAACTATGGCATGCAGGCGACGGCGCTTCCGCTTCGCTTCAGCGCCGCACCTGATGCCCGCTGTTGGGCGCCCTTCAAGCCCACTGAGAGGGTTGTAAGCATAAAAGGTATAAGCAGAATTGCACGCCGGCTGGCACGACAGCGATTCGACCACCACGCCTGCACGGGAGGCCATGGCCGGGCTGCGCATCGGCGCGATCAACGCTCATCAGAAGGTGATCGGGACCGAGTTCATCTTCGCCCCCGCCGACCCACAAGCCTACAACCTGCTGGTGAAACACCTGGCCGGCGTCACGTCAGTCTGCGCCTGGAACTCCCCCCTGCTGGATGCCGACTACAGCGACCTGGGTGCGCCGCTGGCGCGTATCACCGTTGCGCCGCTCACCGAGTTCTACTTCCTCTCGGTGATCAGCGACCGGCCGGGGTTCGGCTGGCTGGAGAATGTTGAAGTCACCAGGGTATTCCTGTCTATTGTTTTCAGAAACTTGGGAGTAGTCGGATTGCGGAAATGGTTGCCCTGTAGGAGCGCCCAAATCGCGGCTGGAGCCGACAGCCGTTATGGCGGCGGCTGCGCCGCATAACCAGCGGATGACACCAGGCCCTCCCTTTGGTCGGGCTTCGTGGGCGGGCGCCGGCGACTTATCCGCGACCCGTTGGACGGTACACGCAGTCAGAGCTCGAGTAGTTAAAATATGCAGGAGGTTCGTTTTTATGCGTCATACTCGTGAGCAAGTAATCAAGCGCACTATTCGGGAGTTCGAACGTCTGGATCGTCTGGTTAAGGACCTTACCGATGAGGATTGGAATAGATTGCTAATCAGACCCGAGACCAAAGATCCTTGGACAGTGAAAGATGCGCTAGCGCATATTACCCATTGGAAGGCTGACGTGGTCAGAAAAATCAAGAAACAACCCATACCGGTAGAGGAGAAAGGGCTCAGTTGGACGGATGGGAACCACCTCATCTACGAGCGTTGGCGAGATCGCTCCCCACAGGAGGTTTTAGCTTGGCACCGGCAAGTTCAGGAGGATGTACTGGCTGCGCTTCAAGATGCATCTGAGGCATGGTTCAGTGACAGGGAGCGCCGACCGGAATGGCCCTTTGATCTTGACGGTCACTCCAGCTACCATCGCGTAAAGGATATCGAACACGCACTGAAAAAGTCAACAAAGTGAGTATCGCCCAACACGGCGTGCAGCCGACCCGCCCAGCTGCCGAAGTTGAGCATCAGTTTTGACGGTTGACGATCGGGTGGGTGGCGGGCGGCTGACGCCGAAGCCGTGGACCAGCCATCCAAGGCCTCCAGGAGAACTACTATGGCGAAAAAGAAATCTCAAAAGACAACAAAGGTAGAGCAACCACACCCACAGAAAGAGCAAACGACCCAGCAGATAGATGAGCAGCTCCTGCTAGCCGCGTCCAGGGGGGACCTGAGCGAGGTGGACGCTTGCCTGGAGAAAGGAGCGGACGTGAATGCTCGTGACCAGTACGGGTATTCGGCCTTGAACGAAGCGTCAAGAGAGGGACACCTCGAGGTCGTAAAGCGACTAGTCGAAGCCGGGGCGGACATCGAGAACACGGGAGGCGCCGACATAACGCCCCTTATGAGCGCTGCCTTCGCGGGACAGTTCGACGCCGTGGAATTCCTGCTCGCCCAGGGCGCCGAGGTCAGGAACGATCTCTTGTCAAACGTTCAGCTCAAGGTCAACATTCTCAAAGAGAACGCCGAAGCCGGAATGGTGCATCCAGAGGCCGTGGAAGGCTGGATGTGGTTTCTCAAATTCTTGCAGGTAGCTCAGATCAGGCAGGTCAAGCCCAAGACAAAGCATCACTCTGCTCCGGAGGCGCAATTGTTAAAAGCCGCCTATGAGGGAAATCTCAACGACTTGAAAACGGCGCTCCAGGCAGGGGCCAACGTCAACGTGTCTGACGACCAAGACATTTCAGCCTTGCGCTGGGCAGCGCAAAGCGGCCGGTCTGAGGCGGTCAAGCTATTGCTGGACGCAGGGGCCAATGTCAACCAGCAAAGTGAGTCGGGATGGACTGCGCTGATGCAAGCCGTGATCGCGGGAAGCGTGGAAACAGTATCCCTGTTGATTGAGCGAGGGGCAGACGTCAATGCCAAGACATTCGCCGATGCGTCCGCGTTGTATTTCGCCCATGACGTTGTGCCGCTCTCGCCCGACCAAGAGGCCGCCCGCCAAATCGTCAAGTTGCTGGAAGCGCGCGGCGCAGAGTACAGCGCGCCTCCAGAGGATTAGAGCTGTTGCACAATTATTTCACTCTCCATTTAGCTCGGTGAAGCCCGGCGTTGGCCCGCCCCCAACAATATCTGCAACGCTCAATAAAGGCGCGGCTTTCAGGAGGCAGCCATGAAACTTAATCTGTTCAAATGTCTGGTTCTCTCTATCTGGCTCTTGGCCGCTTGCGGCCCACAGACGACGCCCACGCCCTCTCCGTCCAATGGTATCACCTTTGCGGCAGAGCGAACGGATTTGCAGGCGGGTGAATGTACCGTCCTGCGCTGGGAGGTGACCGAAGGCTTCGGTGTGACGCTCGACAGCCAACCGGTGGACAAGACCGGGCAGATGACAGTCTGCCCGACGGAGATGCGCGGCTACGAATTGAAAGTGGATCTGGGCACGCGCATGGAAACGCGCACGGTCGAGATCGTCGTCGGCGGCGCGCCCGGCCAACCTGGTGGAACCCAGCCGCCGGTCACGCCCGGAACGCCCGCTTACCAGTCCGCGGGTTGGGTGCAGCTCGGCGGACCTCCGGGCGGCCTCGGTTACGACATCCGTTACGATTTCAGCGACTTGGAGCGCTGGTACGTCACCGATGACTTTGCCGGTTTCTTTTACAGCATGGACCGCGGGCTCACCTGGACCAATGGCAATCAGGGGCTGCCGACGTGGGGAGAGGGAAACACCATCCCGGTGTTCAGCGCCACCGTTGACCCGCACAACCCAGCCATCGTATGGACCGGACTCGACCACCTCGGTCATATCTACAAATCCACCGACCGCGCCCAAACGTGGGTGCAGATGGACAACGGCGTCACGCCCAACAACGGGCTGAGTTTTCGCGGTTTCAGCGTTGACCCGAGGTCCTCCGATATCGTCTACGCGGCCGCTGAGGTTGTCTCGACGGTCTTTATCGAGGCGGGCAAAAAACCGCAGGGGACAACCGGCTCGGGGGGACGCGTCTACCGCACCACCGATGGCGGCAAGAACTGGGAATTGATCTGGGAGGGAGACGCGCTGGCGCGTTACGTTTGGGTTGCGCCGGACGATCCGAACCGAATCTATGTCTCCACGGGAATCTTTGACCGCTTCCCATTAAATTTTCCACAGAACGCCACGCCCGATAACGCCGGCGGGGTGGGCATCTTGCGCAGCGCCGACGGCGGGCGCACCTGGACAACACTTGGCGCGCAGAATGGCTTACATTGCCTGTCCATCGGTTCGCTCTACATAAAGCCCGACGATTCGCGCACTCTGCTGGCTGGCGCCGGTTCGATGATGGGCATCTCCTATGAGACGGTCAACGGCCAGCCGGATATGCCCTTCGGAGGCGTCTACCTGACGACGGATGGCGGCGACCACTGGCAGGAAGTGATTCCCAACGAACACATCGGGGCGGTGGAATATTGCCAGCAAAACCCCTCGATTGCGTATGCCGCCAGCGAGCGCGCCGTCTTCCGCAGCAACGACGGCGGCCAGACGTGGACACAGCGCTCGAGCGCGGACCGTCCCACCTGGGGGCCGCCGGGCCTCAGCCCGGGTATGCCGATTGACATGCAGACTGACCCGCAGGATTGCGACCGCGTGTTTATCAACAACTATGTCGGCGGCAACTTTCTCTCCGAGGATGGCGGCCAGACGTGGATGATCGCGTCGCGCGGTTACACTGGCGCTGACCCGCCGCGTGTCTTTGTGGATCCGACCAACGCCGCCCATGTCTGGACAGTGACGCGCATGGCGCCCTGGGAATCGCCAGATGGTGGTTTCACCTGGAATCCCATGGCCTATCCGGCTCTCATTGCCGGAGGCGAGACGATGGGTATGGATCCCGCCAATGCCAGGCATGTGTTGATTGATTCCATGGCCTCGCTCTTTGAGACGGAAGACGGCGGTCAGACCTGGAGTAAACGCCTGGATACTATCTGCCCGGCGGATGTCGGCGAGGCAGGCTGCGAGGGGTTGATGTTCAGCGAAATCGCCTTCGCGCCGTCGGACCCGCAGACGGTCTATGCAGGTTCCCGGAACACTTCTGTGCCCCTCGACCTTACCGATGCAACCAGCTTGCTCGGAACCGGCATTGCCAAATCCACCGATGGCGGTGAAACCTGGACGAGGCTCACCGATCCCAAGATCGCCCGTCTGGGAATCGTGGCCATCGCCGTCAGCCCAACCGACCCCCAGGTTGTGTACGCAGGCGGGAGCGCCGGGGCGGGCGTGTTCAAGAGTACGGATGGCGGTCAGTCGTGGAACAGCGCCAGCCAGGGCCTTCTCCAGCCCGTCGGCGCTGTGCGCGCCCTGGCGATTGACCCCGCGGACCCCAATCACATCTTCATGGGCGGCGAGCAGGGATTGTTCGTCAGCACAGATGGCGCGGCCTCGTGGACCCAAGTGGCCGCCGGTCTCGACGCCAATGCCCGGGTGAGCGATATCATCTTCGACGCCGCCCATCCCGGCGTCGTTTATGCGGCCACCCTGGCCGGGGTGGTCTACTCAACAGACGGCGGGCAGTCGTTCCTGCCGCTCAACCAGGGATTGAATGAAAGGCAACTGGCGGCAACTTCTCTGGCGCTTAGCGCCGACGGTTCCGTCCTGTACGCGACTGGCGTCGGAGTGTTCCGCCTGGGGACGCCGTAGACTAGACCAAGAGCAGGGCGGGATTCTTTCCCGCCAATTCAGCGGAGGTGAACCATGAAGCGCGGTCTCCTCTTTCTGATCACTGGAACCGCCCTCCTGGTGGTTGCGCTCCTTTTTGCCTGCGCGCCAGTCACTCCCATTCCAATTCCGGTCTCCACTCCTAGCGGAACAGCAATCACTGGCGTTGTCATCGGTGAAGACGGGTTGCCGATTTCTGGCGTAACCGTGCGAGTCAAGACGACCGCTCGCTCAGCCCTCACCAGCGCGGACGGTAAATTCACGCTCACCGGCCTGGAAGCAGGCCAGCCTGTTAAATTGACCGCCTGGGCGTCGGGTTATTACAACGGCGGCGGGGAGGAAGTCTTGCCGGGCACACGAGACGTGGAAATAGTCCTAAAAAAACACACAGATTCCGACAACCCCGGTTATCCGTGGACGAGCGCCTTCACCAGTGCGGGAGAGAAGGAGAATTGCGAGAATTGTCATTCCACCCTCACCCCTGGCTCCTCTCCCACAGGGAGAGGGGAATCATTACCCTTTGATGAATGGGCGCGGGATGCGCACGCCCTCTCCACACAAAATCCGCGTTTCCTCAGCATGTATCTTGGGCAGGATATAGATGGCAACCAGAGCCCGCCCACGCGCTATGGTTACAGCCGCGACTATGGACGCTTTCCCCTGCGCCCCAATCTCTCGCAGCCATATTTTGGTCCAGGCTATAAACTGGACTTTCCCGATACCACCGGCAACTGCGCCGCCTGCCACGCCCCGGCGGCAGCCATCCATTCGGCGTATGGAATCGACCCGACCGCCGTGAGCGGCGTCGGCGCGCAAGGCGTGGCGTGCGATTTCTGTCATAAGGTATGGGATGTGCGCCTCGACCAAGCTACTAATTTACCCTTTCCCAATATGCCCGGCGTCCTATCCTTTGAATTCCGCCGCCCGCCCGAAGGACATCAACTCTTCGCGGGGCCTTTCGATGATGTTGCGCCCGGCGAAGACACCTACACTCCGATTCAACGCCAGAGTCAATTTTGTGCGCCGTGTCATTTCGGTAGTTTCTGGGATACGCAAATTTACAACTCCTTTGGCGAGTGGCTGGAAAGTCCCTATAGCGACGCGGAACGGGCCATCACTGCCGGGTTGAGTTCATCGAAAACCTGCCAGGATTGTCACATGCCGCATCGCGGTGCAACGTACATCGCCCTTCCCGACAAGGGCGCGGCGGAGCGTGATCCGCAGACTATCTTCAGCCACCGCATGCCCGGCGCAGCGGATGAGACCCTGCTCCAGAACGCGGTCACCATGACAGTAGATGCCAGTCGCGAGGGAGACAAAATCACCGTGTGTGTGACCATCGTCAATGACCAGACCGGCCACCATGTCCCAACCGATTCGCCGCTACGGCAGATGATCTTGCTCGTTTCCGCGACCGACGGCCAGGGGCAAGCCTTACCCCTACAAGACGGGCCGACGGTACCGGACTGGGGTGGCATAGGCAGTCCAGCGCGGGGATATTACGCCGGTCTGCCCGGCCAGGGTTATGCGAAAATTCTGATGGAGTTGTGGACCGAAGTTACCCCCAGCGGCGCGTACTGGAACCCGACGCGCGTCGTCAGCGACAACCGCCTGCCGGCCTTTGGCTCGGACACGAGCACATTCGTTTTTACCGCGCCGGCTAATCGTCCAGCGAGAGTCCTTGTTCGTCTGCTGTTCCGCCGCGCTTACATCGAACTGATGGAGCAGAAGCGTTGGGATGCGCCGGATATCATCATGGAGCAGGAAACGGTTCACTTGCCATGATGTGAAAACGGGCTAGCACCAGCGCCGCCGGACGCTCGCTCCGCTCGCGCCAGTGAGCCAAACCGTTATGGCGGCGAACGCATCCGCCGCCATAACGGGCCGCGAATGCCTCCGCTGCGCTGCGGCCATCCGCTGGTTATCGCGGCTTTGCTGCGCTACGCCGCATAACCAGCGAAGTGCGCCCCTGGGATTGGACACTTGGGTTTTTGAAGTTCGTTGCGCAGCCCCTCTCGCCTTCTGGTTGGGGTCAGTTCCCATTATACAGGAGCGAGTGGGATTGGTCAACGCGCTTGGGTCAAGCGGTTATGCTCTCGGCCGGGTGTAGCGCCTCGAATTCGGCAGGCGTCAAGTAACCCAGCGCCGAGTGAATGCGTTTGGTCTGGTACACGTCTCGGATAAAGTGGCCGATGCGCCGATAAGCGTCAGCCAAGTTCTGGTATTCGTTTAGGTACATCTCCTCTTCTTTGATGGTGCGGATGAGCCGCTCGGCGTAACCGTTTTGCCAGGCCGCGCCGACCCCGGCCATGCTGATCGGGATGTGGGCGGCCTGGAGCGCCTGGGTGTAGGCGGCGGCGGCGTATTGGACGCCCTGGTCCGAGTGATGAATTTCAGGGGTGTGCTGAGCCAAGGCCCGCTGCAAAGCGGTGAGGGTATGGTCCAGTTGGCGTCCCAGATGCCAGCCGCGAATGCAGCGGGTGAACACGTCCATCATCAGCGCCAGGTAGACAAACTCGTGCTGCAGGTGGACAT
>DAOTXN010000039.1:0-5485 GCA_034435435.1 Anaerolineae bacterium | reverse complement strand
GGGCTCTCACGCACCAATGCGCTACCGGTCTTGACTGTCTGCCTCCTCCCCCTAGTATACCGCGTCTGGCCCGGCGGCGCGAGGTGTTTCTTGCTGAAAGCGTTGGTCCCACGGACCTATGGGTAGCTAACGGTCAGCGTCAGCCGCGCCGCGTCGGGACGCCCAGACCGCCCGCCCACCCAGGCCAGGCGGAAGGCCGGGGCCGCCCCGCATACGCGACTCGCCGCACAGCGGCGTCGGCTGGACGCAGGGCTGGGCCGCTGCCCACTCTCGAACATGCCCGCATACCCAACAACAATGCATCCTTCTCTTCACTGCCCTTTCAGAACGATCGGCAGGTAGATCTGCCTCCACACCCGTTGAGCGGTCGAGAACTCGGACGTGTTGCCCTCCGGGTCGGTGGACGTGGCGGTGATGAAAGGCCCGCTGAGACCGGCCGGCTTCGCGAACGCAAATACACCCGCACCGTCGGCGGCGGTGTTCCCCTCATAAACCCGGCCCTCGTCCTCGGCGTCTGAAAACACCTCCACCGTGCAGCCGGGGCAGGCCGTGCCGGAGGCGCTGGTCTCAGTGGCGGTGAGGATTGTCGGCGCGGGGAGCATCTGGTTGCCGCCATTGCTGAGGGCAATGCTCGATCCGGCATTGTCGTGAATGGCGTTGCGGCGAAGGGTATTGAACGATGAGTGGGTTACGTATATCCCCGCGTTGTATGGCCCCGCACCGCCATTGTAGGCGACGACATTTGCCTGAACGAAACTGTGCAGCGAGTAGTTCTCCAGTAAGACCCCTGCCCATCTGTTGCCCAGAGCAGAAACACCATTGGCGTCCGCGCCAATGATGTTACCGACGACCAAGTTGTACTCCACCCCAGCCGCATCCAGATCAACGCCCACTGCATCGCTGGCACTGATGGTATTCCTTTCATCCACGGTTGGGCCACCAATGAAGTTGTGCGCACCGGCGATGCTGATGCTGACCCCTCTTCCATTGGGAAGAGCCTGAGACCCACTGACGTCTGTACCGATGTAGTTGCCCAGGATCAGGTTGTGATTTGCCCCCAAGCCGTGGATAGAGACCCCAGTGGTGTTGCCGCTGATAAGGTTGTCTTTTACCAGGTTAAAGTCGGCGGACGAGATGCGCACACCGTTATCATTGCCCAGCGCGGTCCTGCCGCTGATGTCGGTGCCGATGTAATTGCCGATGATAACGTTATGGGTTGAACCCGGATCGCCGATAAGGACGCCGCCGTTTCCACATCCCCCTGTGTGCCCGCTGATCACGTTCCGCTCCTCTGGAGTTGTCCCGCCGATCACGTTTCTGCTGGCTCCCTGCCCCAAAGAAACCCCGCCGTCCCGATTACCCAGGGCGCGGGTGCCGCTGAGGTCGGTGCCGATCAAGTTGCCGGCAACCACGTTTTCTTCGGCCCCGGTGTTGAGGTTTATTCCTGTCTCGTTCCCGCTGATAACATTCCTCGTTCCAGATGACGTCCCACCGACTGTGTTGCGCAAGGCATAGTAGATGCTAACTCCCATCCTCTCGTTGCCCATTGAGTCTGATCCAGTGATATCCGTGCCGATGAGGTTCCCCAAGACGCTATTGCTGATGGCATCCTGCCCCTGGATGTGGATTCCACTGCCGTTGCCGCTGATCAGATTGCCCTGTCCTACCGGTCCGGTCCCCTGCAAACGGTCTCCACCGACGATATTGTACCCGCCATAATCGATGAACACACCGATGTCAAAATGGATAATCTGCAACCCTCTGATCATATTGCCGTCCGAAGTGATCAGCAGACCATAGGATTCTTCTGCTATGTTTTCTCCATCCAGGATCACCCCGGCATCGCTGGCATCAATCGTCAATTGGCCCTGGGCCAGAGTGGGCAGCCGGGCAGCCAGGCTGATCGTAACAGGATGGGCCGGCGGGAACACAACGGGGTCGAAGGTGATCGTGTCGCCGCTGCCGGCGCCGATCAGGCATTGTCGCAGGCTGCCCGATCCACTGTCGTTCGTGCTGGTAACGACGCACGTGCTGGCAAGGCCGGATTCTCTCCTGATCGACCGGTTTGCTGACACCCCGGTGGATGATGGAGCGCTAGTCTGGGTCACCCTCCGCCATTCCGCGCCACCCGCGCCCTGAAAGTGGGATATCGGTTGCCCCGCCGCTGACCCGGTCGTCCATCCATTGTTTACCTTCTCGAGAATCAGCAGACCACCGTGCCCATCTGCGACGTAGGCATAGTCACCTTGCACGCTAGCCTGCCACGCATACCCCGGCGTGTCGTAGGCGGCGAGTCGAGTGGGTGTGAAGGGATTAGAAACGTCGAGCAACAGTAACCCCCCGCCACCGTCGCTGACGTAAGCGGTGCTGCCAGAGATCGTCACACTTTCGGCGTTGCCGGGCGTGTCATAGCCGCCTATCTCGACCGGAAGGCTGGGCGTGGAAACGCCCGCGATACTCACCCCATCTTGCGAGTCAGCGACGTAGGCCTGGCTGCCAGACACAGCCACACCGACGGCGTAGCCAGGGGAGTCGTATGTTCCGATGAGGGTGGGGCTCAGTGCATCGCTGACGTCCACGATGCTCAATCCATATCCCCCTGTTGCCACGTAAGCCAGAGTCTCCGTTACAGCCACGGCGCTGGTGGACATGAAAGAGCCGAGGGGGACAAAGCCCAGCAAGGTTGGGCTGACCGGGTTACTGACATTGATGAGGCGCAACCCCCACTCATTGGCTACATAGATGGTCTGACTCTGAAGAGCCAAATCACGATAGGCGTTATACGGATCGGTGAAAAGGCTTCCTGCTCTCACCGGCGTGACAGGATCAGAGACGTCGACAACGTGCAGCCCTTGCAGACCGCTGATGTAGGCAGCCAGGTAAGCGTAGCTGTCGCTGACGACTACACTGGCGGCGTAGCCGCCCTCGGTATCGTAGGCGCCAACTTCTTGAGGGTGGGAAGGGTCAGATATGCTCACCACCCGCAGGCCGGAGAAGCCCGCGGCCACATAAGCGTAATCTCCGGCCACCGTCACCCGCCGGGCCTCGGCCAGGGGGCTATACAGACTGGCCTGAGCAGGTTCGTCCGGCTCCGCCACGTCGATGATCCGCAGGCCCCCGCGCAGGTCGGCCACGTAGGCTATACTGCCGGTGACAGCCACCCGGCGGGCCAGTCCAAAGCCTTCAGCAGCGCTGATTTCGTGAGGTCGCTCTGGCTCGGAGATATCCACCAGCCGCAGACCACTCTCCCCATCGGCGACATAGACTATGCTCTCCGCCACGGCCACGCTCAATGCCCAGCCTGGGGTGTCGCATGCGCCCAACAGCGCCGGGTGTGTCGGATCGGTGATGTCCACCACCTGCACGCCTTCCCACCCGTCGGCGACGTAGGCCAGTGTCCCGCTCACGGCCACACCATAGGCGTAACCCGGCGTATTGAGCGTTCCCACTTCGACCGGGTGCGCCGGATCGGAGACATCCGCAATGAGCAGTCCCGCCCCGGCGGCGGCGATGTAGGCGTAGTCGCCGGACACGGTCACCTCGAAGGCATAGTTCATATCGTAGGCCGCACCGACCGGCGTAGGATGCGCCGGGTCGGAGACGTCCACCGCCCACAGGCCATACGGCCCATCGGCCAGGTAGACGGTGCCGCCCGCCACAGTCACTCCCTCGGCGTAGCCGGGCGAGTCCCAGAAGCCGACCTCGACCGGCGCGGTCGGGGTGGTGATGTCCACCACGCGCAAGCCCGCCCCGCCAGTGGCGACGTAGGCGTGCGTTCCGCTGATGGCGATGCCTTCCACAAAGTAGGGGAAGGGGGTGGTGGAGCCGACTTCGGTGGGGGTGATAGGGTCGGAGACATCGAGCACGATCAGGCGCAGGCCGACGCCGACGTAGGCGGTATTACCCTGCACGACCACGGCGCTGGTTGGCCCGCCGACTTGGCCGACCACGCGCCAGGATAATGAATCTGGCACTGCAGCGACCGAGGGCAGCCGCATAAGCACTATGAAGAATATGAGCAGCGGACTCGTGATTCCAATGTTTATCCATACACGACGCATCGTTATTTTCCTGTGCGTCAGTAAGGCGGCCCAACGGTTTGCGTTAGTGGTTTGTGGGCGGGCTGGGAAAATGCCTGAGAGCAGAAAAAACCCGAAGCCAGAAAAATGCCTGTAAATCGCGCAGACTCCCACAAATCCACTGCACGCTGTGTTAGGCGCTTTGACCGAAACATCGGATGCCCGAGCTGAACGTGTTACTTATACTTCTCGAGTCCTGAACCAAATCCTCCAGCTTCGGCACAACGTTGACACACCATGAGTGATGGATTTGTCGAATGCCTCATCACTAAGTCTCCTGGTTGGATAGTTGCACCACAACGATTACATTTGGCAGGAGGAGGCTTCGGACGCTCCTCTTTGCCGAGGGGTAGACCCTCCGAGTCATCTTGGTAACTTGGGCCGTGCCCAGTCCACCGACATTTCACGCAGGTGTATGTGCCAGCATAGTATTTAAGATATGAGCCGCAATTGTCCCCACAAGCAAGTTTGCTCCACCCGCAACTCGGGCAGCGGAAAGTGTTTATGTATGGGCTCACAGGTGAGCCTTTACTTTCAGAAACCTGTCCACCACAATTTGGACAAGGAAAAGAGGCTTCTTTCTGACTTGCCATAGACCACTCCTTTCTCAGGAAGGTGATTCACCCACCATGAAAACACTGTCATCCTACACGGATGCTTGAATCTTCTTGATTGCCTGTTGAATCGTAACCATTAGTTCATGTGCGTTTGCTCTATCCATCATGTCTTGTATATCTCCGCTCCCACGACGAGAATACTTGGCGGTACTAGATAACAGTGCATCCATCAGTGCTGGCAACGCAGGCTTGGCATTGGGGCCAGCTTCACCTAGCGCAAAGGCGGCGTGTGCTCCGATGCTTGTAACCAGGGCATCTGCTAGTGCGGTAATCACTCGCTCATCGGACGGTGCAATCCTCACAAGTGCCAAAGCCGCTGCATGGCGCATACCAACGTAGGGCCTCATACGCTCGTCTTGGAGTGCCTGTACCAGGTCAGGTATAGCTGGCTGTGAGAGCGCCCCGAGATCTTCTAGAGCTTTGACAATGGCTTTTCGCTCATCGTCATATGGCTGATCAGAAGATAAATTGGGGTACAAGGTATCATCATTCAACGCGTGTGCCAGTATAGGAACACCTTCTGCTCCTAAGGCTTTGAGGGACTCGACAGCCTTGTAGAAGGTATTTGCACTCTTGAGTGCCATGGCGTGTGTTTGAGCATCCATTTGTCGTCTCCTTTCGTGTGAATGCGTGAGTTCTTGTTCACAACATTTCTGCGCCTGCTAAGAAACAACGCCGGGTTGTGCATCAGCAACCGGCACGAGCTTAAAGCCGAGTTTTACGGCCTTGCGCTTCAGGTTCTTGACCGCCCGTTGACGATACTGCTGCTCATAATGGTCGGCCCCCGGA
>DAOTXN010000038.1:0-17337 GCA_034435435.1 Anaerolineae bacterium | reverse complement strand
ACCTGGCTTCACCTGTCCAGCGACCCTGACCCTGAGCCAGCTATAGCTTCACGCACTCAGGATCAGAGCCGACCGCCACTTCAGTTCTCTGTACAGTATGCCCGTTATGAATGAGTTTTGTCAGTCAACCAGCGCCTCGTTCAGTGATTCCATTCTCATTGGCTGAAACAATCCCGGTTACTCTCGTAGCAAGGCCGCCCATTCCTCTGGCGGCTTGACCTCATCGCAGCAGCTTTAACACCTGCCCCCGCGTCGGCAGGGCCGGGATCGCGCCGCGCCGGGTCGTGGTCAGCGCGCCGACGGCGTTGGCAAAGCGCAATCCTCCCATGATCTGGTTGTTTGTCCACAGCTTCAATGCTATAATACCATTCATAATCCCTCGCCTGATGTCAGACGTCAAAGGGACGATTAGATGAGCAGCCGTGGCAAACGCTGGACCGTTCAGGATCAATATGGGAATTCGATTTATCTGACCCAGGAACGATGGGAGCACATCATTGACCCAAATAACCATCCCGAAATGGAGGGCTATGAAGAACACCTGAAAGCCACCATCCGCCAGGGCCGACGACGACAAGAGATGCTGAATCCGCGCAAATATCGCTATTATCGTTCCTTTGATGATTTGCCGGATCACGTCAACCACATCGTCGCTATCGTCCTGTTTGGTTTCGACGTGGACGAGCGCGGACAAACCATACCCAACAATTTTGTGGCGACTGCTTTCTTTAAACACATACGGTTAAAGAGTTAAAAGATGAACCAAGAGCCTGTTTATTCCTACGATAAAGAAGCTGATGTATTGTATATCTCGTTCTCTCCCGGCGAAAAGGCGACCTCGGCGATTGAGTTGAACGACAATATTCTCTTGCGCTTTAATCGGGCCGAAAAACGTGCGGTTGGCCTGACGTTGATGGATTTTTCCGTGTTGGTCCAGCTCACCAACCTGGGACCCCGCAGCTTTCCTTTGACCGGCCTGAATGAGCTGGAACCGGATTGGCAAGAGATGGTGATCGAGATGCTTACCCGCCCGCCAGTCAATCAAATCCTCCAAGTCTCTGTTTATACTCCCTCATTGACTGAAACAATCCCGGTTACTCTCGTAGCCAGGCCGCCCATTCCTCTGGCGGCCTGACCTCAGCGCAGGAACTCTAACACCTGATCGCGCGTCGGCAGGGCCGGGATGGCGCCGCGGCGGGTTGTGGTCAGTGCGCCGACGGCGTTGGCCAAACGCAACACCTTTTCCAGCGCGGACACGTTTTCCCACGCGCGCTCGTTTTCCAACAGACCCGCCAACAACCCCACCACAAACCCATCGCCCGCGCCGGTCGTATCCACCGTCTCGACTTCAAAGCCGGGCACTCTGCCCCACGCCCCGGCCGTGGCATAGCGGCAGCCCGCACGCCCGGCGGTGACCACCAGCAGGCGCAGGCGCTCGCGCCACAGCGCGTCCACCGCGGCGTCGAAATCGGCCGCGCCGCTCAAGAAATGTAATTCTTCCTCGCTGACCTTGATCACTTGCGCGAATGGCCAACCTAGCAGTATGCCCTCGCGCGCCGCCTCGGCCGACGGCCACAGGTTCAGACGCAGGTTAGGGTCGTAAGAGACCAGCACGCCCCGCTCGACGGCGGTCTCGACGGCGGCCAGCGTGGCGCTGCGGGCCGGCTCGCTGATGAGGCTAATGGAGCCAAAGTGGAAAATGCGGGCTGCGCCAATATATTCGCGGTCGATTTCGTCAGGCCGCAACAGCATGTCGGCGCTGGGGTGGCGATAGAACATAAAGTCGCGCTCGCCGTCGGCCCGCAGTGAGACAAAGGCCAGCATGGTGCGCGCCTCGTCGGAAAAGCGCAGCGCCGAGATGTCTACGCCGTTCTCTTGTAGCGTGTGGGCCAAAAAATGGCCGAAATCGTCGTCCCCTACCTTGCCGATGAAGCCGCTGCGCACGCCCAATCGCGCCGCGCCGACGGCGACGTTGGCCGGGGCGCCGCCGGGGGCCTTTTGAAAGGCCGGGGCTTCGGCCAGCGTCACGCCGGATTGGGTGGAGACAAAGTCGATGAGCAGCTCGCCCAGGGTGATGATGTCTATCATTGTGATGCTATTCCCCACCTTCCCGGAAGCTGGGAGCTTCTGGGAAGGTCAAAATGCCTTGAGCCAGATAAAGCGATAGGGTTCGAGAACCAAATCCGTGTCTGAGGTGAATTGCTGGCCGGTCGCCAGGTCGGTGAAGGTGTAACTCAGGCCGTGGATGCGCAGGTCGTTGGCTGTGATACGCTGCTCGGCCTCAGTGAAATTCGCCAACACCAGCACTCGCTCGCCCTCAAAACGCCGTACGTATCCAAACACGCGTGGGTTGCCCGCGTCGATGATCTCGGTCTCGCCCTTGCCGAACACAGGGTGCTGTTTGCGCAGCTCGATGAGCCGGCGCAGTCGCGCGAAAACCTGGCCCTCGACGGTGCTTTCATCACCCCGCAGGGCGTAGCGTTCCGGGTCGGCGGCGGGGCGATGCACCCAACGACTGTCGTCGGCTTTGTCCGGGTCGTCGCGGTAGCCGTAATCGTTGAGCGTGCCGATTTCGTCACCCAGATAGATGAGCGGGATACCGCCGATGGACAGAATGACGCTGTGAATCAATAGAATACGCCGGATGGCCAGCTCGACTTGCGCGCCGGTCTCTTCGCGTAGGGCTTTTTCCAGCCCGGCCAGCGAGGCGCACGTGCCCGAAATGCGCATGTCTCGGGTGGCGGGGTTGAATTGGAACGGCAGCCCTCGCGCAAAGCTGCCCGGAAACTGGCCAGTGTAAAAGCTGTTCAAGAATTGGCGATGGTCAAAACCGCGAATGCCCAGATAGGCCGCGTCCTCGTCGGAAAAGGTCCAGCCGATGTCATCGTGGCAGCGCACGTAATTGACCCAGGCGCAGGCGGGGTGAATCTTGAAACGGTTCTGCATCGAATGGCGCAGCAGGCGCACCTGGCGCGTCGCCAGCGTTTCCCACAGCAGCGCCATGAGCAAGGGGTTGTAGGACAGTTGGCACTCGTGAGGGGCGATGTAGCGGGCCACGTCGTCGGGATGGACGATGGCCTCGGACTTGAACAGCAGGGCCGGGGCAGCGATGCGGGCCAGCGCGTTAAAGGCCTGGATGAGCATGTGCGCTTCGGGCAGGTTTTCGCATACCGTGCCCAACTGCTTCCAGGCAAAGGCCACCGCGTCTAGCCGCAGCACCTCCACGCCCACGTTGGCGAGAAAGAGCATTTCCTCGGCCATGCGGTTAAACACCGCCGGGTTGCGATAGTTCAGGTCCCATTGAAAGCTGTGGAAGGTCGTCCACACCCAACGGTTCATATCCGGGCGAAAAGTAAAGCTGCCCCGGCGCACGTCGGGAAAGATTTCGCGCAGGTGGGAATCGTAGGCGTCGGGCATGGTCCGGTCGGGAAAGATGTAATAGTATTCCTGGCACTCTGCGTCGCCCGCTTGCGCACAGCGCGCCCACTCGTGCTCGTCGGAGGTGTGGTTGTAGACAAAATCGAGCACCAGGCTGATGCCCTCACGCCGCAGCTCCGCCGCCAGGCTGACCAGTTGATCCAGCGCGCCTAACGCCGGGTTCACCTGGCGGTAGCTGCTGACAGCATAGCCGCCGTCGTTTTCGCCCTCTGGCGCAAGAAAGAGCGGCATGAGGTGCAGATAGGTCAGTCCTAGCTCTTTGAAATAGGGGATTTTGGCGCGGACGCCCTCCAGACCCCCGGCGAACAGGTCCACGTAACATACGCCGCCCAGCATCTTTTCCGACTGGAACCACAGTGGGTCGGCTTCACGCTGTCCGTCGAGCGCCTTTAGCTCCGCCGGGCGGGTCAGCCACATGCGCGTGGCGGTTTCGAGGATCGTTTCCAGGTGGTAGAAAAAGTCGTACTGTTCCCCGTAGAGGTGCAGCAACAAGTTGAACAGATCCTCGAAATTGGCCTCCAGCCGGGTTTGAAAAGGCTGCCAATCGGACGGAGCAGCGTCTGCAAACTGGACCATCAAGCGCGGCAAGATGCGGTTGAGTGAACGTTGTGCATGGTTCATTTCTGTGGATTATCCTGCGTCGGCCTGGCGGCTGACTGCCGCACCAGCAACTCGAGCGCGACGCCTGTCACGCCGCCCACGATCGTTCCAACCAAGAGATAGCCAAACAAGGGCCCGATGGCCCAGGCTAGCGGGCTGATCACAAGCCACCAAGCGGCCAGGCGAAACCACCGCCGCAGGACCAGCCATTGAGCAAACCCCATCATAACACCGAGGAGGGGGCCTAACACCAACCAGACCCTGGAAAGGGGGGCCACGATGAACAGGGTTAGCCCGACGGCCCATCCCACTGTGCTGAACAGCACCCATAGCCCGGCCTGAGGCACGCGAGGGCGCAGAACCAGCCATTGCAGGAGGCCCATCGCCGGCCCGACGCCGACATCGCCGAATAGAGCCATGCCCCCAAACCAGCCCAACGTACCGGCCAACACCCACTGCACCCACAGGACCCAGTCAAAGGCATACGCTTTCTTGTCAGTCATGACATTGTCGGAAATAATAGGATTTTGACAGGATGAACAAGATTGACAGGATTGTCTGTTCAAAATGGGCGGTTTTTATCTTGTAAATCCTGTCCAAACCTTTTTTATCCATGGTGTGAGTGAAGCGTGAAACGTGAAGGCGCGCAGATGGCCTCACGTTTCACGTTTTACACTTGACGATTATCCTTTGACCGAGCCGGCCAACAGCCCACGCACAAAGAACCGTTGCAATGAAAGGAAGACGATGAGCGGCAAGAGCATCGTGATAAAGGCTCCGGCGGTCAACAGGTGCCAGTCTGCCCCGCGCGAGCCGACGATGTCGTTCAGGCGCATGGTCAGCACCTTGTTTTCGTTGGTATCGCCGATAAAGATGAGGGCCACCAGAAAGTCGTTCCACACCCACAGGAACTGAAAGATGGCAAAGGAGGCCAGGGCCGGCACCGACAGCGGCAAGATGAGCCGGGTAAAGATGGTAAAGTGGGATGCGCCGTCCACAAAGGCCGATTCCAGGATGTCTCTGGGCAGGCTGCTGACATAGTTGTACAGCAGATAAGTCGCCAGGGCCAGCCCAAAGCCGGTGTGGGCGAGCCACACGGCCAGGAAGGTGCCATTCAACTTGAGAGCGGTATAGTCGCGCAGGATGGGAACCAGGGCCACCTGGAGCGGTACGACAAGCATAGCCACGACGAGGATAAAAAAGAACCGCCGACCGGGAAAGCGCATCCAGGCAAAGCCATACGCGGCAAACGCCGCGATCGCGATGGGGATCAAGGTAGATGGCACGGCCACTGCCAGGCTATTGAGAAACGCCCCAGACAGATTGTCGCCTTTTTCGATCTTGACGCTGCCGTCAGGCTGCTTGATCTCGTACTGCTTGCCCGTCAGGACGTTCTGGTAGTTCTGTAGCGTAAAGTCGGTGCGCATGGTCCATTTGAGCTCTTCGATTTGAATCCTTCCCAGTCGCTTGTTGCCAATCCAGATGACTCGCTTGCCGCCTCCCGTCTCGATGCCAGCTCGAAACTCCTCAAAGGTGCCGGTGACGCCTGCAATCGTCATCTCAGTGTTCGGGTCGACGCCTTCGGGCTTGAATTCTTCGACCAGCTTCCATTCCCGATGCGGAAGAATCTGCCACCACCCTGAAGAGGAGATGTCTGCTCGGGTGCGGAAGGAAGAGACGAATAACCCAATGGTCGGTATGGTCCAGAGAAAGACCAGGGTGAACAATGTGCCGTTGACCAGAAGCGCCGAAATGCGCTGTCGCCGTTTCTGACTTGGGGCTTTGCCGCTCATTAGAACGCCTCCTGTTCGGCAAACCGTTTCAGGTTATAGGCCATGACCGGGATGACGGCGATGAGCAGGACGATGGCAAAGGCTGATCCTAACCCAAAGTTGCGGTTGCTAAAGTACTGTCTGTAGAATTGGGTGGCGACCACCTCGGTGCCGAACTGCCCGCCGGTCATGATCAGCACGACATCAAAGATTTTCAGGGTAAAGATCACGATAGTGGTCGCAACAGTGATGATGGTGCCCATGATATAGGGAACCATGATCCTGAAAAAGACCTGAAACTCATTGGCCCCATCTACCCTGGCCGCTTCCAAAAGTTCGGAGGGAATGCCTTTGATGGCGGCCGAGAACAACACCATCGCGTAACCGGTCTGCAACCAGATCACGATGACGATGAGGAACAAGTTGTTCCAGGGCTGGATCAGCGCGGTCCATGCCTGGGGTTTCCCCCCCAGCGCCACGACAATCGCGTTGAGCAAGCCAATCTGGGGATCGGCCACGTCCTTGACTTCGTAGATAAAGTTCCAGATGATGCCCGCCCCCACGAACGAGATGGCCATCGGCAAAAAGATCAGAGCCTTGGCGGTCCGTTCGAATTTGCTGCGGTCGGCTAGCACGGCGACGAGCAGTCCGAAAATGACGGCGGCGCTGGCCCCAAATGCAATCCACAGCAGGTTATTCCGAAAGGTTATTTGCATGTCCCGCTGCGTAAAGATGTCCACATAGTTTCTCAAGCCAACGAATCCATCGGAAAAGGTAGAAATAAACTTGCCAGGCGTCTTGAAAATGCCGAGCAACTCCACCGGCGGCCCGTTGCGACCGTAAAGGCTGATGTGGAATGTGCGTAGGGCAGGCAAGGCCAGGTACCAAAACAAAATAGCAATGGCCGGACCGACGAACACGTATGGCTGGAGCCGTCTGGTCCAATCATCTCCCAAGTTTTCCACGAGCCAGTTGGCGGCCACGTATAGCATGGCCACGCCTCCGACGCCCCACACGATGGCCACGGTCACGATGACGTATTTGGGCGCGTCGCTGTCTCGCAAGAATCTAAAGCCGACGATGAGCACCGCCGCGGTGATGGCCGGTATCGCCACCGAGATCAGGATGCGTCCGAGAAACGCGGCCAACCGCGCCAACAAACTGGTCGGTCGATCCGTCAAGTCAATCGAATATTGACTCATTTCTAAACTCCCTCTCAGGTCGTTGGGTAGGGAACAGCAGGGCAAGCGCTCGCTGGCTGCCCTGCTGTTGTTTCCTACCAGTCTTTCATGGCCCGATGATGATCAGGGTTGTCTTGATGATTTGGGCTATCGACCTGGCCAGGCGGCGTCGATTTCTTCGAGGGCGGTGTCCAGGTCAACGGCGCCAGCTATATAGTCGGTCATGCCCTTCCAGAAGGAGCCTGCGCCGACCTCACCCGGCATCAGGTCTGAGGCGTCAAAGCGCACCGAGGTGGCCTCTTGCACCAGCCTGGCGATGCCGCGCTCCACGTCGTCGCCGTACCAGTCCAGGCTGGCGTCGTTGTGGGGCGACAGCGCCCCGCCGCTGGCCAGCCAGGTCTTGAGCGATTCGCCGGTGGTAAAGAACTCCATCACCGCGCGCACCTCGTCTCGGTCGTCGAACATGGCATAGATGTCGCCCGCCACCAGGTAGGGCTTGCCAAACGCGTCGTCAATGGGCGGCAGGTAGAAGAAATCGTAATCCACGCCGGCTTCCGTGCCCGCCGGGAAAAAGCTGGTGATAAAGTTGCCCTGCTTGTGCAGCCAGCACTTGGGTGGGTCCTCGAACATCGGCGCGGGAGCATCCCCAAAGAAGGTGGACACGATGGCCTCCCGCCCGCCGTACACATAGTCCGGGTTGAGCCAGATCTCGGACATCACTTCCGCCGCGTGCTTGACTTCCGGCGAGCTGAACGGCAACTCGCCGCTCACCCACTTGTCATAGTTCTCCAGCGAGGTAGTGCGTAGCATGATCTCTTCCATCCAGTCGGTGGCCGGCCAGCCCGTGGCCGTGCCACTCTCGATGCCGATGCACCACGGCGTGTCGCCATCCGACACGATGGTGTCCATCAATTCGATCAGCTCATCCCACGTCGTCGGAATCTCGTAGCCCGCCTCGTCCCAGGCCTGCTTGGGATACCACACCTGGCTCTTGCCGTTAAAGCGCGCCCAGATGCCCGCCATGATCTCGCCATCTGGCCCGGCCATCGTGCCCATGTCCAGCCAGGCCTGCTTGTAGTTCTTGGCCAGCCAGTCCGCGCTCATCCACGCGCTGACATCCACTACCTTGCCCGCCTTGGCAAAGTTGCCCAGCAAGCCCGGCTGCGGAAAGTCCACTATGTCCGGCGCGTCCCCAGCGTCCACCCGCGTCGAGATGATCGTCTCGAACTCCTTCGTCCCCACGTACTCGATGTTGATCCCCGTCGCCTCTTCGAACGCCGCAATGGACTGGTTGAACTTGACCTCGTCTTCGTCCGTGAACGGACCCATCATCGTCACCACCGTCCCCGCATACTCCCCCGCATACGCCCGATTCAAATACTCTAGCTCCTCGGGGACCATCATCGTGGGCTCCTCGGCTTTGGTTGGTTCGGGCGCTTTGGTCGCCTCGGGCGCTTTGGTCGCCTCGGGCGCTTTGGTGGGTTCTGGCTTGGGGGTCTGTGTGGCTTTCTCGCCGCCGCAAGCTACTACCAACATGCTGGCAATGACCAGCAAACTCAAGAGCGACCACAACATTCGCTTCTTCATCTGTATTTCCTCCTTACGCAGAATTCGATAATCGGTAAAACCATGCGTCAAACGCTTCATTCTCGTCGAAATGTATCACCTCCTTAATCTACGCCTTCAGGCGACTGGGGCGCCACAAGAACGCCGGATGACCAGCTCGGTGTCCAATGTGATTTGCGTTTCTTCGACTTCCTGGCGGTTTATCAACCGAATCAACAGATCGGCCGCGGCCCAGCCCAGCCCAAAAGCCGGCAGCCGGACCGTGGTCAGCGAAGGGAAAACGTAACGCGACGTGGGGATGTCGTCAAATCCCACCACGGCCAGATCATCAGGAACGGTGAGGTTGCGCTGGCGGGCGGCGCGCAACACACCATAGGCCACGGCGTCGCTGGCTACAAAGAAGGCCGTGAGATCCGCGCAGTCCTCTAGCAAAGCGTTTGCGGCCTGTTCACCACTCTCTTCATCAAAGTTCCCCAGGCGCACCCACTCTGCCGCGTAATCTATGCCGTGCCGGGCCAGGGTCTGGCGATAGCCGTCCAGGCGCTGCCGGGCGGCGGTGTAGGTCAATGGAGCATTCGTCACCATCCCGATGCGTCGATGTCCCAGGTTGATCAAATGCTCCACAGCTATGCCAGCGCCTTTTTCGTTTTCCACGTCCACGAAAGGTATGCTGGTCTCTGGCAGTTGACCTTGTAGAACGATCGGATAACCCTCCTCAGAGAGTTCCAACAGTTTCCTATCATCCGAACGTGGACCAGAGAGGATCAGGCCATCGGCGTGCCGTCCGCGGACCAACTCGTCGTAGGAAGCCGAACCATTCGCAGGATCAATGGGATAGAACAGCACATGATACGCTTGCTGCTTGGCTGCCCGGCTGACGCCCTGGAGCATCTGGGGCAAAAAGGCATCGCTGTAAGTTTGGGTGGGGCCTTGGTGCAGCACCAGAGCGATGGTGCGGGTTTGTCCGCTGACCAAGCGTCGGGCAGCCGCGTCTGGATAATAGTTCAGACGGGCGGCCGCTTCTAACACCCGCTGGCGGGTCTCTGGGCTGATGGTGACACCGGGGACGTCGTTGAGAACAAAGGAGACGGTGGTACGCGAGACGCCAGCTTCTTCGGCGATTTGTTTCTGGGTGGGCCGCTCAACCGGCATGTCCATCCCTTTAATTAACTCGCGTTACTAACACGCGTTAATTATACTGCCGAATTTCGTCCAAGTCAAGCGGGAAAAATCAATTTTAAGGTTCAGTTTAGGCGTCAATCAGGTGGCGCTGCGGTGGTTCCTCGCACAACCAACTCTACAGGCAAAACTTGGCATACCGGCTCATGGGGTGGTGTGTCTAACGTCTCCAGCAACAGCTCTACACCGCGCACACCTGATTCAAACAATTGCTGTCGAATCGTCGTCAACCCCAGATACTCGGCGATTTCAATGTCATCGTAACCGATGACCGACAAGCCCTGCGGAACACTGATCCCCACACCCTGAGCGGCCTCCAACACACCCATCGCCTGTGTGTCGCTGGCTGCAAAGATAGCCGTGGGCGGTTCTGGCAACGCCAACAGCTCGATGGCCAGGCGACGCGCCTCGTAACGCCCGTGTTCTCCTTGCCGATGGTACTCAGACTGGAAAGGAATGCCAGCAGCTTCGAGAGCTTGTCGATACCCAAGATAGCGGTCGCGGCTGGATGTAAAATTAAAAGGGCTTTCCAACGGGTCGCTGATGTACCCAATGCGGCGATGGCCCAGATCGATCAGGTATTGCGTCGCCATCCGACCACCAGCCACGTCGTCGGTCACGGCCCGGCTGAGGGCAGGATGATTCACGTCCACCAGCACCACCGGCACACCGGCGCGGGCAAAGCGAGCCACGTCTTTGTCGCTCGGAGCCAGGGACATAATCAACGCGCCATCCACACGCTCGCGGCGGGGAACGTCCCAAAAACAGGTATCGCGCCGCTCCACCGTCTCCACGTTGAATACGATCAAATCATATTCGCTTTCGACCAGCGTCGCTTCGACACCCTTCAGGCGCTCAACGACCGAAGGACGGGTGAAGAAAGGGACAATCGCAGCAATGGTAAGGGTTTTGCCCAACGACAGGCGGCGGGCCACCGGGCTGGGAGAATAATTGAGCGCAGTGATGACTTCAAGCACGCGCTGGCGGGTGGCCTCGCTCACCAGCGGGCTGTTGTTCAACACCCTGGAGACAGTTCCGAGACCCACGCCGGCTTTTTGAGCGACGTCGCGAATGGTCGCCACGGGCCCTCCTCAACTCCCAAGCTAAATGGAACCGGTTCCATTATAGCACAACACCGGCCTACTTGTCAAGATCCTTTTTGACGAATCGCTCGACTAACCTGCCAGTGGTGGGTATTTCATTGTCTCTGGGATGGGCACATCCAATAGCCGGCACACCGTCGGTGCGATGCGCAATTGCGAGACACTTTGCCCGGTATCCCCCTGCCCTTTGCCGTCCGGCGGGATGATGTATAGCGGCACGTGGCGCACGTCGGGGGTGGCGCCGCCGTGCGATTTGTCGTTGTTGACGCCGTGGTCGCCGGTGACGAGCACGATATAGCCCCGCGCCAGCCATTCGGGGATGAGGTTAGCCAAGATGATGTCTTGCACGATGGCGTTGTTGCGATATTCGCTCGAGTCGGCCCCATAGGTCTCGCCAATGGTGTCCATCCCCATCGGATGGACCAGCAAATAGTCGGGCGCGAACCTGCGCACCAACATGCCGGCGGCGGCGAAAAGCTCTTTGTCAGGATAGCTGTCTTCGGTGTAAAAGCGCCCGTGCTGGATGAGCAGCGCCGGGTCGTCCACTTCGCGGTCGTCCAGCAGGTCGTAAGGAACCTTGTTATACAGCTCAGAGAACCACGCGTATGCGGCTGCGGCGGTGGTTTTGCCGTGCGCGACGGCGGTTTGAAAAACGTTGGGCATGGTGGAGCGCCGCACGATTTGATTGCTCACCACGCCATGCACACTGACCGGTGCGCCGGTGTGGATCGTCTCGTACATCGGGCGCGACATCGTGGGCAGCTCGCCGATGACGGTGTAGCGGGTAGCCAGCCTGGCTTCGACCAGATGCTCCAGGTAGCCCATCTGCCGTGCGGCGACGTCATCGCGCAGGCCATCGGAAACGACGAGAATGACTTTCATGGTGCACCTCCACCAACCATGCTATCTCAATACGGCTATAGTCGCAACCGCGCGCCCTCTGGATCATAAAGTGGGCTAGAGACCACCTGAGCGCCGAGGCATTCTCCGTGCACCACAACCCCCAGCCACGCGCCGACCCGGGCCAACTCGAGCGGCAAATAGGCATAGGCGATGTTTTTCCCCAGCGTGTAGCCGTAACCCGCGCTGCGTACCCGCCCCACGACGCGGTCTTCCAGGCAGATGGCCTCGCCGCCATAGATGACGCAGGTTGCGTCCTCTAAAACCAGCGTGCAGAGTTTGCGCCGCAGACCTTCACGTTTGATTTCGACCAGCGCGTCTCGACCGATAAAGTCACCTTTGTCCAACGCCACGCAAAAACTCAGCCCGGCTTCGTAGGGATTATCGGCCGGGGTGATGTCGGCGCTCCAGTAGCGGTAGCCTTTTTCCAGACGCAACGAATCCAGCGCCTTGTACCCCACCGGCGCGATGCCAAATGGCTGCCCGGCCGCCAGCAGCGCATCCCACACGGCGATGGCCTGGTCTGGCGCGACGTACAACTCCCAGCCCAATTCGCCAGCGTAGCTGATGCGCTGCGCCCACACCGATGAGGCGCCAATCTGAATAGTCTGGGCGGTCATGTAAGGAAAGGCGGCGTTCGACACGTCGGCGTGCGTCACGGCGCTCAACACGCCACGAGCGCGCGGTCCCCACACAGCCAACACGGCCCAGTCCGTGGTCACGTCGCGCAGCTCTACCGCGTCGTCGTCGAGGTGCATACGTATCCAGCCCAAATCGCTGGCGGCAAAGGCAGTGCCGGTGATCACTCGAAAGCGGTCCGTGGTGAGGCGAGTGATGGTGACGTCGCTTTCGATGCCACCTTTGGGGTTGAGGAATTGAGTGTACATCACACTGCCAACAGGTCTGTCCATATCGCCGACCGCCAACCGCTGTAAGAATCCCAGCGCCCCGGAACCGCTGATTTCAAGTTTACCAAAAGAGCTCAAGTCGAGCAATCCTACGCGCTCGCGGACGGCCCGGTGTTCCTCGCCGACCCGTTCAAAGTGGGGCGGGCGTTCCCAGCCCCATTGTTGCTGGTCGGCGCCGGCGCGCCGCCACGGCTGACCCGGACAGAAATAGTTGGCCCGTTCCCAGCCGTTTTTCTCGCCAAACACCGCGCTCAGTTCTTGCAGGCGCGGGTAGAGCGGCGTGGTGCGCAGCGGCCGGCCCCATTCGTTTTCGTCGTGGGGATAGCGCAAGTGATAATAATACCGATAGGCCTCGCGCGCCCGTTCGACCAGAAAATGCCGGTCGGCGAAATGCGGCCCAAAGCGGCGCACGTTCATTTCGTGCAGGTCCAGGGATGGCTCGCCGTCGAGGATCCATTCGGCCATGTTTTTGCCGATGCCCCCCGCGCCGCCGAACCCGTTCAGCGACATGCCGGCCGCCACGTAGAACCCGCGCAGCCCCGGCAGCGGTCCCAGGCAGGGGTTGCCATCGGGCGTCATGGCGTCTGGGTGGTTGACCAGTGTGACAATGCCCGCCTCGGCCAGCATGGGGATGCGCCGGATGGCGCCTTCCATCACCGGCTCGAACTGCTCCCAGGCGGGGGCCAGCGTTTGAGCGGCATGCTCCCACGCCACGCCGTCCACCGACCACGCCACGGGATGGGTCTCGAACCCGCCGATGAGAAAGCCACGCACCTCCTCGCGGATGTAAACCAGGTTGTCGGGGTCGCGCAAAACCGGCGTCTCGCGGGGCAGCTCGTGACCGGGAATGGGCTGGGTGGTGAGGTGCTGGTGGTTGACCGGCATCATCGGGACGAGTGCGCCGACCATCTGGCCGATGCGGGGCGCCCACATGCCGGCAGCGTTGACCACGCACTCGGTTTTGATCTGTCCGTAGTCGGTGTCCACATGTTCGACCTCACTGCGCGGCGAGAGACCGATGCCCGTGACGCGCACGCCGGTCTGGATTGTGACACCCATGTGCCGGGCGCGGCGGGCCAGCTCGTAGGTGATGCTGCTGGGGTCGAGGTGACCATCTTGGGCCAGGTACACCGCGCCGTAGAGGTCCTTTTCGGTCATGTAGGGATAAATGCGCAGCGCCTCGGCCGGCGAGATGATTTCCACGTCCAGCCCCAACGCCCGCGCCTGGCTGACCCGCCGTTGCATGGCCTTGAGCCGCCCCGGGCTGGAGGCCACTCGGAGGCTGCCGACCGGGTGCCAGTCGAGCGCGCCGCCCAAATCGGCTTTGAGCTGGTTGTATAGTTGGATGCTGTACGCCCGGATCTGCATCATGGTGGGCGAAGTGTGAAATTGAGTGACCAGGCCGGCGGCGTGGGCCGTCGAGCCGCTGGTCAGTTCGTTCTTTTCTACCAAAAGGACGTCGGTTTGGCCTTTTTGGGCCAGGTGATAGGCGATGCTGCACCCGACAATGCCGCCGCCGATGATGACGATTTGTGCCTGGTCGCGCACGTGTACCCTCCCGTCTGGTCAAGTGTCCCGACAAGTCTCTGCATAACCGAAATGGTGTATACCACCCGTCAATATTCCACAGTTGCGCCGATTCGTCAAGGGCGCAAGGAGATTCCGCACCTTTTCTCCTCAATCACTGGGCATCGGTCAACCGCTGCACATTGGCATTTCTATCAATCTTGTGATAGGATAGCGCATTGACACCTCGAGGCATTAAAGGAGACCGTGATGCTCACTGCTATGTTGTACCTTCAGATCACACTGATGATCGTCGCACCGATCCTGGTCGGATTCTGGCTCAAACGCCGCTTGAGGCTCTCGTGGATGCTTTTCTTGGGCGGCGCGCTGGCTTTTGTGGCCGCGTGGGTGGTGACCAATTTTGTTCCTTTGCCGGGAATTGCCAGCGTGTTGTTGGCCTCGGTCGCTCAAATGGGAATCCTGTATCTCGTTTATCGCTACCAGCTCAAGGCCGTCGAAACCGAACGAGAGGCGTTGATGGTCGGGACCGGTCAAGGGGGGGCCGAGCTGATTGTGTTGGGCATTATCTTTGTCGCTCTACCGTTGACGCAGATGATGTCGCTGCACGACGCGACCGACGCCGAGCTGGTTAGCCTGGCAGCGCGCACCGACGACGTCGCGGAGGAAGACGTGGAACCCTCGCGGGTGGACGAAATCCGCGAACTCATTGATGACTTTTGGAGCACCCAGTGGTATGTTCCTCTGGTACAAGTAGCTCAATCTGTGGCCCTCATTCCCATTCAGATGGCGCTGGCTATCATCGTCTTGGGGAGTTGGATGCACCAGCGCTGGCAGCCTCTTGCGGGGGCGGTGGCGCTCCATTTTCTCTCCCGCATACTTCCCTTGTTTGGGGGGGCTTACGGGGGGCTTTTTGTTTGGCTGGTTCTCACCTTGCTTTTTAGCGGATTTGCTGTCTGGTTCCTGGTCAAGCTCTGGCCAACCATTCGGAACCAGACCAGCGCTGCAGGATGAAAGCCAGCATAAAGAGGGTGAGGCCACTTTGTTTCACGTGAAACGCCAATCTCGCGCCAGGCCCAAGAATGCCTGGTCGTTGGCGACCGTCTGGAAACCGATATAGAATTGGGACGCCGCGCCGGGATGCACACGGCATTAGTGCTGACGGGCGTAACCAGGGAACAGGACTTGAGCGAGTCGTCACTTCAACCCGATTTCGTATTGGAAAGCATTGCGCAATTGCCGCAGCTTTTCGAACGCTCGTTGATAGTGAACACAAAAGGAGGAAACTGTGTCACTCGAAAATAATACTCAACAAAATGAAAAAAAACGAATCACATTCAGTGGCCGGAAAACGTGGCATGCTTTTAAAAATATCGCCATTTTGTTTTCCTTTGTCGTCAATTTCGTATTGGTCATCATTTTGTTGATCTTTGCCGGTTGGCTGTTGTTTCCCATCAAAACCGACATCGTTGAGCCGTTGTTAGATGACCTTCAAGGTGCGATCGACGCGCTGGATCGGGCGACGATTGTGCGCACCATCCCCATAGATGAGCAAATCCCCATCAGCTTTACACTGCCCTTGAACCAGGCCACGACGGTAATATTGTCTCAAGATGTGAATTTGGTGCGTCCGGCCACTTTTAATCTGCCCGGCGGCGGCGGATCGATCAATGGAACAGTGGTCCTAAACCTGCCCAAGGGCCTGGAATTGCCTGTGCTGCTCAATCTGAATGTGCCGGTCCAGAATGCCATTCCGGTGCAGTTTCCCGTAGAGGTGACGATCCCGCTCGATGAAACTGAGCTAAATCAAGTGGTTGTCAAGTTGAACGGTGTCTTGGGCCCCCTCCGGGACTATTTGGAAGATCTGCCTGATGGGTTCTAAGATTCAACTCGCGCTTCAACCGGACATTTGCGACTATGAAGGGTCCACGTATCGCACTGACTTTTGGACCCAGGAACGCACCTATGAGAACGCCGTCGAGCGCGTTGCGATGCGTGCAATGTTACCTCCGTCGGGACGGCGCCTGGTCGAAATCGGTGCGGGATTCGGGCGCTGGGCGGATATGTATGCCGGATATGACCAAGTCGTTTTGTTTGATTATTCCCGCTCTTTGCTCCAGGAGGCTCGCGCCAGATTAGGAGATAGCGGTCCGTCAGGCCGCCCCCAGTACGTCTACGTGGCGGGCGATTTCTACGCTTTGCCTTTTGCTGCCGGCGTTTTCGATACTGTGACTATGGTGCGCGTCATCCATCACGCACAGGACGTCCCGCGCGTGCTGCGTGGCATCAGCGAGATTGTGGCTCCGGGCGGAATCTTTGTGCTAGAGTTTGCCAACAAGCGGAATTTAAAAGCCATCTTGCGTTGGCTATTCAACCGACAAGATTGGAATCCCTTTGCACAAGCGCCTCTGGAATTTGCCGCCCTCAATTTCGATTTTCATCCGCGCTGGATGCACACGCGCCTGGCCGAGGCCGGGTTCAAAACCGAAACCATCCGCTCGGTCTCGCACTTGCGCCTCAATTGGCTCAAAAAAGTCATTCCTACCCACTGGCTGGTTCAGTTCGACAGATTTGCTCAGCCTAGCGGGCGCTGGTGGCAATTGACCCCCAGTGTTTTTGTGAAAAGTCAGGCGACCCGGCACAAGCCAGCAGCAGGTAGGAGCGTGTTCTTTCGCTGCCCCAAGTGCTACAATATCGAATTACTCGAAACAACCTCTCACCTGCGATGCAGCAAGTGTCAAAGTTGTTGGCCGATTCAGGATGGGCTATACGACTTGAGGAAGGACGCTTGTCCAGGCGACTAGAAATTTTTAATAACTCTTTTATGGGTATTTGATCTTGCGGGCATAGAATAGGATACAGAGGAACACTCCAGGGAAATCGAACAAGATTATCCAAAGACCCATCATCGCTGTACACACCAGCACCTTGTCACACCACATAGCTCAATGTTGTCTTTAATGTAGCGTATCTACCTTGCGTCGCAGTTCGTCGCAGCACATTTTCACTCCATCTAGCCCGTCGTCTTTCGCTGTTGCACATTGCACCAACACTCTGGCCCATCGTTGTTTCCTTACACCGTTGCATTCTCTGGAGCCTCCATCATCACACCCTCATTAGCTTCTGCGCCCCCCCCCGGGGGGGGGGGGGCCCGCGTTTTTCTTTG
>DAOTXN010000037.1:0-43762 GCA_034435435.1 Anaerolineae bacterium | reverse complement strand
GCCACCCAGGCCCCGGAAGCCACGAAGGAGCCGGTGGCGGAATTCACGTGCACCGATGAATTCGGGTGCGTGGACGTGGCGGCGGGCGAAAAGATACGCATCGCCACGGCCATGGTCATCAGCGGTCCGAACGAAGCGCTGGGTGTGGACACGCAGCGCGGGGTCGAGATCGCCATTGACGACCGGGGCACGGTGCTGGGCTTTGAGATCGAGATCGTGGCCGAAGACGACGGCTGCAACGCGGAAGGCGGGCAGACCACGGCGACCAAGATCACCTCGGACGAGACGATCGTGGGGGTGATTGGGGACAACTGCTCCAGCGCGTGCACGCCGGCGGCGCCGATTTACGAGCAGGCGGGCTACACGATGATCTCGCCCTCGTGCACGGCGCCGGCGTTGACGGGCGCGGAGACGCACGTGGCGTCGTTCCTGCGCACGTGTCACAACGACAAGGTGCAGGGTTCGGTAGCGGCGCAGTTTTTCTACAACGAGTTGGGCATACGCACGGCGGCCACGATCCACGACGGCAGTCCGTATGCGGAGCAGTTGCAGCAAGTGTTTGCAGACACCTTCACGGCCTTGGGCGGGACGATCACGGCTCAGGAAGCGGTGAACGTGGGCGACACGGACATGCGGCCGCTGTTGACCAGCATCGCGGTGGACCAGCCGGAGTTGCTGTACTATCCGATCTTTGTGGCCGAAGGTGGGTTCATCACCGCGCAGGCCAAAGAGATCGCGGGCTTGGAGAACACGATTCTGGTGGGCGCGGACGGCATGATCTCGCCGGACTTTCTGGAAGCGGCGGGCGACGCGGCGGAAGGGATGTATCACACCGGGCCCGAGATCTCGTTCACCAGTGAGGCCGGGCAGGCGTTCGAAGAGAAGCACCTGGCCAAGTACGGCGAGCCGCCCTTGAGCGCGTTCCACGCGCACGCCTACGACGCGGCCATGATGATGTTCGACGCGATAGAGGCAGTGGGGGTGGTGGATGCGGCAGGGACGCTGCACATCGGGCGCAAGGCCTTGCGGGATGCGCTGTATGCCACGCAGAACTTTCAGGGCATCACGGGTGTGTTGACCTGCGACGAGAACGGCGACTGCGCCGACCCGTCCATCACGGTGAACCAGATCATCAACGGAGCCTACACCCCCATCTGGAACGATAAAAAGGGCTACTTGGGTGAAGAAGCCATGGGTGAGGATTTGTTGGATCAGGTGATGGCCGCCGGTAAGTTGGTGGTTTCCACCGATCCCAACTACGCCCCCCAGAGCTTTTTGAACGACGCGGGCGAGCTAGACGGCTTTGACGTGGACGTGGCTAAAGAAGTCGCCGAACGGCTGGGCGTCGAAGTCGAATTCACCACCCCCGACTGGGACATGATCACCGGTGGTAGCTGGGGTGGGCGGTGGGACCTGAGCATCGGCTCGATGACCCCCACCGAGGCCCGCGCCGAAGTGCTGTGGTTTACTGCTCCTTACTACTTTACACCGGCCTCCTTTGCCGTGCACAAGGACAACACCGACATCCAGTCTGTAGACGACTTGGCGGGCAAGAAAGTGGGCCTGGGCACAGCCACTACCTACGAGTCCTACCTGGAGGGAACGCTGTCCATCATGGGCGGCGAGGTAATGTATGATCCGCCTTCAGGCTTGGAGATTGTTCCCTATTCCACCGACGCCGAGGCCATCCAGGACTTGGCCCTGGGCGACGGAACGCGCCTGGACGCAGTGATGTCGGCCCAACCGACCATTCAGGCAGCGATTGACGAAGGCGTGCCGCTCAAGTACGTCGGCACCCCCGCCTTTTACGAGCCGCTGGCCTTTGCGTTGGACAAGGGCCGTGGGCCGTCGGACAAGTTCCTGGCCAAGCTGGACGAGATCGTGGCCGCCATGCACGAGGACGGCACGTTGAGCGAGCTGTCGCTCAAGTGGTACGGCATTGACCTCACCACGCTGGTCGCGCCGGGCGAGGCCATGGAAGAAGTACTCTTTAGTTACGCTGCTCCCAACTGCGACTATGGCGGCGAGTTCCTCAAGATAGAAGCCGTGGACGAGCTGACCGTGCGGTTCACACTGTGCACGCCCGACGTGGCCTTCCCGTCCAAAGTGGCCTTCTCGGCCTTTGCCATCCACAGCTCCGACTATCTGGAGGAGACGGGCGGCGGCGGCGATCTGATCGACAATCCCATCGGCACCGGCCCCTATATGCTCCAAGAATGGCGGCGCGGCGAGCAGCTCATCCTGACCAAGAACCCCGACTACTGGGGTGAGCCGGGTTTTGTAGACACGTTGGTTTTCCGCTGGAGCACCGAGGGCGCCCAGCGCCTGGTCGAGCTACAGTCGGGCAACGTGGACGGCATCGACAACCCCAGCCCGGATGACTTTGCCACCATTGAGGCCGACAGCAACCTGGTTCTCTACCCGCGCGAGGCGCTCAACGTCTTTTACCTGGGCATGAACAACTGGTACCCGCCCTTTGACGACGAGCGCGTGCGCCAGGCCGTGGCCATGGGCATCGACCGCCAGCGCATCGTGGACAACTTTTATCCGGCAGGCTCGACGGTCGCCTCACACTTTACGCCCTGCGCCATCCCCGGCGGCTGCGAGGGCGAAGAGTGGTACGAGTTCGACGTAGAAGCCGCCAAGGCCCTGCTGGCCGAGGCCGGCTTCCCGGACGGCTTTTCTACCAAGATCTCTTACCGCGACGTCTTCCGCGGCTATCTGCCCGAACCGGCGCTGGTGGCCCAAGACATCCAGGCGCAGTTGAAGAACAACCTCAACATCGACGCCGAGATCGTGGTGATGGAATCGGGCGAGTTTATCGACGCCGCCGACGCGGGTGAGCTGGAAGGCTTCCACCTGTTGGGCTGGGGCGCTGACTATCCCGATCAGACCAACTTCCTGGACTATCACTTTGGCGACGGCGCCTCGGATCAGTTTGGCGATGGCTTCCCCGACATCTGGGATGCCCTCAACCGGGCCGGCGCGCTGGTCGATCAAGCCGAGCGGAATGTCATCTATGCCGAGGCCAACAATCTGCTCAGGCAGCACGTGCCGATGATCCCCGTCGCGCACGGCGGTTCGGCCACGGCCTTCCTGGCCGACGTCGAGGGTGCGCACGCCAGCCCGCTGAGCAACGAGAACTTTGCGGTGATGAACCCCGGTGGGCGCGACACACTGGTGTGGATGCAGAACGCCGAGCCGATTGGCCTGTACTGCGCCGACGAGTCGGATGGCGAGACGTTGCGAGCTTGCGAACAGATCAACGAATCGCTGCTGGCCTACGAAGTCGCGGGCACGGGCGTCGTCCCGTCGCTGGCCGAGAGCTACGAGGCCAACGATGACCTGACTGTGTGGACCTTCCACTTGCGGCCGGGCGTCAAGTTCCACGACGGCAGCGACCTGGACGCCATTGACGTGGTGATGTCCTACGTAGTCCAGTGGGATGCGGCGCACCCGCTGCACGTGGGCCGCGACGGTTCCTTCACTTACTTCCCGGGGCTGTTTGGTCCGTTCCTGAACGCGCCTGAATAGCCCAGGCTCGTACTGAGGATGGAGACCTGGTTTCGCAGCCATGACGAGTCAAAAGAAAACCTGCACTGTAAAGAGGCTCATCAGGCGATCTAACCAGGTCTCTAAATCCCTCAAACCCTAGCGACGAAGGATGGGGCGACCTGTGTGATGCTCCATCCTTCGTCTGCTTATTTCCAATAGAATCAGGCAAAAGCAATGACAGGTTATATCCTCCGACGGCTTTTTCTGGCGATTCCTGTCCTTTTGGGTATCGTGCTCGTCGTTTTTACGCTGGTGCGCATGATCCCCGGCGACCCCTGCCGGGCGGCTTTGGGCGAGCGCGCCACCGACGAAATCTGCGACGCCTACATCAAGCGGCGTGGACTTGACCAGCCTATCCCGGTTCAATTTGTGCGCTATCTGGGGGAGCTGGTTCGGGGCGACCTGGGAGACTCTTTCCGGCAGGGCCGGCCGGTCACCGAGATGTTGGTCGAAAAATTGCCGGTGACGATCGAGCTGAGTCTGTGCGCCCTCTTTTTTGCCATTATCATAGGTATCCCTTTAGGTATCATTTCGGCCTACTGGCACAACTCTACCGCAGACGTGGGGACGATGATCATAGCCAACACAGGCGTCTCGATGCCGGTCTTTTGGCTGGGGTTGATGCTGCAATACGTCTTTGCCGTATTGCTCAAAGACACCGCCTTCCATTTGCCCCCCTCGGGCCGGCTGACGGCCGGCGTCACCATCGCCCCGCTGTACGAAACCTGGAATTGGCATGTCGGTGGGTTCCTCAAGACCTGCCTGGATTTTATCACCAACATGCACATCCTCAGCTCGCTGCTGACCACCAACTGGAAGGTATTGGGCGATGCGTTGAAGCACATGATTCTACCCGCCATAGCGTTGGGCACGATTCCGATGTCCATCATTGCCCGCATGACCCGCTCCAGCCTGCTGGAAGTGATGGGGCTGGAATATATCCGCACCGCTCGCGCCAAAGGGCTGAAAGAAAAAGCCGTCATCCTGCGCCACGGCCTGCGCAACGCCATGCTGCCCGTGGTGACGGTCATCGGGCTGCAATTCGGCATCTTGCTGGCGGGGGCCGTGCTCACCGAGACCATTTTCAACCTCTCTGGCATTGGTCGCACCCTGTTTGACGCCATCACCGGGCGCGACTATCGAGTCGTGGAGGGATTCACGCTGGTCATTGCGGTCTTGTTTGTCGCCATCAATCTGATCGTAGACGTCTCGTATGCCTACCTCGACCCGCGCATCCGCCTGGATTAGGATAGACATGGGAGATAGGGATAGAGAGAGTTATGCAAAGCGCACCGACTGCAAACGAGTTTTTCGGCATTGACGAAGTCATAACCAGCCCACCCAGCAGCTTGTGGCGCGACGCCGCGCGACATCTGTTCCACAAACGCTCGGCCATCGTTGGGATGGTTCTTTTGGGGATCATTGTGTTCATCGCCATCTTTCATCCTTTGCTGGCTACGCATGATCCCAGCAAACCCATGCTCGACATCCCCGAAGAAGTAGCCAAGGGCGTGCGTAAACGCACACCGCCGTGCATCTACCTCCTGGGTTGCTCCAAAGACAAACCTCAACACATCCTGGGTCTGGATGGCAACGTGCGCGACTTTTATAGCCGCATGATGTACGGCTCCAAATGGTCATTGGTCATCGGCTTTACTACCGTTGGATTTGCTATCATCATCGGCACGGTGCTCGGCGCGGTCGCCGGATACGCTGGAGGATGGACCGACAATCTGATCATGCGCTTGATGGACGTGTTACTGGCCTTTCCCTCGCTCATCCTGGCCATCGCCATCGTGACTGTGTTGGGGCCGGGGTTGATCAACGCCCTGCTGGCTATCGGCATTGTCTCCATCCCGGTGTACGCCCGCATCGTGCGGGCCAGCGTGCTGTCGGTCAAGGAGACCGATTACGTGGAGGCCGACCGCGCGTTGGGGGTGGGACCGGTGCGCCTGTTGTTCCACCGCATCTTGCCCAACGCCCTGACCCCGCTCATCGTGCAGGGCACGTTGGGCATTGCCACGGCCATTCTGGACGCGGCGGCGCTCTCGTTTCTGGGGCTGGGCGCGCAACCGCCCATGCCCGAATGGGGCTCGATGTTGGGCGCGGAGCGCAACCAGGTCTTTAGCGCCCCACACCTGGTTTTCTTTCCCGGCATCGGCATCATGCTCACCGTGCTGTCCTTTAATCTGCTCGGCGACGGCTTGCGCGACGCGCTGGACCCGCGATTGAATCGTTAAGAGACGAAAGACGAAAGACGAATGACCCAAGAACTTGCTATGAGCGATGTAAAGGGACGAGCATTTGTGGAGACATCTCAGACCACCCGTACTGACGCCGGCGCCGCTGCAGATGAGGTCCTGCTGGACATCCGCGATTTGCGCACCTACTATCACACCCTCGACGGCGTCGTCAAGGCGGTGGACGGCGTGGACTTGACGGTGCGGCGTGGAGAAGTCGTGGGGCTAGTCGGCGAGTCGGGCTGTGGCAAGAGCGTCACTTCGTTGTCGGTGATGCGTCTCATCGCCCATCCTGGCAGGATCGCGTCGGGCGAGGTGTGGTTCGACGGGACCAATTTGCTGAAGCTGCCCGCCAAAGAGATGACCCAGATTCGCGGTAGTCGCATCTCGATGATCTTTCAACAGCCGACAGCTTGCTTGAACCCGGTGTACAATACCGAGTACCAATTGACCGAGGTATACAGGATTCACCAGAACCTCAAGCGCAAAGCCAACCGTGAGCGGGCGTTAGAGTTGCTGCGATTGGTGGGCATCCCCGACCCGGAGCGCCGCCTGAAAGCCTTTCCCCACGAGCTGTCCGGCGGGATGGCCCAGCGGGTGATGATCGCTATGGCCTTGGCCTGCGTCCCCGACCTGCTCATCGCCGACGAGCCGACCACTGCGCTCGACGTGACCATCCAGGCCCAAATTCTCGACCTGATGCGCGACATCCAAGCCCAACTAGGAGCCACGATCGTCCTCATCACCCACGACCTGGGCGTGGTGGCTGAGATGGCCTCGCGGGTAGCCGTGATGTACGCCGGTCAGATCGTCGAAGAGACCGACATCCGCGCTTTATTTAACGATCCCCGGCATCCTTACACCATCGGGTTGATTGGGTCGATCCCGGTCTTGGGTGAAGAAAAAGACGAATTGGACGTGATCCCCGGCAACGTTCCTAATCTGATCAATCTCCCACCGGGCTGCCGTTTCGCGCCGCGTTGCCGGGCGCGGATCGAGAACAAATTGGAGATCTGCCTGCAAGAGATCCCCGAGCTCAAAAATATCGCTCCTGGTCATGCGGTGCGGTGCTGGTTGTACTAGAGTTGATTGGATGGCTGGTTCGCTATGACGGTCCAATTCGAATGGAGCGTACAGGAGACAAAAGGGACAGTGGAAAACCTCATTGAAGTCACAAACTTGACCAAGCACTTTCCCGTGCGGGGTGGGTTGCTGCAACGGGTGCAGGGGTGGGTCAAGGCCGTAGACGGGGTCGATTTTTCCATTCGCAAGGGCGAGACGTTGGGACTGGTGGGCGAGTCGGGCTGCGGCAAGACCACTGTGGGGCGTTGTTTGCTGCGGCTGATCGAGCCGACCGACGGCCAGATTCTTTTCGAGGGCCGCGACTTGATGGGTTTGGGTCGTGAGGAGCTGACGCCCCTGCGCCGTGAGATGCAGTTCATCTTTCAAGACCCGTTTTCCTCGCTCGACCCCCGCTCGCAGATTGCCGACAGCGTGGGCGAGGCGCTATACATCCACGGGTCAAAAGACAAAGCCGAGCGCCGCCGCCAAGTGCTCGAGATGCTGAAAAAGGTGGGGTTGTCGGAAGACCACATGCGGCGTTACCCGCACGAATTTTCCGGCGGCCAGCGCCAGCGCATCGGCATCGCCCGGGCGCTCATCCTGCACCCCAAGTTCATCGTGTGCGATGAGCCGGTGTCGGCCCTGGACGTGTCCATTCAGGCGCAGGTCTTGAACCTGTTGCGCCAATTACAGCGCGAATTGGGTCTCACCTATCTGTTTATCGCCCACAACATGAGCGTGGTCGAGCACATTAGCGATAGAGTGGCCGTGATGTACCTGGGCAAGGTCGTCGAAATCGCCGAACGCCGCAAGTTATACAATAATCCGCTGCATCCTTACACACAGGCCCTGCTATCAGCCATCCCTGTGCCAGACCCGGACCGCAAGCGCGAGCGCACCATACTCAAAGGCGATGTGCCCAGCCCCTTGAATCCACCCGGCGGCTGCCGATTTCATCCACGCTGCCCCATCGCTCAAGAGAACTGCGCCGTTGATGAGCCAGCGTTGCGCGAGCTGCGGTCTGACCATCAGGTGGCCTGTCATTACGCCGAGCAGTTTTTGTGAGGGACAAGATCCGGGAAAAGATAGAACCTTGTCCTATCAAATTGACCAAAGCAACAAAATCGAACGCTCTGGCGATACCGCTTTGGCGCTCAGTAACGACAAGGACTATACGGTTTTTATCCCTGCCAGAGAGAAACAAAAAGCCCTCTACATCCTGATTCAGCGCCGTAGAGCAAGGCGACACAAGTGGGCTATTCTACAACTGTTTGCTGTCGCACTATATTACTTGATTCGCGAACTGCCGCCAGGAAAGCAGGTCATGATTGACGCAGAGTACACAGGCCATCAAGATGACATTAAAAACACATTGCTGCCCTTGCTATGGCGAGACAATCCCGACTTTGATGTCGAGAACATTACTTTCAGTCAGGTAGGGAAAAAATCGCCTGCCCACAAAAAGGCGCTGGCGGTGTATCGCGGGGAGATCAAAGCCAACCGAGTATTAAAGGCCGATGATCTACTGAGACAGATCACCGGCCCATAAAACCACGGGAGAGCGACTCTTGATGTGTCGCCTGCGGCCATCGAGCATACCGTCCGGTAAGGGATAGGAGCGCGTGTGGCCTCCCGTTCAAACACATTATAGCACAAGAGAAGTGGACTGTCAAAGATATTTCGCTATGCGTCCGATGTAATGTGCTTATGCCTGACTGCCATCGCCGAGACGTAGCAACGATAAAGATTGGCCTGGGGCCGAACATGTGGGATTTGACCAGGAGGTGCTGTCTTGAACACTTTACCTGTTTCTGCTAAACGACTCATTCTGCTCGTCGCCCTCACCACCGCCTTCAGCCTGATATTCGGCATTCAGTATTACCTCAAAGGCCCGGCGCATCTGGCCGTGGTCAACGAGATCCGCGACCTGGCGCTCAGTCCCAATGGCTCGCTGGTCGCGGCGGGCGCCCAGGATGGCACGATTCGCCTGTGGAACATCCCTCAGGGCAGGAGTCAGACGGCGGATTGGGCCACCCGCGAGCTAAGCGGCCACACCGGCCCCGTGGTCAGGCTCTTTTTCGACCGCCGGGGTAACAAGCTGGTGTCGGCCAGCCGCGACGGCACGGTGCGCGTGTGGGATGTTTCGGCGGCGCTCAACACAGGCGTGGCGAGCGGCGCGGTCGAACAAGTCATCCAGACGCCGGGCAAAAAGCCTCTCAACGACGCCAGCATGGTCTCCAGTGGCTCGGCGCTGGCCACCGTCGGCGACGATGGCATGGTACACATTCTCAATTTGGTCACGGGCGACGTGCGGCTGTCCATTGGCCCGCACAAAGGGGTCAAACGCGCCGTGGCGCTCAGCGCCGACGGCGCGCTGGTCGCCGCCGGTGACGGCAAGGTCATTCGAATCTGGGATACGGACAGCGGTGAGCTGGTCCAAACCCTGGAGGGTAACTGGGAGGACCCAGACAAGCAAGACAAGTGGCTGGGGCACAAGGGAACCGTGACCACGCTGGCCTTTAGCCCTATCGGCGATATTCTGGTCTCCGGCGGCGCAGACAAAATTCTGGTCTTTTGGGACTTGGCCAGCGGCGAGGCGCGCTGGATCGGCGACGGTCACTTTGCCGCCATCACCAAAGTGGCCTTTGACGCGGCTGGGAGCACGGTGATGTCGGCCAGCGCCGACGACAAGGCCAAGACCTGGCGCACGACCGGCGGCAAGGTCAGCGCCACGTTTGTGGGCCATCTGAGCAGCGTCAACGCCGTCGCTTTTGGCCCAGGCGCTCAATCGGTCCTCACCGGCGGGAACGACGGGACGTTGCGTTTGTGGGACATTGTCAACACGACCGATCTGCACGTCGAGTGGACGGTGAAGGGTCTGCAGCCAGAGTGGGGCAAGCTGTTTGGCCTGTGGGCGGTGGTCAGCGGCTTGGTCGGGCTGCTGTGTCTGTGGGGGCTGTGGCGTCTGCGTAGCTGGAGCTACTTGCTGGCTCTGGCCTTGTACACCATCGGCCCCATCGTTGTGCTAGGGCTGCCCCTGTTCGAAATCTATCCTTTTCCGCCTCTGCGCGTCCTGGTGGACATTCTCATCCTCCTGGCCGGCCTGGCCTGTTTTGCGTCGGTGGTGATCAATCTGTTTCGAAACACAGGGAGACGGGCCGGGGTCGCGGGAGTGTGTGTGCCTTTTTACGCTTTCGCATGGGGTTGGAAAAAGGTCCTTGATTGGCGACTCGAAAGAGTTATGTTGATCTGGACGAGCACGTTTGGATTAACGGCCATTCTAGGCATTCCACTTTTCAAGGTAACCCCTTCCCCCGCCTTGAGCGAAGGGATACTGATCCTGGTGATCTTGATGGCGCTGCTCTTTTATATCTGGGTGCTTACCAGGCTGGTCAGAGACCAGGGCGTCACGCGAACGTGGGTCTCTATCGCCGCCGTGAGTGTGGTCTGCCTGGGCCTGGCGACCGCCGAGCCGATAGATAACCAGATGGTGTTAAAGGCGCTGCGCGTGATAGGAGGATTTCTGGGGCCGCTGTACGTCTTTGTATCGGGTTGGGGCAAGGCCGGCGATCTGCAAATCGAGCGCAGAATGCTGGTCTGGACAGCCTTGATCATCAGCGCCATCGGTGGGCTGCTGATCTCGGGCGACTACCCACACGATTTCTTTAGCGCCGCCCAGGAAGGCTATTCATTAGGCGCCCGGCTGGAGATTGTGTGGCCGTTGCTCGCCCTGGCGCTATGGTACGCTGGGCTGGTGGCTGTTATGCTGCGCGAATCGGTCTCGGCCGCCTACGCAGCGCCCCGCTCCGCGCCGCTGGCCGCGCAACTCATGGCCGCCATCCGCACGCGCCAACTGCGCAATGGGATATTCATCGGCGCGGCGTGGGTCTTTTTGCTGGTGGCCCTGTATTCGGTGTTGCGCCGCTTTAACCTCGACCTGGCCTTCATGGGACACTTTTTAAAGTACATTATGCAGGGTTCGGGTTACACTGTGCTGGTCTCGGCTGCCTCGATTGCTCTGGCCGTGATCCTGGCGCTGCTGGGCGCGCTGGGCCGCCTGTCCAACAATCCCATCGCCAACGGTATTTCCGGCTTTTACATCTCGCTGATCCGCGGCACGCCCCTGCTGGTGCAGATTTACATCTGGTATCTGGGACTGCCGCGCCTGAACATCGTGCTGGACCCCATCCCGGCCGGCATCCTGGCCCTGAGCGTCAACTATGGCGCGTATATGACCGAGATTTTTCGCGCCGGCATCCAGGCCATCGGCAAAGGCCAGCACGAGGCCGCCCAGGCGCTGGGCATGTCGCGCCCGCAGACCTTGCGGCGCATCGTGTTGCCGCAGGCCTTTCGTATCGTCATCCCGCCCATCGGCAACGAATTCATTGCTATGATGAAAGACTCGTCGTTGGTGTCGATTATGACCGTGCAGGAGCTCACCTGGCGGGCGAACAAGCTCGGTCGCCAATACTTCCGCGGCATGGAGACCTTTGTCATCGCCGCCGCCTTTTACTGGGTGCTGACCGTGATTTTTCAATTCCTGCAGGGCAAGCTAGAGACGTACATGGCCCGGGGGGAGAGGAGATAAGCCGATGAGTCAAGAACCGATCATCAAGGTGCGTGGGTTGCACAAGTATTTCGGTCCGTTGCACGTCATCAAGGGCGTGGACCTGGACGTGATGCCGCGCGAAGTAGTGGTGATTATCGGGCCGTCGGGCGGCGGCAAAAGCACCTTTTTGCGTTGCCTCAACTTTCTCGAAGATCCGTCGGCCGGTTCCATTGAGATCGAAGGGTTGAAGGTCAAAGCCAGGGAGCCGGGCGGCGAGCACCGCCGCCACATCCGCGAGATTCGCAAGCGAACCGGGATGGTGTTTCAGCAGTTCAATCTCTTCCCCCACATGACGGCCCTGGGCAACGTCATCGAAGCCCCCATCACGGTCAAAGGGTTGCCCCGCGAGCAGGCCATCGCCAAAGCCGAGGAACTGCTGGCATGGGTCGGCCTGTCCGACAAGCGCGACGAATATCCCTCACGCCTGTCGGGTGGGCAGCAGCAGCGGGTGGCTATCGCCCGCGCCCTGGCTATGGAACCCCAGATCATGCTTTTTGACGAGCCGACCTCCGCGCTGGACCCGGAGCTGATCAACGAAGTGGTCGAAGTGATGGAGCGCATGGCCAACGAGGGCATGACCATGGTCGTCGTGACCCACGAGCTGCACTTTGCCCGCGACGTAGCCGACCGGGTCATCCTCATGGCCGACGGCGTGTGGGCCGAGATGGCCCCGCCTGACGAACTGTTCACCAATCCCAAAGAGGAACGCACCCGCCAATTCCTGGCCCACATTTTGTGATTTACCACCAAGGCACCATCCTCCGCTGGCGCTGTGGACGCTTCGCAGAGGCACGAAGAAAAACAAAGGAATCTTCGTGCCTTTGTATCTGAGGAGAACTGGCAGGAAGAATGAGTGTAGAGCCATTGAATACCTATCCGGTGGTGAACGCTCACAACGAATGGGACCCGCTGGAAGAGATTATCGTGGGCACGGTCGAGGGGGCGCTGGTCCCGCCCTGGGACGTGGTGATGCAGGCCACGCTCCACACACAGGAGCTGTGGGACTTTTATAAACGTCACGGCGGCGCGCCCTGGCCACAAGAACTCATCGCCGCCGCCCAACGAGACCTGGACGAATTCATCCACATCCTGGAAGCCGAGGGCGTCACTGTGCGCCGGCCTACGCCCTACGATTTCTCGAAACCGTTCTCGACGCCTGACTTTGAGATGCAGAGCAGTTGCTACGCGCTGATGCCCCGCGACGTGCTGCTGGTCATCGGCGACCAGATCATCGAAGCGCCCATGGGCTGGCGCTCGCGTTACCACGAGCACCACGCTTATAAAGATCTGTGTAAAGAGTATTTCAAAAGAGGGGCGCGCTGGGTGTCGGCCCCGCGTCCTCAGCTCGGCGACCAGAGCTACAAACAGGACTTTAGCGCCCCCAAAGAAGGGGAGCCGATGCGCACCATCCTGACCGAGTTTGAGCCGCTGTTTGACGCCGCCGACGCCATCAAGTGCGGGCGCGACATTTTCATCGCGCAAAGCAGTTGTTGTAACCGTTTCGGCATCCAGTGGCTGCAGCGTCACTTGGGCCACGCCTACCGCGTGCACGAGGTCGAGGTGTATGACACCCATCCCATGCACATCGACGCCACCTTTTACCCCCTGGCCCCCGGCAAGCTGCTGATCAATCCTGAGCGGGTCAAACACGCGCCCGAAATGTTCATCCAGAGCGGTTGGGATATTCTGGTCTGCCCGCCACCGCTCATGCCTGCTAGTCATCCGATGTATAACTGTAGCCGCTGGATCAGCATGAACGTGCTGATGCTGGACTCTGAGCGCGTCATCGTCTCCAAAGGTGAAGAAACGCTCATCCAGGCGCTCAAGAATTGGGGATTCAAGCCTATTCCGTGCAGTTTTTACCACTTTGCGACGATAGGAGGCGGTTTCCACTGCGCCACGGTGGATATCCGACGCAGAGGTGAGCTTGCCTCCTATTTTTAACCCATCCACAAAGGAGAAACCACAATGTCACACACGTTTGCTGTGCTGGGGGCGGGCCGACAAGGCGCCGCCGCCGCTTACGACATGGCCCGTTGGGGCGCCGCCCGGCGCGTGGTCCTGGCCGACTATGATCTAAAAGTGGCCCGGCGCGCTGCGGAGCGGGTCAACCGCCTGCTGGGCAAACTCGTCGCCGAGCCGCTTCAACTGGACGTGACCGACCTGCTGGCCGTCGAGAAAGCGCTAACCGGCGTAGACGCCTTTCTCAGCGCCGTGCCCTATTATTACAATTTGCCCCTCACGGCCGTCGCGCTGAGAGTCAAAGCCAACATGTGCGACCTGGGCGGCAATACCGACATCGCCCGCCGCCAACATGGTGTGGACGCCCAGGCCAAAGCCGCCCGGATCAGCATCGTGCCCAACTGCGGGCAAGTGCCGGGCATGGGCACCACGCTTATGGTCTATGCGATGGAGCTGCTGGACGAGCCATTGGACGTTTATATGTGGGATGGCGGCATTCCGCAACACCCCCGTCCTCCCTTCAACTATCTGCTCACCTTTCACATCGCCGGACTGACCAACGAATACGCCGAGCCGGCCGTGTTTATCCGGGATTGGAAAGTGACCCAGGTCGAAACGATGACCGAGCTAGAGACGGTAGAGTTTCCTGCACCGATTGGCTCGCTGGAGGCCTTTGTCACTGGCGGCGGCACCGACACCATGCCCTGGACCTTCGAGGGCAAGCTGCGCACGCTGCAAAACAAGACCCTGCGCTACCCCGGCAATTTTGCCCACTTGCGCGGTTTTTACGATCTGGGGCTGTGGAGCCTGGAGCCGATTCAGGTTGGCAAAGTCGAAATCGTACCCCGCGACGTATTCCACGCGTTGTTCGAGCCTCAAGTGACTTATCCTGAAGACAAGGACATGGTCATCATCCGCATCAAGGTCGTGGGCAAAAAAGACGGCCAGGACGCCGAGGCGCTGGTCGAGTTCATTGACTATTACGACGAAGCGACCGGCTTTACGGCCATGGAGCGCGGCACTGGCTGGAGCGCCGCCATCGTGGCCGAGATGATGGCCCGGGGCGAGACCCCACGCGGGGCCGGCGGCGTCGAGACCATGGTGCCCGCCCGAGCCTTTGTGCAAGAGTTGCGCCGGCGCGGCCTGAGTGTGGCGGAGCAGGTGAAAATCATCGGCTGACCCACGTGACCGGCGCTTCCCAAGCGCCGGTCACGTCATTAGCAGAACGAGCGAATGAATGGTATAATCTTTGCGAATCTTTTTAATGTTCTGGGGCAGCGCGTAGGCTAAATTGGCAATTTGCCCCGCACCTTCTCAAAGCTGCTGCGAGGTGAAGCCATGAGTGAAAAAGAACCTACCGATACTTCCTCCGCCGACCGGCTGGCCGAGGCCGGCGCCGCCTATGCCACCCGGCGCGTGGCCGACCTGACCGTGGCCGAATTGCGCGATCTCTTGCGCCAGGTCGTGCGCGAAGCCCAACGCCCCGCCGTGAGGATAGACGACAAGGGCTATCTAGTCTTCCCAGACCAAGCCTCTTACGTCGCCTATCTCGACGCCCATCCCGACAAGTACCCCAGCGAGCTGAATGCCTACTATATTGATCGCCACGGTTTCCAAATCTTCTACAGTGATTATGAGCCGACGCCGGAAAAGGCCCGCGAGCTGGAAGAAACCCGGCGTGAAATCGCAGAGGGGCAAGTCGTAGATGCAGAGGCGGTCTTTAAGGAATTGGGCTTGTGAACTACGACGCCATTCTGTCAAAACGCGCTCAACGCGGACTTGCCAAACTCCCCAAGTCCATTGGGCGGAGCATCGCCGACAAAATCCGCTGGCTGGCCCACAATGCAGAGGCGGTCGGGCACGAGCGGATGACCGACCACGCCGAGTACAGCCTGCACGTGGGACAGTATCGCGTCCTGTATACCCTGGATCACGAGAACCGGCGCATCATCGTCGCAGACATTGGCAAACACGAGCAGGCCTACCGGCGTTTGAGCCGGCGTTAACCTCATTCGACTCGTCAGGAGGTGCGTGATGACTTCCAACACCCCCGCACAACCCGGCCCGCCCCCCAAATTCTGGGACGCGCTGCCCCAGATCATCGCCAAGCTGGGCAACGAATACCTGCTGGTCACACTGGGCATCCTCATCCTGGTCGTCGCCATCGGCGTATTCGCCCCCGGCGTGGTAGACGAGCTGGGCGCGCCCTTTTTTTACTTGCTGGTGGTGCTGGCCTGGCTGGCCTATATGATCGGGCGCGCCCTCGACGCCTGGCTCAAGCTGCGTGAGTCAGCCTCATCCTCCGCGCCTACCGATGCGCCCCAACCGACGCCACAGCCGCCCACCCAGACCCCGTCCCAATCAGCGCCATCGGCGGCGCTGGCCCCGACCACACCCGCAGCGCCCACGGCCGGACAACCCGAATTGGACCGCTTGTACGAGGCGCTCGTGGCCCGCTTTGACCGCGAGGAGTTGCGCACCCTATGCTTCAAACTGGGTGTGGACTATGACGATCTGCGCGGCGAGGGGCGCGAAGGCAACGCCCGTGAGCTGGTCAAGTACATGAGCCGGCGCACGGGTGGGTTAGAGCAATTGCGCGCTGCCATCCGCGCCGAGCGGCCGGGAGCGGTGTAGAGAGGAGTGTCAACGGATAAACGGATGAGGGAACGGATAAAACCGCTCATCGCCCGCCTCTACCGCCGCATCCCGCTGCCTTATCGGCTGGAAAAGTGGCTCATCCGCCGCCTCACGCCCACCTTCCTGGTCGGCGTGGCGGGCGTCGTGCGCGACGAACGCGGCCAAATCCTGCTGCTGGAGCACGTCTTTCACCGCTATTACGTGTGGGGTCTGCCCGGCGGCTGGATCGGTCGGGGCGAGTCGCCTGCCGACGCCCTGCGCCGCGAAATCCGTGAAGAGACCGGGCTGGAGGTCGAAATCACGGCCTTGCTGGCCGTCGAATCCGACCGCGATCCCGACCGCCTGCAAATCGGTTATCTGTGCAGCCCGCTGGGTCAAGTCACCCACCTCAACCGTGAAATCCTCTCCGCCCACTGGCGCTCACCCGCCGACCTGCCCGGTCCGCTCCCACCTTTTCATTGCGCGTTGATCGAGCGAGTGACGGGCGACGAAGAACGAAGGACGAACGACGAGTAGCAGCCAGCGCGAGCCGTTGCCCTCCTCTCTCAATCATGTTACAATGTTGCAAAATTGCTTATGCAGGGTGGAACCCATCCAGTGTCGGGCAACTCGCGAGGAGTTGAGCATGTCGTCTCTAACCGTAGGTGAACAGCAGATCAAAAACCTGTTCAAGGAAGCCATTTTGGAGCTTTTTCAGGAGCAGAAGGACTTGCTTTACGATTTATTTGCCGAAGTCATAGAAGACCTGGCCTTGACACGCGCTATCGAGGAAGGCGAATCTAGCGAGTCGGTTAGCAGAGCAAAAGTTCTTCAAGTCCTGAAAGGCTCGCCTTGAACGTCGAGTTTAAATCCAGCTTTGTCCGAGATTTGAAGCGCATTCAAGACCGAAACCTGAAGGCGCGTGTTGAAGAAGTGATCGAGCGCGTCGAACGGGCGCGGCATCTGAGAGAGGTCGAAAACATCCAGAAACTCAGAGGCAGTGATCGCTACTACCGTATCAAGGTAGGAGATTATCGCGTCGGTCTGGTACTTTCGGGCGATATCATTGTCTTTGTTCGCTTCCTGCACCGCAAAGACATCTATCGCTATTTTCCCTAGCAGCCTGTCGGAGAACCCTGTAATATAGAGCCTTGTGCCCGTTTTTGGCTCGTTTTGCGCCCATTTTGGACGCCCACGAGGGGCTAAATTACGTCTCTCCGACAGGCTGCTAGACATACCTTTCACAAAAGGACATCTCATGACCCCATCCACAGCTCTGCATACCTTCGCCGAGCGCTTCCTGGCCGCCTATTTCGACGCCCACCCCACCGTCGCCTCCGGGACGTTGGGCCTACACGAATACGACGGCCGCGTACCCGACCTGAGCCAGGCCGCCACCGAGCGCCGCGCCGCCGACCTGCGCCTCGCGCTGGACGGGATGCGCGCCATCGACGACGCGCAACTGGAACCGGTGGATTGGCTGGATTATCAACTGCTGCGCGACGCCATCCAGTTCGAGCTGTTCGATCTGACCGAATGGCGGCGCTGGCAGCATGACCCCCAGACCTACCTGGCGGCGATGGAAGTGGATGGCTATATCAAGCGAAATTACGCCCCGCTGCCGGTGCGCGTGCGGGCGCTGGTGAACCACATGACCGGCTTTCCGCGTTTGGTCACGGCGGCTAAAGCCAATTTGCGCGCCGTACCTGCGCCGGTGATCGAGACCGCCGTTGAAATCCTAGAGGGCGCCCTGGCCTTCCTGGCCGAGGACCTGCCCCAAGAACTGAGCGCCTTGCAGGCCAGCCATCCCGCTCTTTACGCCGACTTGGAGGCGGCCCAGGCCGTCGCACTGGAGGCCGGGCGCGATCTGCTAACTCACCTGAACGACGTGTTGGCCCCGCAGTCCCCGGCCGAGTTTGCCATTGGCGCCGCCGCCTTTAGCAAGCTATTGCGCTATGGCGAGGCGGTGGACCTGCCCCTGGAGCGCCTGCTGGAAATTGGCGAGGCCAACCTGGCCCGCAACAAAGCTGCCTTTGTCGAGACGGCGGCCCGCATTGACCCGGCCAAAAGCCCCACAGAAGTAGCCCAACAACTCACCCGCGAGCACCCCACCGCCGAGGCGCTGATTCCTGACACGCAGGCCATGCTCCAAGAGCTGCGTCAGTGGATCATCGATCACGAGATCGTCAGCGTACCTACTGATGATCTGTGCGTGGTGGCCGAGACGCCCCGCTTTTGGCGCTGGGCCTTTGCCATGATGGACACCCCCGGCCCGTTCGAGCAGGTGGCCCGCGAGTCGTTCTACTATGTCACCCCCCCCGAACCCGATTGGCCGCCCGAAAAGCAAGAAGAATGGCTCACGGCCTTTGACTACCATTCGCTGCGGGCCACCTCGATTCACGAGGCCTGGCCGGGCCATTTCTTGAATGACCTGCACTTTCGCAACGCGCCGTCGCGGGTGAGCAAGGTCTTTAGCACCTATTCCTTCTGGGAAGCCTGGGCCATGTATTGCGAGCAGATGCTGCTAGAGCAGGGCTACCGCGCTGGCGACGACAAGCTGCGCCTGGCCCAATTGATGAGCGCCTTGCTGCGCGACGTGCGTTATGTGTGCGCCATTCGCATGCACACCGCCGGGATGACGGTCGAACAGGCGACCCAACGCTTTATCGACGACGCTTTCATGCAAGCGACCCCCGCCCGGGCCGAGGCCATGCGCGGCGCGTTCGACCCGCAATATCTCAACTATACGTTGGGCAAGCTCATGCTGCTCAAGCTGCGCGACGACTATCGGGCTGCTGCGCAACAGGGGAACACCTTTGACCTCAGAACTTTTCACGACAACTTTCTGGCCTGGGGCGGTCCGCCTCTGCCGTACCTGCGGCGGCTGCTCTTGCAGCACGACGACGGAGCGATCCTGTGAGCAAGATGCCGCCGAGCGCCATCAAGCCCCAGGTCGTCTACTTTTGCGACGAACCGGAATTGGTGGAGCGGGTCAAATTGAGTCTCAGCCATACCTTTGAGGTCGTTGGCGTGACCGATCCAACCGACCTGGATGGAGCGTTATCCGACCTACGCCGGATCAGGCCCAATTATGTCCTGGTCGATCCCCACCTGCCTGCACTGGATCACCGGCAATTGCACCGCCGACTCAAAAGCGACCCTGCACTGAAAGATATTCAAATCCTCGTGATCAGCGAGGACCAACCATGACCGAGTTTCGACACCTCATCTCGCTGGACGGCGATGACTGGCGACTGGCGCAGGCCCCAGGCAACGAACCCGGGTTGCTCTCAGAAGCCGCCTTTGTGCCCGCCGCCGTCCCCGGCGATGTGCGCCTGGACCTGCTCCGCGCCGGTCGGCTGCCCGATCCACATTTTGGGCAGAATAGCCGGGCCGCCCGCTGGGTGGACACGCACGACTGGTGGCTGGTCCGCGATCTGTCTGGTCTCGACCTGCCCTCCGCCGCTCGGGTGTTTCTGCACCTGCGCGGCGTGGACTATGTCAGCGACGTGTATTGGGACGGGCAACACCTGGGCCGGCACGAAGGGATGTTCTCACCGCAAGTGTATGAAGTGACCGATCTCATCCCCACCAGCGCGGCCGCCAAACTGGCCGTGCGTGTAGCCGGAACGTCCCACCTCCCTTTTCAACGCGCCGACCGGTTCACCCGCCTGCGCGACCGGCTGGAAGGGCGGGTGGCCGGTTCCTTCGGACGCTGGCCGCACCGCCGCAGCACCCTCAAAGCTCAGATGGGTTTCGGCTGGGACTTTTGCCCCGACCTGCCCTCCCTGGGAATATGGGACGACGTCGAGCTCATCCTCACCGGCGACGTGTTCATCCGCAACGTCTGGGCGCGGCCCGCGTTCAACGGTGAATCGGTCCGCCTGGATGTGACCCTCGACCTGGACATCCGTGTGACCTGCGACGTGGAAATTGACCTGAATCTCTTTTGCACCACCGCCGACGCGCCGCCGGTCATGGAGCAATTCCCGATCACGCTGACGGCCGGGCGGCGGCAGCTCGACTTTCGTTTCGATGTACCCGAGCCGCGCCTGTGGTGGCCGTGGGATCACGGTCAGCCGCACCTGTATCGCCTGCAGGCGACCGTGCGCCGGCGAGGCGAGCGGCTGGACAACCTCAGTCAAACCGTTGGCCTGCGGCAGATCGCGCTGCGGCAGTATCGCAGCCCCGATGCGCCCGCAGAGGCGCTGCCATGGGTGTTCGTCGTCAACGGGCAGCCGCTCTTTTTGCGCGGGGCCAATTGGGTTCCCGCCAGCATCTTTCCTGGCCAGGTGACGACCGACGACTATCGGGAATTGCTAGAACTGGCGCGACAAGCCAACATGAACGCGCTGCGCGTGTGGGGCGGCGGTTTGCGCGAAAAGGCCGCTTTTTACGACACGTGCGACCGGCTGGGCCTGCTGGTGTGGCAAGAGTTTCCCTTGGCCTGCGCCTTTCTCACCCGCCACCCGCGCACGGTCGATTACCTGGCGCTGGTGAGCCGGGAGGCCCGCGCCATCGTGCGCACATTGCGCGGCCATCCCAGTCTGGCGCTGTGGTGCGGCGGCAACGAGTTCAACCCGCAACGCGACGCGCCGCTGGTCCGCACGCTGGCCGCCGTCGTCGCCGCCGAAGATCCCACCCGCCCGTTCGTGCCTGCGTCGCCCGCGCCCGGCGACCGCCACAACTGGCGCGTGTGGCACGGCTTTGCCCCGCCTGGCGCCTACCGCCAGGAAACTCCCCAGTTCGCCAGCGAGTTCGGCCTGCAAGCCCCTCCTGTGGCCGAGTCGCTGCGCCAGTTCATCCCGGAAAAGGAATTGTGGCCTCCGGGACCGAGCTGGGCGCATCATCACGCCCAATGGAACAAGTTGTGGCGCTACGCCGCACCCTTTCTGGGCGGGCGCAGGTCGCCCCGCAAGGTCACGCTGGCCGAGTTCCTCGCCGCCAGCCAGCGCGCCCAAGCCCACGGCTTGCAAGTCGCCATCGAGCACCACCGCCGGCGCAAATATGCCTGCGGCGGCTGTTTGCTGTGGCAGTTCAATTCCCCCTGGCCGGCCATCGAGTGGGCCATCGTGGACCATTACCGCCGCCCCAAGCTGGCCTATCACGTCGTGCAGCGGGTTTACGCGCCCGTGCTGCTCAGCCTGGAATACGCCGACGCGCCCTACGGCGCGGGCAGCCAGTTCTGCCCGTCGGTGTGGGCCATCAACGACCGGGCGGAAGCGTTGACCGGTTGCCGGCTGGTCGTCACACTGGAGGCGGCGGACGGCCAACTATTGGAACGCTTTGAGCGCGAGCTGGACGTGGCTGCCGACAGCGCCGAGGTCGTGGGCCGCTTTTGCTGGACACTGCCCACCGAGGCGCATTGGGTGCGTTGCCGCCTGTACCAGGACAAAGAGCTGCTTTCCTTCAACGAGTACGATCTGACGGTTTACGACGGTGGACGGCCTGGTTGGCGAAACCGGCTACACACCTGGCTGGCAGACCGGTTATTGAACACATGAGACACAATCCACAATTCACAATCCGCCCCATGACCCCCGCCGACGTGCCCCGCTTGGCCGAGATTGACTCGAACTTTGAGAGCGCGGTCTATCTGGACCTGATCAAAAAAGTGGATGGACTAGACGTAACCTGGCAGTTGATCCAGCGCCCGTTAGACCCGCCGTTTGTGTGCACCGATTTCGATTTTAATGAGCAAGAACGACAGGCCGTTGGCCGGCGCTTGAAAGCGGGCGACGGGCTGTGGCTGGTGGCCGAAGCAGACCACCTGCCCAGCAAGCTGGGCGGCGCTGGGGGGCGACTGGTCGGCATGGTGGACGTGGAGCGTCGCAGATGGAACAACTCGGCCTGGGTGTGGAATCTTGCCATTGACCGGAATTATCGGGGGCGCGGCATCGGGACGCAACTCATGCAGCCTGTGATCGAATGGGGGCGACGAGAGAAGCTGCGGGCCATCGTGCTGGAGACGCAGACCAACAACTGGCACGCCTGTCGTTTCTACCTGAAATTCGGATTTCAACTGAGCGGCATCGACGACCACTATTACACGAATCGGGACATCGCCAAAAAAGAAGTGGCGCTGTTTTGGACCTACGAGCTGTAGGGCGGGTTTCTTACCCGCCGTTCTACTTCATAGTGGGCTATTACCTCTCGAATAACCGGCATCAGCTCAGAAGGAACTTACGGTTGTATGGCCCGCCCCTTTTGCAAATGCTCGCTCATCCTCGGCGACTGCATCTTTCTCCGTCTGCGTTTCATAGTGCGCCAGAACACGTCGTATTCGCTCTTCATTCCAGCCAGATGGAAACCGTCTACCTGTCATTTTCCTCTCCTGCGCCGTCGGCGGCGAAATGCCGCGAGTGCTTTTCCCTGCAAATCATACGCTGTGATCACAAGCACACTGCCCGGCTTGGGGTCAGGCGCATATATCACTCTCATACCAAGTATGACACGACTTTGTTCTGAAGAAAGCCCTACGCTCTTGACCACTCGGACGGCCCCTGGTATACTCGACGCTTTGAAAATAACAATCGAGAGGAAGAACGTGACCACATCAAAGAACGATTTGCAGGCTGCACTGGGTATCGCCCGGCAAGTGACGCTGGAAGCTGGGGCCGCTATTCGGGGCTATTTCAAGCACAGCTACGAAATCAACCAAAAGGGCTACGACAACCCCGTGACCAGCGCCGATCTGGCTGCCGACCGCATTTTGCGCGAGGGATTGCTGGGGGCTTTTCCCGACGATGGCTGGCTGTCGGAAGAGACCGCCGACGACCCGGCCCGTCTGGCGCGCTCGCGGGTGTGGGTCGTAGACCCCGTAGACGGCACCAAAGAGTTCATCATGGGCATTCCCGAGTTTGCCGTCTCGGTGGCGCTGGTGCAAGAGGGACAGGTCGTGCTGGGCATTGTGTATAACCCTGGCACCACCGAGCTGTTCCACGCCATACGTGGGGGCGGCGCGTTCCTCAACGGCGAGCCGATGCGCGTCTCGCGCCGCGCCGAGGCGCCCGGCGCGCGGGTGCCGGCCAGCCGCTCCGAGTGCAAACGCGGCGAGTTCGAGCCGTTCACTGCCACCGTGGAGGTCACGCCCACCGGCAGCATCGCCTACAAGATGGCGCTGGTGGCCTGCGGCCGGGGCGACGCCACCTGGAGCCAGGGCCCCAAACATGAGTGGGACGTGTGCGGCGGCGCGTTGCTGGTGGAGGAAGCCGGAGGCCGGGTGAGCGATCTGGCGTGTTTACCCTACCGTTTCAACCAGCCCAAACCCAAGGTCAACGGGGTAGTCGCCACCAACGGCGTGTTGCACACGGACGTTATGGCTTTGCTCGGACGCGCCTGTTAAAGCGACGAAGGACGAAAGACGAAGGACGAATTCGTCTTTCGTCTTTCGTCCCCCCTTTGAGAGTCATTCTCCCGGTAAGAAACGCATCGAGAACAGCGCCGCGACTAGCGTCTCTTGGAGCGCGGTGGCTTCTTGTGCCGGTCCCAACACCCACAAGGTATACGCCCGCTCGCCGTGCAGCGCCGAGACGATGGCCAGATATTGCTCGCCGTTCTCGGCGTCGGTATAGCGCACCTTTTGCAGCACTGCCGCCTGGCCGTTCATGGTCGTTTCGCGCGTTTCGATCAGCGCAGCGTCGGGATGGTCGGTCTGGAAAATCGCCACCACGTCGGCAGCCACTTGCTCCAGGGCTATGTCCCCCGGCCCGACGAGCAAGGCCATTCCCTGCTGTCCGTCGGGGTTGGAAAAAGTGACAAAATTCTCCTGTTCAGATTCGATCTGCCAATTGAGCGGCGGATCGAACGTGATCCCCCAAGCCGGTTTGGCGTAGCGCGGCTCGCCGCCGATGGTGAACACGCCCCCGCCCAACACGGCGTCGTTGGCGACCAACTCCCAGCGCCATTGTCCGCGCCCCAGGCCGGTGGGGTCTTCGGCCCAGATGATGTAATCGCCGCTGTCGCCGCCGTCCCAGGCCATCTGTCCCGGCGACACCAGGTTGTCGTTCAGATACCAGTTGGTTTCGACGCTGTGCACGCCGCCCAAGCCTTGATACGAAAAGCGCACGTACACCCGCGTCACGCCGTACACGAATTGGGTGGCCGGGAAGACCAGGTCGCCGTTGGTCTCTACGTCCAGCGCAAACTGCACGTTCCACACAGCCGGGCCGGGCGGCGGGGGGGGCGCAGTGGGGCTGGGCGGGATGGGTGTTGGCTCGGGCGAGGTGGTCGTGGGAACTGCCGTTGGCGCAGATGTAGGCGCAGGCAGCGCTGGCGCCATCGTCGGCGCTAGGGCCGGCGTGGGGCTGGCTGTGGCCGTCGGGGGCTGTTTGCCGCTACAGGCCGGAATCAGCGAGAGCGTCAGAACGATGATCAACAGTGCAAGAAAACGACTCTTGCTTGCCATGGGTATACCTCAAAGGAACCTTATCGCACCGGCAGATTGTATCATATTCAAACCCCTGCGCCAGTGGCTTGGCTCGGCGCTGTAATCAGGGTATAATCCGGGCCATGAACGTAGAAATGGGTTTGGCATCGGAAATCTCGATCGTTGAAAGACTGCGCACGCAACTGGCGGGCATTTTTAGCGTGGCCCGCGTGGATGTGGCGCAACCGCCTGACCAGGCCATCCGCTTTCACGGCTATCTGCAACAGGAGCCGGAATGGGCCTTTGACGAGCTGGTGCGGCGCTTTGAACCGCTGAATTATACCCCCAGCCTGGCCCGAGACGAGGCGAACGGAGGGGAGGACGTGGTGGTTGCCATGCGGGGGGTGGTACGCCCGCGTCCGGCGCGGGCCACGATCAACCTGATCTTGTTTATCGTGACCGTGTTCACGACGCTGTACGCAGGCAGCCTGTACGAAGACGGTGATCTACTTTCCGGCGTGCCCTTTGCCTTTACGTTGCTGGCGATTCTGGGCACGCACGAGTTCGGGCACTATTTTATGGCCCGCCGGCACGGCGCGGCGGTCACGTTGCCCTACTTTATCCCCTTTCCGGCTTTGCCGGGCATGTTGAGCCTGGGCACGATGGGGGCGGTCATTCAGTTGCGCTCGCCCATCCGCGACCGCAAGCAGTTGTTCGACATCGGCGTGGCCGGGCCGCTGGCGGGACTGGCCGTGGCGATCCCGTTGCTGATTTACGGCCTGTCCCAGTCGCCGGTCCGTTTCCAACCGACCGGCGAAATCTATATGCAGGAAGGTAACTCGCTGCTGTATTTGGTATTGAAATATCTGGTACACGGCAAGGTCCTGCCGGGGAATGGACAGGACGTGTTCATCAATTCGATGACCTACGCAGCCTGGATCGGTCTGTTTGTGACCTGTCTGAACCTGTTGCCGATGGGGCAACTGGATGGGGGGCACGTGGCGTATGCTCTGTTCGGGCGGCGGGCGTGGTGGCTGGCGCGGGTCGCCGTCGGAGTGCTGGTCATTTTGGGCGTGCTGGGCTGGCAGGGCTGGTTCCTGTGGGTGTTTCTGCCGCTGCTGTTTGGCTTGCGCCACCCACCCCCGTTGAACGATCACACGCCGCTAGACACGCGGCGAAAAACACTCGGCGCGGTAATGATCGTTATTTTTATCCTGGTGTTCACGCCCGTGCCTTTCAAGTTTGTGTTTCCCGCATAAGAAAAGGGGCGCGGTCGCCGCGCCCCTTTTCATTCCTCCGTGACTTTCTCCGCCTGGTACACGTACACGGTCAGGCCGGGTTTGCGCCATGCATCAGACGAAAGACCGGCTTTGAGGCATAGCGTGGTCAAAAATTCCACCGCATCGGGGATTTTTTCCCACACCGACGGCAGCAGCGTGGCCCGTCGCCAGTCCTTTTGGATAATGAGACCGTCCACGCCGGGCCGAATCTTGCGCAGCAGCTCATCCGGGCCGTCGAACTCGAGCTTGCGCGGTGGCGTGAGAATGGATAGCTCGATCTCCAGACCATCCAATTCTTCGGGCGAAAGGGGCAGGAAACGCGGGTCGCGCGATGCGCTGCTCACGGCGTTCTGCTGCACATCGTGGGCCAGGGGCGCGTGAGCCTCGACCGTGCCGATGCACCCACGCAGCTCGCGGCCGGGTTGCCACAGGGTGACAAAACTGGCCCCATCCTCTTGCAAACGGCGGGGCAGCGCGGACAAGTCGGCTGCGGGAGGCCGTTCGCCCCGTGCGGCGCAGGCAACGGCTTCGCGCGCCAGGTCCAAGAGAATCCGTCGCTCCTCAGGTTCGAGTGTCACAAGCCACCCCCTTATGCGTCGGGTCACCTGTGACTATTATAGCATATTCTTGACCTTCCTGGTAGCTTTCAGAACGGCGCGTATGGAAACGCGCCCTACGACCGGAAGGCTCAGCGCCCGGTCAGCGACCGAACAGGTGCAGTTTGTACGAGCCGATGTCGGCGTCTGGATCGCCGGCCATCTGCGCCGCCGGGATCTGGATGTCGAAAAAGTGACTACCGCTCGCCAGATAGCGGGGATCGGTGGTGTAGGTCCAGCCCCAGCCCATGACCCGCCCTTCCACGTCGTAAAGGGTAGCTACCAGCGCCACGTACTCGTCAAAAGGCCGGTTGGGATTCTCGAATATCGCGTGCACGCCAAAGCGCTCCGGCCACGCCGACAGGTCGAAACTGTCGTAAGCGATGTCCAGGTCATCGCGGGGCGTCGCGGCGGCGTCCGCCTGCACCCCCACGATGATCTGGTGGTCGTTTTCCAGTGACACCCCGGCCGGTAGGCGCATGGTAAAGCCGAAGGGCAGGCTTCCCCCCTCTGGCAAAGTCACAGCTTCTAGCATCTCCACATAGCCCGGCGGAAAGGTCACGTCTCCCTCGCCGGTGAGGGGGGCGCCTGCGGCATCGTAAAGGCGCGGGATGAGGGCGCGGACGCTCCGGGCGGTGTGGGTGGTATAGTTGACGATCTCGCCCCACACGTGCAGCGCCGAGGTCTCGGCGTCCCAGGCCACGCGCAGGTTGGCAAAGCTCCAGCCTGGCTCGGCCACGCTAAAAGCGGGCGCGGCGCCCAGGGCGCTCAAATCGGCCGCCGGGTTCCAGGCCACGTTCAAGCACTGGCCGCCGCTGCCCAGCGTGAAATGGGTCTGATCGCTGGGGTTGATGATGCTCACCCGGTTAGACCCGCTAAAGGCGGCCCAGCGCCCGTCGAGGGACCAGGCCGACTCCCATTGCGCGGTAGCGGTATAGATCGGGCCGGTCTGTAAATCAAACACGTAGGCGTTGGGCGAACCGAACTGGGAAACAGGGGAGGGCCAGGCAAAAGCCAGACGGTTAGGGTCGGTGGGCGACCAGGGGGATTTGTTCAGGAATGCGCCTCGCCCAAAAGCCAGCACGCGCGGCGCCGGACGCCCGGTCGCACTCACGTCCGAGCCATCCGTGGGCGCCACGGCCAGCAGCGTGGGGTCCGCCTCGCCGTACTGATTGGTGGTGGCCTGGGCCCACACCAGCAGGTGTTTTCCGTCGGCCGACCAACCTACAGGCCACACCACCTGCAACGGCCGGTCGGTCGGATCGATCAAGTCGCTGCCGTCGGTGATAAAATCTCCGCCGGCGGCCAGCGCCGCCGCCAGATCGGCGGCGGTGACGAGCGGGGTCAGGCTGGCCGTTTCCAGATCGTAGAGGGCGATGGCAACCTGGCCGCGCTCGGCATTATCCACCACCAGGGCCAGCCTGGAGCTGTCCGGCGACCATACCAGGGTCGTTCCGCGCTGGAATTGAGAGACGATCTGACGTGCGTTCTCCCCAGAGGGATCGGCCAGCCAGATGGCGCTGGTGCGGCCTTCAAAGGGATCCGACACGTAAGCCAGGTGTTTGCCGTCGGGCGACCAGAACGGTTCTCCGGGCAGGGTGCGCGCCTGGCCGGTGAATATCTCTATGGCCTCGACGCGCGGGGGCTGCCTGCCATCCCAAGCGTAATAGACGGCCTCTCGGCCGTCAGGACTCCAGCCGATGGGCCATACCTGCAACTCGGGATCATCGGTCAAGAGATGACCCTGACTCCCATCGGTGGCTAACAAATAGAGCGCGCCGGATGAAGAGATTGAACGCGCCTGATTTTGCCATCCCGTCAGCAGCCAGCGGCCATCGGGAGACCAGTACAGACCGTCAAAGTGCGCAGCGTTCGCTGTGAGCCGCACCAGATTGCTCCCATCGGCGTTGCCCACCCACACGCGCCCGTCGCAGATAAAGGCGATCTGGTCGCCGGGCGTGATCGTCAACGCGGGCGGCGGAGGCGGCGGTTCCAGCGGCGGGAGTGGAGTCGGGGTGGGAACAGGTGTAGGGGTTGGCGTCGCTGCGCTGACCTGGGACGTAGCAATGCCGCCCAACTCGAACAGGAAGGCCAGCCAGTCTTCCTTCACGTCCGCATAATCCAGACCGTAGAGCGCGTCGAGCGCCTGCTCCAGGCTGCGATACCTGGATAGGGCCGGCAGCAATTCGAACAGACGCTCGCGGCCAACCCGCTGTTCTACCAGGTGCAGCAAGGCGTCGGCCTCGGCTTGCAGCAGGTGATTGCCCGGCAGGTCGTCGGGGTCGAAGGTGGCCCGCCACAGGTTCTGCAAGGCCAGCGACTTGCCGTCGAGCACGGCCTGGGTCAGCATTTGCGCGTCCGTCGCGGACGGCGCGGTCAAGTCCAATTCGACCTGCAGTTGGGTCACTAGTTGGCGGTACAGGACCCGCTCTGTCACCCGCTCGTTGTCGAGTTGGGCCTGAGCCAGCGCCTCGACCAGCCACATTTCGAGCGCCGATTCCCACATCGCGCGGGCCGCGTCGTTATCCGGCAGCCCGGCCAGATAGAGGGGAGGCAGCGACCAGACGTCCTCTCGCAGACGCGGCCCGATGCGCGCGTCAAAGCGCAGCTCGTAGCGCGCTTCTGCGGGGCAATCCAGCAGACGGCAGCCCTGGACGACCAGCGTGGCTAGTTCACGGGCGAGCGGGTCGAGCACGGCCGATTCGACCCGCGTGCCAAAGATGCCCAGGCGCGTGCCGTGCCAGGAATAGTCGGCCCCCCAATAGTCTTTGGGCGGGGCGACGTGATACCAGAGGCCGTCGGCGGCCTGGCGGTAGAACCAGGTGGTGTGGAAGGGGAGGGGATTTTGGATTTTGGATTTTGGATTTTGGATTAGGGATTGGGGATTTTGGAAGTAGTGGATGAGTTCGGCGCGGCCGGTGCGGCCGAGAACGTGCACGGCCTTGATTTCCGGCGGGCGGTCGGCGGGGGTCAGGCCGGGTGCAGGCGCAAAGGCCGCCGGATCGGTGATGTAACGGGCGAGCTGGCGGGCCTGCCAATCAGAGTCGTTGGGGTCCTGGCGGCTGCGGAACAGCTCGCCGTCGCCCTCAGCAATCGTCTTTAACTCGAACTCGACGGCGCTGCGCAATCCCGCCTCGACCTGTTTGATGGCGTTCATGCGGCGATCCACCCAGGCGCGCACTCCCAACCCGATGGCGGCCAGGATGAGCGCTGCTGCGAGGCCCCGTATGAGCCAGCGGCGACGATTCGAACGCCGGGGGCCGTCGTTTAGCCGACGCGGCGCATCCACCTCTTCTTCTTCAAATTCCCAATCAAATGAAAATGACATGACGAGCCAGGTCTCCTCTCATGATATACGCAGCGACCGGGCGCTGCGTTCAAATCTTTGCCAGGCGACGCGCATCTCGCTCAGTCCGACTATCCATGCGGCCAGCAAATAAACGGCTGCGCCCAGGGCGGCCCCGGTCCCCAGGAACACTGCCTGGCGCAACAAGCCCTGCGTGGAGAACGGCCAGCGAGCGACCAGAGCGGCCAGAGCCAATCCCATACCGGCGGTTGACAAAGCCGCCCGCACAAAGGTGTGGCGCAGGCGCGGACCGTCCACGCCCCCCAGGGGCCGGCGGGCCAGCCACAACAACAGGCCGACCTCCGCCGTGACGCCCAGCGAGTTAGCCAGCGCCAGTCCTGCGTGGTTCAACGGTCCACGCAGAGCCAGGCTGAGGGCCACGGTGACAATCATCCCCAGCACAGCCACCAACAGCGGCGTGCGGGTGTCCTGGCGGGCGAAAAAGGCTCGCGCCGTGACCTCCAACGCCGCGTGCCCGACCAGTCCCACGGCGTAGCCGCTCAGCGCGGCCAGCACCGCGCCGGTGGAAGCGCCGCCAAACTCGCCTCCCCGAAAGAGCAGCTCGATCAGCGGTCGCCCCAGCAGCGCCAGCCCCAGGGTGGCCGGCAGCCCGACGACTAGAACGACCCGCAGCGCGGCGGATAACAGTTCGCGCAGCTCGGCCACGCGGCCCCGGGCCGCCATCTCGCTCAACGTGGGAAAAACGGCGGTGGCGATGGCCGTGCCGATAATCGTTTCGGGCATCTGCATGAGTCGCCAGCCATAATTGAGCGCCGACACGCTGCCCGCACTCAGGTCCGAGGCCAGCCGTACGGCGACGAGTACGTTGAGCTGCACCACGCCCAGGGTCAGCACACGCGGGCCCATCAGCCGCAGTACGCGCCGCAGGCCGGGGTCGCGCAGGCCCAACGTGGGCCGCCAGCGCGCCCGATAGCGCACCAGCCCCGGCGCCTGCACCAGCAGGTGCATGGCCGCGCCGCCCACCGCTCCCAGCCCCAGCCCCCACACCCCCAGCGGGCGGGCTAAAAAGACCGCCCCGGCGATGATGCCCAGGTTGTACAGGATGGGGGCCAGCGCGGGCAGCAAAAAGTGCTGGTGGGCGTGCAGAATAGACATGACCACGCCGCTGACGGCAAAGATGAGCGTCGCCAGCAGCGTCAGGCGCATCAGGCCGGCGGTGAGAGCTTGCTGGTCGGGGGTAAAGCCCGGCGCGATCAGATGTCTCACTAGCCAGGGGGCCAGGAAAACCGCCGCCGCCGCCAGGGCCGCCGTGGACAGAAAGGCCAGGTTGAGCACGCTGCTCGACAGCCGCCACGCCCCTTGTGGGTCGTCACGGCTCAGGTATCCGGCCAGCACCGGGATAAAGGGGGCCGCCAGCGCGCCGCCCGAGATGACCGTGTTGAGCAGCTCGGGCAGGCTGCCGGCAGCGATAAAGGCGTCCAGGTCGGCGCTGGTGCCAAAGATGCGAGCCTTGACCAGGTCGTCGATCACGCCGACGACTTTGCTCACCGCCAGCAGGCTCGTGACCAGCAGCGCGGCGCGGGTGACGTTCGTCAGTTGGCCGCTTGATTGTCTTTCGACAGGCTCAGGGTGATAGCCGGTCATTCCAGCGACTCCAGAGCCTCGGCGGCGAGGGTAAAGTGGGGGTTGTATTTGAGGGCGGCCTGGAAATCGGCGCGGGCTTGCCCAGAGTTCTCTTGAGCGAGATAGGTCATGCCCCGCCAATAGTGGCTCTCTTCCAGATTATCAACGACGCCCAGGGTAACGTTGGCCAGGGTAATGACGTCGTCGTAGCGCCCGACGGCATAATAGCTCCGGTAAGGGCCGAACTGGTACCACAGCATGCGCCAGGGCAGGCCCAGCACCCGGGCCTGGTCGTAGGCGGCGACGGCGTCCGCGTGGCGGCCCAGGTGAGTGAGGTTGCTGCCGACGTTGAACCAGGCAAAGGCGGCAGCGTCGGCGCAATCTTCGTAGGCCACACACTCGGCGCTGGGATTGAGGGCTTCGAGGCGGGCTGTGTCTAGCGCGCGCGCGTACATCGCCGCGTCGTTCATTTCGTCGCCCAGCAGGGCGGCCAATTGTCCGGCCTGATCGGGGTAGTAGATGACCAGATAGACGCGGTTGAAAACGCGCCACAGCTCGTCAAAGGCGGCGTATTCCAGGTGCACGTTGGGGCCGTTGTACGAGTCGTGGGCGATAAAGTGTCCGGAAGCGTCGTCGTAACCGGTGAGCAGGCGATAGTGGCCCATCTGGTCGCCCGGCTCCGGGATGAACCAGGTTTCGACAAGCACGGGGAAACCGGCGCCGAGTAACTGCTTGAGCCGGGTCAGGTCGCCGCCCACGCGCACCGTGGCCTCCAGTCCCAGCGAGCGAGCATAGGCCGCCATCTCGTCCGGGCTGACGTTCTTGTCTTCGGGGTCAGGCTTGAGAAAGGCGGCCGCGTCGGCCTGCGTTTCGGTCCGGTCGAAATAGCGCAGGGCCATGCTCAACGTGGCCGGGCCGCAATTGTTCCAGGTTTGGTAGGTGTGGGTGAGGGGCGGCAAACTGGCCTGGACGGGGAGCGCGGTAGGGGTCGGCGCAGGCGTCGCCGTCCCGATTGGGGTAGGCGTGGGAGGCGGGGGAGGGGTGGGTTCGCTGGTGGGTTGGCTCGTTGGGCGGGTTGGCTCGATCTGCGGAGAGCGCAGCGAGCGGGTGGAAACTTGTCGTCGGACGGGTGTAGAGGTGACGATAGTGACGCCGCGTAGCGGTGGGAGGGTGGGGGTGGGTAGCAGCAGCGCGGGCGGCGCGACGACGAGCGCCGGCGTGGGCAGCAGGTCGGGGTGCGGGCGGTGGCGCAGGTCCTGTAAAAAACCGGGCAGGCGGGCGGCGTAACGGCCCGGCAAGGCCCGCACGGCCGCCGGGACAAACACCAGCAGACACAATAGGCTGGCGGCGATCAGCGCTGCCGACGCGGCCCATAGCCACCCACGTAGGGATAGTCCGGCCCGGTTCAACATGGTCCCATTTTATCTCAGTCATCTCTGGCTCGCAAGACGTTCGCCAGGCGATTTACCTACGGCTGTGGTATCTTCTCAAAATGTAGGGGCGAACCCTTGCGGTCGCCCCGGCGGGCAAGTGCAAGACCTGCCCCTACCCCGAATTAAAAGATACCGGCTGTGTGGGGTTTTCTGTGTCGGTGGGGTCTGAATGTTGCAACGCGGCGCGGATGAGGTTCATACGGATGCGGTGCGCGTCGCGGGGCGTTGTAGCGTGACGCAACACCTGCGCCATGCGTGCGCGGTGGCTTTCGTCGGCGCGGGGGCAGGCGGGCGGCGGCGGCGGAAAGTCGCAGGCGCGGCTAAAATAGGCCACGTCTTTTTCGGCTGTGAATGCCAGCGGGCGGATGAGGCGAAAGCGCCCGTCGAAATAGTCGGCCGCCGGGGCCATGGTTTCCAGCCGACCGCCGTAGAACAGGTTGAGCAACGTGGTCTGGGCCAGGTCGTCGGCGTGGTGGGCCAGGGCGACGACGTTGCAATCCAGTTGCTCGGCAACTTGAAAGAGCGTCTTGCGCCGGTTCCAGGTACAACGGCGGCAGTTGAGCGGCAAGGGTTCGTCCGGCGGCAAATCCAGCGGCGCGACCCGAAACGAGTAGGCCTGCTCCTCCAGCCAGGCGATCAGCGCCGGATGGGGGGGTAAAGGGCCGCGCGCGTCGCCCTGCACGTGGATGGCGCACAGCTCGTAATGTTGCCCGGTGCGCTGTTGGCGCAGACGCAGCAGCGTGAGCAGGCTCAGACTGTCTTTGCCGCCCGACACGGCCACGGCCACCCGGTCGCCGGCGCGGATCATGTCGAATGCGCGGATGGCGCGGTTGACCTTTTGGAGCAGAAAATAGCCCCGGCGGGCAGCTTGTTCTGATAACACATTCGAGTCCCATTTCTCGACAATCTTGACCGTTTTCAGGCGTGCTGAGCCTGGAATTCGGGAAACCGTCGCTGAATTTCAGCGAGTATCTGGTTGGCATCCACCTCTTTCAGGCGGGCTCCAAAACGGTGGCAAGTCAAGCCGTCGTCCAACACAATTGAGCCGTCGGAGACTTTCCAAAACTCATCCGCACTCAGCCAACCAAATGTGTGTCTGGAATCACCACGAGGTCTGGGATACATCGGTGCAACGTATGCATCGCGAACCTCAGCCGTGCTGCAGACCCGCGAATGACCAAACCGAAATATTTGACGACGCATCGTGATGGATCGAGAATCAACATGTACGATCTCTTTACCGGCTAATTGCCAGGAAAGAGCACGGATGTTTTTGGGAACCATAAGGAACCATGCTCCAAGCAGGATTATCGAGAGCGCAACCAGACCCAAGAGACCGCCGGGATCCGTAGGGGAAAAATCCGATGACGTATTAAAAACTTTTGCAGCTCTTTTCAAAAGCGTGATCACCAGAAAAACGAGCAGACTGCCGGAATACAGTAAAGTGAAAACTGTCCATAGAGCCGACCAGCCGATCAGTGCGATGATGCTAAACCAATTTTTGCGAGCAGAGATGACAATGTTGAGCGAGTCACCTGACTCGTCTATCGTGTAGACCGTCGAGGATGGCTGGACACTAGACATTCAATCTCTACCCCACGCCTGTTATCATCTCCCGCAATCCCGCCTCATCCAGCGCCGGCACGCCCAGGCTGTGCGCCTTGTCCAGCTTGGACCCCGGCGACGCGCCCACCAGCACATAGCTGGTCTTGCTGCTGACGCTGCCGGTCACTTTGCCGCCGTGGGCCTCGATGAGCGCCTTGGCTTCCTCCCGGCTCAACGTCGGCAGCGCGCCGGTGATCACGAACGTCAGCCCGGCCAACGGCAATTCGTCTTTCGTCTTTGGTCCTTCGTCTCTTTCTTCCGCCAGCCTCACCCCGGCCCGGCGCAGCTTTTCCACGATCTCGCGGTGGCGCGGGCGCTGGAACCACTCGACCACCCGCTGCGCCGTGACCGGTCCCATGCCCTCGATGGCTTGCAACTCTGCGACCGTCGCGGCTGCCAGCGCGTCAAGCGACGGATAGTGCGCGACGAGCAACTCGGCTACCGTGATGCCCACGCCGCGTATGCCCAGCGCGGCCAACACGCGGGCCAGCGGGCGGCTTTTGCTGGCTTGCAGCCCCTCGAACAGCGCATCGGTGCTTTTTGCGGCCCAGCCCTCCAATTTCAAAATTTGCTCGCGCCTCAGATTGTACAAGTCGGCCACGTCGGACACCAGCCCCTCGCGCACCAACTGCTCGGCTCCTTTGCTGCCCAGCCCCTCCACGTCCATCGCGCCGCGCGAGATGAAATACTCGACCCGGCGCACCAACTGCTCGGGGCAGGCGGCGTTGACGCAGTAATAGTTCACTTCGCCCGCCGGGCGCACGACCGGCTCGCCGCAGCCGGGACAGAGCGTCGGCGGCGGGACGGGCCTTTCGCTGCCGTCGCGCACGTCTGCCACCACGCGGCTAACTTTGGGGATCACGTCGCCGCGCCGCTCCACGAACACCCGGTCGCCGATGCGCACGTCCAGCCGCGCGATCTCGTCCCAGTTGTGCAGGCTGGCCTGTTTCACCGTCACGCCGCCGATCTCGACCGGCTCTAACACGGCGTTGGGAGTCAGCACGCCGGTGCGCCCCACGCTGACGAGCACGTCGAGCAGGCGGGTCGTCTTTTCGCGGGCCGGGAACTTGAAGGCGATGGCTGCGCGTGGGTCTTTGCCTACCACCCCCAGCGTTTCCCATAACCCCAGGTCGTTCACTTTGATGACCATGCCATCCACTTCGTAAGGGAACTCGTCGCGGCGAGCCATCCATTCCTCGCAGTAGGCGATGGCTGCTTCCAGAGTGGCGCAGCGGCGGTTCACAGCGCGGGCGAGGGGGAAACCCAATGCCTCCAGTTGCTTCAGCGCCTCCCATTGGGTCGGCGGAACCGCTTCAGGCGGCGCGACGATGCCGTAACACAACAGCGAGATGGGCCGCGTGGCCGTGACGCGCGGGTCGAGCTGACGCAGCGCACCAGCGGCGGTGTTGCGCGGGTTGGCGTAGGTGCGCCCCTCGACGGCTTCTCGCGCCTGGAATTTTTCAAAATCGGCCAGAGGGATAAAGGCCTCGCCCCGCACCACAATTTTGGATTTTGGATTTTGGATTTTGGAATCGGAAATCGAAAATCCGAAATCGAAAATTCGCAAGGGGAGGGCTTTGATCGTGCGCAGGTTGGCGGTGATGTCGTCGCCCACCTCGCCGTCGCCGCGCGTGGCGCCCAACGTAAACAGGCCGTTTTCGTAGGTCAGGACCACCGTCAGCCCGTCAATTTTCGGCTCGACCACAAAATCCACGTCGTCCGGCGACAGACCCGACGGCAGTAGTTTGCTCACCCGCTCCCACCAGGCGCGCACCTCGGCAGTGTCTTTGGCGGCGGTCAGGCTGAGGATGGGGGTCGGGTGGGTTGTTTTGGCCAGCCCTTCGATTGGTTGCTCGGCTACCCGCTGTGTGGGCGAGTCGGGGGCGATCAGCTCGGGATAGGCTTTTTCCAGCGCGATCAGCTCTGTCATCAGCGCGTCGTACTCGGCGTCGCTGATCACCGGGTCGGCCAGCACATGGTAGCGGTAGGCATGGTAATGGATTTGCCGGCGCAGCTCGCTCATCCGGGAGGCGGGATCCGTCATTCGTCCTCCGTCACGGGGCTGGCGCGGGTTCCAACAAGACGTCCTCGCCGACCTTTTCTGCCGCCCACCCCTCCTGACCGCTGTCCGGGTTGCGCAACTGCCACCAGGTCAGATCGTCGGCCTGTTGCGGGCCGCCGATGACGGAAAGGACCACGCCGACATTCAGTAACTCGATCAATTCGCCGGTGGTGCCGGCAGATCCCCGCAACCTGACGCCGGCGGTGGCTACGACTTTGGCATAGCCCCCCACGGTGATGGCGGCGGGCGGCGGCGCGATGGTAGCTGCAACCTCGTCCGTCGGCGCGACCTCAACGGTGGGGCTGGCTTCTGCAGCGGTGGTGGCGGTAGGACGGGGGGCCAGCGTGGCCGTGGGCGTCACAATCACGGGCGTGGGCGAAGGTTCGGCGGCGGTCTGGTTAGAACGACGCGAAAACACAAAGGCAATCACCAGCAGGCCAATGACGGCCAATAACGCGCCGACTCCTAACCCTACGACCCACGCCGGAGCGCCCTCGGTGGGCGGGCGCTGGCGGCGAGGTTCGGGCCGTGAGACGCGGCGCACGGGAGGCGCCTCGGGTGGGGGGGCCTCACCGCTCGGTTGATAGTCAGGCGGGCGCCAGTCGAGATGTCGTGGCGAATAGGTCCGACTGGGTTGTGTCTTGTCGAGGTCGGGCTGATCATCATGGTCTTGTGTCATTCTGTTCCCCCTGTCTGGCTAAGAACTTGCAAGGTAATGTCATCGAATTGCGCGGCTGTTCCCTGAAAACGCAAAACGGCGTCGAAAATGGCTTCACATACCGCATGAGCGCCGCCCGGCGCGTGTTTGCACACCAGGTTACTCAGGCGCCTCACACCGAATTGCTCGCCGCTCGGGTTGACGGCGTCGGTTACGCCATCGCTAAAGAGCACGAGCAGATCGCCAGGCAAGAGCTGTAGCTCTTTTTCTTCTACCCACAGGCCGTCGAACAGGCCCAAAAAACGTCCTTCGCCGGGCAGCAAAGTAATCTCGCCCTGGCGGTAATGCAAGGGGCGGTCGTGCCCAGCCCGGGCGTAGCGCATGGCACAAGTCTGGATGTCAATGACGGCGTAAAAGGCCGTGACGAACATCCCCTCGGCGGCGGCGATCTCCATCAGTAGTTGATGGACGCGCTCCATCACTGCGCCGGGAGACTGGGTGCGGCGGGTTTCGGTCAAAAACAGGCTGCGCACGACCGCCATGAAAATGGCGGCGTGGATGCTCTTGCCCGACACGTCGGCCATCAGCACGCCGAGTTTATCTTGAGCCACCATGCGAATGTCGTAAAAGTCGCCGCCGACCTGCCGGGCCGGACGGGCGCGCGCGGCAAAGCTCAAGCCCGGCACATCTGGAAAACGAGTCGGGAGAATGCTGCGCTGCACCTCGGCGGCGATCTCGAGATCGCGCTCGATGCGTTGTTTTTCGATCAGTTCGGCCTGGGCGGCCTGTAAATCCTGGTAAGCTCGGCGCAGTTCTTCGTTTTTGCGCTGTAAATCGACGATGGTCAGATGGTCGGCCCGGCGCAGGCTGCTGCTGACGTGGCGCAAGATGGTCAGGGCCACGATGGGGTTGCGGGCCACCACCTGATCGAAGGTCTCTTCGCTGATAGACAGCAGCTCGGTCTCGACCAAAGCCGTCACCGTGGCGGCGCGGGGTTTATTTTCCACCAGCGCCATCTCGCCAAAGAACTCGCCCGCGCCGACGATGGCCAATACGCGCTCTTGGCCGTCGTCGAACTGTTTCGAGATCGAGACGCTGCCTTTGTTCACGATGTAAAACTCGTGCTCGATGGCGCCTTCACGACATATTACCGTTCCGGGCGGCACACGGCTGCGCACGACGACCTGGCGCAAGAGCGCCAGATCAGGCCCTTCCAGACCGGCAAAGACTTGCTTTAGGACATGGATAATATCGGCCATAGTGAGTGACGAATGACGAGTGATGAGTGACGAACCCTAGTATACACGATTTGGCGATTACTGACCACACACCTCCAGGCGCACGTCGTCCAGGTAGAGGGCGGTGGTATCGTCGTCGCCGTCGTTTTTCACGCTAAAGCGCAGATCGACCACCTGTCCCAGATACGGCGTCAGGTCAATCTGTAGCGAGATCCAGGATTGGGTGTTCAGTTGGCCCGACCACAAGGTGGTCCACGTGCCTTCTTCGTCATACAGGCCAAAGTATTGCAGGTCGCCGCTGTCGGCGTTTTCGTTGATGGGGTAGAGCCAAAAGCTCAACGTGGCGCTGACGCCGGCAGGCAGGGGGATGGTCTGATCCACAGATGAAAAGCTGAACACGCCGGCTGCGGGCGGCGCGAGGCCCAGACGCATGCTGCGCGTACCGTTATGCACCTGAGTGGTGGTGTAGGCGGCAGGAACCGGGGTAGCGTTGATGCTCCAAGCGGCGTCAGATTCAAAATCGCCATTGACCATCACGTTGGCGCACGCCGGAGATTCATTGGACGCGACATCTTGGAGGATTATCGGTAGATAAAACGAGTTCTGCTCGACGAAGAACATCCAGGCTGGCGTCCAGGGTGAGCGGTTGCCGGCGGCGTCAAAAGCGCGCACGCGCCAGGTGTGGGAAATGATAAATTGGGAAATGATAAATTGGGAAATGGTAAATTGGGTTTGGGTTTGAGTCATGTATTGGTCGTCAATTTGCAGGTGATAGGCCAGGGCCGATCCGGTGTCGGACAACGGCTCGGTCCACTGAAAGGTGATGATTGCGCTGGTCAACGTGACGCCGTCGGCCGGAGCGACGAGCGTGGGCATGGTGGGCGAGAGGGTGTCGTAGATAAAGCTACTGAATGCCGGGGTCGTGTCCGACAAGCCTGCGGCGTCCCAGGCCCGCGCCCACAAGCGGTACTCGCCCTGTTCCTGCGTGGCGCTCAACACAGCCGGAGATAAAGGATAGTCCCACGCCGCCGCGCCGGCCGCTGTGAGCCACTGCGCAGATGCGACCCAGGCTTGCCCGTCCCAGTAACGCCCGTCGGGAGCGATGGCCTGAACTTCGACCCGCTCGATGGGATTGACGCCGCCGGCCGCGCCGCCAAAGTCGGGCGCGCTGCTAAAGGCCGCGCCATTGAGTGGTGTGGTGATGGCCGTTTGGGGAGCGATGGACAGGCAGCCATCGGCGCTCAAATAGCCTATTACACGATCCATCACGTCCGCGCGTTGAGCGGCGTCAATCGTCTCAAACGGAAAGCCCAAGTAGACCACGCGCCGGCAGTTCCCGGCGTCATTTTGGACCGCCGCTACGCCGCCGTTGCCGCCGACGTAATTCAGCGCAGCGGCGCTGCCGCCTAACGGCGTCAATTGGTCGGGATAGTCGGCGTCGTAACTGGCGTCGAACACAATGTTCCCCAGTCCGTCGAAAATTCCGTCCTCCGTAGGAATAGTCCAATAAGTACCGGCGTCGTCGTCGGCATAGTCGGCCCCCAGGTAGGCGTGGTGAAAGTCGGGGCCGTTACCCAAGTAGACCAGGTCCCAACCGATCTCGGCCCCGCTGACGAACAGCCCGCCGCCGCCTTCCAGGTAGGCGGAGAGCGCCGCTTGCTCGGCGGCGTCGAAGGTGTGGTCTGCCGACGACTCTTCGCCCACGAACCAATCCACAATGTTGTACAGCCCCAGGCTGAGGTCGCCGTCGGCCACGGCTTCGTTGAGGGCGCTGTCAAAGGGCAGCGCGATGGCCGCGCCGTGTGCGACGGCATAGTCGTAGCGGTTGATCTGGTCAATGAACATGCGAGCGTTGGTCCCCTCTACCGGATCGTTCTCGATGATGAGGCCGTGGCGGTCAATGCGGTCAAAGCCATCTACCAGCAAGACACGCCCGACGCCCTCGGGACTGGCCCGCGCCGCCAGCACGGGTGTGGGAAAGGATTCGCCGCCCGCATTGACGGCGGTGACGCGCACAAAAATCAACTGATTGGCCTGCAAGCCGGTGAGGGTGTAGCTGGCGCCGGTCACAGGCGCGCCGTTGTCCCAACCCAGCCCGTCGGGGCTGGTGTAGAGGCGATAGCTCGTGGCGGGGTCGCCCACCAGTCCGACGGCGTCCACGGGCGAGGGACGCCAACTGACCGTCACTTGTCCGAGGCCGCTGTTGCGCGCGGTCAAGTGGGTGGGCGGTTCGGGCAGCAAAGTCAGGTCCAGGCCGTCGCGGTTCTCATAATATTTGACGATGCCTTGGTAAACGGCGCGGGCGCTGAGCATGGCAAAGCGTGGGTCTTTGAGCGCGTTCGTGTTGCCCACGTGGTCGTGGTAGGCCACCTCCAACAGCACGCCGGGGATGGCGTTGGCTGGCTCGTCGTCCCACAGCTCGCGTAGCTCGCCAAAGTCGCCGCTACCCTCGCCCAGATCGCGCCAGGTCGAATCCCACCCGGCGCGGGCGTCGTTGATCAGTTCCGAGTGAACGGCGTGGCGCAGGGCGGCGCTGCCGTCCACGGCCTGATAGCTGTGAATATAGCTCACCGTGCCCCAAATGGTCTCGTTGTGGCCGTTGTAGCCGTTGGTGTGCCAGGAAATGAATACGGCGTCGTCGCCGGTATCGGCGTGCTCCCAGCGCGCCCATAAAGGCCGGGCGATGACGTCGTTAAAGGACTCAAAGGCGTCGGGGTCGATGCCCAGGCGCTGCACGCTGTAGTAGGCGGCGGCCTCGAACCAGGGCTTATTGGGGGCGTAAGTGACCTCGGTCTTGACCGCGCCAATGGGCCACAGGTCCGTGTTGTCGAACCAGCCGCCGCCCAATCGTACCGCGTCGGCGGTGACGACGGCGCCGGGCGTGGTTGAGCGGTTGTCGAGCACGACGATCAGCCCTTCTCCGGCGCGGACAGGAAAGCTGCCCACGTAGCGCCAGGTTTGGCCGTGGCGGCGCTGATCTATGGTCAGCTCGGTGCTGCCTCCGGCGTGGTAAACAGTGTAGTGGGCGTCGGGGGCGTGGTCGGGGCCGGGGACGGTCCAGACGTAGAGGGCGTATTCGCCGTCGGCGGCGACCGAGTCGCTGGTCCAGGTAACGGCGGCGGCAGCGGACAGCGTGGTCGTTGTCCAGCGGTAATCGGGGGGATAGCCACCTCCGGTCGTTTGCCACGCGCCGGAAACCAGGGCGTCGGCGTTGTCCACGATGGATTCAAAGCTGTGCAGGTCGCGCTCGCGGGCGGTCCACACGTCGGCCCCGGCGTTCCATAGGTAGCGCAGCAGGTATTGGTTCACCACTTCGGCGTTGTTGTGGTCTTCGATGATAGGGCCATAGTAACCGGTGGTGGCGTCAGGGTAGGGCGGGCGTTGGGTGCGCCAGCCGGAGGTGTATTGCCAGCCGTGCCCCGCGCTGATATAGACCGTTTTGCCGCTCAACGCGCCTTGGGGATTGGGGATTGGGAATTGGGAATTGGGAATTGGGAATTGGGAATTGGACGCTTTGGGTGGGACGGTAATGGGCGGCAGGTAGGCCGAGAGCGGGCGGAAACTGTCCGGCGCGGACGGGTCTTGGGCCAGAACGTGAAAATCGCGGTAGCCCAGCGGCAGCAAGGTTTGGATAATCTGCTCGATAATGGCTTCGGCGGCGAGGGGTGAGAAGCGAGGGGCGAGAGATCGCGCTTCCTCGCTCGTCCCTCGTCGTTCGTCCTTCGTCGTTTGTCCTTCGTCGTGCGCCAGATAACCCACGGGGAAAGCGAGCTGGACGGTGATGGCCTGTCCGTTGGTCTCCACACCGGCCAGGCGGGTGTCGGGCGGCAGGGCGCTGTCGAGGCCCTGGGCGCGCTCGTCGGGGGTGGGGCCGGTTAACAGCGCGGCCAGCAGCGCCTCGGGTGTGGCGGCGGCGTCAAAGTCGGCGCGTTCGACGCAGATGGGGTAGCCGTGTTGGTAAAAGCACACAGGGCCGGCCCATGCGCCCGTCTCGTCGGCGGCAACGGTGGTGTGAGCCGTATTGGCGCTGAGGGCCACGACGATCAGAAATGCCGTCAGCGCCAGGGTCAACGCAGAGAGGATACGCACGGAGGAATGGCTCATCCGACTCTTGAAATTGTGCTTCGACATGCCTGCCTGCCCTTGACCGTTTCCTCTCCCCAAGGATATTCTGCATTATAACCGTAACCATTTCAAGAGACAACAAGCCTCCCGCAGGTTCCCCCAGCCCGCTGGCGCGAGCCAGGGCGGGCAAACCTGCGGGAGGCCCGTTCAGCGTCATCCGCGTCGCCTCAGAGATTCAGCGATTTTGCTCCCCCTGCTCAAACGCCTCTCGCGTGATGGCATAATAAGCCAGATCGAGGCCCCACAGGTGGATTTCTTTTTCGTAGACCATGCCGTTTTTCTGCATCACCCGCTGCGAGGCGATGTTTTCGACGTGGGCCAACGCGATGACCCGGTCAAGCTCCAATTCCTCAAAGGCGTAACGCAGGCTGATATGCGCCGCCTCGCTGGCGATGCCTTGCTTCCAGTAGGGCTTGTCCAGCAGGTAGGCTACTTCAACCTCGTCCAATTCTTTCACAAAAGTCAGCCCGCACCAGCCGATGAGCCGCCCGTCAGCTTTGGGCAGCACGGCCCACCAGCCGTAGCCGTATTGTTCCCAGTGGCTCAGGATGAACTGGAGATTTCGCTCGGCCCGCTCGCGTGACATGGGCTGGCCGCCGGGCATGTAGCGCATCACGTCCGGGTCGGCCAGGATTTCGGCCAGGCGGTCCAGGTCGGCGGGCGTAAAGGGGCGCAGGGTGAGGCGGGGGGTGTGGAGGGTGGGGATGGGCATGGGTGACTCTTGAGATTTCAAGGGTAGAGGTTGGGATTATCTACCGCTAAACCTTCGGCAGAGACCGCATGGTTCAAGCGGTCGTCGGCCGAAAGAAACACCAGAGGCGCGCGTCCGTGGGATACAAGCGAACGTTTGGTCTCAAGCGCCACAAGCAGCGGCTGGGGTGTCGCCCGGATGAGCGCACGTACCCAACCGCTGCCCGTTTCACTGACATAGTATTTGACCAGCGCGCTGGTGTCGAGGTAATAGTGGCTCATACGCGGTCCTGGCGTTCCTCTATGATGATTTCTGACAGAGGGCCGGCTTGACCGAGCCTGTGAGCTAATTCCAATCGCTCTTTATCCGAGATGATTGGCGCATCTGGCGCTCCCCCTGGCTCGTACAGCAAGCCATCCTCCCGCAGCGCTTGAATCGCCAGCTCGCGCTCCTGTTCAGGCGACCGGGTTTTGGGTCGCAGCACAACATGCTGCCGGGTGTGCGTCACCTCAATTTCGCCCCAGTCGGGAATTGCGGCGCGCGGGATCAAGATCTCGCGCGGCGTGACCTGGACGGCGATGGTTGTGGACATCTCTTTCTCATGTACTGTTTAGCACGCCCCATAGGGGCTAACCATCTCCAAAAAGTCGATTCCGCTTTTCAGGCTGTGTCAGCGGATGGACCGGTTCCTCTTGGGCGATGCTGAACTGCACGACCAAGTTGTTGAGCCAA
>DAOTXN010000036.1:0-76223 GCA_034435435.1 Anaerolineae bacterium | reverse complement strand
GGGTGTGTTTCAAATGAGTTGAAGGGTGAGCACTCCTCAATGGTTCTCAGCACAAAACGGGGCTGGAAGCCCGGCTTCAGCCGGGAAAACCCCGATCAATCGGGGCGTCCGCTCCGCTTTTGACTGGGAACCAGGCCGCTTCGGGCGCATCTGGGGACACTCCCTCCACGCTTCAACTGAAATGAAACACACCCAAATGATGGGCGCGCCCCTGATATTTCGATTGTCAAACATCAGGGTTGTGCTATACTTGTCGGGTCGCGGAAAGCTCATTCTTTATCCGAGGTAGATTCATGAATCAATTGGTAAACAGAACAAAGCGGCTTGACTCACGTCAGCGCGTTGTCATTACCGGTATGGGGGCGTTGACGCCGGTCGGGCATACAGTGGCCGAAACGTGGGCGGCGCTCAAGGCCGGGCGCTCGGGTCTGGCGCGTTTTACACTGCTGGACCCTGAGCCATGGGCCTGCCAGGTGGGCGGAGAACTCAAGAACTTTGACCCCCTCCAATTCATCCCGCGCAAAAAAGCCCGCCACATGGCCTTTGCTAGCCAGTTGGCGGTGATTGCCGCCGGACAGGCTGTGGAGGATTCCGCTCTACACATGGAAGAAATGAACCGCGACCGCGTGGGTGTGATGGTTGGCACAGCAGGCGGCAGCAGCATCGAAGAGACGGAGCAGTTGACCCGCCAGATGGGTGAGCAGGAAGGAGCGCGGCTGTCTCCGTTTCAGGTGATACGGCTGTGGCCCAACATGGCGGCCTATTATGTGGCTGAGACATACCAACTGCGCGGGCACAATAGCACCATCTGCACGGCCTGCGCGGCGGCCACACAGGCCATCGGCGAAGCCGCCGAGGTGATCCGCCGGGGCGACGCCGATGTGATGCTGGCCGGCGGGGCCGAGAGCATGGTCTCCGCGGCGGTGTTGGCCGGTTTTTTGGCCATGCGCGCCCTGGCGACCAGTTTTAACGCCGAGCCAGAGCGGGCCATGCGCCCGTTCAACGCTGACCGGGAGGGTTTTGTCTCAGCCCAAGGCAGCGCGATGTTGGTGTTGGAGAGCCTGGCCCACGCTCAAGCGCGGGGCGCACGCATTTATGCCGAGATTTTGGGACTGGGGGCGTCCAATGACGCCTTTCACATGATCGCGCCCGATCCTGAAGGAGATGGCGCGGCGCTGGCGATTCGGCGGGCGCTGGCGTCGGCGGGGATCGGCGCCGCTGACGTGGATTATATCAACGCCCACGGCACCAGCACCCCGCTGGGCGACCTGACCGAAACCAAGGCCATCAAGGCGGTATTTGGCGAACGCGCCTATCGGATTCCGATCAGCTCGACCAAGTCGATGATCGGGCACTTGATGGGCGCGACGGGCGCGGTGGAGGCTGTGGCCTGTGTGATGAGCATCCAGGAAGGGATCATTCACCCGACCATCAATTACGAAAACCCCGACCCCGAATGTGACCTGGATTACGTGCCCAACGCGGCCCGGCGGGCCGACGTCAACGTGGCCGTCTCGAACAGTTTTGGTCTAGGCGGACAGAACGCCGTGCTGGTGATTGGGCGGGCGGAGGGTGTCAACGGATGGTAGAACGGATGAACGGATGGAGCCTCCGTTTATTCACTGCCCATCCGCTGACGCCACAGCCTCCACCCGCGCGCGGCGGCGACACTCCCCACCAGCGCAACCAACGCCCACTGCATCAGCCGATTGGGTTCACGCCGCACCACAAAGCCGTCAATGGCGGCCCCCGGCGCGGCATGCAGCGTCATACAGCTATCTTGTTCCCTCTCGACGGTGATGCGAGCCTGCTCGTCTGTCCCTGGCGCGCGCACGATCTTTAGCTGGCCCCCGCTGACGCATACGCGGGCAGCAGCGTTGTCCTTGGCGACGCGATAGCGCCCCAGCATCGCCGCGTCGTCAGCCACCTCCTGCCATTCGCCCTGCCACGTCACGGCCCAGTGATCCTCCTGGTGTGCGCCAGGATACATGCGCGGAGGCCGGTTGGCATAATCCTTGACCGCATCGTACACCGGCAGGGGGGTAAAGTCGGGTTCGAGCATGCGAAAATAGTAATAGGCCTGGTTGGCATCGGCGTCGCTGGCGGGCTTGAAGAACCAAAAGTTGACCACCCCCACGTAGGGCCACTCTTGCTGCGCCCGTTGATAGGCCAGCACGGCCCATTCGGCCTGTTGTTCCAGCGTCACCTGGCCGTAGGCGCCCCAGCCGATGATGCCTTCCCCGGCCGGGCCGGTCGGCGCGGCGTTGCTGTTCATCTCGCTGATCCAGATCGGCTTGTGGGCGTCGCCGTTTTTTACCATAATATCGCGGATGTATTCGACGCGCCCATAGTTCACCACCAGCGGGCGCATGCGCTGGTCGGTGGGGGCCGACCACAGGCTGTAACCCTGCACCGACATCACGTCGAAACACGCGCCTGCGCCGGCGTCGTACATGCGCTGCAAAAAAACAAAATCGTTCAAGTCACGCCCGCTCAACTCGATGGTCGGGGCCAGCGCGCCGCTGAGGATCACCACATCGGAGTCTACCGCTTTGGCGCGGCGATAACCCTCGCACAGCAAAGCCGTGTAGCCGACCGGGTCTACCGGCTGTTCGCCCCATTCGGGATAGATGTTGGGCTCGTTCCACAGTTGGTAATAGCGAACGCGGCCCTGGTAGCGCCGCACGACCGCCTCGACAAAATCGCCATAGTCGCGCAGGTCGTCGGGCGGGGCGCGGGTACCGCTGGCGTCCCCGGCAACGCGGCTCCAGGCGGGCGGGTTGCTCAATCGGGCGATGATCTGCACATCGTATTTTTCGGCCAGGTCCACGATGTGATCGTATTTTTCCCACGCCGAGCGGTATGGGTCGTTGCGCCGGTCTTCAAAATCCCCTTTGGCGTGAATCTCGATGTCTTCCCATGGGAACTCTTGGCGCATCCAGCGAAAACCGGCCTCGCGCAGCATTTGCATCTGCCGCTCGCGTTTGGCCGGCTCGACCTCTAGCTGCAGAAACGTGTTCACGCCAAAAGGGTTCACGCCAGCGTGGGCCACGACGGCAAAATCGTCGGTCTGGGGAGCGGGTCGGGTGAGGTTGGAGAGGTATTGGAAAAATCCGCGCACCTGGGGCAACAGGTCGCGCTCGCCAGTCAGGTCGAACAACCGGTCGCGCAGGGCGTCGCGGGCCAGCCAGCCGACCCCGGTAACGACAACCGCTACCAAAATGAGCCAGAGGATTCTTGAACGCATCGCTGCGGATTATACTCCAATCGGTTCCTGGCACAAGCCACGCGGCCGCAGGGCTAATCTGTGGACGCTGACCGCCGAGTATGTTATACTGCGCAGCGTGAAAGGCCGGTTGACGTTGTCCCTCGTCTTGATGCTTCTGCTGGTCGCGTGTGGCGCATCCCACGCCACACCGACTACGCCGCCGGTTGCACCAACAGCTACACGGTCAATACCCTCCCCCGCAGCAACCCTCACCCCCATCGCCATCCCGCCGACTATCGCGCCAGCGACGCAAACCCCCGTCCCGCCGACTGCGACACCGACCGAGACGCCCACCGCCACATTCCTGCCTCCTACTGTCACGCCAATCCGCGCACAGCGCGAACCAGCCACCGACCTGCGGCTTGACGCCGCCGATCTGCGCATCCATCCCGACGGCGACGCCTATTACAGCGGCGACCTGATCAGCTTTCAAGTTTTTGCCCATCATGGCTACGCTTGGGGCGAGGCCGCCGCGCCCGACGTGGACCTGGAAATCTGGCTGGGCCAACCCGAAAACGGCCAATTATTGACGGAGGAGCGCGTCCTCTTTTACGGCCAACCCCAGGGCGAGGCCTGGCTGGAATGGGCCTGGGACACCACGGGATTGACCGGCCCGCAGCCGCTCACCGTCGTGCTCGACCCCGACGACGAAATCCAAATCGGCGACGAAAACCCGCATAACAACGTCGTCACGCGCACGCTTGAGCTGCTTCCACGCGCCGAACTTCCGGCCCAGTGGGCCGCGGCCGCTTGGGAAACCCGTTCCAGCGCGTGTTGCACGTTCCACTATATCACCGGCAGCGCCGCCGAGCGTGACATCGAAACGCTGCTGGCCGTGGCCGATGCCTCGGTCGCTTATGCCGGCGCTCGGCTCGGCGAGGATACCACGCAAGTCAAGCTGGACGTATACCTCATCAACCGCGTGTTGGGTCACGGCGGCTTTGCCAGCGGCGCGCTGATTCTGTCCTACCTGGACCGCTTTTACCCTGGCGGCGCGCTGCCCCTCGTTTTCCGCCACGAGGCGACCCACGTGCTCGACCAGCGTTTCGCCGACGTCCGCCCCACGCTGCTCGGCGAAGGGCTGGCTGTCTATGTCTCCGGGGGGCATTTCCGGGAAGAGCCGCTCCTCGCGCGCGCGGCGGCGCTGCTGTCCCTCGATCTTTACATCCCCCTGCCCGATCTGGCCGACGATTTCTACCCGGCGCAGCATGAAATCGGCTATCTGGAGGCCGGCGCTTTTGTGCAATACCTGGTCGATCGCTTTGGCTGGGATGCGTTTAAGATTTTTTACGGCGACGTCGAACAGAGCGACGCAGGCCAGGGGGCCATGATGGACGCCACGCTGCAAAAGCACTTCGGCCTGACGCTGGAACAGGCCGAGGCCGACTGGCTGGCGACGCTGCAGGCGTTGGCCCCGCCGCCCGATCAGGTGGCCGACTTGAGGCTCACCATTGACTATTACGACACGTTGCGCCGCTACCAGCGCGCCTGGGATCCCTCGGCCTATTTCTTGCAGGCCTGGCTGCCGGCGCTGGAAACGGCAAAAGAACGCGGCATCACCGCCGATTTTATGCGGCATCCTACCGCGCCGGTCAATGTAACGCTGGAGACCATGTTCGTCTCGGCCGACCAGGCTATTGACGCCGGAGATTATCATCAAGCCGAACGACTGTTGGCCGCCATCAATGCCGTGCTCGACGCCGGCGGCGACCTGAGCGCCAGCTCGCTGTCCGCCGAATATGCGGCGCTCGTGCGCGCCGTCGCCCGGGCCGGCTATCAGGCCCAGCAAATTAGCCTGGGCGATGGCATGGCCCGCGTCCTGGCGGCCAGGGGCGCTTCGTCCGATACCGTAGAATTGGTCTTGAGCCGCCAGGCGGACACGTGGTGGCTGATGGACTAAAGTTGACAAAAGCTTCCACCTGTGTTACCATTTGGCCCGTTAAAAAAAAGAGCTTACATAGCTTTCATCCAGAGGGGTGGAGGGAGCGGCCCGTTGAAACCCCGGCAACCAGGTTGAGTACTGGTAAATTGGTCACACCAATCTACCAATCCCCAATTTCCAACCATGGTGCCAATTCCGGCAGTCTCGTTCGGGGACTGGAAGATGAGAGCAGAGTGGTCGACTCTCTCTCATCTTGAGAGAGTTTTTTTTGGGTTGACGAGGAAAGCGTATGCGCACCATCGAGTGGCACGCCGGTGTGGTCAAGATGATCGACCAGCGCCTGCTGCCGGGGCAATTCGTGGTTAACGAATACACCGACTACCGCGACGTGGTCAGCGCCATCCGCACGATGGTCATTCGCGGCGCGCCGGCCATCGGCGCGGCGGCGGGCTTTGGAATGGCCCTGGCGGCGGCGCAGAGCAAAACGGCCGACCGGCAGATACTTTTGCAGGAACTGGAGGTGGCCGCTGAGCTGCTGCGCGCCTCGCGCCCCACCGCCGTCAACCTGTTCTGGGCCATCGAGCGCATGCTGCGCCGGGCCGACGACCCAACCCTGACCTACGCCGACGACGTGCGCCGGGCGCTGATCGCCGAGGCCCAACGCATCGCCGACGAGGACGTGGAGATCAACCAGCGCATGGGCCGGCACGGCGCGGCGCTGATACAAGACGGCGACAACATCCTGCACCACTGCAACACCGGCGCGCTGGCGGCGGTAGATTACGGCACGGCGCTGGGGGTCGTCCGCACCGCCCACGAGCAAGGCAAGCGCATCCACGTGTGGGTGGACGAGACTCGCCCGCGCTTACAGGGCGCGCGCCTGACGGCGTGGGAATTGGAGCAACTGGGCATCCCGTACACGCTCATCGCTGACAACGCCGCCGGGCATTTCATGCGCACCGGCCAGGTGGACATGGTGCTGGTCGGCTCGGACCGCACCGCCGCCAACGGCGACGTAGCCAACAAGATCGGCACCTACAAGCTGGGCGTGGTCGCCCAGGCCAACGGCATCCCCTTTTATCCGGTCGTACCTACTTCGACGATTGACCTGTCGCTGCCCAGCGGCGACGACATTCCCATCGAAGAGCGCGACGCCAGCGAAGTGACCGGCCTGCGCGGGGCCGACGGCCAGCCCATCGCCCCGGCGGGCGCCCGCGTGGCTAATCCCGCCTTCGACGTGACCCCCCACCGCTACGTCACCGGCATTGTTACGGAAAACGGCATCGCGTACCCACCCTTCACGCTCAGTCTGCGACGGATGGTATCCGGTGAGTAAAGAAAATCTCCCTGTTGTGATTCTGGTCGGCGGGCAGGGCACGCGCATGCGCGGCGACACGCTCACCAAAAAGGAATTGGTCGAAGTCGGCGGGCGGCCCATTCTGTGGCACGTGATGCGGATTTTTGCCGCCTTTGGGCACACGCATTTCATTCTCACCTTGGGCTATCAGGCCGACGCCCTCAAACGCTATTTTCTCGAATACGAACCGATGGGCCGCGATTTTACGCTGCAACTGGGGAACTCGAGCGCCATCGAATATCACCAAACCCAGCGCGACGAAAACTGGCGCGTGACCCTGGCCGACACCGGCCTGCTGACCAACAAAGGCGGACGCATTCGGCGCGTGGCTCATTACATCCAGGCGGATTCTTTTTTCGTGACCTACGGCGACGGCGTCGGCGACGTTGATATTGACGCGCTGGTGACTTTTCACCGCGCCCACGGCCGGCTGGCGACACTGACCGGCGTGCGGGCGCGCTGGCAGTATGGCATCGTCCAGGCCGACTCCGCCGGACGGGTCAGTGGATTCGAAGAAAAGCCGCTGCTCGAATACTGGATCAACGGCGGGTTTATGGTTTTTAATCGCGGCGTGTTCGATTATTTGGAAAACGATGAGACCGACCTGGAAAAAGACGCGCTGCCCCGCCTGGCTCAGGACGGCCAATTGATGATGTACCGCCACGCCGGCTTTTGGCGCTCGATGGACACGTTCAAAGAGGCCGAGATGCTCGACGATCTGTGGCGACGCGAACAACCGTGGAAGGTGTGGTAAGACGTGGCGAGCGAATTTTGGCGACATAGACCGGTTCTGGTCACCGGTTGCACGGGGATTCTGGGGTCCTGGCTGACGCAGGCGCTGGTCGAGCAAGGCGCCGACGTGGTCGGCCTGGTGCGCGACTGGGCGCCGCACTCGCACTTGGTCCTTTCCGGGACCTACGAGCGGGTCAAAATCGTGCGCGGCGACGTGACCGACTATAATGTGCTGGAGCGAACGTTGGCTGAATACGAAATCGAGACGGTCTTTCACCTGGCCGCGCAGACCATCGTCACCATTGCCAATCGTAACCCGCTCTCGACCTTCGAGACCAACATCAAAGGTACGTGGCTGCTGCTCGAGGCGGCCCGGCGGGTGAACACGGTCAAGCGGGTGCTGGTCGCCTCCAGCGACAAGGCCTACGGCAGCCACGCCCAACTGCCCTACACCGAAGACGCGCCGCTGCTGGCCTGTCACCCCTACGACGTGTCCAAGGCCTGCGCGGAGCGCCTGGCCCATACCTACGCCATCACCTATCAGTTGCCGGTCGCCATCACCCGCTGCGCCAACCTGTACGGCGGCGGCGACTTGAACTGGAACCGGGTGGTCCCCGGCACCATGCGCTCGGTCCTGTATGGCGAGCGGCCTATCATCCGCTCCGACGGCAGCCCAATGCGCGACTATCTCTACGTGCGCGATGCCGTGACCGGCTACCTGCGCCTGGCCGAAGCGTTGGACGCCTCGGCGCTATACGGCCAGGCTTTCAATTTCGGCATGGACGCCCCCCAAACCGTGCTGGGCATCGTCCGGGCCATCATTGCCATCTCGGACCATCCCGAGTTGGAACCGCGCATCTTGAACGAGGCGTCCAACGAGATCCAGGCCCAATACCTGTCCAGCGACAAGGCCGGGCGACTGCTAGGCTGGGAACCGGCGCACACGTTGCCAGAGGCGCTGCAGGAGACGCTGGCGTGGTACAGGGCATTCCTAAAACGTGAATCGTGAAACGTGAATCACGCTTTACGTTTCGCGTTTTACGAGGGTTCGCACTTGAGCAGCGAATGGACAGATCGCCGTGTGTTGGTCACGGGCGGGACCGGCTTTTTGGGCCGCCGCCTGGTGCGCCGGCTGGCCGACCTGGGCGCGCACGTGACCGTGGCCCTGGAAGAGGCTGTAGGGGCAAGGCTTGCCTTTCCCCCCGTCCCGAACGTGGATTACCGCGACGGTGACGTGCGCAACTATGCTCAATTGCGCCGCCTGGTCGAGACGGTTGCGCCGCAGGTCATCTTTCACCTGGCCGCGGTCGGCGTGAACGATCCCTTTATCGCCGAAGAGACGGCGCTGCGGGTCAACGTGCAAGGCACGCTCAACTTACTGCGGGCAATCCGGCGGACCGGCGGCGTGCAGCGCATCGTGGTCACGGGAACCAGTTACGAATATGGGGCGAACGGTCAACTGGACCCCGGCAATGTGTACGCCGCGTCCAAGGTGGCGGCCTGGGCCTTTTGTCGGATGGCCTACCGGGCGCACGGAATGCCGGTCGTCGTCGCCCGGCCCTTCAACGTGTACGGGCCAGGACAAAACGAGCGGGCGCTCATTCCATCGGCGGTGCGGGCGGCGCTGGCCGACCAGGACTTTCCGGCCACGCCCGGCGAGCAGCGGCGCGACTTTATATACGTGGATGACTGTATCGCAGGTTTCTTGACCCTTGCGTTGGTGGACGGCATCGAGGGGGAAAGCCTTGACCTGGGCACGGGCGTCGCCACGCCGGTGCGCCAGGTGGTTGAGCGGATTTTCGCGCTCACCGGCGGTCGGGGCCGCCCGCAAATCGGCGCGTTGCCCTATCGTCCCGGCCTGGTGTGGGAACAAGTGGCCCACGCCGAGCGCACGGCGCAGCTCACGGGTTGGTGGGCGAAAGTCGGGTTAGAAGAGGGGCTGCAAGCTATGATTAAAGCATTCAAGCAAGACGTGAAACGTGAAACGTGAGCCACGCATCACGTTTCACGCATCACATTTCACGATGTCTGAACTAGAGCAACTCCGCCAAGAAATCTTTGACCGCGTAGCCCGCTATTATCAGCTCGCGCATACGCAGCAACCTTTTGTCCCCGGCGAGAGCCGCGTGCAGTACGCCGGGCGGGTGTGGGACGCGCGCGAAATGGTCAACATGGTGGACGCGGTGTTGGAATTCTGGCTGACAGCCGGGCGTTATGCTCAGGAATTCGAGCGCCGGCTGGGCGCTTTTTTGGGTGTGCGCGAGGTGATCCCGGTCAATTCCGGCTCGTCGGCCAACCTGGTGGCTCTCACCGCGCTGACTTCCAGAAAGCTGGAGCGCCCGTTGCAGCCCGGCGACGAGGTCATTACACCGGCGGTCAGCTTCCCGACCACCATCGCGCCGATCCTGCAGAACAATCTGACGCCGGTGTTCGTGGACTGCGAGCTGGGCACGTATAACATTGACCTGGATCAACTGGAAGCCGCGCTCTCGCCGCGCACGCGGGCGCTGTTCTTTGCCCACACGCTGGGCAACCCGGTGGACATGAACAGGGTCATGGCCTTTGCCCGCCAGCACGACTTGTACGTGATCGAAGACGCCTGCGACGCGCTGGGCAGCCGCTTCGACGGGCAAGCCTGCGGCACGTTTGGGCAGTTTGGCACGTTGAGCTGCTATCCGGCCCACCACATCACCATGGGCGAAGGAGGGGCCGTGTTTACCGACAGCCCCAGGCTGGCCAAGATCGCCCGCGCGGTGCGCGACTGGGGGCGCGATTGCTGGTGCGGCTACGACAGCCCGCCCAACGGCCAGTGCGGCAAGCGTTTCCAATGGGAAATCCCCGGCGTACCCGACGGCTATGACCACCGCTATTTTTTTACCGAGATCGGATACAATCTCAAGCTGACCGACATCCAGGCCGCCATGGGCGTGGCGCAGATGGAAAAATTGCCCGATTTTATCGCCGCTCGCAAGCGCAACTTCCGCTGGCTGTACGAGGGCCTCAAGCCCTACGAGGAATTTTTGATCTTGCCGACCTGGCACGCCCAGGCTGACGTCAGTTGGTTTGCCCTGCCTGTCACCGTGCGCCCCAATGCGCCTTTTGGCCGCCGCCAACTGACCGATTGGCTGGAAGCGCACAACGTCGAAACCCGGCTGTTGTTCGCCGGCGATATTCGCCAGCAACCCGCCTACCGCGACATGCCCCACCGGGCCATTGGCGACCTGCCCAACTCGGCGCTGGTGCTGCGGAGCAGCTTTTTCGTCGGCGTCTATCCGGGCCTCGACCAGGCTCGGATTGATTATATACTCGAAACCGTAGCTCGTTTCTTTCAAACCGTTCACGGACCACGATTATGAAACTCTCTATTATCATCTGCGCCTACAACGAACGTCGAACCATCCTGGATGCCATTCGGCAAGCCCAAGAGGTGGAGCTGGGCAACGGCTGGGAAAAAGAGGTGCTGGTCATTGACAACTGCTCTACCGATGGCACCCGGGAGTTGCTTCAGTCATTGGACCAACCCGGCGTGCGCGTCATCTTGAATCCGCGCAACCTGGGCAAGAGCGGGTCGCTTTTGGTCGGGATCGCCGAAGCCAGCGGCGATTACTTTGTCATCTTTGACGCCGATCTGGAGTACGAGGCCGCCGACCTGCCGGCCATGGTCGCACAAATTGCCCCCCCCCATCCCCCCCCGCGTATGGGGGGAGATGGGGGGGGGGCCGTGGCGGTCTTTGGCTCACGCACGCTGGGTGGACGCAAAGTTTACGAGTATGCCCGGAATTATTGGGGTGTGCGCGCGCTCACGCGGATCGCCAATCTGTTGTTTGGCGGCCACCTGACCGACATTGCCGTCGGGACCAAGCTGGTGCGAGTAGATGTGGCCCGCTCACTGAACCTGAGCGCCCACGACTTTGACCTGGACTATGAACTGCCCTGCAAACTGCTCAAGCACGGTTACGACATCATCGAGGTGCCCATCGCCTACCACCCGCGCACAGCCGCCCAGGGCAAAGGTATCGTCGGCTGGAAAGCCTTTCGCGTCGGCTTGCGCTGGCTGTGGGTACTCTTGAAAACCCGTTTTGGGGGTTGAGAAAAAATGAACGTTGTCGTGACCGGCTCGATTGCCTACGATTATCTGATGACCTTTCCGGGGCGCTTTCGGGATCACATTCTACCCGACCAGCTCGAAAAATTGAGCGTGAGTTTTCTGGTGGATTCGATGGTGCGGCAGCGCGGCGGCGTGGCGACCAACATCGCCTACACGCTGGCTTTGCTGGGCGAGCGCCCACGGGTGATGGCGACGGTAGGCCAGGACTTTGGCGAATATCGCGCCTGGCTGGAAGCGAAGGGCGTGGATACGTCGGCCATCAAAACCATAGAGGACGACTTTACGGCCTCGTTTTTCGTCAGCACCGACCGCGAGAACAACCAGATCGCCAATTTTTATACCGGCGCGATGGCTCACGCCCAATTGCTGTCTTTCCGCGAGCTGGGCGATGAGGCTATAGACCTGGTCATCATTTCACCCAACGACCCCCAGGCGATGGTGCAGTATGCTGCTGAATGTCAAGAACTGGGCATCCCGTATCTGTACGATCCCAGCCAGCAAATCATTCGTCTGTCGGGCGCCGAGATGTGCGCGGGCATCCGAGGGGCGCGCTTGCTCATGGTCAACGAATACGAGTTTGAGATGATCCGCGACAAGACCCAACTATGTGAAGCGGACATCATGGCGCAAGTAGAGACGCTGATTATCACGTGCGGCGAACGAGGCTCGCAGATTTACACACAAGGCCAGGTCATATCCGTGCCGGCCGTGCCGCCGGCTCGGGTCGTCGATCCCACCGGCGTAGGCGACGCCTACCGCGCCGGTGTGGTCAAAGGTCTGGCGCTTGGCGCGCCGTGGCAAGTCGCCGGGCGCATGGGCGCAGTGGCCGCGGCGTATGTGTTGGAGCAAAAGGGCACCCAAAATCACCGCTATACCCGTTCAGAGTTTGTTGCTCGCTACCGGGAGCATTTTGATGACGGGGGATTGTTGGACAAGATGGTGAATGAGTAAATGGGTAGATTGGTAGGTTGGTCCCCCATTTACCCATTTTCCCATTTACCAATCTACCGCTATGCATACGCGCAAACTGACTGACAAAATCGAAATCTTGCGCTTTCTGGAGACCGACCGCGACTACGCCGCTTACGCCATCGGCGACCTGGAGCCAGCGTTATTCGCCCAAAGTGAGTGGGTCGGGGCCGAGCAGGACGGCCAACTGTGCACTCTTGGTTTGCACTTTAAGGGTCTGGACCTGCCTGCGCTGTTCCTGATGGGCGACCCGGCCGGCTTGCCGGGTATCTTGCGCTTTGGGCTGCGCCCGGAGCGGGTCCTGGTGACGTGCCAGCAGCAACATTTGGCTGCGGCGCGGGCTTTTTTCCGCACCGAGCCGCCCGTCCCCATGTGGCGCATGGCGCTGCAAGCGGGCGATTTTCGACCGGTCCGCTCGCCCGACGTCGCGCCGCTGTCGCCTCGCTACACCGACGAACTGGCCCAGATGTATGCGCGCGGGCACGCCGATGGCTTTAGCCCTACGCAGTTGGCGACCGGAGTCTTTTTCGGCGCACTAGAGCGCGGGCGGGTTGTCGCGGCGGCAGGCACGCATCTGATCAGTCCGATTTACGGGCTGGCTGCCGTCGGCAACGTGTACACCGAAGAGAGGTATCGAGGGCGCGGCTACGGTAGCGCCGTCACCAGCGCCGTCGTCGCCGAGTTGTTCCGGCGCGGCATCCGTCACGTTTTTCTGAACGTGGCCCAAGCTAACGTCACGGCTATAAAGGTTTACGAACGGCTGGGATTCACCACGAGGTGTTCGTTTTTCGAGCTGGTGGCAGTGAGGCGAAGTTAAGAGCGAAATATCCAATATCCACAATCAAGGAGCAAATGCATGACCATTCAATATGACGTAAAAAACCTGGACCTGGCCCCCGGCGGGCGCTACCGCATCGAGTGGGCCGAGCGCGAAATGCCGGTGTTGCGGCTGATCCGCGAGCGTTTTGCTCAAGACAAGCCGCTCAAGGGGATGCGCATCGCGGCCTGCCTGCACGTGACCACCGAGACGGCCAACCTGGCCCACACTTTACAAGTCGGAGGAGCCGACGTGGTGCTGTGCGCCAGCAACCCCCTCAGCACCCAGGACGACGTGGCCGCGTCGCTGGTCGCCAATTACGAGATCCCCGTCTATGCTATCAAGGGCGAGAATAACCAGACCTACTATGAGCACATCCACGCCGCCATCGACCACAAGCCGCACATCACCATGGACGACGGGGCCGACCTGGTGGGTACGTTGCACAAAGATCGGCGCGATGTGATCGGCGGCGTCACCGGAGGCACCGAAGAAACCACCACCGGCGTCATTCGTCTGCGGGCGATGGCCAAGGACGGCGTGCTCGAATATCCCATCGTCGCCGTCAACGACGCACTGACCAAGCACCTGTTCGACAATCGCTACGGAACCGGCCAGAGCACGCTGGATGGCGTCATTCGCGCCACTAACGTGCTCATCGCCGGCAAAACCGTGGTCATCGCGGGCTATGGCTGGTGCAGCCGGGGCATCGCTATGCGGGCCAAGGGCCTGGGCGGTAATGTCATCGTGACCGAAGTGGACCCGCTCAAGGCGCTAGAGGCGGTGATGGACGGCTACCGGGTGATGCCGATGCTGGAAGCTGCGTCCATCGGCGACGTTTTTATCACCAGCACCGGCGACATTAACGTTATTGATCGGCAACACTTTGAGGCGCTCAAGGATGGCGCCATCCTCAGCAACAGCGGCCACTTTAACGTCGAGATCAACATCCCGGCGCTGGAAGACATGGCCGGGAGTCCGCCGCGCCGTGTGCGTCCCTTTGTAGACGAATACCGCCTGCCCGACGGTCGGCGCATTTACCTGTTGGGTGAAGGGCGACTGATCAATCTGGCGGCCGCCGAAGGCCATCCCAGCGCGGTGATGGACATGAGCTTTGCCAATCAAGCCTTGTGCTCCGAATACATGGTGTCCCACGCCGACGAGTTGGACAAGACCGTTTACAGCGTGCCTCAATCCATTGATGAGCAGATCGCCGCTTTCAAGTTGGAAGCGATGGGCGTCAAAATTGACGCATTGACCCCCGAACAGCAGGCTTACCTGACCTCATGGCAGGAAGGAACATAAGGAGAAACAAATGTCCGACAGTAGAACGACCTTTATGTCTTCCCCCCAATACTTTTTCACCTCCGAATCGGTGACAGAGGGCCATCCCGACAAGATTTGCGACCAGATTTCCGACGCCGTGCTCGACGCCATCATCGCCAAAGACCCCCAGGCGCGCGTGGCCTGCGAAGTGAGCGTCACCACCGGTTTGGTGGTCGTGATGGGCGAGATCACCTGCGATTGCTACGTGGACATCGGCCAGTTGGCCCGCAACGTCATCAGCGACATCGGCTACACCCGGGCCAAATTCGGCTTTGACGCCGAGACCTGCGGCGTCATCGTGAGCATCAAAGAACAGTCGGTCGACATCGCGCTGGGCGTGGACAAGGCGCTGGAGGCCAAGACCGGCGAAATGTCCGACACCGAGATCGAAGCCACCGGCGCCGGCGACCAGGGCATGATGATCGGTTTTGCGTGCAACGAGACGCCCGAGCTGATGCCCATGAGCATTGTGCTGGCGCACAAACTGTGCCGCCGGCTGGCTCACGTGCGCCAAGACGGCACCCTGCCCTACTTGCGACCCGACGGCAAGAGCCAAGTGACGGTCGAGTATGAATACGGCGCGCCCAAGCGCGTAGATGCCATCGTCGTCAGCGCCCAGCACTCGCCCGACGTGAGCCAGGACAAGATCCGCAGCGACATCATTCAGCGCGTCATCAAATACGTCGTGCCCAACGGCATGCTCGACGACAAGACCAAAATCTACGTCAACCCCACCGGGCGCTTTGTGACCGGCGGGCCGTTGGGCGACGCCGGCCTGACCGGGCGCAAGATCATCGTGGATACCTACGGCGGCGTGGCCCGGCACGGCGGCGGCTGCTTTTCAGGCAAAGACCCCACCAAGGTGGACCGCTCGGCGACCTACATGGCTCGCCACATCGCCAAAAACATCGTCGCGGCGGGCATCGCCGACCGCTTTGAGTTGCAGGTCTCTTATGCCATCGGCGTGGCCCGCCCGTTGTCGCTGGCCGTCGAGACCTTTGGCACGGGTAAAATCCCTGACGACCGCATCGTCGCGCTCATCAAAGAACACTTTGACATGCGCCCGGCAGCCATCATCCGCGACCTGGACCTGCGCCGCCCCATCTATCGCAAGACGGCCGCCTACGGCCACTTTGGCCGCGACGACATCGACGCCCCCTGGGAACGCACCGACAAAGCCGCTATTCTGCGCCAAGCGGCCGGATTGGATTAACACAAAGGGGCGTGATCATTACGCCCCTTTACTGCTCAGATGGGGGATATGACAACGAATTTTCGGGATTGACCGTTCGGCTGAGCGTTCGACCGAGCTCATGCCGAAGCCGAATGACGCCGCTGCCGGGCATCCTACGGAGATACCCTCGACCTGCGGTTGAGCGAGGTGCGCCATCACTTTGGACCCTGGTTAGCGTGTCTGTGGCGACCAGCCTATCGAGTCGAAAGGCACAGATTCGCTCAATCCTCTGATTCGCTCAATCCTCTGATTCGTTGTCATATCTGCGCAGGTTGAGCAGTTACCACGTCCCTACGTTTTTCCCCGTGTTTGTTGCCGCACGGCCTAAACTAAGGTATAATCGGACAGGCATCTGAGAAATCTATCACGTGTTTGGGAGCGGATGCGTGCAAGCACTCATCACCGGCATCGGCGGTTTCGCAGGAAGTCATCTGGCCGACTATCTCCTGGCCGAGACCGACTGGCAGATAGTCGGCTGTGTTTTGAACGAATGTGACACGCCCGACCATTTGCGAGGTCGGGTATCTTGCCGGGTGGTCGACCTGTGCGACCCTGCCGCTGTGCAGCGCATGCTGGAGGAGACGGCGCCCGGCGTGATTTTTCATCTGGCGGCGCTGGCCCACGTCGGCGCTTCGTGGCGCGACCCCTGGCCCACGTTGGAGAACAATATCCGCGCCCAGCTCAACCTGTTGGAAGGCCTGGTGCGCCTGGGGGTCAATCCGCGTGTGATGATCGTCAGCTCCAACGAGGTGTATGGATTGGTGCGCCCCGCCGAGTTGCCCGTCAGCGAAGCCAATCCGCTGCGCCCCAACAGCCCCTACGCGGTCAGTAAAATCGCCCAAGATATGCTGGGATTGACCTATTATCTGAGCTATCAATTGCCTGTGGTGCGGGTGCGCCCGTTTAACCACCTCGGTCCGCGCCAGGCCCCTGGCTTTGTCGCGCCCGACTTTGCCCGCCAGATCGCCGAGGCCGAGGTCGGAAAACGCCCTCCCCGCATACAGGTGGGCAATCTGGAAGCAAAGCGCGACTTTACCGATGTGCGCGACATGGTGCGGGCCTATTATCTGGCCGCCACGCGAGGCGCGCCCGGCGAGGTGTACAACATCGGCTCCGGTCAATCGCACGCGATTCAGGAATTGCTCGACATTCTGTTGAGCTACAGCCAGGTCGAGATGGCCGTCGAGCGAGACCCGGCCCGATTGCGCCCGTCGGACGTGCCCGACGCGCGTTGCGACGCCAGCAAGTTCCGGGCGCTCACCGGCTGGCAGCCGACCATTCCTTTAGAAACCACCCTGCGCGACGTGCTAGACGACTGGCGCGCGCGCGTCAGAAGCGAGGGGAAATGAACGAGCGAGTGGCTTTGATCACCGGCATCACCGGTCAAGACGGCGGGTATCTGGCCGAATTTCTGCTTGAGCAAGGCTACAAAGTCATCGGTATGATGCGGCGCAGCTCGGTCGTGAACCTCGGTCGCATCCGCCACATCCAGGACAAAATCACGCTGGTGCAAGGCGATGTGCTGGACGAGGCCTCTCTCATTGGTCTCTTGCGCGAATTTCAACCGGGCGAGGTGTATAACCTGGCAGCCCAATCGTTCGTGCCCACGTCGTGGCAGCAGCCGGTGCTCACCGGTGAGGTGACGGCGCTGGGCGTGACGCGCCTGCTGGATGCGATTATGATGGTTGACCCGGACATCCGGTTTTACCAGGCCAGCTCGTCGGAAATGTTTGGCAAGGTTCAACAAGTGCCGCAAAGCGAAAAGACGCCCTTTTACCCGCGCAGTCCTTACGGCGTGGCCAAGGTGTACGGCCACTGGATTACGGTGAACTATCGTGAGAGCTATGGCTTGCACGCCTCGTCGGGCATTTTATTCAATCACGGCTCGCCCCGGCGGGGCATCGAATTCGTCGAGCGCAAAATCTCGCTGGGCGTGGCGGCCATCAAGGCCGGCCTGGCCCACGAGCTGCGTCTGGGCAACCTGGAATCCAAGCGCGACCTGGGGTTCGCCGGCGATTACGTGCGGGCCATGTGGTTGATGTTGCAACAGGACCAGCCGGATAATTACGTCATTGCCACCGGCGAGACCCACTCGATCCGCGAGATGTGCGAGGTGGCGTTCGGCCACGTTGGGCTGGATTATCAGGATTACGTGGTGTGCGACGAGCGTTTTTTCCGCCCGGCCGAGGTGGACCTGTTGGTGGGCGACCCGAGCAAGGCCGGACGAAAACTAGGTTGGGAGCCGCTGGTGAGTTTTCGCGAGTTGATGCAAATGATGGTAGACGCCGATTCGCAGGCGATTGAGCGCGGCGAGCGCTTCCCCGACGTGACCGAGATGACCACGCTGCGACGGTGACCATTCTCGAATAGCAGGTTTCGTGAGGAATCCCTATGGCAGTAAAGACGTTGGACCAATATATTGAAATCACCCCCGGCGTTGCAGGGGGCAAGCCGCGCATCGCCGGACGGCGCATCACTGTACGAAACATCGCGATATGGCACGAGTGGATGGGGCAAAGCGCAGACGAGATTGCATCCGAGTACGATTTGACGTTAGCCGAAATCTATGCCGCCATTGCCTATTACTATGACCATCGGTCCGAGATGGATGAGGCGATAGAGGAGGGAGAGGCCTTTGTAGAGGCGCTCCGACGGCAGATTCCCTCCAAAGTGGCGCAGAAATTGCATGGCCGTCAGGATTAGAATTTACACCGACGAGCACGTCCCAATGGCTGTTATCAAGGGACTCTAGCGGCGTGGAGTGGACGTCTTGAGCACCCAGAAGGCCGATATGATGGGCGCTTTTGACAAAGAACAGCTTGCTTGGGCTGTCAGTCAGGGTCGGGTCGTTTTTACGCAGGATGAAGATTTCCTACGCTTGCATGCCGAAGGGGTGCCCCACAAAGGGATGGTCTTTGCCCGCCAACGAACGCCCATCGGCGACATGGTGCGCGGGCTGATGCTGATTTGCCAGGTGCTTGACGCCGAGGAAATGCAGGATCACGTCGAGTTCCTTTGAGAGGTTGAAGGCTTGTTGGCCCAGCGGTGAGAGCCAGCGCTCGCTGCAACGGTGGTTAGCGTCGCGCGGGATAGAAAGCCAACCGCCACCTTTCGCGGGCCGATCGAGAGGATGGCGGCGGCGGATTTGGAGGCATTGCAGGTGGAATAAGGAGAGTTTGTTGATGGCGCTTCAATTTTTCACTGCTATTCTTCATAGAGAGGATGATTTGTACGTGGCCGAGTGCCCTGAGGTCGGGACTGTCAGCCAAGGCCCTACCGTTGAAGAGGCAATTGCCAATCTCAAAGAGGCGACCGAGCTTTATCTGGGGGAATTCCCGGTAGCAACCGTCTCTCGACCGATTGTGACTGTCTTTGAGGCGGCTGCGGGTGCCTAAACTGCGACGTGTGTCGGGCCAGGAGACTATCCGCGCACTGGAGCGTTTGGGTTTTGTGCAAGTCAGGCAGCGCGGTAGTCACTTCGCAGGCTGACCGGGAGGATGATGGAGGCAGGTTTGGGGGCATTGCAGGCAGAATAGGAGAAACTTGTATGCCGACTGTCTTGCGCGTGGGGCGTTATCGCTTTCACTTTTTCAGCAACGAGGGTCTGGAGCCGCCTCATATCCACGTCAAAACGGGCAATGATCAGGCCAAATTTTGGCTAGACCCCATTGGATTGGCAGCCAACTATGGATTTCGAGCGCACGAGTTGAATGAGATTGAGCGAATTATTGAGCAACATCAGATAGAGTTGATAGGAGCATGGAATGAGCACTTGGGTCAAGAGTGAAACAAAGTTTCGACGAGCTTTTGTGCCAACTACTGCCCTGGCGCGCTGGGTGGAATTCGACGCCGAGATGATGCACGTCTGTTTAACCGATGGACGCATCATCAGCGTGCCCATTATATGGTTCCCCTTGTTGCACCAAGCCACGCCTGAGCAGCGGATGCGCTATGAAATCGGCGGTGGTGGAGTGAGCTTGCATTGGCCAGAGATCGATGAGGATTTATCGGTGGCGAATCTGATGACCGGGGCAGATTGGCAATCGACGTAATAAGGTTTGCTAGCCGGGTGGCCCAGCGGCGAGAGTCAGCCCTCGCTGCAACGCTGGTTAGCATCGCGCAGGGCGAGCAGCTCACCGTCACCTCCTTCGGGCTGATCGAGAGAGTGGCGGATACAGGCCTGGGAGCGCCACAGGTGGGATGACATTTGAGGGATAGAGACAATGTCCGGTATAGATACAACACAGTTGTTAGGCAGCCTGAGAGAATTGAAACCCAAGATGAGATCCCGTTATCGGGTGAAAGAGATTGGCCTCTTTGGCTCCTTTGTCCGTAGGGAGCAAGGTGAAACCAGCGATATCGACGTATTGGTTGACTTTTATGAGGATGCAGACTTGTTTGACCTGGTAGGTCTGGCTTTATTCCTGGAAGGGGAGTTGGAGCGAAAAGTGGACGTGATCCCCAAAAGCGCCCTGAGAGCAGAGTTGCGAGAGCCAGTGCTCCGCGAGGCCATACCGGTATGAGAGACTATAGACTCTATCTCAAAGACATCCTGGCGGCCATAGAGAGCATCGAGTCGTTTACCGAGGGGTTAGATTACCAGGCATTCCGGGTAGACGATAAAACGACCAGCGCGGTCGTTAGAAAATTCGAGATCATCGGCGAGGCAGCTAAAGCGATTCCCGACGAGATACGCCAGAGCTACCCTCACGTTCCGTGGAAAGAGATGGCCGGAATGGGAGACAGGCTGATTCACTTTTACTTTGGGGTGGATTTCAAGCTGGTGTGGAGGACGGTTCAAGAGCGCCTCCCCGAAGTCAAGATCGCTATTGAGCGAATTTTGCGAGACCCCGGCTAACATCATACGAGCTGTTTTCATTGTTCAGATGTCACGGAAGGAGGAAATCACGTGAACACCCCCATCAAATTCGGCACCGACGGCTGGCGAGCGCGCATCGCCGACGATTACACTTTTGACAACGTGCGCCGCTGCGCGCAGGGCTTTGCCAACTATCTCATCCAGCAGGGCAACCCGGGCGCCGCCGTCGTCATCGGTCACGACCGGCGCTTTGCCGCCGAGCATTTCGCCGCCGCCGCCGCCGAGGTGATGGCGGCCAACGGCTTTCGGGCCTGGCTGACCGATGGGCCGACGCCCACCCCGGTCATCTCGTTCTCCACCGTGGATAAACAAGCCGCCGGGGCCATCAACATCACTGCCAGCCACAACCCGCCCACCGATTGCGGCTTCAAGGTGCGCGACGAGACCGGCGGCGCCGTTGCGCCCGACGGGCTGGCGCAGATCGAGGCCGCCATCCCCGACTTGTCCGGGGTCAAGAGCGTCGCCCTGGCCGAAGGATTGGCCGACGGGCGCATCGTCAAGTTCGATCCCGCGCCCAGTTACGTCAGTCACATTGGAAAATTGGTAGATTGGGAACCCATCAAACAGGCCGGGTTCAACGTGCTGGTCGAGCCGATGTGGGGCAACGGGGCGGGCTGGTTCCCGCGCCTGCTGGCCGGCGGCAAGACCAAGGTCGCCGAAATCCACGCCGAGCGCAACCCGCTCTTTCCCGAAATGGCCCGCCCCGAGCCTATTCCGCCCAACGTGGACGTGGGCCTGGCCGAGACGGTCAAGCGCGGCGCTGACGTGCTGCTCATTATGGACGGCGACGCCGACCGCATGGGCATCGGCGACGAGCGCGGCAACTTTGTCAACCAGCTTCAGGTGTACGCGCTGCTGGCCTACTATTTCCTGGAGGTGCGCGGCGAACGCGGCCCCATCGTCAAAACGCTCTCTACCACCTCCATGCTGGAGCGCCTGGGGCAGATATACGACGTGCCGGTGTACCAGACCGGCGTCGGGTTCAAATACATCGCGCCCAAGTTCACCGAAACCAATGCGCTCATCGGCGGCGAAGAAAGCGGCGGTTACGCCTTTCGCGGCAACGTGCCCGAACGCGACGGCATTCTGGGCAATCTCTATTTTCTCGACTTGATGGTGCGCACCGGCAAGACCCCCAGCCAGCTCCTCGCCGCGCTGTACGACAAGCTGGGCGCGACCTACTATTACGACCGGGTGGACACCCGCTTCCCCGGTGAAAAACGTCCGGCCGCCCAGGCTCGCCTCGACGCGGCCAAACCGCAGACCATCGCTGGCCGGCCCGTGACCGGCATTCTCACCACCGATGGTTACAAGTTTTCGCTGGGCGCAGACAATTGGCTGCTGATCCGCTTTTCCGGCACCGAGCCGATTATCCGCGTCTACTGCGAGACGACCGACCCAGACCTGGTGCAACCGCTACTCGACGCCGGATTAGAGTTAGCAGGGCTGAAAGACGAATGAACAGAGACGAAGGACGAAGGACCAATGACGAAGGACCCATGACGAACGGCGAAGCGAATTCGTCCTTCGTCCATCGTCCTTCGTCGCTGATAGATACCCACTGCCACCTGGATTTTGACCGCTTTGATAAAGACCGCGAAGCAGTTCTGGCGCGGGCGGCCCAGAACGGTGTGGCGGCCATCGTCGTCCCCGGCGTGGACCTGCGCAACAGCCGCGCCGCCGTGGCCCTGGCCGAAAAACACGCGCCGGTCTATGCCGCTGTGGGCGTGCATCCCACCTCGACCGACGAGCTAAACGCGGCAACCCTGCGCGAGCTGCGCGATCTGGCCGGGCATCCCAAGGTCGTCGCCATCGGCGAGATCGGACTGGATTACTATTGGCCCAAGCAGCCCAAGCGCGACTGGCCCTGCGCCGCGCCGGAGACGCAGCGCAAGGCCTTTCGCCAGCAGCTCGACCTGGCCGCCGAGACGGGTCTGCCGGTCATCATTCACAACCGCGAGGCCGACACCGACGTGATGATCGCGCTGGAGGACGCTTTTGGCGGGCGAGCGACGCCCTCGACCACCGGCGTGCTGCACTCTTTTTCGGGCGACCTGGAATTGGCCGAGTGGACGCTCGAATTGGGCTTTTACGTCGGCATCACCGGCCCGGTGACCTTTCCCAAAAGCGGACAGACGAAAGAGGTGGCCCAAAAGATCGATTTTGAGCGCCTGCTCATCGAGACCGACGCGCCATTTCTCACGCCCCATCCCTATCGGGGCAAGCGCAACGAACCGGCCCTGGTGCGGCTGGTCGCCCAAGAGATCGCGCAACTGCGCGGCTGTAGCCTGGAAGACGTGGCGCTGCGCACCACCCAGAATGCCCAGACGCTTTTCCGGCGTCTGTTTTAAAGACCTGTTAAAAAACCGAAGGATTGGACCTTGAACAGCACCATTGCCATATTCGATCTGGTTAAAGATGACTTGAAACGGGTTGAACGAATGATGCGAGCCGAGCCTGATCTGCGGACAGGGCCACGCTCGCCCGCATCGGCAGAGATTGTGCGCGACGTCGCGCCCCATCCGGCTCTGGGAGAAGTGCTCGACCATTTGATCGCCGGCGGCGGCAAACGGGTGCGGCCGTCGCTGGCGCTGTTGGTGAGCTACCTATACCCGGTTGAACCGAGGCGGGCTATTTCGCTGGCAGCCGCCATCGAGTTGCTGCACACGGCCACGCTGGTCCACGACGATCTCATCGACGGGGCGTTGGTGCGGCGAGGCAATCCCACCGTCAACGCCACCTGGACGCCCGGCGCGACCGTGCTCACGGGCGATTTTCTCTTTGCCCGCGCCGCCGATCTGGCCGCACAAACCGACAATGTGCAGGTGATGCACTTGTTTGCCCGCACGCTCATGATTATCTGCAGCGGCGAAATCCATCAGATGCTCGACCGGCGCATCGGCCTGGACCGGCAAAAGTATTACGACCGCATCTATGCCAAGACTGCAGCGCTGTTCGCCGTCGCCGCCGAAGCCGCCGCCGTGTTGGGCGACGCGCCCGCTCCAGAAATCACAGCCCTGCGCGAATACGGCGAGCAATTGGGTATGGCGTTCCAGGTCGTAGACGACGTGCTCGATTTTGTCAGTGATGAATCCAAATTGGGCAAACCCGTGGGCAGCGACCTGCGCGCCGGTCTGGTGACTGCGCCCACGCTGTGGTTCTTGGAGCAAAACCCCGCCGCGATAGTGATCAACGGCATTTTGAATGATGGTCGCCAAGACCAAGCCTCAATTCGCGCGGCGGTGGAACTGATCCGCGAATCGGGGGCCATTGAAGCCTCGCTGGACGAAGCGCGCCGGTTCATCCGACGCAGCCAGGTCGCGTTGGAACTCGTTCCACCAGGCGAATATCGGGACGCTCTGTGGGAACTGGCCGATTTTGTGGTGGACCGGACCTGGTGACTCCCGATCTCTCGATCATCATCGTCAACTGGAACGTCCGCGACCTGCTGCGGCGCTGCCTCCATTCCATATCCAATCCCCAATACCCGTTATCCACCGAAATCATCCTCGTCGACAACGCCTCCTCCGATGGCAGCGTCGAGATGCTTCGCGCCGAGTTCCCCCAAGTGAGGCTCATCGCCAACTCGATCAATCGCGGCTTCCCGGCCGCTAACAACCAGGGTCTCGCCGTGGCCCGGGGGCGCTACGTGCTGCTGCTCAACCCCGACGCCGAGGTATTGAGCGACGCGCTGGCGACTCTGGTGCGATTTATGGACGAATACCCCGACGTAGGCGTGGTCGGCCCGCAATTGCTCAACTCGGATGGCAGCGTGCAGTCCTCGCGTCGCCGCTTTCCCACGCTGATGACCGCTTTTTTCGAGAGCACCTGGCTGGAGCGGTGGGCGCCGCGCTCGCTGCTGCGGCGCTATTTCGTGCGCGACCGGCCCGACGACGCCACGCTCGACGTAGACTGGATCACCGGCGCGGCCATGCTGGTCCGGCGCGCGGCGGTCGAGCAGGTGGGCGGGATGGACGAGGGCTTTTTTATGTACTCGGAAGAGTTGGACTGGTGCCGGCGGATCAAGACGGCGGGTTGGCGCGTGGTCTACTATCCGGCGGCGCGAATCGTGCACCACGAAGGCAAGAGCAGCGAGCAGGCCGTGCCCGCCCGCCACGTCAACTTTCAGCGCAGCAAGATCCGCTATTTCCGCAAGTACCACGGTCCCCGCGCGGCGATGATCCTGCGGCTGTATCTGCTGGCGCTGTACGCCGGTCAGTTGGGACTGGAGACGCTCAAGTGGCTGGTGGGGCACAAGCGTCCCCTGCGGGCGCAGCGCGTACGGGCCTACTGGCAGGTGTTGCGTAGCAGGTTATAAAAATCCCCGTTATACTTTTTTCCCGTCAGTTGCACCGACGTGATGTTTGTGATATACTGAATAAAATTAGGGTATAAAAAGGAGGCGCGATGAACACGGTAACGGTCTCAAGCAAGGGATGGGTGGTCATCCCCAAGCCGCTCCGAAAAAAGTATGGCCTCGAAAAAGGAAAAAGAGTGCGCGTGGTGGATTACGGTGACATGCTGGCGCTGGTGCCTTTACCATCCGATCCGGTAAAGAGGCTCAGAGGGATGCTAAAGGATGGTCCATCCCTCACAGGAGAATTGTTGGTCGAACGGGCACGCGAGCGAGAGCGAGAAGAGGCGCGGTATGAGTGAAAGCTGGATTTTTGACAGCTTTGCTCTGCTAGCTCTGTTGGGCGACGAGCCAGGCGCAGAAGACGTGGCGCGGCTTTTGCAGCGGGCGCAAGATGGTGAGATACATTTGCTGATGACGTGGGTCAATCTGGGGGAGGTGGCGTACATTGTGGAACGGCGTTGGGGTCAAACCCGATTACAAAAAGTACTGGGGACTTTGGAAGAAATGACCCTGGAAATCGTCTCAGCCGGACGTGAGCTGACATTAGCGGCAGCTCACATCAAGGCCAGGCATTCGCTATCCTATGCAGACGCTTTTGCGGCAGCGCTGGCTCTCGATAGAGCAGCCACGCTGGTGACGGGTGATCCAGAATTCAAGTCACTAGAGAGTGCGATCTCGATTCACTGGTTGCTACAAGCTGCCTGACAAAGCCGGTTTTCTGATTTTAGCCGTATTCTTGCACCGCCTCCAAAAAAGCCTCTACGTTTTCCCAAGGGATGTCGGGCGTGTCCACGTCGTAGGCCGGACAGAGCACCAGCCCGGCCCGCCCCAACGTCTCGATGCGTTCCCTCACCTCGCGCCGGATCTCCTCCCGAGTCCCCCGGCCAAACAGGTTTTGGCGCCCCACCGCGCCCCATAGCGCCAGGCGCGGGCCGTATCTGCGCCGGGCCAGGGCCGCCAGCCGATCCAGCAAATAGTCGGCCCACTCGGGACGCCGGACCAGGTCCAACAGAAAATTCTCCAGCCCGCGCAGCCGCCAGGCCGCCTCGAACAGCTCGCCGCCCAGGTGGGGCAGATTGCCGCCTACGGCCAGCCCGCCCGCCCGCCAGGTCGCTACCGCGCGCTCCAAAGACCCGGCGCGATACGCATTGCCCGTGTTGGGAAAGGGGTAGGCCCGCAGGTCGTCCAGCGAGCGCACGTGGGCCGGCGTTTCGGGGTGATAGTCCTAATGCATGTTTGAAATGCGCTCCGCGTCACGTGTTGCCGCCAATAGAACAGGCATGGTATAATAAAGTAGCGAGCTGAACAATGCGGCCGAGGTGAAAGGACCAAGATGTCCATTCTGGATCAAGCACTGAAATTGGTGACCGAGTCGCCGGGCGATCTGATTTATTATCTGGTGACGCTCTTTGCGTTCGAAGCCATCCTGGCTATGGTAGCAGGCGAGTGGCTGCGCGAGCGCCGCACGCCCCAGGCTCGGCGCTGGCTCGTGGCTGGTCTCGGCATCTTGCTCACCCGTGGCGTGCTGATGGCTGCGGCCTTGTTAGCCTGGCGAGGGGTGTGGTCTGCGACGGCGGTCATGCCGCCGCTGGAACGGTTTATGGATGCCGTGGTGTTGCTGTTCGTCGGTTGGGCAGCGCTCTCGTTCTCCGACGAGTATCCGGCGCTGGCGACCGGGTTATTGGCGGCCAGTCTGCTGGCGGGACTGGTGGGCTATGCGGCGGCGGCCAGCGTGTGGTATCGCGCTGTGAGCGATCAGCCCGAGTTGATTTTCAACGGCTACATGCAAGACACACTCTGGACGGTCGTCGGTCTGGGACTGTTGTCTCTCTTTTGTGTGGGTGTGTTGGCTCGGCGTGCTGCGCAATGGCCCTTGCTGTTCGGTATTGTGCTGCTCATGCTGCTCGGCCATAGCGCACACCTGGTCGCGCCCGGCGCCGAATCTAGCGTGGCGGGCTGGATTCGCCTGGCCAACCTGGCCGCATACCCTTTGTTGGCCGGACTGGTCTATCGCCAGGTGCTAGACTGGCAGCACAAAGATCTGGCAACGGCGCTGCGCGCCGCGTCGCGGCCGGCGGCGGACACCGGCGACCTGGCCCGCACCTGGGAATGGCTAGACGCGGCTCAAGACATCGGCGCTTCTTTAGACCTGGACACGACGCTGGTCACGGCCATTTCTGTGGCTATCCAAGTGCTTCAAGCAGAGGTCTGTGCTTTGGGGCTGCCCGCCAAGCGCGACCATCGCCACATGGAGCTGGCGCTGATTCACGCGACCGACCGCTCCACCGAAGAGGGCAACGTCTTTCCCATGGACGAACAGCCAATGATCCGGCGTGCGATCCGCACGCGCCGGCAGCTCGTCGCCCAAGAAGTGGACCAGCGCGTCACGGATATGTATGCTTTGTTGGGCGAATCGGAAGCCGGTCCGCTATTGCTTCAGCCACTCATTGACGACCGAGTGGTCGTAGGTGTGCTCATCGCCGGCAACCCGCGCAGCCAGCGCGCCTGGACCGATCAGGAGCGCCGCTTGGGAACGATCCTCGGTCGCCGCCTGGCCCTGGCCATCAGCAACGCACAGCGCTTTCAACAGGCCACCTGGCGCGCCGATCAATTGCAGCAAAACCTGGATCTGGAGCGCAAAAAGGCCCGCCAGACCCAATTGGACCTGGAACAGAGCCGCCAAGAGACCCGATCCTTTGCTCAACAGATATTGGACCTGGAACAACAGGTCGAACAGTATAAGCGCCAAGCCTCTGAGTTGGCGGCGGTGTTGCAAGTGGTCGAGACCGAATCCAACGAGGCGGCCCTACAAGCCGAGATCGAACGCTTGAACGGCGTGCGCAGAGACCTGGAAACCCAAATCGAAAAGTGGCAGGAGCGCGCGCGGCAATTGACTGCTCGCCAGACCCGTCTCGAAGCAGAGTTAAGCCAGGCCGAGCGAACCGTGGGGCAGCTTCAAAGCGATCTGTTGGCGCGAGTCGATCAACAACCATCCCCTTCTGTCGATGCGGACAGCGCGTGGGGTATCATCGTCAGCGATTACATGGGCCAGATAACGGTGGTTCACGGTGGGGTAGAGCGCGCGCTCGACAGCGACCGGCACATGCTCATCGGCAAACCCATCCTCGACCTATACGCCGACCCACGCTGGCGACAAGCGTTGGAGCGGCTGATGGTAGACACCGATGTGCGCCAGCGCCTGGTAGATTCGCCCCACGTGGTCAATGTTCAACATGGCGAAAAAAACATGCGCGTCGAGCTGACGCCGGTGCCCCTGGCAGGGCAACAAGGCTTTAACGGCGTCGTAGCCATCCTTTATCCTGACGGCACCGCCCCTCAGATTTCTTACCAGGCCGAGCTGGTGGCTTCGTTGGTGCAAGAACTGCGCACTCCTATGACCTCCATCGTGGGCTACACTGACCTGCTTTTGGGCGAATCAGTGGGGATTTTGGGGGCGATGCAGCGAAAATTCTTACAACGGGTCAAAGCCAACACCGAGCGTATGAGCGCCAAGCTAGATGATTTGATCGAGATCACGTCAATTGACCTGGGGCAATTAGAGATACAGCCCGAGACGGTCAATATTGTCAACATCATCGAGGAAGCCATCATGAGCACAGCCGGTCAGTTTCGTGAGCGCGGCATCACGGTCGATATTGCCCTGGACGATAGCCTGCCCGACATCCACGCGGACCCCGACGCATTGCACCAGGTGATGATGAACTTGCTCTCGAATGCGGGCCAGGCCTCGGATCTAAATACCACCGTGACGGTCAGCGCCAGTCTGCAAGACACCCGTGACGCTCGCGTGGGCGGCGCCAATTATATTATGGTATCGGTGGCAGATACGGGTGGGGGCATTTCTGAAGAAGAGCGCCGTCGGGTGTTCACGCGCCTGTATCGCGCCGACAATCCGCTCATCGAAGGGTTAGGGGAGACGGGAGTCGGACTTTCGGTCGCCAAAACGCTGATCGAGGCCCACGGAGGGCGCATCTGGGTAGAAAGCGAGGAAGGCCGGGGCAGCACATTCAGTTTTCTGCTGCCGGTAGAAGGACCCATCTCCGCCCAGAATAGCGGCGACTGGACGGAGGCGACCTGGTGAGAGCGGACCCATCTCCAGTTCCAGATTCTCCTCGGAACCTTTGGACAGGTTTCAGTATCGCCGTGTTGGTGACGATGGCTTCGATCATCACCGTCCTGGGGGCTGTTGTGTTGTCCTGGCACGGCGGCGGATCGGTGGGTCAGGAGATTGCCCGGCGCGCCACAGACACAGTTGCGCCCGGCGGCGAGATTCCCACCGTCTTGGTGAGCACCCTGCCCGCGTCTAGTCCCACCCCACTCTCAACGGGGGGGCCTACGCTGCCGGCCTCTGGCACACCGAGTCTGCTCCCCGAGACGAGCGTCCCGTCGCAGGAACCCACGATTTTACCCACTCTGTTTCCGACGCTCAGAGTTGCGCCGACCCCCTGGCCGTGCGCAGGCTATGCTCCCCAGGGTTGGATGCTCTACAAAGTACAGCCAGGCGACACGCTCTTCTCGCTGGCGCGAGTGCGGGGCATCACCGTATATCTGATCGTTTTTCACAACTGTCTCAACAGCTACGACATCCGAGTGGGACAGCCATTGTATCTGCCGCCTATCCTTACGCCGACGTCGGCGCCGCTCCCCACCCTGGCATCTTGGACGCCCAGCCCTACCGCGACCCCCACGCCTTCGCTCACCCCCTGGATCACGGTCGAGCCACCCAGCTCGACGCCCACGTTGCGACCTACTCTACCTCCCACCTGGACCCCAACCAGCACACCCACCCTGACCCCAACAGGGGTCACCAGCACGCCCACTGCCAGCCCGACCGAAACGCCGATCATCACGCCCACGGTGAGTCCGCCGCCCACCCCGTCTGCCAGCGCGACTCCCAGTGAGACGCCGCCATCCCCAACCGAAACGCCGTCTCCGACCACGCCGCCCACTGACACGCCGACCGCGACGCCGGAACCGCCGCCGCCCACCGACACACCCACCGTTGCACCCTAACCCAGACAAGCCGGAACCCAAAAACAAACCACCAAACACACAACGGTCGGTCGTCCGGCGCCGATTTTCAGCCAGCAGATCAAGGCTGAAAGCTGGCGCCTGTAAACTGAGATCTGTTAGGGTGGAGAAACCAGGGTAGGCGCGACAAAGATGGCAAGGGGGCTTCCATCGCCCAAGAACCACAGTGAAAAGTCGTTCTGAGTGTTTGGATTGCTCCCCGCCACGTATTGCACGGTCCAGGTGGTCGCTCGCTCGCCGGCAAAGGGGCCGAAATCCTCCGACGCGCTACTCCCATCGCCCGACAGTCCCAGCACCGGCAAATTGCGCAGGGGGGTGATCAGATTGATCTCTGCGCCGAGCGAGGCATCCAGGTCGAAATTGACCTGGGTCACGGTGCTTGCGCCGGCGGGCACGAAGGGATAGAGCACTACCTCGTCGCCTGGGCTGGGCAGCGCGACGCACCAGGAATAGGCAAACAGGCGCGCCCCATTGACGCCGACGTTGGTGCTGGGGTCGGCGCTGAGGGCCACCTGATACCAGTTGCCGTCGTCGCCGCTGGCCGCCTGGACAGCCAGTTTAAAGAGCCGCGAGCCGCCGACCAACTCTCCGTCGGTGCGGGCAACCGGCAGAGTCAGCCAATTATTGTCGAGGGTCGGGTCTACACCAATGACCCGTTGCGTGATCACCTGCCCCGAATGGATGCCCGTTGCTCCTGGTTGGTGGGAGCGCGCATCGGGGGTAGTGTAGGCGCCGGATCCGCCCCGCACGGTGTATGTCATTACAGTGTTAAAGTTGGGCAGCATCGGGTTATCCGGCTCGTCGTAAGCGCCGCCGGTGTCGGCGTCGAAAATGCGGATGTAGAGTTGATCGGGCGGGGCATCAGGTATTTCGAAAAAGATGATCTGCACATGGTCGTGGTCGCCCTCTTGGGGGGGCGCGGCCGGCCCAAACGTGCTCACAAAGGCCACGTCAGAGTCCAATGTGTTGGTGGGGAGGATGAGCGGGTGAATAGTAAAGGCATGCTGCAAGGTGTCCTGCTGGCCGTCCGAATTGCGCACGGTCAGCGCATAGATGCCGGCGGGAATGTTGGTGGAGAGAATCCCATCGATCGTGGTCGCCGTGGCGCTGGAAATGGCGATAGAAAATTCTTGGCCCAGCCAGGCCACTGGTCCCATAAAGTTTAACCCACTGATGCTGACGCCAATGTCGCCGCTGTCTTGCAACGCTTCGTTGGGAATGATGGATAACACGTCGGGGGGTGGAATGGGCGTTGCGGTGGGCGTCGCCGTCGGCGTCTCAGTAGGGGTGGCGGTGGGCGTCCCCGTAGGGGTATGGGTCGGAGTTGGCGTCGCGCTAGGGGTTTCGGTAGGCGTGTCGGTTGGCGACGGCCGAGGGGGCATTTCGGGCGTCGATGTCGCGGTCGCGCTGCTGGTCGCCGTTGGGGTTGGGCTAGAACTCGCCGTCGGCGTTCCGGTAGAGGTGGCAGTTGGGGACCCAGTAGGCGTCGGCGTCGCAGTCGCTGTGCCGGTCGCGCTGGCGGTGACGCTAGGAGTGGGGGTTGGCGACGACCTCGGCGTTGGGGTGCTGCTCGGCGTCACGGTAGGGGTCGGCGTGGCGCTGCCGGGTGTGGGCGACGCCGGAGTAGGCGATGGTCCGGGGCGAGTGGGCGTGATCTGAGCCACGGCTGTGGGAGCGGTCGTCGGGATTTCGACAATCGGAACCAGGGTAATAACCTGCGCTCCAGGAGTAGGCCGTGTCGCCTCCAATTCTTCTCTTACGGCTTCGATGACTTCAGGAACCAAGGGGGCCGCTCGCCGCTCGCCTGCTCCGTAATCGACCTGCACCACCGAACGGACATCGCGTTGCAATGGGACGGGGCGTAGATTCAAGAGCGCGACCTGGGCTGCCAAAAGCATGCAGCTCAGACTGCCCAGTAGAAGCAAAAGCAACCATGCTGCCTGGCGCAGACGGCGTCGAGACCGGGTCGCCTCCTCGCTCGTGGGGGGGAGCTGGAGAGCAAAGATCATCGTAGCAGGTCTCCCAGGTCGGTGAAGGTCGGTTTGGACTTGGTGTCGCGCGCCCCGGCATCCAGGGGCAGTGTGAAGGTAAATGTGCTGCCCTTGCCCAAGGCGCTCTCGACTTGAATCTCTCCTCCGTGCCCACTGACGATGGCTTTGGTGACATACAGATCTACCCCTACTCCGCGCACGTCTATGGTGCGTTCGAGCGGGACGCGGTAGAAGCGACTAAACAAGTGAGCTTGATCCTCCGGTGCAATACCCACACCGGTGTCTTGCACGCAAACGGTCACCTTGTCGTCGTTGGCGCTGAGCGAAACGCTCACCTGCCCACCCTCCAGTGTATAGTTGTAGGCGTTTTCTATCAGGTTAGTGAGCGCCCGCCGCAGGCGTTGCTCGTCGCCTAGCATTTGGGGGATAGGTTCTTGGATGTGAACGGAAAATTGGATGTCCTTTTTTTCAAAACTGTCCGCCCACTTGGTAGTTACCTGGCGCAGCACGGTCTCCATCGTCATCGGCTCAAAGCGTAAACCCAGGTTGCCCGCTTCTAATTGGGTAAAGTCGAGCAGGTCGCCGATCATATCAACCAGTGTGTCGGCCTGGCGGTTGATAGTTTCCAAAAAACTGCGTTGTTGGTCGGCCACAGGCCCGCCCATAGCGCGGAGCAAGAGGTCGCTGTAGCCTTTGATAGAAGTCAGCGGCGTGCGCAATTCGTGGGAAATCTGGGTGATAAAATCGTCTTTCAGACGGTCCACTTCGGTCTCGCGGGTGATGTCGCGGATGACCAACACTTTGCCCAAGCGAGCGCCATCGGCCATCACCACAGGCGAAGTTTCAACGCTGATGACCCGGTCGCCGATTTCAAAACGCCGCGCGTCGGTATTGGTCTCGACCTCGCGCACCGGTTTCGATGCCCTGAACTGTTCAGAAAGGACGTCTAGCATATTTTCGGCCGAGGGGTTCATCATGAGGATGTGGCCGTTTTGGTCTTCCATCAAAACCCCTTCGCCGATGCTACGCAAAATGGCATCCCGCAAACTGGCTTCTTGGCGTTTTTCACGCAACAGACGTTCCATTTCAGTGGTGCGCTGGTCCAACTTGATCGTCATATCGTCAAAGGTCTCTGCCAGCGTACCTAATTCGTCTTTTGACCTGAACCCAGAGCGATGGGTCAGGTCGCCTTTGCCAACGGCGAGGGCCATTTGAACCAGTTGCATCACAGGGCGGGTTATCGCGCGAGAAATTAAATAGCCAATCAGTATCACTGCCAGCATCGCCACAGTAAAGATGGCCGCCAACTGGACACGCCCCCAGGCGCCTGTTTGCGAGATATAACCACTCTCGATGCCAATAGACATCACGCCCAGGGCTTGGTGGCGAATGAGGAACACAAAATAGACAAAGCGCACCCGGCGACCGAGCACGGTGCGATCTGCTTGATGAGTTCTGGCGGGGTTGGCGATGACGGCCTGGAAAAAAGCAGGGGTGATGGATAGATCTTCCAACTGAGGTTCGTTTTCGCTCACCGTCGTGGCGATCACCTGGCCTTCAGGGTTGTACACCGTGACGCGCCGGGCGACGGCAGTCTCTTTGACCTGGTTTAACAGGCTCTGTAGCGGCTCGGCCACGATGACGACGCCCAGGTTTTTGCCGCCCGGAGTATCCACATCGCTGGTCAACTTGAAGGGGCCGCCGATGGCTAGAAGAAGCTGTCCATCGACCTGCACCAGCCCGGCGTGTTTGTCGCCATACTCGTCTGTTGCGCCGTTTAGCACCTCTCGTACCAGGGGGACCGCGTTCAGCGCGCTGCCTGTAAGCGAGCCGCCTGTTTGAGGCTCAGCCTGACCCTCTGGCAAACGAATGTCCATCACGACCGTACCCGATAGATCGGCGATGATGGCGCGGCGCGTGCCCGAGTTGCTGATGCTTGGGATAAGCAGCTCTTGGAGCGCCTCAAGATCACCTACCTCCATGGCCTCATAGGCGCCTTGCAAGAAGGTAAGTTCGCGCAATTGTGTCAGCAGCTTGTTTTCAAAAAGAGCGACCGCATCGCTGGCAACACCGGCCGCGTCGCCCATTTGGGTGCGCAAGCGCTCTTCGAGCGAGCCTTGGGCCAGGGCCGTGACGATGTAGGTGCCCGCCGCAGCCACAAAAACGGTCAACACAATGTAGGGGAGGATGATGCGCGTGCGAATACTGCGCACAAAGGCTTGCGCGCCAGACCACCACCTTTTGATAGACTCGGCCGACGACCTCATGGTGGAGTTCTCATCGTTCGTTCAGCGTCCGAAAAAGGCCAGTGTCAAGCGTAGCTGTTCCTCCAGGCTCATTTCTGGGTCGCGGGGAATATTTTGCAAGGCCGTTTGGGCCTCGACCACACTGTAGCCCAAAGCCGTCAGGGCCGCGATGACTTCGGTGTCCTGGTCGGTCAGACCTGGCACGGCAGCTATCTGGCCGGGGGCCAGTTTGTCTTTGAGCTGAAAGATGATGCGCCGCGCTGTTTTGAGACCGACGCCCGGTACTTGGGCCAGCACATCGGGCTGTTCCCGGCTGACCGCTGCTCGCAGGCGCTCCGGCGAAAGGGACGACAAAATAGTTAACGCCGTGCGCGGCCCGATGCCCGATACGCTCAACAGCAAATGGAACAGCTCTAATTGCTCTTGCGTGGAGCAGCCATAGAGCGCCAATTCGTTTTCGCGCACGTGGAGGTGCGTAAACAAACGCACGTGCGCGCCACGACCGCTCAAGCCGCGCAACACGTCGCCGGGCACGTGCACTCGCAAGCCCACCCCGCCCACGCTCACCACCAGGTGGTCCGAGCCAATGTCGACCACCATGCCTTCCAGACGGGTAATCATGCATTGCTCCTCACGGCCCGATTCAAGCGCACGGAATGCAGGTGACAAATAGCCACCGCCAATGCGTCGGCGGCGTCGTCGGGACGGGGGATGCTCTCCAACCTCAGCAGCATTTTGACCATGGTCTGCATCTGGACCTTGTCTGCGCCGCCAAAGCCGCTTATGGCTTGTTTGACCGTCAGCGGCGTATATTCGGTCACCGGTAGGCCGGCGTCGGCCAACGCCAACAAGGCCACCCCACGCGCCTGACCGACGCTCATCGCCGTGCGCACGTTGCGACTAAAGAATAGCTCTTCGACCGCGCTCTCGTCGGGCCGATACTCGCGGATCAGCGCCGACAGTTCTCGATAGAGTTGTTGCAACCGTCCAGGCAGCGCCGGCGCGGGTGGAATCTTGACCACGCCATAGGTCACGCTGTGCAACCCTTCTGCCGTTTCGCGCACAATCCCATAGCCGGTCGTCGCCAGGCCCGGGTCTACCCCCAGCACCAACATCGAGCCATATCCGCCCGCCGGATCAGGCCCCCTCATACTGAGCCATCAACTCGTCGCTGATGTCGAGGTTGGAATAGACCTGTTGCACGTCGTCCAGGTCTTCCAGGGCCTCGATCACTCGCATCACCTTAAAGGTCTGTTCCGACTCTAATTGCATGGATGTCTTGGGTAGCATCGACAATTCGGCTTCGGCCAGTTTGATGCCGGCTCCCTCCAGAGCCTCTTGAACGGCCTGGAATGCGTCCAGTGCAGTATATACTTCGATCAAGTCGTCGCCAAAGATCACATCGTCGGCGCCGGCCTCTACCGCTCGCTCAAAAATGACGTCGGTGTCTGCCCCGTCCGGCTCGATGGCGATATAGCCCTTGCGGTCGAATTGCCAGATCACCGAACCGACCTCGGCCATGTTGCCGCCCTGTTTGTTCAACACATGGCGCACTTCGGCCACGGCTCGGTTGCGGTTGTCGGTGAGCACCTGGACCAACAGTGCGACGCCGTGAGGGGCGTAACCTTCGTAGGTGATCTCTTCCAGGTCGCCGTCTTTGCCGCCGCCGGCGCCGCGTTCGATGGCGCGCTCGATGTTGTCTTTGGGCATGTTGGCCGCCCGAGCCTTGTCAATGGCTAGACGCAGGCGAAAGTTGGCATCTACATCGCCGCCGCCCTCACGGGCTGCGATCGTGATTTCGCGCCCAAGCCGTGTGAATACCTTGCCGCGTTTAGCATCGGCCGCTGCCTTTTTCCGCTTAACTGTGGCCCAATGGGAATGTCCACTCATAGTTTTCTCTCCAAAAAAGCTCTCTGGGCTTTAGAATGTTGATTTGTATTTTACCACACATAGCCTTGTTTGCGCTAGTACGTTTTTGCTTCGCTCTCCCACTCGTCGTCGGGTAGCAACACCTCGCGCGTGCGCCCCCCACCTTCGGGCGGGCCGATGACGCCCAGTTGTTCCATTTGATCGATCAGGGCTGCGGCGCGTGGGTAGCCGATGCGCATACGCCGTTGCAGCAGCGACGCCGACGCGCCGCCTTCTTGCCGCACCAGATCGATGGCGTCCTTCAAAAGCTCGTCGCGCTCGTTTTCCGGCATGGCATCTTGCTCGATCATGGCTTCCCAAGGGGCCGGCTCGTCGCCAATCTGGTCATCCTGAGTCGCCTCCCGCCAATAGCTAACCAGCGCCTCTACCTCGCGGTCAGAGACAAAGCAGCTCTGCACGCGCAGAGGGTGGCCGCGCTTGGGATCGAGAAAGAGCATGTCGCCCCGACCCAGCAAAGTCTCGGCCCCCACCTGGTCGATAATGACGCGCGAGTCGGTGTTGCTGGCCACGGCAAAGGAAATACGGGCCGGAAAATTAGCCTTGATCAGCCCGGTCACGACGTCGACGCTGGGGCGCTGGGTGGCGACCACCAGGTGGATGCCCACGGCGCGAGCCATCTGGGCCAGGCGGGTGATCGTATGCTCGGTATCAGCGGCGGCCATCATCATCAGGTCGGCCAGTTCGTCAATAAAGACGACGATATAAGGCAGTGTTTCCTGGCGCTTGCGGCGTAGCATTCGATTATAATCGTCCAGGTGGCGCGCGCCTGCCCCCGAGAGCAAGACATAGCGCCGGTCCATCTCCTGCGTCACCCAGCGCAACACGCCCACGATGCGTTCCAGCTCCACCTCGACGTGGCCCAGAATGTGCGGCAGACCGTTGAAACGGGTCATTTCGACCAACTTGGGGTCGATCATCACCAGGCGCACGTGTTCTGGGACGTTGTTGAAAGCCAGGCAAGCTACCATGGCGCTGATGCACACCGACTTGCCCGATCCGGTGGTGCCGGCAATGAGCAGGTGGGGCATGGTTGCCAGATTGGCCACCACCGGTCCACCGGCCACGTCGCGCCCCAATGCCACGGTCAGCGGCGAGCGGGCCTGGCGAAATTCCTTTGATTCCAGCACCGGGCGCAGGTGAACGGTAGAGATTTTCTCGTTGGGCACTTCGATGCCCACGATGGAGCGGCCGGGCACAGGCGCTTCGATGCGCAGGCGCGGGGCAGCCAAGGCCAGCGCCAGGTCGTTAGAAAGAGTGCTAATCTGCCCGACGCGCACCTTTTGATCCCAAGGCTGACCATCGGGGCCGGTGCGCTCGATGTAGCCCGGCTCGACTCCGAATTGGGTGATCACCGGCCCGCGTCGCACCTCGGTCACTCGAGCCGGTAGGCCAAACTCGTTCAATGTTTTCTCGATGATCTCGACCTTGCGGCGCACTTCGGCCTGGCTGATGCCTATCGTCCGATCTTGGTCCAACAGGCTCACGGGGGGTAGACGCCGGTCATGCTGTAACGGGCGGGCAGGGCTAGATTCGGAGGCCGTGACTATTTGGGGCGGCGGCGCAATGTCGAGCACCGGCTCGGCAGGAGGCGCTTCTGGCTGCGGGGCCTCATTGGGCGGAGAGCTCTGCTGCGCGCGCCGACTGACCCAGGCCAGGGTATGACGCACGTCGTCCCGCGTCAGGCCGGCGGTCCACGCCGCCGCCACAACAGCTATGCCCACGGCAAGCAGCGTCGTGGGAACTCCGCCGATGAGGGCCATTAGCAGTCCTGACACCGCCCAACCGACCAACCCGCCGCCGCCGCCCCGTTCGGCCAGCAGCCACGGGTCCGCGCCGATGGCCAGAGCGTGCAAGGCGGTTAGCAGAGCCACGTATGCGATCTCGCCGCCGATGAGCTTACGCCACGGCCAGTGAGCGGGATGGGCCATCCAATCTTGGGTCAGGAGCACGCCGGCGCCTCCTAGCGCAAGGGGAAGCGCCAGAGCACCCCAGCCCAACACCCGTTGCCACAATCGCACCCAGCTGTCGATGAGTCGGCCTGAGGTGAGGCCAATCAGCCCCAGCGCCGTCACGACGGCCAGCACAATGAGCGCCAGGCCCGCCAGTTCGCGGAGCAGGCGCTCGCGGCTGTGCGCCTTGGGTCGGGTGGTCTTTTCGTCCATATTCTTCGACCTGCAACCGAAACGGGCGTGGTCATGATGACTCAACTCGGTTCCCAGAGTCATTTACCACGCCCTGTCTGCCACTCTCGGGTTAGAGAGAATAATGCGCCGGATAGAGCAGACTTGAATGGCCGGCCTCTTCACATTGCGGTCGCTCTCTTCAAGAGCGCAGTGCGTTAACCGGCGAGGGTTACTTTTTCCGGGTGCATGGACCAGGTTTCGACCTCGGCGGCCCCGGTGTGCTCTGGAGAAACCCGGCGCAAACTGAGCGCCATGCGCCGGCGGCGACTGTCGATGTTGAGCACACGTGCGACGATGTGGTCGCCTTCCTGCACCACGTTGCGCGGGTGCAAAAAGCTGCCCTCGGCCAACTCAGACACATGGATGAGGCCCTCTAGCCCCTCTTCGATGCGGGTAAATGCGCCAAAATTGACCACGTTGGTCACGATGCCTTCGATCAGTTGCCCGGTCTGATAACGGTCTTGGACGGTCTCCCATGGGTCTGGCAGCATGCGCTTCAGGCTCAACCCCACGCGGCCTTCGTCGGGGTCTACGTTCAACACATACACATCAACCGCCTCTCCCACCGTCAGCACGTCTTGGGGATGGTCCACGCGCCCCCAGGACAACTCAGAGATATGGATCAGGCCCTCAACGCCCCCCAAGTCGACAAAGGCGCCAAACGAGCACAGGTTGGTCACACAGCCTTGGCGCACGTCACCGGGCCGAATTTCGGCCAAGAGTTGTTCTCGCCGCTGGGCCTCATCGGTGGTCAGGCGTTCGGAGAGGATAAAACGTCCCGCGTCAACGTCCAGCTCGATAATTTTGGCGCACAAACGCGTTCCGATGCGTCGCGCCAACTCGGCGAGCCTGTGATCTTCGTCCTGATAAGGAATGGTATCTAGCAACTGCGAGGCGGGCACAAAACCGCGCAATCCGTTCCACTCGACCAGCAGCCCACCGCGATTGTAGCCGGTCGCTTCTAATTCGAGGATCTCGCCGGTTTCAAAGTGCTGCTGAGCGCGGCTCCAACGGTCGTGCGCTCCGTTGTCATCGGGCCGCTGCTCAAGTGTTGAAAAATCACTGCGCGAAATATCTGAAAATCCATCCCAGGGTTCAAACTCATCGATCGCTAGTCGTGGGGAGGCCATTTCTCCCTGGGACAGGATGGCCTGCCAGTATCCTTCATCCAAACTCGGGCCTGCATTGTCCTGCAAATTCATCGCTTTTCTCTCCTGCGTCCTAACAAAATTACTCCGTCATTGCCATTGCTCAGGTCAGCCTGTCAAACAACCACCAAGACCCCTAGTCACACACAGCAAGCCCCTGGACACTTGGTGTCTTGGTCGTCAAGTATGACGTCCCACCTGAGTATTGCCTAACATCTGTTAATGTGCGTTCCGGTCAGGGGGCTATCGAGCGTACCAGGCTATTATATGACAAGGCCCTCCAAGCTGTCAAGAAGCGCGCTGGCCCAACTCGTCATCGGCCTGGATAATGGACGGCTCGACAGGCGGGTTGCTGTGGGCCTGCTGATAGACCTGGCGTTCCATTTCGGCAATGTGATGCGCCACTTCTTCGATGGCGATGCGCTGTTTTCGATATAGATCCGATTCGCTCATGGCCAGGCGCATGGCTACGTCGCGCACCCGGCGGCCCTGGATGAACTTGAGCTCCAGGATATTATACAAGAGCCATTCGGTCGCCGTCATCTTGCGCTCGCCGCCAGGGCGCAGTTTTTCGACCCCTTCGGCCAATACCGCTCGCAAGGCCCTGATGGTATTGCCATCGTGCGCAGGCAGGGCGCGCTCTACCACACGCAGTTGCAGCAAGGGGCTGTCACTTAGCTTGGGTCCGCCCCAATAATGGCTCAGGGCGTCTTTAACCAGCGTGGGAAAGTCGGGTCGCTCGATCAACGCTTCTTCAAAGCCCTGCAGCGCAGGCGCACCTCGATAACGCACTGCGCCGCGCCGCCGTTGGATGGTGTCAATTTCGGGGATGAGGAGCTTGAGTGCATTGAAAACGTTTTGCTGCAAATGCCAATCTTCCAGGGCGATTTCGGCCTGTTGCACCAGCAGGTCCAGCCCGGATTGTTCGTCTGGCGTCAGGTCGAGGTGCGCGCCGCGCGCAGCCAGGCCGAGCACCCCCATCACTCGATCGCCGGCTTTGGTGCGCAGCGGCAGCAGCCAATAGCCATCCCACGCGAAAAAGCCGTTCTCGCGGCGCAGCGTGCGCCCACCGTCGGCGTGACCGTTGCCCGGCGGCTCGACCAAAGCCTGCCACTCTTCTGCCGTCCAGTTGACGCCATCCGGCTCTAACGGCCCGCACGCCACCTCCAGGTGCGGCCCGTCGTCCGACAACATGGCGACAAAGGCTGTCGGGGTACGCAGCAGGTCGCACATGGCGGTTAACACGTTCTCCATGAATTGGCGCATGTCGGTGCTGGTGAGCAGCCGTTCGTCGAGCGTGCGCAGCCAGCGCACTTCACGCCGATCCTGGCGATAGATCAAGCGTTCTATCAGCGGAGTGATGGCTGTGATGGCGAGCTGCATCAACAAAATGACGGCCACTACTGCAAACAGGGTGAGCATTTCGCCCGACACCCCCAGCAGGCGCTCGAAACGGTCGCCAGCGATCATGAGGCCCAGGATGAGCCACGCGGTGACCGGTCCGCGCAGCAAAAACAGGATCATGCGGCGTTTGACCACCCGGTCGGGCGCCAACACGCCAAAATAAGCCACACTGTAAGCCAGCACGACCAGCATGAGTGCGATAGCCACATTACCGGCGACCAACAGCAGCCAGAAGGTCACTTGGGGCAGAAAACCCGGCCAACTGGTGATCAGTAGATACGGAAAGATACCGATGCCGGGCGCGAGGAACGAGATGGCCGCGTAGCCCATGCGCCGGCGCGAGGTAGAGGTGAGACAGCGCTGGCGGGCCAGGTTGATGTTGGATGCTCCCCAGGCCACTACCATAAAGTAGTAAAACGCAAAAATCCAAAAGACCGGTCCGGCCGCCAGGTGATACGGATACGGGATCGAAGCAGGGTTGCGCACGATGCCATCGGAAAACGTCGCCGCGAGCAAGACCACGCCCCCCAGCAGATAGCTGAGCCGGACCACCAGGCCGCTGTAGGGAGAACGCGCGTTCGTCGTGCGCAATAAGGTGGTGGAAAAGTGCAAATAGGTGGGGGGGGCAAAGGCGATACCCAGCCATTGTACACGCAGCCAGGACGTGGTGTCTTTGAAAGCGTCTTTCGGATATACCACAATGTCCACCACATAAACGACGATGACGCAGGCCAGCAGGCCAGCAAAAGCGCGGGCCACGTCGCTGTGGCGATTGTAACTCAGGATATACAACAACAATCCCAGGCCGGTGATGACAATAGCCGAAGTCAAGAGCAGATTGGTCTGGGCCAGCAACTCGTTCATGGGGTCTATCGCAGATCCAGGGCAAAGAACAACGCAATATCCTGGTTGGCGTAATAGCGATCGCTGTAGCCGCAAAAAGAAAAGCCCTGGCGCTCTAAAAAGCAGATGGCAGGGTAGCTTTTTGTCTGTGTTTCAACCACGAGCCGGCGCAGCCCGGTCTCACGCGCCCACGTTTTGCCCGCGTGCAACAACTGCGTCCCGATGCCTTTGCGCCGGTGTTCGGGCGCGACCACCAGATCGGCTACCCAACCGGTCTTGTGCCACGCCTGATCGCTCATCGTGAGATAGCCGACGACAGACTCGCCCGTCGCCGCAATTCCGTCCTGATGGGTGGCGACGAGGAAACAGTCTCGGTGATGCCATTCTGACAAAAGCGCAGAATGATCACGCGGATATTTGACAAAAACCGAGCGAGGCAAGCGCACCGCGCGAAAGCGAACCGCTACCAGGTTGTTGCCTGACTCTACATCCATTTGCCACACGTGTTCGGTGACGCACGAGTGATCGATGCCAACACAAGCCTGCAGATCTTCTAACTCGGCCGGACGCACGCTCATCATATCCGTCTCCTACCATCAAGCTCATTCTTCCATTCTACCATTGGCTCTTTCATTGTGCAAACCAGAGCTTGTAATATCCTGCCTCTCGTGCTATCATCTCGACTAACCGGCCAATGAGCGGCCGGCAGTCGGCCAGCGAGCGGGCAAGATGAGGTGTGATAAGTCGGTTCGCACTCAAATTGGAAAAAAGCGGATCTGGTATCCAGAGCTCCTGCTCGCGTTAGGCGTGGCGTTTACAACCCCTCCCCCGGTGGATCTGACCCACCGCGATTGCGAAACCCATCACGATGGCATCATTCACTGCGTCGAGGATGGGGGAGACATCCATGTGGTGCTGATCGATCTGGAGAACCCGCACATCCGCTTCGAGATGGTGATGGCTGAAGACGTGGACAGCGTCGGTACAGATCGCCGCGAACGGATCGAAGAAATGGTTACCCGCCCCCCCTATCAGGATCAAGAGGTGGTCGTCGCCATCAATGCCGATTATTTCGGTCTCACTCACGGACCGGAGGGCCTCAGCGTAAAAAACGGGCAACGGCTGGATGGAGAAGGTTTGGAGAATCGCAACGCGCTGTGGCGCAGCTCGTTGGCGATCTCGCGGCTCAACCAAGTGAGTTTGGGGCGCAAGAGCGCCGAGGAACTCACCGACCCGCACGCCTATCGAGAGTATTTGTACAATGCCGTCGGCGGCGCACCGCTCATCTTGAACTATGGCGTGGTGATCCCCAATCTGGTGGCGTGTTTGTTGGAACGTTTTCCACTCGGCGCGTGCCGCCGCACCATTCAAACCACCGTCGGCCTGAGCCAAGATGGGCGCTGGCTCTATCTGGCGGTGGGCGAAGGCCGAGACGTGGAGGGTTTTGCCCACCTGCTGCGCGACTATGGCGCATTCACGGCCATCAAACTGGATGGCGGCGGGTCATCGCAATTGTGGTATAACGGCCAGATGCGCTACGACAGCGATCGTCCGGTCGCCAACGCGCTGTTTGTCTTTTACAGCCCCGCGCCCCGGCACGCTGCCTACTGGCAGGCTCAGAGTTCGTTTTTCGTGGCTGAGCCGGGCCAACACGCCGAGATCGCATTCGAAATATTCAACACCGGCTATTTGGATTGGGAACCTGACTTGGGCTACCGGCTTAAAAACATGCAGGGCTGGCCGGTGGTGGGACCCGCTTATATGCGCTTGCCCGACTCAGTATCGGCGAGCGGTTCACTGCGCTCCACACTGACGGTAGTCGCACCCCACACGCCCGGCGTGTACGAGATCCAATGGCAGTTGGTGCGACGGGCGGAACCCATCGGCGACCGGCTGTGGTTTGCGCTGGTGGTCTTGCCCGCCGGCCACGAAACCGATCTAAGCGAGCAGATTCAAGACTATCTCCAGAGCCATGATCCAATTGATCGCCAGGATGAATGGCCCCTTGTGCGCCGCGAGCTGGAACGCATGCTGGCGCGTGCGATCAAGACCCAGTTGTATACAACCTTGGACGATGCGGGCGGCTGGACCGAAACCCCTATCCAGGTAGCGACTGGCGTCTGGTGGCCCGCGCAACGGTTGCCGTTTGCGTGGTGAGAGGAACGCCTATGAAATGCCCCGAATGCCACTATGACTGCGCCCCCCATTTCAATTTTTGTCCACGTTGCGGAGCGACTCTGGCGCATCCTTCGCCGCCATTGGACGTGTCCACGCCCACCCTCCAGGCGCCAAAACCCGCCCCTTTTAGCACTCCCCTCGTTGACCGTCAGGCAGCCCTGGCCGCCTTGCAAGCGCGCGTGCGAGACCTGGCAGACGGACGCGGCAGCGTGGTCAATCTGATCGGCGAGACGGGTATCGGTAAGAGCCGGCTCGTCGCCGAGCTGCGCACAGAGTCGCCGCTGCCGGTGTGGCTCACGGGACGAGCGCTTTCTCTCGCCGAAAAGTCGCCCTATGGGGTGTGGTTGGAGCTGATCAGAGATTGGCTGGGCAGCGCCGAGAGTCAAGCCGAGCCTGACGCGCGCCACAGCCTGCGCCAGCAGGTAGCTCGCTTGTTTCACGGATCGCTTTCTGGCGCAAGGCCGGAGGTCTATGCTTACCTGGCCAGGTTATTGTCGTTGCCGTTGGAAGCCGACACAGCCGAACGTCTGGCTCAACTGGACCAGCCGAGCCAGCAGGCACAGACGTTTTTTGCCGTGCGCGCCTGGCTGGAGCGCCTCGCACAGGACTGTCCAGCCATCGTTGTCATGGAAGATTTGCAATGGACAGACGCCATCTCGCTGGCATTGTTACTCCACGTAATGCCGTTGGTCGAACACGTCCCGCTATTATTGATCAACATCTTCCGCCCGGACGAGAATAGCGCATGTGAGCCATTGCAGCGCGAAGGCAATGCACTGCTGGCTCATCAAGGGCGCTATACAGAAATTTTCCTCGACCGGCTGTCATCGCGCGAGAGCGATGCGCTGATCAAGCACCTGTTGCCAGGTGAATCGCTGCCGCCCGGATTGCTCGCCAAAGTGGGCGCCAGAGCAGAAGGCAACCCACTCTTTATCGAAGAAATCGTGCGCACACTGGTCGAAAGCGGGACGCTGGTATATGATGCCACCCACCGCGTCTGGTTGACCACCACTCCGATTGACCAGGTGCGCATTCCCACCACGCTCCAAGACGTATTCAACGCGCGCATCGCTCACCTCCCCGACGCTGCCCGCCACGTGCTCCAACACGCGGCCGTAGTGGGGCGCGTCTTTTGGGAGCACGCCGTGGCGTGGGTCATGGAGACGCCCGCCGATCATCCGGTCGCTGCACAGCTTGAGCCATTGGTAGCTGCGGGACTGATCGAAAAACGGGCTGCCGCGCCGGTGTGGGGCGCCGAGTATCTTTTCAAACATGCTCTGGCGCACCAAGCCGTTTATGAGGCTACCCCCGACGCCCAGCGCCGCGCCTGTCATCGCCGGGTGGCCGACTTTATCGAGGCCCATTTCGCCGACCATGTGGAGGACTATAGCGGGTTGTTGGCCCACCACACGCTGCGGGCCGGTGATGAAGAGCACTCCTGCTATTATGCTCAACAGGCCGCCCAACACGCTGCCGGCCGCTACGCTAACCAGGAAGCAGTTCAGTTCTACCAACAAGCTCTGTCATTGCTTCCCACCGCCGACATCCACTCCAGGGCCTTGCGCTTCGACCTGCTGCACGGCTTGCAAAGGGTCTACGCCCGCCTGGGTCAGGTACACGCGCAAGAGCGCACGCTCAACGAGATGCTGCGCCTGGCCAGCCTGTTGGCCGACTCACAGCGTCTGGTCGAGGTGTATAGCGCCCAGGCCGCGCTATACCTGGGCGCCAACCTCGAACGGGCGGAGGAATCGGCCCGCGCAGGATTGCGCCTGGCGCGTGTGATGGACAACCCCGGCGGCGAGGCGCAGGCGCTGCTGCAACAAGCCTGGGTAGACCGTCGTCTGTGGCGCAAGCGCCAGGCCATTACGCGAGGCGAGGCCGCACTGGAGGCCAGCCGGCGAGCCGGCGACCGGCGACTGGAGGGGCGCGTGTTGTGCGACCTGGCGGATTTTCACGCTTTTGCCTACGATTTCGAGACCGCGCTCAGGCGCAGTCTGGAGACGCTCGAAATTAGCCAGGCGGTGGGCGACCGATCCATCGAAACCGAGGCGCAGCTCATCGTGGGGAGAAATCTCAGCGTCCTCGGCCGGCACAGCGAGGCCGTTGCACACACCCAGGCTTCGGTGGCGCTGGCCCGGCAAATCGGCGACCGCCGCCGCGAGGCGACCAGCCTCAATGCGCTAGGTCGGGCCTACAGCGAGGCCGGACAGCACGAAAAGGCCATCGAAACATTTCAAGAGGCGCTAACGATCTATCGCCAGATCGGGGATCGCATCTACGAATCGTGGCTGCACGGCAATATTGGCTGGATGTACATCCGGTGTGGAGATTATGCGGCGGCATTGGAGGCTTTTCAAAAGAGCCACCAGACAGCCCGCCGCATCGACAACCGCAGCGTCGAAGCGCGGGCGTTGATGGCGATGGCCTCGCTGCGCCGCCAAGTCGGTCAGTACGCTCAAGCGCAACAATTGGCCCAGACGGCGCGGGCCATCGTGCCCCACGGTTCTTTGAACCAGGGCCGGCGGGAAATCGAGCGCTGGGCGCTGGGCGAGCTGAGTTTGATGGCCTGGTGGCGGGGCGAGTTCTCGCTGGCGCTGGGCCTAGCCCAGACCGCGTTAGGCTACGCCTGTGATCAGCAGGATCAACAGGCCATCGGGTGGGATATGGCGCTGTTGGCCGCCGTGCACCAGGGTTGGCCCTGGTTCAAAGAACCGTGGGGAACGGGAAATCTGGAGCTGGCGCAGCGCCTAGCCAGCAGAGCCGAGGCCATCGGGCGGCAAACGTGCGATCGCTTTGTGCAAATTTGGGGCGCGGAAGTGCTGGGCCTGACCCTCTGGCGCACGGGGCATTTCGAAAACGCGTTGGATTGCAGCGAGCGGGCCGTCGCGTTGCTGGATGACACACCCGGCTACCCTACCGCCCGCGAACCCTTGTATTTTGAACACAGCCTGGTGCTGCGGGCTAATGGCCTCACCTCTGAAGCCGATGTCTACTTGAAACGCGCCAGCGATGAAATGTCGCGCAAGGCCGAGCGGCTCGCCGACGCCGAGATGCGGCGTACCTATCTGGAGCAAGTGCCGATCAATCGGGCCATTCGCGGCGCAGGTTGATTGCGATGTTTTCAAACCGGGTTTTCACACCTTTTTCCTTGCCGGTTTGGACCAATATCGTTACAATACAGTCGAAAGTAGAGTTTCACCTGCTCATTTACCCGACGAGGAAATCAAATGTTGACGAAATTATTACTGACTTATGATGTGCGCGACGAGGCGGTTGAGGAATATCGCCAGTTTGTCCTGGGTGAATTTTTGCCGGCCGTGCAGCGCATGGGTCTGGCTGTGACCGAGGTGTGGCACACGGCCTGGGGCGAATATCCCGACCGGCAGACGGAATTGGTCAGCCGCGACGAAGACACCATGTGGCGCGTCCTGAACAGCGAAGAGTGGGACGAGATGGAGGAACGCCTCAAAGCATACGTCCACGACCTGGGTCGCAAAGTGGTCCCCTACCGGCCCGGTTTTCAGATGTAAAATGACCCGGCAGGTCTGGGAGACCTGCCGGGTCTGATCGCTAAACCACAATGTTGACCAGCCGGCCCGGTACGTAAACCACCTTGCGCGGCGTTTGGCCCTCGAGGTGGCGCTGGATATTTTCACTGCCCAGCGCCATTTCTTTTGCCTTTTCCTCGCTGATGTCCACCGGTGCCATGATGCGGTCGCGCAGCTTGCCGTTGATTTGTACGATCAGGGTCAACATTTCCTCGGCAGCGAGCTCTTTATTCCACGCCGGCCACGCTTGTTGATGGATGCTATAGGGTTTGCCCAGGCGACTCCACAGCTCCTCGGTGATATGCGGCGCGATGGGGCACAGCAGCAGCAGCAAGGACTGGATGGCCTCGCCCCACGCTTCTGTCCCGTGCAGCGGGGATTTTTTGGCCTCTTGCAGCGCGTTGCGAAACTCCATCAACGCGGCGATGGCCGTGTTGAAGGAAAAACTGCGCAGGTCTGCGCCGACTCTGCGGATGGTTTGGTGGGTTCGACGGCGCAGCGCCCGTATTTCGTCTTCAGATGGTTTTCCTTCCAACGGCTCGCATTCGTCAACCACCAGGTTCCACACGTCTTCCAGAAAGCGGCGCGGACCTTTGATGCCCTGGCTGTCCCACGGGCCGCCCTGCTCCCAACGGGCAAAGAACATCAAGTACGTGCGCACGGTGTCGGCGCCATAGGCGTCCACTAGCTCGTCGGGCGCGATCACGTTGCCCCGGCTCTTGGACATCTTTTCGTTGTCTTCGCCCAGCACCATGCCCTGGTTGTACAGGCGCAGCATCGGCTCGTCGAAATCCACGATGCCGATGTCGCGCAGAGCCTTGGTAAAAAAGCGGGTGTACATCAGGTGCATGGTGGCGTGCTCGATGCCGCCCGTGTACTGGTCCACAGGCAGCCAGTACGCGCCCTCTTTTGGATCCCACGGACCCTGGTCGTAATCGGGGCTGAGATAGCGATATTGATACCACGAGGAGCACATAAAGGTGTCCATCGTGTCGGTTTCGCGCGTGGCCGGGCCGCCGCAGTTGGGACAGGTCGTGTTCAGGAATCCCGCGTGGAACTTGAGCGGGCTTTCTCCGGTGGGCATGAACGCCACGTCGTCGGGCAGCAACACCGGCAGTTGATCCTCCGGCACGGGCACTGTCCCGCACTGCTCGCAATAGACGATGGGGATGGGCGCGCCCCAATAACGCTGGCGGCTGATGAGCCAGTCGTGCAGGCGATAGCGCACCTGTCCGTGACCGATGCCCTGCGCTTCCAGCCATTGAATGACCTGGCGCACGGCCTCGCCGTCGGCGGTGGGCGTGCCATCAAACTGCGCCGAGTTGACCATCACCCCCTCGCCGGGATAGGCGGCGGTCAGCGGCCGGCCGTCCCAATCGGGCGGCGCGATGACCACCGGGATGGGCAGGTCGAACTTGGCGGCAAACTCAAAGTCGCGCTCGTCATGGGCCGGCACGGCCATGATGGCCCCCGTGCCATAAGTCATCAACACGTAATCGGCGATCCAGATCGGGATGCGCGCCGCGTTGACCGGGTTGATGGCATACGCGCCGATAAATACGCCGGTTTTTTCCTTCTCGGTGGCCGTGCGCTCGATCTCGCTCTGGCGGGCGGCCTGGGTCACGTAGTCGTCCACGGCGGCGCGGCAATCGGGCGAGCTCAGCTTTTCGACCAGCGGGTGCTCGGGGGCCAGCACCATAAAGGTAGCGCCCCACAGCGTGTCGGGGCGGGTGGTGAACACCACAATGTCGTCCCCCGCCTCCGATTTGAAGGTCACGTCGGCCCCTTCGCTGCGGTTGATCCAGTTCTTTTGCATCGTGACCACCCGCTCCGGCCATTCGATTTTCGAGTGGTCCAGCAGCTCTTCGGCATAGTGGGTGATGCAAAAGAACCACTGCTCCAGGTCTTTTTTGATCACCGGCGTGCCGCAGCGCTCGCAGTGGCGGTCGTCGCCCCACACCTGCTCGCGGGCCAGGGTGGTGTTGCACTGGGGGCAAAAGTCCACCGGCGCTTCGGCCTTGTAGGCCAGGCCGTGCTTGTAAAACTGTAAAAAGAACCACTGCGTCCACTTGTAGTATTTGGGGTCCGCCGAGACGGCCTCGCGCTCCCAATCCCACATGGCGCCCATGGAGCGCAGTTGGCGGCGCTCGCGCTCGATGTTGGCGTAGGTCCACGTCTTGGGGTGAATGCCGCGCTGAATGGCGGCGTTCTCGGCCGGCAGACCAAACGCATCAAAGCCGATGGGGAACATGACATTGTAGCCGTTCATGCGGTAGTAACGGGCCTGCGCGTCGGAGGGGGTCATGGCGTACCAATGCCCGATGTGCAGGTCGCCCGACGGGTAGGGGAGCATGGTCAGGTAGTAAAATTTGGGTTTGCTCTCGTCCACCGGCGCGTGGTAGAGCCGGTCGGCCTCCCAGCGGGCCTGCCATTTGGGTTCGATTTCTTGGGGGATGTACCTGTCTGCCATTTCCATCTCTTTCTTTTAACCTCCCGCAGGTTTTGGAACCCGCTTGGGTCGCGGGTCAGCGACCTGCGGGAGGTTAAACAAAACGCCCCTCCGTCAGGGACGAAGGGGCGCTCCGCGGTACCACCCTGATTGTCCCGCACAACGCGGGACCTCTCGACGCACGCTAACGGGCGCCAACCGCCGCCGGCTATTTTGTGGGGCAAATTGCCAATTTGCCCTACGTTCACCGGCGGTGCTCCCAGGCGAGTTCGGCCTCGATTTGATGGCGCTCCCCGGGGCGCCACCAGCGGACTTGCAGCCTTGGATCCGCCTCTCTGCAGGGATGGCCTACTATTCCTGTTCAGCGCATGTGCCAAATATGAGACTTCCAAAGTCGGCCAGACTTTGGAAGCCGAGGTGGACCCGGCGGGACTCGAACCCGCGACCTCCACACTGCCAGCGTGGCGCTCTCCCGACTAAGCTACGGGCCCTTGTGTATCTTTTGAAGCGTCTAGAACTCTCTCTATCACGCTCTGACCGATGGCGTCTAGCAAACGACGCACTTGAAGTGAGTAATAGTGAACAATACAGACGCCTTTGTATCCCTCTCGCTTCCGCCCTCCGCTGTCCTGGCGAAAACTGGTTTTGATGAACTGGCTGACGGGAATGCCTGTTACTTCTGACCAATACACCTTGAGGGACTGTTCATCCATCCCTTTTGTGAGAGCCAGTTGACAGCGCAACTTGTTTTCGTCGATGTCAAAGAGTCTGCGCAGCAGCGCCAGCCACGTTTGGACGATCCGAGGATCGCTATTGCCGATGGAAAACTGGCCTTCAGCTTTTGCGCCTTCCCCCATATACAACGCGGCAGCCATCAGCATCAATGCATCCTGGTTCTCGACGAGCCGTTTGGCGATGGGCTCGGCCTGCCTGCAGGCTACTTCAAGGCGGCGGCGCTTTTGCTCTCGATTCCACCCGGCCGCACCACCCCAAGCGCCGGCCTCTCGTCCTCTTGCCGCAGCCTCACGCTCTTTTTCAGTAATTCGCTGCCGCTGCTCTGATGTGAGCAACACATCACTGACCCAGTGATTTAAGGTGCTTTTGGGGATGTCCATCCCCAGGCGTTCGCCAATCTCCGCGTATGTCAGTCCCTCTCGACGAAGCGCCCGGGCTTGCTGCTTGATCTCTGGTGAGTACCGGTTCTGGCGTCTTGCCATCGGCCGCTGCGCTTTTCATCCGAGAAGGTCAAGTTGTTCAATGGAGCTGAGGGGGTTCGAACCCCTGACCTCTACAGTGCGATTGTAGCGCTCTCCCAATTGAGCTACAGCCCCCTGCGAAGCGGAGCGAGGGTATTGTACCTTAGCGCCGGGGAATTGTCAAGGTTGCGAATCTCTCGACCGACTATCAAATCAGACGATTTGTGGTAGAATTATCGTTGCACACGCACACAGCCGGGGGAAGAGGAGGACAGAAATGCGATACGTGGTTCTATTTCTCACATTTGTCATTGTCTTGACGGCTTGCGGCGGCGGCGAGGCCCAACCCACGGCCACTCAGGTCCCTGCTTCTCCACCGACGACCGCGCCCACCCAACCTCCCACCGTCCAGCCGACCGAGCCGCCCATGCCCACTCATCAGCCGACCCACCAACCCGCGCCCAGCGCGACCTCGCCCGACCAGGAGGTGGACCAACCCACGCCCAGCGCGACCGAACCCGCCGCTCAGCCCACGGCTCTCCCCACCGCCACACCGCCGTCCGCCCCAGCGACGGGCGGCAGCATCTCTTTTCGCGATAGCCTGGCTGTGGCCGACCAACTGGCGCTCAAAATGAACGGCGTCACCCCGCCGCCGGCGGGTTTTGCTTACGAAGGCTGGCTCATCGCCGACGACGGCGTCACCGAGATCAGCGTCGGCGTGTTCGAGGTGGGGGCGGATGGCAGCGTGGATTACACCTGGACCTCGCCGGCCGGCGAAAACCTCATCGCCCGCTACGCCAGTTTCGCCATCACTGTGGAGCCGGTGGGCGACAGCGACCCGGCTCCGACGAGCCAGGTGGTCTGGCGCGGCGGAGCCGACCCGAATATCCTGGCCGCCGCCCGACGAGTCTTTGCCGCCAACGACGGCGAACCGACCACGCCGCGCAACATCGCTTACGGTCAGGGATTGTTGGCTCAAAGCCAGGTCGCCCACGACCACATCTTTAACGCCTTTAACGCCGCGGCTATCGGCGCTTTTGGCGAGATGCGCACCCACGCCGAGCACGTCATCAACATCATCGCCGGCACAGCCAGCCCGCGCTTTGCCGACTACACGGGCGACGGGCGGGCCGACAACCCCGGCGACGGATTCGGCGCGCTGGCTTATGCACAGCAGATCGGGACGTTGCTGCCCCAGGTGAGCGGCGACTTGAGCGGCGTCGAGAACCTGCTAACCGCCATCCAGGACAAGGCCGAAGAAATCCTGGCCGCCCCCGACCTGGCGACGGCTCAGCCCTTGCTGGATGAATTCAAGACAATGGCCGAGCAACTGATGAGCAGCGCCGCCCCGGCCGCCTACACCGCAGCCCAGGCCGCCGTCAGCTACTCCCTGCTCCCTCATCCCTAATCCCGACTATGTTCACCCGATTCCGCGCCAGCCTGCGCTATAAAATCAGCGCCCAGATGCTCCTCCTGAGCCTGGCGCCGTTGGCCGTGGTCGGCGGCGTTATTTTTGTGGTGCTATCAGGCCAGTTGCGCGGCTTTTCGAGCCGCCTGGGGGAGACCGAAGGCGCGCTGCGCAGCGACGTGGTCGGGGCCAACCTGGCCGGCGTGGCCGACGCGCTGGCCGCCGAAATTGACGCCTATTTGCTGGAGCGCATCAAAGACGTGCGCCGCTGGGCCGAAGCGCCCCAGGTGATCGAAACCGTGCGCCAGGCCAATCGCCTGGCTCTGGCGCGGGGCCTGAGCGCCGCCGATGCCGCCGCTGTCGAAGCCGCGTTAGACGCCCAGGCCGGCGCGGGCGGCAGCCCCTTTTTTCTCGCGCCCGACGAGGCCGGTCAACAGGCCTTTTCCGACGCCATCGGTTATCTGTTTCGCCGGCAGGAAGAGACGCGCGGCATTTTTGTCGAAATCATCGTCACCGAGGCCAGCGGCATCAACACCCTCGTCACCCGCCCGGTGACAGAGCGCGTGCACCGAGACGCCGGCTGGTGGTTGGACGCTGCTCGACAGGGCGTGGCCGGCATTGGCATCGTGGACGCGCACCTGGACGAGGACGGTCAACGGGTAACGCTGGGGATCGCGTTGCCGGTGCTCGACCCCGACACCAAAGAGGTTCTCGGCGTGATTCGAGGCGCGCTGGACCTGACAGAAGTGCAACGGCTCGTCTCGCGCCGCGCCGCCCTCGTCCCGGGCGGACAGGCCCAGCTTTTTACCCGCAGCGGTGGTTTGCTGGCCGACACGGTCAGCCAGCACGACCTGGCGGTGTTGTTCAACCCCGACCTCGCGCCAGAGACAGCTGTAGCTCGCCTGGAGAGCCAAACCGGGCCCGGTTTTGAGGTGCTGGCAGGCGACGCCGACAGCGAGCCTATCATCCTCGGCTACAGCCGCACCGGGGGGAGTGCTTTTTACGACGAGCGGGCCGGGCTGGCGGGCTTTCCTGGTTTTGGTTGGAGCGTGAGCGTATCACAGCCGGAAGAGACGGCCCTGCAGGTGCTCGCGCCGTTGCTGGAGGCGCGACAGACGTTGGAAGACCAGTCTGGCGTCATCCGCAGCGTCATTTTAGGCGCGGCGGGTTTGACGGCCGGGATTGGGCTGGTCGTGGCCTTGGTGTTGGCGCAGGGCATCGCCACTCCTTTGATCTTGCTCAGCCGCACAGCCGAACGGGTGCGCGGGGGCGATTATAACGCCCAGGTCGCCGTCACATCCCGCGACGAGATCGGCACGCTCCAAGATGCCTTTAACCACATGGTGCGCGGGTTGGGCGAGCGCGAGCGCATGCGCAGCCTGTTTGGGCGGGCCGTGTCGCCCGAAGTGGCCGGGTTGTTCATGAGCGGCCAACTGAAGCTGGGCGGCGAGGTGCGCGAGGTCACGATTCTCTTTTCCGACATTCGCGGCTTTACCAGCCTATCGGAGCCGTTACCGCCCGAACAGGTAATCGCCTTTGTCAACGAATATCTGGACGAGATGCACGAGGCCATCCAGGGGGCGGGGGGCATCGTGCACAAGCTGGGCGGCGATTCGATCATGGCCCTGTTCGGCGCACCGGCGGCCGACCCCCACAGCGCCCAGACGGCGCTGCGGGCCGCGCTGCGTATGCGGGCAAGGCTGGCCGCGTTGAACGAGCGCCGGCGGGCGCGCGGCGATGTGCCTTTGCGCATCGGCATCGGCATCAACACCGGGCCGGTCGTCGCGGGCGGGGTCGGTTCCGAAGACCGGTTAGAGTATACCGTGCTGGGCGACGCGGTAAACGTCGCGGCCCGGCTGGAAAGCCTGACCAAAGATTTCCCCGAGTACGACATCCTCATCAGCGATTCCACGTTGTTTGCCCTGCCCGACCGCGACCGGCTGGAAACGGTGGACCTGGGCGAGGTCAAGGTGAAGGGCAAGACTGAAACGGTGCGCGTCTTGGCGGTGATAGACCACCCTGCGCTACAAGTGTAGATATCTTTACTGCCCATTCTGATCCTCCACGCCCTCGTCTTGATGGTGATCCGCGCACTGAGAATCGCCTTTCAAGACCCAAGTACACCGGGCCATCTTCCCAGAAGATGGTAGGAACTCTTCAGCACTCCTACCAAAATTCGGAGCGACCCCAAAAGTCATCCCAAAGATGTTGCTCAACAATCACACCATGACGGTTAGTCGTGATCCTATACTTGATAGGCCGTGCCGCTGCTGCGAGCAGATAGCTAGACGGGTCTCCGACCGTAGCTAGTCTTCTTAGCACTAAGGTTAGCATCATCTTATCATCAACAACTTTCTGTTCTTCAATATCAATTGAATATGTCTGCCAATCGAAGTTCGGATGTAATACTTTGAATTGTTCAACAGCCACTTTTACGGCAGATAGCCAATCTTGGTTTGATGGCGGTGGCTCTGGTATGACGGTCTTTCGGGGTGGAGGTTTATGAGGGGGGCCACTCGGATCAATAATATCCAAATGGTGTTTTTCTAGGATGTCTCTAAGATCAGAAATACGATTATGGCGATGAAGATAACTAACCAGTTCCCTCACTTTACTCGCTTTTCCTTCACCTCGCAAGTTATCATAATCTACTCCCAAGGTGAAACAAAGCGTTCGGATTTCTTCTACGTCGTAACGCTGGACAAGCATCTGTACTATTTTGAAAAGGATTTTTTGAATGTTTTCCTCAGCATCACTCATCTTCTCTACTTACCCCCAGTCAGCTATAAGACCAGAAATCGCAGCCAGCGGTAAAGTTATGACAAACCATTGTCTTTCACAATTAAACCAGTTCAGCAAAGTGCCACCTTTATAACCAAGCAGTGCGTTTGTGCTTGTACAAAAGCATATCATAGAGTCAGTGGCTGTACAATCGAATCAGGAATTGAATTTTTTGTTGCAACGGGGGCTCCTACTGTGGACAAGTATACCGAACGAGCGAATTTTGCGCAAATTTCCTCCCGACCAGTAGGGAGGCCTTTCATTTCTACGCTGACCAGTAACGCTGCTTGTCACTCGCCTCGCTAATTGCAATTGCCAAAGTGCGACTAATCGCTATAATGTCCTCACATAGACCTATCGTATCGGTCGATTTCCGACAGTAGACTCGAATCGTAAAGCGATGCAACAGACCATGGCCCAAATTGTCAGCGTCAGCGTCTATGACGCTTTGCCCTCTTTTAACTGCTTGCGGCTGGTCGCGCCGACGCTGGTCGCCGGGATGCAACCAGGGCAATTCGTGTTGGTCAGCACCGAAACCGAATACCTCCGCCGGCCCCTTTTCCCCATCGCTATCGCGGACGACAGTTTTGACGTGTTGCTGCCCGCGGCCGGCCCGTTGCGGCGGCTGGGGCCGGGCGACGAGTTGGACTGCATCGGACCGTTGGGAAAAGGTTTTCCGTTGTCCCCTTTTACTCACAACCTTCTACTCCTGGCCCAGGCCAACGGCTTTGGCGTGAACGAGGCGCAGAACGGCGTGTCGTTCTTGCTGGCGTTGATCGACCTGGCGTTGGCTTCTCAGCGTAACGTGGTCCTCATCCACGAGGCCCCCCGTGCGGCGCAGCTCTTTCCGCCCCATGCGCTGCCCGTCGGCGTCGAGGTGCGTCTGGTCACGGCCGACGGCTCACGGGGCCAAAAGGGGTCTGCCCTCGACCTGTTGCTCGAGCTGGCCCCATGGGCCGACCAGGTGTACGCCGTGGGCGATCCGCAGTGGTACGCCGAGCTGGTCGCTGCGCTCGAGACGCGCCGTTTGCGGGTGAACGAAGGGTTCGCGTGGGGACTCGTCGCGCCAGAGGTGATGCCCTGTGGGATGGGGGTGTGCGGCGGGTGCGCGGTAGAGACGCGGCGGGGCTACCGCTTCCCCTGCATCGATGGCCCGGTGTTCGATTTGACGCAGATATAATTACAGCAACGTGCGTTCTTTTTCGGTCGTTTCGTGTTTGCCGTTGCGCCCCATGCGGCGCAGCAGGTTCTCCAATCCGTCCTCGATCAGCAACCCCACGGTTTGCACCAGCTTGACCGGCATCCCGCCCACCGGCAGGTCCAATTCTTCTTTCTCGCACACCGTCGAGTGGTTGACCGCTTCGATCTCCTCACGCAGCGGCAGCAAGCGCCGGTCCCACTCGGCCGGCTCGACGGTCTCGACCAGGCGGTCGATGTGCTGCATCAGGCCAATGGCCTGCCGGATGCGCTCCTCGGTCAGTTGGGCCCGCTCCGGGCTGATCTGCCCGTATTCGGCCTTGAGCTGGTTCAGCCGCAACCCGGCCTGGTAGGTGCAATCCACCAGCTCGGCGCGGGTCATCCAGCGCGTCTCGTAGCTCAGCACGTGCTTCCAGCTGGGGGCCAGCAACGCCCGGCGATGGTCTTCCAGCGTGTGGCACAGCTTGCGATAGCCGTAATGCTCGGCCTTTTCAAAGGCCAGGCTACCGGGGTCGAGGAACGGGGCCAGCGGCGAGATAAACAGCTTGAGCCGCTCGTCGCCGTCAAAGCGGCGCAGCAGATGCCCGCAGTATTCGATGGTGTCTAACACCGACTGGGGCGTCTGGCCCGGCATGCCCGACATGTAAAACAGGTCCATGCGCTGGCAGCCTACCGCCAGGATGTGCTCGATGGACGATTCGATGGCGGCGTCGGAAAAAGGCTTGCCCGAAAAACGGCGCACGGCCGGGTCGTGGGATTCGGGCGAGAATTCGACCACAAAGTTAGGCAGCGCCGCCGCCACCTGTTCCATAAAGGCTCGCTCCACCGGCCAGAAAAATTCGATCATCACCTGCTCGTCAAAACCCTGCATGGCGTTGAGAAAACGCCGGGCATAGTCCATCCCGGCCTGGCGGATGTCGCCCAGCACAAACACCGGTCCCCGGCTGAAGCGGTTGATGCGGCGCAGGTCGGCGGCGACGACTTGGGGGCTGCGATAAGCCGGTTGGCTGCGCCCCAGGATGCGCTGGGAGGCAAAGGCCGACCCGCCGCATATCGCACAGTTGCGCGTGCAGCCCCGGCAGGTGAGCGCGGCGGTGATGGGGTAACGGGTCCACTTGGCGAAGGGCAAATAGTTCCACAAATTCCGCTCGCGGGCCACGGCGCCGACCACGTAAGAATAGTCTACCAAAATGTCATCCAGATGGGTGGGAATGTGGGTCAACGGGTTGACGTGCAACGCGCCGCTGGCCTCTTTCCAGGTCAGATTGGGAATGCGGCGCAGGTCGCGCAATTTGGCGCCCGACTCGATGGCCTCGATCAACTGGCGCAGCGGCTCTTCGGTCGAGTCGCCGCGCAGCACATAGTCCACCTGGGGATACGTGATCAACTCCTCGTGATAATACGAAGCCGAAATACCCCCCATGATGACCGGCGTCGTGGGATGATATTGCTTGAGCAGGCGAGCCACTTCCAACGCGCCGTGGGCGTGGGGCAACCAGTGCAGGTCTAGCCCAAAGGCCAGCGGTTCCAGCGCGGCGAGCAGTTTTTCGGCGTCAAAGTCTGGCTCGCGCAACATGCGCACGGCCAGGTTGACGATGCTCACCCGATGCCCGTGGCGCTGCAAATACTCGGCCATCGTGGTAAAGCCGATGGGGTACATTTCGAAAACGGCGTCTGAGGGAACCAGGTCGCTGATGGGTCCCCACAACGTCGCCCGCTGGCGAAAGTCGTAGACGCTGGGGGCGTGAATCAGGATGAGTTTTTCTTTTGCCACGAGCGTGTTCTCCCTTGCATTGAAATCGTTCAGTGCACCAGTATCTGTTTACCGCAGAGTCCGCGGAGAGCGCGGAGAGTCTGGAAAGTTATTCACCACCCGGCGAATGCCATCCTTCAGAACTTGGACGTTAAAGTTGAGCAGTAAACCCACCTTGCAATCGGAAAGCTTCAGGTAAGAGAGCAGTTGAGCCTGATGAATCGCCGCCAGGCGTTCAACGGCCTTTACCTCGACAATAACTGCTTTTTCGACGAAAAGATCCAGCCGGTAGCCACAATCTAGCCTGACCTCACGATAGACCACGGGTAGGGGTTTCTGCTGTTCCACCTGCAAGCCGTGCTGGGCCAGCTCAAAGGCCAGGCAGGCTTCATACGCCGACTCAAGGAGGCCAGGTCCTAGCGCACGGTGTACTTGAATAGCGGCGCCGATAATGCTCTCCGTGATTCGGTTCAGATTTTCCTGTTCTGTCATCTCAGCGCTCTCAGCGTTCTCGGCGGTAAACTCCCTTACGCCATAGCGGGATGGGCCGGATAAAACACCCCCACTTTACCATTTAATCCTCTCTGTCACAACTGCGATTTGTCATCCCTTTTACCTGTAAAAACTCCTTAATCTGTGTTATAATAAACAAACTCAAATAGTTTTAATTGCCCGGAGAGTGTCTCGTGACCCGACCATTTTCGCGCCGCGATTTTCTCAAGCTGAGCAGCAGCGCGCTGGCGGCTGCGTTGGCCCCGGCGACCAGGGCGTGGCTGCCGCCCCAGGAATTGGAGGCTGTGTGGGCCGACCAGGATCCTAACGTCCCATTAGGGCGCGCCGGGCGGGCGCTGGCCGGGGGTGTGGCTATTTATGACAAGGCCGAACCCGGCGCCAAACGTGTGGCGTATTACAACCGCGACGAGTCGTTCGTGATCACCGGTGAGTTGCGTGCGCCGGGGCTGAACGCGCACAACGACCTGTGGTATGAGACTGAAGAAGGGTATGCCTTTTCGGCCTGGGTGCAACCCATGCTGCGCTATATGCCGCAACCGGCCCATTACGACATGCCCGAATGGGGTTGCTGGGGTGAGATTTGTGCGCCCTATACCTCGGCCAAGGTGGCCCCCCATCCGGCGGCGGCGGAAAAATATCGCTACTATTATGGCACGACCTTTCGCATTGTGAGTGTGCAACGCGACGACCAGGGCAACGATTGGTACGAGCTGTTCGACGAGCTGCCGCCCACGGCCCGCTATTACGCACTGGCCCGCGACGTGCGGCGCATCCCGCGCAACGAGATGGCGCCCATCCACCCCTTTGTCGGCGACAAGCGCATCGAGGTGGATTTGGGACAGCAATGGGTCACGTGTTATGAGGGCCAGGAAGTAGTGTTTAGCACGCGCTGCGCGTCGGGGGCGGCCTTTACGCTGGCCGACGGCACGGTGGCCGATTTTGGCACACCCCGAGGCGAGCACGATGTGCTGCTCAAACAGGCCTCGCGCCATATGGTGGGAGAAGACGAAAACTCACCCGATTACTTTGACCTGCCCGGTGTGCCATGGGACACCTTTTTCGACCTGGAGGGGCGGGCCATCCACGGCACTTACTGGCACAATGACTATGGCGTCCCGCGCAGCCACGGCTGTGTGAACGTCTCGATTGACGCCGCGCGCTGGATTTACCGCTGGACGCACCCCATCGGCGCTTACGAGGACGATTATATCCGCAGCAATTGGCGCGTCGGCACGCCGGTTTTGATTTATTGAGGTGAGGAGTGAGGAGTGATGAGTGACTCGTCACTCCTCACTCATAAAGCCTAGCGTGTTGCGCACATCCCGGCACACGGGATGAATATCCCTTCCGCCCAGGGTGCGGATGCGCAGCGCATAGAGCCTGAAATCTGGCCCCTGCACCACCAGCGTCTCGGCGGGCGCGTCTTGACGCTGGCCGCGCCAGCGCTCGAAGAAAAGAAACGCCGTCCACTCATCCTCTCCCCACGTCAACTCCTCGCTGCTCTCGAGGCTGATTTCGTATTGTGGGTCGTGCAGCAATTCGGCCATAACCAGCGCGTTGTCGTATAGCAGGTCTTCGGTGGGACCGGGGGCCCACGCCAGCGTCACCTCGCAATCGCGGTATTGCCAGGCATGCAGCCCGGCAACAGTGTCGCCCTGGGCGCGAATTTCTCCAAAGGCCTGCGGTACGTGCAAAGCGACGCCGGTCGGCAGCGTGGCGGTCAATACGTGGTAGGGCACCCATTGCGGGGTAAAGACCCGGTCGCGGTAGCCGCGCACCGGTAGGTCGGCCTGGATGTCGATGATGACGTGCCACACGCCCGGATACGGCGTCGGCTCTAGCGGCAGTTGCAGCGGCTCGTCAGACACCCACCAGCCGTCGCGGCTCTCCAGGTGCATCCCAAACGTGGCGTACAGCGCGTCGTTGGCGTCGATGACCCGCGCGCTCAACTGCACGTTGGCGTTTATCCCCGGCGGCTCTTCGACCAGGGCGCGAATAGGCGCCGGCTCCAGCGCATTCACCGGTTTGGGGAACTCGATGCTCAAGCGAACCGGGGGAATGGGCGTGGCCGTCGGTGTGGGCGTCAGGGTGGGGGGCGCCGTGGCGGTTGGGGTCGGAGTGGGCGTGGCCGACGGTGTAGGCGACAGGCTTGGCGTGAGCGTCGCCGCCAGTGTGGATGTGGGGTCAGGCGTCCGGTCGCAGCCGGGCGCGACGAATAAGGTCAGAAACAGGAGCAACCATGCCATAGTTCGTCGGTGGTTCAATGGGGGATCTCCAGCACGCCGGAGGCGTCGAGTTGACTGTGCTTGAGCATGTGCAGCGCGCGGTTGGCCTCGTCCAATGGAAAGGCTTGCACCGTGGTGCGCACGGGGATTTCCGCCGCCGCCCGCAGCAGCTCTTGGGCGTCGGCGCGGGTGCTGTTAGCCACGCTGCGCACGGTGCGCTCGTGATACAGTAGCGCGTAAGGCATCTGCGGGAGGTCGCTCATGTGGATGCCGCCCAGGGCCAGCGTGCCGCCTTTGTCGAGGGCGCGCAGCGCCTGCGGCACCAGCCGCCCGGCCGGGGCAAAGATGATGGCGCTGTCGAGGAGCGCAGGCGGCGGGTCTTCCGCGCCGCCCACCCACGCCGCGCCCAATGCGCGCGCCAGGTCGCGGTGGCCCGGGCTGCGGGTAAAGGCAAACACCTCCCAGCCCCAATGTCGGGCAATTTGGAGACAGATGTGAGCGGCGGCCCCAAAGCCGTACAGGCCAAGGATGGGTGGATGGGCAGGCTGGGAATGGGTAGATTGGGAATGGGTTGGTTGGACGCCGGCCAGGCGTAGGGAGCGGTAGCCGATGACGCCGGCGCACAGCAGCGGCGCGGCCTCAGCGTCACTGAAAACGGTGGGGATGGGATAGGCAAAATCCTGTCCCACGACCGTGTACTCGGCGTAGCCGCCGTGGACGTGATAGCCGGTGAAACGGGCCGCCTGGCACAGGTTCTCCTGGCCGCGCAGGCAATAGCGGCATTGGCCGCAGCTTGCATACAACCACGGCACGCCGACCCGCTCACCCAATTTGTGGCGCGTCACACCCGGTCCCAGGCGGTCCACCACGCCCACGATTTGATGTCCGGGCGCGACCGGGCGCAATCGCTCGACGCCGCTCAATCCGCCGGGGACATCCAACTCGCCCTCGACCTCGTGCAGGTCGGTGTGGCATACGCCACAGGCGTGCACGCGCACGCGAATCTGCCCCGCTTCCGGCTCCGGCATGGGCAAGTCAGCGGCATACAACGGGTTTTCGTCCACCGGCCGCGCCTCATCCAGCACCATCGCCCGCATCGTCACTCCTCACTCCTCACTCCTCACCCCTCACGCTTCACGCAACGCCGTCTCTATCTGCTCGCGCAGCCACTGCTTGGGCGCTTCGTGGCTCCAGGTGCGCTCGGCCCCGTCGAAACTGCCCAAGTGAGGCAGCTCGTAGCCCCAGCCCTTTTCCACGCCGTTGATAAAAATCGTGCGCGGGATGCCAAAACGCTCGCGCATACCGGGCATGGCGGCGTTCAATTCGCGCAGCGTCACACGCCCGCCAAACTCGGCGCACACCTCGCGCACGTGCAGGATGTCCAGCGCAGTGGTCAGGCATTGGGGACTCCAAAAGGCCTCGACGATAGCCTGGCCGGGAACCAGGCGCGGCGGGCGATACTGGCGCGGGATAAAGGCGGGTGGGCGGGCGTTTTCGGCAAAGGGCTTGAACATCAGCACCGACGTGCCGCGCCGTTCGACCTCGTGATAGCCGTGGTGGGAAAAAAAGTGCGCCGGCATGAACCAATCGCTGGGGTCGTAAGCGATGACGGCCAGGCCTTTGGCGTGTGCGCGCGCGGTCCCTTCGGCGGCGGCCAACATCAGCTCGCCGACCCCGCGCCCCTGGTAGGCTTCTTCGATGTTCATACACTGCAGGGTGAGCAGATTTGCGCCAGAAACGTACCAGGCGGTGCGCTCGACGGGCACGAGGAACAAAAAGCCAACCGGCTCGTCGCCGTCCAGGACGACCTTGGCGTACATCCCGCCGCGCGTCAGCATGGTGCGCATCCAGTCTTCGTGCAGCTTGCCGGCTTGCGCCACCTCGGCGCTCTCATCCACTTGGGCGCAGCAAGCCACGTACCACAGAGTGTCCTCGGTCACGTCGCCGACCCGGATTTGACCTTTCTTGTCCATCGTGCTTCTCCTACGGCGTGAAACGTGAAACGCTTCACGCCAACAACGCGGCCAGTTTTTCTTTCGACGCCGCCTCCACCTCGGCGTGGATGCTCTTGCCGTGGGCGTCCATGGTCACCACGGTGGGGAAATCTTCCACGCGGATGACCCAAAAGGCTTCCGGCACGCCAAACTCGGCCTTTTTGTAGACGGTCAGCACTTCTTTGACCGCGTCGGCGATAAGTGTGGCCGCGCCGCCCACCGCGTGCAAATAGACAAACGTGTGGTCTACGCAGCCCTTGAGTGTTTTGGGACCCATGCCGCCCTTGCCGATGACGGCCTTGGCGTCAAAATGCCCCATCACGTCGGCCTGGTACGGCTCTTCGCGGCTGCTGGTGGTTGGTCCGGCAGCCACAAAGTGCCACTTGCCTGCCTCGTCCTGCCGCACGACCGGCCCACAGTGGTAAATGGCGCTGCCCTTGAGCAGTTTTTTCAACTCCTCGTACAGCGCTGCTTCAGACGCGGGAGGTTGACCATTGGTCTTGACAAAGTTATCGATCACGTAGGTGTGGGCGGCGTCGCGCCCGGTGACCATCACGCCGCTCAGGAAGACCTGGTCGCCGACGTGCAGTTGTTTGATCTGGTCGTCAGAAATGGGGATGTTCAAGTGATAGGTTGCCATTGGTGTGCTCCTGGTAATTGAGAGATTAGAGATTGGGGATTTGGGTCGTGTCTCCCCATCGCGAATCTCCAATAACTAATCTCCAATTAACTAATCTCGATTTCACCGTCGCGCCAAATCAGCGTGCGGCGACGGTCGGCCCAGCACATGTAGCTGGCGGTGACAAAGTAGGAGGCCGGCAGGCGGTGCAGTGCGCCGATTTTGACGCCCAACACGGTCGTCTCCCCGCCAAAGCCCATCGGGCCGATGCCCAGGCTGTTGGCCTCCCCGGTTAGGCGCTCTTCCATCCCGGCCAACTCGGGGTTTTCGTTGCTGTCGTCCAGGTCGCGGTAGAATTGCTCTTTGCTGCGGGTGTAGCCGCTGCCCCGGTCGCCGCCGATGGCCACGCCGATGATGCCCGGCGCGCAGCCCTGTCCCTGAGCCTGGTGTACGGCGTCGAGCACGGCGCGGCGCACACCCTCCAGGTTGCGCCCGGCGCCCAGTTTGGCGTTGGGCAGCTTGTATTGGATGCCCACGTTTTCGCAGCCGCCGCCTTTGAGCATCAGGTCCACTTTGAGATACGGTTCTTCCCATTCGTGAAAGTGAAGGCTGGGGAACTCGTCGCCCAGGTTGTCGCCGCTGTTTTTGCCGGTCATGCTGTCTACGGCGTTGGGACGCAGGTAAGCTTGCTCGGTCGCCGTGGCGACGGCGGCTCGGATTTGCTTTTTGAGCTGGAGGGTGCTCCAGCCTTCGGGGTAATAGATGTAGAAAATGGGCGTGCCCGTGTCCTGGCAGATGGGGGTAGATTTCTGGCGAGCCAACTCGACGTTTTTGATGATGGTGTCCAGCGCGCCCTGGGCGGCCGAGCCTTCGGCTTCCCGTTCGCGGGCGGCGTGCAGGGCGTTCTCGATGTCGGGGCGCAGGTCGGTGGAGGCGCGCCGGAGCAGTTCGAGAAAGTGTGAGGTGAGATCGGGTTGAGACATTTATTCACTCCTATCTATCTGGTGAAATGAGGTTAACTTTTGCCGGTATTGTAACGCGATTCAGCTTTGTTGCACAGTAGATGCGCTGTGCGCTGGCATTCAGCGTGTACCGACGGAGGCTCGCACGTCCGCTTCAGCGAATGGGAATATCTGACAAACCGGTATGGGAACTGGGCCGGTGGGCGCCTGACCCTGCGCCAGCGCACCTGTCTGCTCTGCGGCGGTGATTTGCGCTGCCAGGCAGTCGAGGAAGCGCCGGTGCGCCACGGCGACGTCGTCAGGAGGCAGGGTGGCGGTAAGCTCTTCAAACAATGCGTTGCCGGCCGTTTGCGCCTGGCTCGATAGAGTGCTCACTCGCTCGCGCATAGCCTCGATATCGGTTCCACAGTGGGCGGCCAGTAACGAGCAGTCTAGCGCCGGCTGCTGGCTGCACACGACCAACACATCCCGATTGGTCCAGCCGTCGGCGTCGGGGCCGCACAGGCTATTCAACTCGCCGACCAGCGCGCCGTAAGGCCCAGCCCACCAGTTATCATACTCTTCCAACAGCGGACGCATGGCCTGGATGTACGTTTGGTCGCCAGGGTTAAATGGGCCGATCTGCAGCAATGCCAGCGCGGCGACGGTAGCCGCCCCCAGGCCCAGTAACAGACATATCGCGATGACCGCAGGACGCAGCGAGAATTCACGGCGACGGCGCTCTTTTTGAGGCGCTTTGGCAGGCTCGGCGGCCGGTTCAACGGTTGGTTTGACAGGTGTGGCAGCGGCGGACAGGCGATCTTGTACGTCCGGTTCGAGTGTCGGCTGGGAGGGCTGCGGCTGGCTCCACCAGCCGGTGGGCATGGCCTTCATGCCCTGGCTCGGTGCGGGAGGTTGGGGCGCCGGTTCAGGTTCCGGCGCCGGGGGCAAAGCGGCGGCGGTCAGGCGGCGATTGCGCAGATGGACCAACCCCGACTTGGCTAATTTGTTTTCGGGATTGATGGACAGCACGTTCTCCAGGCAGATTTCACGATCCGCGTCGGTATCGACGACGCTGCTCAGCCACAGCCAGCCCTGCTCGTTGTATTCGTCGGCGTTGACGACCTGCATGAGCACATCGCGCGCGCGGGCGATCTGGCCGGATTTGGCGGCGGCGATACCCTCTCGCAGCCACTGTTGAACTTGAAAAGAGGTCATTTCCCTTTACCAGTTTACCACCAAGACACCCAGTCACCAAGAAAACAAGATCATAAACTTGGGGTCTGGGGGTCTGGGTGGTTCTCCAATTTCGAAGCGATGTCACGGGCGGCGGTGGCCAGGTCGGGGGCGGCGTCGAAAATAGCCTGGCCGCGCATGTCGGCGCCGATGGCCTCCACACTAAAGGGCAAATAGCCCAACACAGGCAGGTCTCTTGCACCCTCGGCGATGAAGGCCCGGTCGGCGGCGTTGCGCACTTTGTTGCCGACCAGGTAGGTGTTTTTGACGCCGATGTGCCCGGCCAGCATGGCGATTTGCTGTGCGGTGTTGAGGCTGCGGCGACCCGGCTCGACCACGGCGATGAAAGCATCCACGGCGCTGGCGGTGGCCCGGCCCAGGTGCTCCAGCCCGGCTTCCATATCCAGGATGAGCACGTCGTCGCGGTAGAGGATGACGTGCGTCACCAGCGCCTTGAGTAGCGCGCTTTCAGGGCAGATGCAGCCCGACCCGCCCAGGTCGATGGCCCCCATACGCAGCAGCTTGACGCCGCGATGGGTCACGCTAAAGCGCTCGGGCAGGTCGTCCACGCGCGGGTTGAGCGAGAAAAAGCCGCCCGATGCGCCCGGTTTGGCCCCGGTGCGCTCATAAATCAAGTCTTCCATCTCGCTGATGGGTTCCAGTTGAGCCGCCAGCTCGTCGGGCAAGCCCAGCGCATCGGCCATGCACGCGGCCGGGTCGGCGTCTATCGCCAGCACGGGCCGCCCCTCCTCGGCGTAGATCATCGCCAGCAGCGCCGCCAGCGTCGTCTTGCCCACCCCGCCTTTTCCTGCGATTGCGATCTTCATGGTTGCTATTCCTGTCGTCATGCTCTACCGCGAGCCAGCATGCTCAGTCTCGTTTAAAAAGCTTGCGCAATTCGTCGGTCTCGACAAACCGCTCAATGCTGACCGCTCCACTGCCGTGATTTACGCCGTTCAAGGTGCAATCTTGAACCGCCGCGTACAGACCTTGATCAGAGCCTTCCCATACGCTCTTGCCGTCAAAGCTGCACGTAGCCCCTTTGGGCACGCTTCCGACCTGTTTTATGACTGGGTCGCCGTCTGCATCATACGCCTGTTCCACAAACGGAGCGTCGCGCTCCAGGGTCAGTGTGGCAAGTTTTTTCGACGTGTCAGGCTTTTCTTTAGAGCCACAGGCGGCAAGGGAAGCGCAGATTAGGAACAGTATCAACGGTGCTGTTTTTTTGATGTTCATGCGTGATCCTCCATATCATGCGGTGATGCAGTGTGGTGTTACTCTACCTAAATTAATCTCCGAGTTGTTGCGCCCGATGAGTAACCTCCTGAATGTCTTCCAATGTTTTCATGTCGGCTTGGATGTTGAGGTGCAGTTGCTCCAAGCCGTCGCGCAGGTCTACGAGCGGCCCTTCGATAGGCCCGATGCGCTCGGCGGCGGTGCGAGCCGCGTCTGAGACGAGCGGGATGTGGGCATCGGCAGCGCTTTGCAGCCCTTTGACCAGTCCGCTCAAGTTGCCGGCCACGTCTTTGAGCGGCTTGAGCACCCGGCTCAGGTCGGACTGGAGCCGACTCAACGCCGGCGTCGCCGTGGCGCTCGCGTCTGCGGCGGCGGCCAGTGTGCGCGGCGTCGGCTCGTTGCGAAAGGCGCGCAGCGCATCGGCAGTATCCGTCAGACCGTTCAGGTTGTCAAGGCTTTCCTTCAGCTCGGCCAGCGCCCGCAGAACCTCTTCCAGTCTGGCGAGGATTTTCGCGCCGTCCACCGTCGCCAGGCTGAGCAACGCCAGTAAAATCTGCCAGCCATCCCCGACCAGCGGCACGTTCACGCCGCGCAATTTTTGGATCGCGTCCAACGCCGGACGGGACTGCTCCACCACGTCGATCTGGGCGCTGAGACGGGCGGCCGTCTCGGCATAGCCTTCCAGCCGCCCCTCCAGATCACCCGCTTTTGCCAGCTCGTCCTGGGCATACGCGACGGCGTCGTCCCATGAGCGCACCGTCACCCCGCCGGAACGGCAACCGACGGCTCCATTTGTCAGCGAACAAGCCAACAGCACGAGACAAAGCGCTTTCGTCCTTCGTCGCCCAAAGGGGTCCTTGGTCACCGATGCAAATTACGCGCTGCCACAAACGACAGCCCGTTCTCGGTCAGCGCCCAGGCGGTGCGATTGACCGCAGCATGCTTGTCCAGGTAGTTGCGCTCCAGGTTGGCCCAGTCGCCCGATTCGAGCACCTCAGTTTTGTCTCGGAAATAGTCGAGAATGTCGGACGGGTGTTCGCGGGTCGAGTCCAGTTCGGGATTGCCGCCTTCGTGCTTGGCCGAGATGTTGGGCACACTGGCCGCCAACTCGACCAGTTCGGCGGTGCGGTCGTAGGGTTGGCGCACGATGCTCTTGTAGGTCTCGGTGATGTGGTGCTCAAAGCGCACCACGTCTTCCAGCCCCAACGCCCGGCGCACCTCGGCGGTGATCTCGATGGTCTCGTTGTTCACCGAGTTGCTCCAGTTAAAACCGATGAGCGAGGTGCTGCCGTCGTCACGGGCGAACAGCCGCGCGCCGATGAGGGTCCACAGCGCGGCGTAGGGATTGTCGTTGCCCATGAACACTGAAATTTTGAACTCGATGTCCACGCCCAGCTTGTGCAGCAGGTAGCCCAACAGCACCGTGCCGGGGTTGATGTTGAGCACTTGCTTGACGCCGTAGGTGGTGTAATAGTAGAGGAATTCGTCTAGCCACTTGAGGGCGTAGGTGTTGGGTTGGCCGATGCCGCCGAAATAGCCGGTGATGGTGGCCGGGCCGCCCAGGTGCACGTTGGAGCCGTCGGCGCCTTTGGTGTCCAGCGTCTCGACGTAGCTGGCGCCGACGATCTGCATGGCCGCAGCCACGGCCAAGATGTCGCCGTTGTCGGCCTCTTGCTCTTTCATCTTGCGCACGCGGATAAAACGCCCCGGCATCAGCTCGCCGTTGGCGATGGCTTGCTTGGCCTGGGTGATGAGCCAGGGAAAGTATTGCAGCGCGCTGATCTCGAGCGTGACGGCGAGCTCGTCTTTGAAGGTCATCCCGTCGGCTTTGGGGCCAAGCACCTTGCGGCGATAGTCGGCCACGGAGATGAACACGCCCTGGTCGCGTTGCTCGGCCAGCCATTCCAGGTCGGCCAGGTAGGGCGAGCCGCTGGCTTTGAGGCGGCCCAGCAGATTGGGCAGGCTACGGGCCTCGGTCGCTTTGTGGTTAATCTCCTGCACGCCGCCGTGCTTTTCGACGACGGCCAGCAGATCGTTGACCACGCGGCTGTCGGGGTCGAGCAGCAGCGCGTTCACTTCGTCCAGACGAGCTTGAGAGATTTTGAGCCGGTTCCGCAGATCGTGGGTCATCAAGGTCCTCCTATTGAGAAATTTGGATATTGGAGATCGGATATTGGAGCTTTGTGCGTTGATCGAATTGTAGCGTGGGCGGGGGTTCTGGTCAAGTGACGGATGTCACGCTGTCGCAGTGAAAAGTGTGTTTTTTTCGGTTGCCGTTTTATACAGCGGCGCAAGACCTACCACGTCGGACAGTTAGAGATTCTGCGCCAACTGGCCGGGGTGAACGACGCCATCATCTGATTCGGCGGACCTCACGGCCCTCCAGCGTCGCTGTACGCAGCGATCACGGCCTGCACAGCGGCCAGGTTTTGCGCCCGGTCGGTGTCGCTATGATTGGTTAGCTCCACGGCGATGGCGGGCACACCCGCGCAGGCCAGCCAATCGGTCGCTTCGCCGGTGATAGCATAATCGTAAAAGCCCTCGTAGGCAGGATATTGCGCGGCCTGGGCATACACGGCGGCCAGCGCCTGCGACGGCGGATACACGTCGTCGCAAAAGGCCACGTACACTCCAGGACTGGCGCTGTGCCAGAACACGACAGCATCCATACTGCGCAGCCAAGATCTGCGTTTCGACTTCTGAAAACGGCGCGTCCCCGGTGCTGACTTGCTGATTGCCCCAAAATCCGACGACATCCCAGTTCTGGCCCCAATTGCGGTTCAGGTCTACCCCGTTGCCGTTAAAGCGCCCCGGAACCGTGTCGGTGAGCGCCTCGGCAGCCGTGAAACGCCCCGCGTGGCCCACGACGCGCACCTGCCCGTCGGGATTGGCTGCGGGTACGACGTAGAGGCTGACCGTGGCGCTGATGTGCTGCGGGTGCGCGGTGTAATAATCAATGGCCTCGTAGGCCAGGAGGATGGTGTTCCACTCGTAGCCCCCGTGAATGCCGCCGACGAAGGCCATGCGCACGGGTCCGTCCCCGAATGGATAGGCAGTGATGGGCCACCCGAGGGTTGAAAAGCCCAGCACCTGGGTGATCGGCCAGGACGTGGTGACGATGGGTGTAGACGCGGGTGCCGGCGCTTGCGTGGGTGTGGCGCTAAAGGTGGGCAGCGCCGTCGGTGTAAAGGGCAAAGCGGTCTGCGGCGAAGTGCTCGTGGGCGTCGGGTGCAAAGTCACGACGATGAGAGCCGCAGCCAGGGAGACGAGCGTCGGCGACGGGTCCGGCGTTTCGGCTGGCAGAATCTGGTTCTGCTCGGAGTACTGGACGGCGGCCAGCCCATGATGGCAGCGACGATCAACATGTTCATGCCAAATCCTCGACGTCGGCGCTGGACAGCCTTACTTTTGGATGGCCTGGGCGGATAACTGATAGCTGGCATAGGGTTCGTACTCGATGCGCAAATCAAACGACGCGCTGGCTCCCGGCGCGAGTTCGCCCGGCACAGCGATGGACGCCAGGCTGGCGATTTGGCCCGCTGCGTCCAACAGTGTCCCGGTGATCTTGGCGTTTCTGACAGTGAAGGAATTGGCGTTGGTCACGCTGCCCGTGACGCGCACGTAACCGAGGCCGTTATTGTACACATTCAGATGGCTCAAAGCAAGGTTTGCCGGTTGGCTGTACGCGACCGGGGCGCCCTCCGGGTGCAACATGTACGACACGTAATCCTCCGCGTAGATTTCGAGGCTGAACGGGCATTCCGCGCCCGGCTCCAGCAACGCGCACGCGGCGTACACTTTGACCGGGCCGTGCCAGTTGTAATCGCACACCTGTTCGGCGACGGTTTCTTCGGTCCCGTCCGGTTTTCGCCGGGTGACCTGACGTTCGGTACAGGGTTTTTCCTCTTCGTAGAACGTGGCGATCACGCCAATGCCTCCATAAGTTTCAGAGCTATCGTTGCGGATCGTTCCTGTCACCCGGTAGTAGCCGTTTTGGGCAATGCGGACTGCGCTGACCAGGATGGTGAGCGGCGGGGCAGGATCGGGATCCGGGATGCGCGTCAGCTCCACGGTTAAAGCTGTAGCTGATTTTACCGGCAGCGTTTGAGCCGGCGCGAGAGCGGAAGTCGCTGCGGGCGTCTCTGCCGGCGACGTCGTCTCTTCGCTCGTCGGTGTGGGTGTCGCTGTGGCTACCGGCGTGTTTGTGGGCCGCGGCGTGTACGTCGGATAGAGGGTCTGGGTCGGGTAAGGCGTGCGCGTGGCAGCCGGTGGATTGGGGCCGGCGCTTGCTTCCTCACCCGCCTGGGGCGTTTGAGTCGGGCCGGTCGCCTGGGCCGGCGCCGGCGAGATGATGACCTGAGTGGCCTGGGCCTGGCTCCCTATTGACGCTTGTGTTTTGGTCGTTTTGGCGCTGCCACAGGCGGAAACCAGCGCCACAATGATGGATAAACCAACCAGATATTTTCCCATCTTTCTTTTCCTCTGACTTTTGCTCGTATCGTGTTGACCATTTTCAGCGTCGCCCTTGGACATCAGAGCGTGACCAGTGGCAAATATACTTGGCGATTCGTCGCCCCATTTCCGCCTCGAACCAATCGAACATAATTATGGATGCGGATCGCATCCCCTTGAGGTCCGTGACCATAAGGCCAGTCGGCGGGGTCGCCCTCTTTGGGATCGCTGCGCTGAGCGCCGGCGCCATGAACGTCGATCCATGCGCCGTTCATGTAACCCAGCGCCCGGCCGAATGCGACGTAGGCCCCATACATGCCACGAGCGTCCCAAGAGGCATGCGTGGTTGACGCCCAATAGAAAGGATAATCGGCCTGGCCGGCTTCATTGATGATCGGGGTGCTGGTAAAGAGCAGGTCAATGGCCGCGGAACCGGTCGTATCGGGAGAACGACTGTAATCCACAATGCTCTGCAATTCCTTGGCGTTCGGCAGGCGCCAATCGCTGTAGCCCAGGTAATTCTGAGAGTTCATGGTCTGGACCCAGGCCAGCGCCTCTTCCCAGCTCAAGCCTGCGCCGCTGTCGGCTTGCGTCCACATCAGGCCCGTGGCGACATCAGTAATAGCGCCGTCGCCATTGTCGGCGAACTGGTTGACGCCGTAATCGGCGTCGCTGCGAACAAAGCGGACGTAGGCGGCAAAGGGCCCGCCACCCGCCAGGGTGCTCGGGTAGCCTTTGATGCGTCCATCGGCAAAGTTCACGCCGAAAACCTTGTCATCCGGCGTGTCGGCGGCGTACTGTGTGCTCGACCAGTACTGAGCGTCGATGATCCGCTCGCCGGCGGCGGCGTCGCCGTAGCCAAAGGCAAAATAGTCTGCGTCGATGAATGGAACCAGAGCAGAGGCGTCGCTGCCTGAATAGCTGCTGGGGTCCCCGCCGCGAAAATCGATCAGCGAGTAAAGCTCCTTGATCGTTGGCAGCCGCCAGTCGGTGTAGCCGCCGTAGGCCTGGGAGTTGAGCGTGTCGGGATAAGCCTGGGCTTGCGCAAACGTGAGCTTGTCGTCGGCGTCGATGTCGCCGTCGCCATCGAGGTCCGGACTCTGCGTCCAGGTCAGCCCGGTGACGTTGTCGTAAACGGTCAACCCGTCCGCGCTGAGCGTATAGCTGGGCTGGTTGCCGGCAAATTGGGCGTCCTGGCCGTAAAAGGCCGCGCCGGCCGCCGGGCAGGTGATGGCATTGCTGTCGGCGTAGCACGCGGCCTGGCCGGTGTCCACGATGGGGTAGCTGACCGTCGTGGCGTCCGGTGGGTCAGGCGCTTGCGCTTCCGTGCTGGCGGTTGCTTCTGCGACCGCCTGGGGCGTTTGGGCCGGGTCGGTCAAGCTGGCTATCGCTGGCGTGTTGGCGACCTGGGCGGCCTGGCTCGCAATTGACGCTTTTGTTTCGGTCGTTTTGGCGCTGCCACAGGCGGAAACCAGCAGCATAATAGATAGACTCACCAGACGTTTTCTCATCTCGCTTTTCCTTTGTCTATTCGATCTTGGCGTCATCGTACTCGAAAAATGTGGAGATATTGTGGAGAAATGGTAGAGACGCTGTGGAAGCTTTATGTCAGAAAGGCCTCCGCCGCTGTGGCCGGCCGTTTGGCAGAGGCTCACGATGTCTCTGACCGGGCCACTTGCCTTCGTGCTTTTGCCCATCACTCTGAGCGTGCGGGGCTATGCGGAACAAGTCTTTTGCGAATGAGTGCTGAAGCACTGTGGGGGGCTAAGCGTCGCGCTGTTCCATTTTCTCTTCCTGATGCCGCACCACCTCTCTCCGATAAGTTTTGTGCACGAGGAATCCAACGAGGAAAAGGACTGTTAATCTAGCATAGAGCCTCGAGTCGCCCATCAGGAGATAAAGGCCAGCGGTCGCTTGTTTTGGCGTGAGGCCATGCTGCGCGTGTTCTACATCAATTCCACCTAGCACTTCTTCCACCTGCTGGCGGGAATAAGTGGAGGTTTTACGAAAGATGAGCACGCGAGGATGGTCATAAACGCTAAATGCTTCCTCAGCTGGGAGTAGAGGCACGCTTATCGGTTGGCGCTGGTGCACGTGGGCCGCTTCCATCAGTGGATAAGGTAACTCTTGGTCAGGAAACTGAAAGGGACCGATGGCTGGGTAAGAGGTAAAATCAGCGACCAACTCGAAGCCCAGCTCGCCAGCAAAGAGCGCCCGATAATAAGCTGTTGTCAGTGGATAGCGGGACGGCAGACGAGAGATGGAGGCGTAGAGCCGGTTGCTGGCCAGGAAAATATAGTCCGTCTGATCCAGCCAGTCAAACAATTGTGCCTGCTTCTCTGGCGTATCTTCATTATAGTGCTGCATCTCAAGCCCGTGGTAATCTCTGGCGAAAGGATCGTGTCCATCCACTCTTAGCGGTAGCCCCCAGTCCCAATGCTCATTTGCCACGGTCACGCCCTCTGGGATGTTGGTGAAAATCCAGCGCGAGGCTGCCACTCTCGTGTGGGGTCGTTGGTAGATGGAAAACACTGCATAGGTCCACATAGCCGCACCGATGAGAATGGCAGCCGTCAGGCTAAATCCTAAACGGCGACGCCAGTGAGACTCAGCACGGCACAAGCGAATTAACCCATAGGCAGCCAGGATAACAAACAAGGGATAAAGGGGTAGGGTGTAACGCATGGTCTTGACCCAGCGGGTGGCTTGATACAAGAACATCAAACTCCCCCATGCCCACAGGATGAGGTGAACGGTCCTCCCCCTCAACAACTCCACACCTGTCACCGCCCAGCCAGTCCAGGCGGCCAGACCCAATGGCGCTCCCATGCCCCAGATGACCATGTTGATCCAGGTAAACAGGATAGGAGCACGGTTGGTCCATTGCCGTCCGGATGGCAAATCTACCTCGCCACTTTGCTCTTTGACGATTTGACCCAGCCGCTCGAACCACTCTGGACTGGGACGCACGCCAAACAAACCAGGTCCCTCGAAAGCATAGGGCTCGGCGATTCGGAAAGCAATCAACGCCAACAAACCGGAGAGAAAAAGATGGAACAGAGGAAAGCGTAAAGCAGAAAAGGCAGTGCGAGAGGTTTGAGAGTGGATAGTCTGTAACCACCACCACGCCCCGGCCAGCGCAACAAAGAGTGCCGCAAACGCTCCGTCGATCTTACAAGCCATGGCCAGGCCCGTGGTCAGCCCCGCCAGCCCGAAGTCGAGCCACAATGAACTACCGGTTTTCGGTGATTGTCCTGCACGTACCGAAAAATAAGCGGTAAGAGTGATGAAGAAACAGGCCGTACTATCCACAGTGAAAAAATGGGCCTGCTGGATGGAAAAGGCAGTCAGTGCTCCCAAGCCTGCGGCCAGCAACCCCACTGTTTCTCCATACAGCCGTCGCCCGATCAGGTAGATAAGCGCTACAGTTCCCAGGTCGGCTAGCGCTGACAGCAGCCGTCCAACCTCCGCACTGCGGGCACCGGTGAACGTACCGGGGCGGCACGTCTGATCCTCAGACCCCAACAAAAGTGACCCCACGGCCGCGCTCAACACGTTAGGCGATGCCTTGCAACCCTCATCAAGCCATTCAGCCGTCATACGGGTCAGAAAGAGAGGCAGCATACCGTAACTATATGATTGACCACTATTACGCGAGTTCAGGGGGGAGTGGTGCGTATCAAAGTAGAGCGAAAAGCTATCCGGCAGCTTGATAACAGACGTAATGATTCGCATGTGCCCCTCATCCGGATGAATCCACTGTCCCTCATCCCAGTTTAAGCCCGTGAAGCGAAAGTAGCCCCCTACCAGTAGAATGACAGCGAGCAGTAGCCAACGGCCAACGGTCAATGACCAATGATCAAGTGAAGGGCTTGGTTCAACGTGTCTCAATGATTTCGTCTCCATTATTCATCTCTACGGGATAGCTCGTTGGGTTCGCGACGGCCTCTTGGTTACCATAGTCCCGTCGCGGTCAATGTGACAGCAAGTCTTTTCATGTATCCGCGTCTGGTATACTCGTCATGGCATCGCACAGCGCTCTGCTTTGGCACTTCTTTTGTTTGAGATACACAGGATAGATTTGATGGGGTTCATAATAATACGGTCAGGCTAAGAAGTCAAGTAGATTGATTTTTGCTTTAGTTGTGGTTGCAAAAAAAAAAAAAAAAACAGTATAATGGTACATATCTCGATAACCCTTTTTACACGCAAGTGTCAAGATCGGGGAATGACTAAACCTCACAGGACATCCTTGCTCCATTCCTGTCACCAACTATGATCTTAATGGAGGGACCGAAATTGTTGCCATCCTACCTGTTGATTTTTTGCCGCACAGTCATTGGGGTTGTTTTTACGTCTTCGTTCTTTACCAAGTGCCAGGACATACCACAATTTATGCAAACGGTCGCCAGGTTTGACCTTTTGCCAAAACCGCTGAGCAAACTTGCCGCTATTTTTTTCCTGAGTAGCGAGTTTGCCATTGTGATTTTGATCATTTTGGGCGGCCGCTTCCTGACGATAGCTTTTGCGTCAGCCGCTCTCTTGTCGTCTTTGTTTGCCATCGCTCTGGTCGCGGTCCTGGTCAGAAGGATTCAAACCCCGTGCAATTGCTTCGGCTCTAGCAAAAGGCCGGTGTCCGTGTATCTGAAATTACGGTATAGTGAGTTGCTTCCACTCCAGAAAACGCCATAATCGTTGTTCAAGCCAAATCGCGATTGTCGTGATGCAGAATACTCCAACGTAGTCAAGATGAGACGACAACTTGCACAGGG
>DAOTXN010000035.1:0-58440 GCA_034435435.1 Anaerolineae bacterium | reverse complement strand
GACAATTCTGACCGGCTTTCGCAAATCATACTACTTGCGAGATATAAGCTAGTCGGCAAAGATGCAGAAACCGGCAAATTACAGTGCGGCAGTCTGGCTTTATCGAAATACACTATGCCGTAATTTCAGTGACCTCTTTGTCTGCGCATACTGCGCCAGGTCCAACAGCGACGACGGGACCGCCCGCCCCACCACTGCACCTAACCCGCGTCGAATTTCAACCTCCAGCAGTTTATACAACTCGGGGTCGGCCTGTTTAATCGCCTCGCGGTAGCGCTGCAGTTCGACCAGCGCCTCATCGGGCAAGGCCAGGGCCTCCAGGTTGGGTGGGCGTTCCTCCAATGTCTTGTAGACCCACTGGACTAATTGTTGGGCGCGGCGGCGGTCGCTCGACCCGACCAGCGCCTGCATCAGTTCTTCAACCGTCATCGGGCGGTCGGTGCGCAAGACTCGGACGATCTGTCCCTCCAACTGGCCCGGCCCGACGTAGGCGCGGCGGCGGGTGAGCACCGGCGCATTGACCTCTTGCGTGCCGGCGCGCGCCAGCAGCCCGCGTGTGTGCAGCGAGTAGGTGCGCCGGGCCAGCACCACGTCGTCGCGGGCCACCAGGCTGGCGAGGGCGCCTGTTAGCAAGTCCACGGCCAGCTCCAGCGGCGGTTCGTTACCCTGCGCCGCTAGTGCGCGCAACTCGCTATAAGCCGCCGGCAGGTCTGGCGCAGGTAGCGTGGTGGGCAGGTTCACCGGCAGCTCTTTGACCACCCCTGGAGCCACCTCGCGCAAAACCTGGCCTAACGTCTCCAGCCGTTCATAAACCACGCCGGCCCGTTCCACAGCCCGCTGCCCGCTGCGGGCCAGGAGCGCCCCCAGCCAAAACACAGCCGCCGCCCCCAACAATCCCAGCAAGCAGAACGCGTTGCCCAGGCTGGCCGCGCCCACGGCCGTCACCAGCGCCGAGCCGAGCAGGAACAACACCCCCAGCCCGACCAGAAAGACCAGCAAGCGACCCAAGACGGGCAGCACCGGGCGGGTGGCCACCGCTCGCACCGGCGCAGCGCGCACGAGCGGACGGTGGCTGGCCCGGCGGCGGCGCACGCCCACGAATTCGCCCTCTGTCGGAATCTCGGGCGAGGGCGTGATTTCGATGACGGGCAAATCGGGCATAACCAACTCAGACGCTGCCAGATGCTCCAGACCGACAGTCATTTCGGGCACGGGCATCGGCGGCGGGACCTGGATGGGCGGCGGCAACTCGATGCCGAGTGCGGCCAGCGCCTCCTCGGTGCGAGCAGACGGGGTTTTCAGAACCAGATAAGGCGATTCGCCTGTGATCGGATCCATTCCACACCAGTAACAAATCAGTGCTTTTTCGAGATTCTCTTGCCCGCAATTAACGCACCGCATCGCTCTACTCCCGTTAGCTTTCAGCTTTCAACTCTTGTCTGACGGCTGACCGCTGATGGCTGACTGCTGATGGCTCTATTATACTCGCTTCCGCTTCTGCGTGCCAGAACAGATAAACGTCACCTGCCCGTCCCGATGTTTGTCACTTGACCCCGGCTCGTTCTCTGTGTTACCCTAAACTGAGAGAGTTTGTCCCTCATCCAGCACACACCTCGCAAGCGGAGCCGATTGACACAAGGAGGATATTTTGATGCTCGCGGAACAAGCCGTGGAAATGAAACAGGCCCACAAAATCCTTGCCGAGTACACCTATCAACTGACGCCGGTAGACAAGGGCTACGCCGGTAAAACGCTGTACGTGAATTTGTCGGACAATACCATCGAGGCTCGTCCTGTCAGCGCCGAGATGAAAGAAATTTTTATCGGCGGGCGCGGCTTTGGCTTGTGGCGGCTGTGGCACGCCATCGGTCCCGACACGCGCTGGGATGACCCCGAAAACGAGATCGTCATCGCGTCCGGTCCCATCGCCGGAACCACGCTCTACCCCGGCGCGGGCAAGTCGATCTGTGTGACGGTCTCGCCGCTGACCAATATCGTAGTGGACAGCAACGTGGGCGGTTATTACGGTCCCTACCTGAAATTTGCCGGCTGGGACGCCATCGAAATTCAGGGCAAGGCCGCGCAAGACGTGATTGTGGTCGTGGATGGCAACGACGGCCGCGTGACTATCGAGACAGCCCCCGAAGAGTCGGTCAATACCCACTTGATAGGTGAGGAACTGACCGCCATGTTTGCCCAGGACGAAAAGGACAAGCGCAGCATATCGGTCGTGTCGGCGGGCGTCGGCGCCGAGCACACCCGCATCGGTTGTCTCAACTTTAGCTGGTACGATCCGCGCCGCAACGCGGTGCGCGTCAAGCAGGCCGGGCGCGGCGGCGTCGGCACGGTTTTCCGCGACAAGAAAATCAAGGCGCTGGTGGTCCATTTCGCGGGTATGCGCGGCGATACCAACCATCCCGCCGACATGGAGCGCATGCGCCCCTACGGCCAGCGCATCAACAAGGAAATCGCCGACCTGGATGACCTGCAGTGCCGCATGCGGCGGGTGGGCACCGGCAACCTGACCGAGATCATGAACGACTATGACCTGTTGCCCACGCACAACTTTCGTTTCGGCTCCCACCCCGACACGCACCAGATTGACTCCAAGGTCTGGGAGCAGTGGTTCACCCAGGGCATGCCCGATGGCTGCTGGTACGGCTGCACCATGAGCTGCTCGCACGCGGTCGAGGGCTACGAGCTGAGAACCGGCCCGTACAAGGGGCAAAAGGTGATGGTGGACGGCCCCGAATACGAGACCATTGCCGGCTGCGGCTCCAATTTGGGCATTTTTGAGCCGTGGGCCATCGTCGAGCAAAACTTTTACTGCGACACCTACGGCATCGACACCATCTCTTACGCTACCTCCACCGCCTTTGCGATGGAGTGCCACGAGGCGGGCCTGATAGACGACAGCGTGACCGGCGGGATCAAGCTCAACTTTGGCAACGCCCAAGCCGCGTTGGAGGTGCTGCACCAGATGGCGCGCGGCGAGGGCTTTGGCGCAATCGTGGGACAGGGCGTGCGGCGTATGAAAAAACTGTTCGCGGACAAATACGGGGCCGATCCTAAATTGCTGGCCGACATCGGCATGGAGAACAAAGGCATGGAGTTCTCCGAATACGTCACCAAAGAGTCGCTGGCGCAGCAGGGCGGTTATTGCATGACCAACAAGGGCGCCCAGCACGACGAGGCCTGGCTGATTTTTATGGATATGGTCAACAAGCAACTGCCCACCTTTGAAGACAAGGCCGAGGCGCTGCACTATTTCCCCATGTGGCGCACCTGGTTCGGATTGAACGGCCTGTGCAAGCTGCCCTGGAACGACGTTACGCCTAAGGACAATGCCAAAACCGCCGAGCCGGCCAAGGTGCCTGAGCACGTGGAGAACTATGTCAACATTTTTGCCGGCACCACCGGGCGCGAAGTGAGCAAAGAGGATCTCATCACCATGTCCGAGGCGGTGTACAACTTTCAGCGCGTGTTCAACCTGCGCATGGGCGGCGGCCTGCGCCAGCACGACAATTGCCCCTACCGGGCCATGGGTCCGGTGACGAAAGAGGAGTACGAGAGCCGCGCCGAGCGTTACGACAAGCAGCTCAAAGAGTTGGTCGGCGTGGAGCCGGACAGGATGACGCTCGAAGAAAAGATGGCGGCGCTGCGCCAATATCGTGAAAAGCAATACGAAGGGTTGGTGGACGCCGTTTACAAGCGGCGCGGTTGGACGCCCCAGGGCGTGCCCACGCTAGAGACGCTCAAGCGGCTCAAGATTGATTTTCCCGAGGTGGTCGAGGTGGTAAAGCCGTATCTGAGCTAGCCCATCACCTGGCAAAAAAGCCCGGCTTGCACAAGCTGGGCTTTTTTGCTTTGTGACGCTTTTGTGTTACACTATCAAGTACGGTTCAGACTATTCAACCCTGTGAGAGGTCATTCGTATGCTTCCAGATTCCCAGCTACTGTTCCCGCGTCCAAGCGCCGATGAGATTTTGGCGCAACTCACAGACTTTTTCTACACGGACGAGCTCCAGGCACAAGTGAACGCTGAACTCGAACAACGCAAAAGAGTTGTGAATGTCCTGGAGGAAAAGGGACAAACGGGTGATTTGATGCTGGAGGACATTGCCGACGTTTTACAGTTTTCTGACCATGGACTGAATGCTATCATCTCTATCTTGGGCATTTCTCAGGAGCGATTTCTCGGCATCATTACTTTGAAAACCCTCGGCGGCAAGCCGCCCGGACAGTCGCTGGGAAAAGACGTTGTGTTGTCCAGAATTCGCCAAGATCGCCAGTTTGCCCTGGAATTAGCACAATTGTTTCTCCATGGTCAAAACGATGCCGAACTGCTAGGTCGGTTTCCGCCCTTTGAGTTGGCAAAGTTGGACAAACAGAAACTGCTTCTCAAACACAAAGCACTGGTTGACAGTTTGCTCAGAATCGGCCTGAAGGGTCGGTACGATGCGAAAAAGGGCGCCATCTTGGAGAAACAAATCGCGTATTTTTTAGACCGGACGTGCGTTCAGTACACGCAAGGAGAAATTAGCCTGTTCGGTATCTCAAGAAAGATGGACTTTGTCGTGCCAAACATCGACAGCCCTTTTCTCCTTATCGAGTCAGGGTTGTTTGAAACGACAGCGCGAGAGCTTTCTGATAAATCGCGAGTCGAGAGTTTAATCCTTGAAGAAGTAGAGAGGCAATATCCCCACACTCGGCTGATTCGAGTGACAGACGGGGTGGGGTGGAGAAGACGAGGCGGCAATGACTTGAGGAACCTGATTCAAGCGAGTCATTACTTTTTGGTGTTCAAGACCCTTGACAGGCTGGAGCAAATTGTGAGACACTATGTTCCCCGGCATTTCTTTAACATACCAAACGCCAACGAATCGAGTTGACAGACTCGGGTGGAGCTTTTTAGAGGAAGTGTAATGAGCAACAACCATTTCTACAGCGGCGGTTTTGTCAGAAACATCTTTCCCGATTGGTTGGAACTAGCTCCCAACACCAATCAGTTATGGGAGCTTGAAATGGCTTATGGAGAGATGAGAACATTAGAGAGCAAAGAGAGGCTGATTGAAAGGTCGGCTTTTTTTTCTCATGTGGATGGTGAAGAAACTTTCCACTACAAAGTCTGTCAGGGCAGTCCATTGCAGGTGGATAAGACGAGCTCACTCCGTCGACAGACCTTTTTCGACGCCAATCAATTCAAAACAGGTTATGCTACTCACGGTCTCTTTCCCTATCGAGGGAAATTCCACGGGCAACTGGTCAAAGGTATTCTGAACATAATTCGAGTGAAAAAAGGCGAGACAGTCCTCGACCCTATGGCCGGCAGTGGGAGTTTATGCATCGAGGCAGCTATCAACGGTATTCATTCTATCGGTATAGATGTCAGTCCATTCTGCGCGTTGATGACGCGGGCCAAGACCCAGGCCCTTCAAGTGAGTATCCAGGAACTGCGAGCGGCTATGGAAACTGGCCTATCAGAAATGCCCGTTATCCACAAGCCCGTGTTACAGCCCAGTCTTTTCGACACCGATTATCAGCCTGTAAAGCCAGTGATTGGAAGCCAGGAACAAGAGAGATATCGAGATATCGTTCTCCTGGCTTACCTGGATGCAATGGGATACGCCGCACGTCGCAAGAATAAGACAGCCCAAGGTCTACTGCCGGTCATTGCCGACAGATATTTGGCCGCGATAGAACAGTTTCAGGTTGTCCGAGAGGAACTGATGCTAGAGATAGGAAGGGTTGACGCGCGAACGGCCGATGCTCGTCAACTCGACATACCCGACAATTCAATGGATGGTATTGTTACTTCTCCTCCTTATTCCTTTGCCATAGACTATGCGGAAAACGATAGACCTCAGCTAGAATTCTTGGGCTATAACACAGATGAGCTCAAGGAGACAATGGTTGGCTTGAGCGGCGGAGAATCAGTGAAATCCCGCGTGAAGCAATACTTTGAAGATATGCGGACAATCTTTCACGAAATGGCGCGAGTGCTCAAGCCAGGTCGTTGTTGTGTAGTAGTGATTGGCTCTAACGAGAAACAAACCGGTGGTATACGACACGAAGAAAAATTCGCCCGTTTTGGCAAAGAGGTTGGGTTTGATCTGTTTTGGAATATGGTTCGTCCCATTCAGGGTATTCGGAATTCGATGCGTGACGAATACGTGATGTTCTTTCGGAAATGTGATTGAACCAGATGTGTATCTATGACGCGCCGCGCCGAAAGGGATACCTGTCACATTAAACTGGTGACGAAATGCACTTTTGAGCGAGAGCTAATCTGAGTAAACTAGGGATCAGATAGGTGCCTGATTGAGGGGTCCCCTTGGGCCCCATCATCTCAATCACACCTCTCCTCCTTTCCTTGGCTGTGGTACCCACCAGGTCCCCCCCTGGTGGGTACCTTTTTAGTTCAACAGCACCTCAATCAGCCGCAGCGTCTTGGCTTTGGCATCCGGAGCCATGCCCTCCGTCGGCCCGACGCAACTGGGGCAGCCGCTCTCACAGCCGCAGCCCGCGATCAGCTCGTGAGCCGCCCGCAGCAACTCTCCAAAAAGGTCGTACAATTCGACGCTCAACCCGACGCCGCCGGGCGCGCGGTCGTACATCGTGATGGTGGGGCCGCCCGTGTGCGCCGAGCGCGATTCGACGGCGCTGCCCAAATCGCGCGGGTCGCACATCAGGTACAGGGGGGCCAGTTGCCCCAGGGTGTGCGCCAGCCCGCTCAACGCCCCGCGCACGCGCTGCGCGGTTTCGGCGCGGTGGTGGCAGCGCGAGCACAACGTCATCAAGTTGTCCAGAGCATTCGCCAGCAAATGGGCGTCGTTTTCGCCCGGTGCGTAGCCGAACTCGCGAAAGGGTCGCACGTGGTGCACGTCGTGCTGGCGATTCTCGCGCTCAGGGGCGGCGCAGGTCCGGCAGCGATAGCCGTCGCGCCGGCGGGCGGCGTCGCGCTGCGCCGGCCAGTTGGGACCATAATCAATGGGAGTCGGCAACACTCCTTCGGCGTACAATCGCTCCAGCGTCTCCCCGCCCACCCACAGCCACGCTCCGCTGGTGAGGATTTTCTGCTCCGGCAGGTCCACGTCGCCCCAACCCAGCGTCTCGTGCGTGTAGCGCTTGATCCGGCGATAGCCGACGACCTGAGATGTCACCTGTATTTCACCGTAGGCGGTATTAGGGATTTTGGATTGGGGATTGGGGATTTTGGATTGGGGATTGGATGTTGGAGGTTCGGTTCGTTCGTACTCTTCCAACACTTCCACTTGCTGGCTGGCGCTGGCCTCGGTGTAATAATCCACGTCGGTCTGGCGGACGGCGGCCTGACCTTGCTCCCAGTCCAGTCGTTCGACCAGATAGGGTTGTCCCTCATGTAGATAAATCGCGCCATCGTGGACCATGGACGGCGCGCTGGGCCGGTCCACCTGGCCAATAACCACACCTGCGCCGTTGGTATAGTCAATGACCAACACGTTGTCCGGGCCGCTGCTGCGCAGGCTGATCTCCGCCGCCGGATAGCCATCGCCGACCCAACGGTAGCTGCCGTTTGAGCGATGCAACTCTTGGGTCTCTTGGGCCAGATAATCGAGCAGCGCAGGCGCATCAGAGAATCTGCCGAATCCTTCGCCCGGCTCAAAGGGCAATTCAAAAGCGGCGCAGCGCAGATGGTCCAGTAGAATCACCAGGTTGTCCGGCTGGATCAACCCGCGCTCCGGCGAGCGCCCGAAAAAATATTCTGGGTGGCGCACCATGAACTGATCCAGCGGCGCGGCGCTGGCGATCAAAATCGCCGCCGACTCGCCCGCCCGCCGCCCGGCCCGGCCCACCTGTTGCCACGTACTGGCAATCGTGCCCGGATAACCGGCCATCACGCACGCCGAGAGCTGGCCGATGTCTACGCCCAATTCCAGCGCGTTGGTGGCGACGACCGCCCGCACCAGGCCCTCGCGCAGCCCGGTTTCGATTTCGCGCCGTTCCAGCGGCAAATAACCGCCCCGATAGCCGCGCACGCGGGTCGGGTCGATCCCGGCGATGGCAGCTTCGTCGCGCAGATAGCCTAGCAGCACTTCGACGGTGAGCCGGGCGCGGGCGAAAAGAATCGTCTGCACGTCGGCGGCGAGAAAGCGAGCCGCGATGTCGCGCGCCTCCAGCGTGGCGCTGCGCCGAATCCCGAGCGCCGCATCTACGATGGGTGGGTTGTAGAAAATGAAATGTTTTTCGCCGGATGGCGCGCCGTCGTCGCCAACCAGCGTCACCGGCGCTTCGATGAGCCGCTCGGCCAGCTCGGCCGGGTTGGCGATGGTGGCCGAGGTCAGCAGGAAGCGCGGCGACGCGCCGTAAAAGGCGCACACGCGGCGCAGCCGCCGCAACAGATTCGCCAGGTGGCTGCCGAAAACGCCCCGGTAGCTGTGCATCTCGTCAATGACGACGAAGCTCAGGTTTCCAAACAGGTCGGCCCAGCGGGTGTGATGGGGCAGAATGCCGGTGTGCAGCATGTCGGGGTTGGTGATGAGCAGGCGAGCCTGACGGCGGACCGCCGAGCGTTGCGATTTGGGAGTGTCGCCGTCGTAGGTGGCGTGATGCGTGAAACGTGATGCGTGAAATGTGTCGAGAGCAGCAACTTGGTCTTGGGCCAGGGCTTTGGTCGGAAACAGATACAGGGCGCGGGCGGACGGTTCGCGCAACAGCGTGTTGAGCACGGGCAAGTTGTAGCACAGCGTCTTGCCCGAGGCCGTGCCGGTGACGACGACGACGTTCTCCCCTCGCAACGCCGCCTCGACCGCCTGAGCCTGGTGCGTGAAGAGCTGCTCGATGCCCTGGGCGCGGGCGGCCTCCACCAGGCGCGAGTCGAGACCGGTGGGCCAGGGGGTGTAACGCGCCGGGCGGGCCGGCAAGCGCTCCCAGGCCGTGACGTTGCGCATGAATTGGGGAGAGGAGCGGAGTTGGGTGAGCAGGTCGGATAGGGTCATGGCATGTTGCGTGTTGCGTGCTGCGTGTTGCGTAATGTGCTATACGCATCACGCAGCACGTTTCACGTTTCGCGTTTTACGAAATAGGCGCCTGTGGCGGTGGCGACGAGTTCCTCGGTCTCATTCTGCACCTGGCCGGTCAGTGTGACGATTTGCTCGCCCTGCTGGACGACGTGGGCCGAAGCGGTCAGGCGTCCGCGGCGGGCCGGTCGGTGATAACGCATCTGGATGTCGAGGGTGACGGGGCGCGACTGGGCGTCGGTCAGCAGCGACGCCACCGCGCCGCCCATGGCATAGTCCACCAGTGCGTAAACGAATGCGCCGTGGGCTGCCTGATGCGGGTTCCATACGTGCTCGCCGATTTCGGCGCTGCAGGTGCAGCGACCCTGTGTGCAATCGGTAAACTCTACGCCCAGCAGCCGGCCCAACGACCCGCCCTGTGCGCCGCGTCCCTGCCCGACCCGTCGCAGCGCTGCCAGCGCCACGGTCAGTTGTTCCACAGTCATACTGTCAATCAGCACGTGACATTGAGCTACAATGTCCTCTAGCATTTCCTCTCCTTTTTACGGCATTGGATGGGCTTGAAAAAAATCCCACATGGCGTCGGTGGCATCAATGTCTTGTGTGGTGATGTCGGGCGGCATAACCTCGGACCCCGGCCAGCTATGGCCCCCGCCCTCGACGGTGTATAGCGTTACCTCTGCATTGTCCTGACAGTTGCTCCACGTCTCGCCGGTGACGTCTCCGTTTTGGAACGTGACCGTGGGTGTGGGATTGCAGCCGTTGCGCGTCGCCCAGGCCGCTGCCCAATCGCGCACGGGCAGAAAGAGCGGGCTGCCTTCATACGGAAGCAGGTTGTCCTCTGTGCCGTGAAAGCCAACCACGGGCAGGGGACGCACGGCGTTGCATGCCTGGGTACGGAGATAGCCCCCGGCCACCGGGGCGATGGCCGCGACCAAATCCGACAGGTCACAACCCAGCCGGTGGGTCATCTGCGCGCCGTTGGACATACCTGTGACGTAGATGCGAGCCGGGTCAATGCACAGTTGGTCTTGCAAATGAATGATCAGGTCGCGGATAAAGGTCACGTCGGCCGTCGCCTCGGCTTCAGGGCCGAAGTGCCAGGTCTGAGGGTCGCCCAGAGCCTCGGGATGCACAGCGATGAAACCGGACTGGTCGGCCTTTTCAGGCATCGCGCTCACTCGCTCCTGCTGCTCGGCGTAAGAGTTGTAGCCATGCAGGTTGATAACCAGCGGAAGCGGGGCGTCCTGTTGATAATTGGGCGGGATATGCAGGCGATACTGGCGCGTCTGCCCGCTCGACATAATCTCTTCCACGTAATCGCCAGGCTCGCGGTCGGGTACACATCCCCCTAGCACCAACGGCAGGAAAACAAAAGTGTCCTCGTCAGGCGATGCGTCGTTGGCCGCCAGATACTTGGGCCAGACACTCAGCACGCCAGTCAATAGAAGCAAGGCGACTAGCTTCCACATTCTGTTCATCGTCTCTCACCCCCTTTCCGCGGCAGTCAGTATCCCCGTTGGACATCTGCTCGATTGAGCAGGGGTTCTCCTGCCAAGTAGCGGCGCAGGTTCTCGGCGAATAGGTCGGCGGCGCGGTCGTCATAGTGGGGCGTGAACCCCGCGATGTGCGGGGTCAGGATGACGTTTTCCATACGCCACAGTGAGCTGTCGGCCGGCAGCGGCTCCTGGGCAAAGACGTCGAGACCGGCGCCGCCAATCCAGCCCTCTTGCAGCGCCCGAATCAGCCCTGCCTGATCCACCACGTCACCCCGGGCAACGTTGATCAAAAAAGCGGTGGGTTTCATGGCCCGCAACTCGTCCGCGCCGATCAGGTGGCGCGTGGCGGCGGTGAGCGGCACAGCCAGCACCACGTAATCGCACTCAGCCAGCATCTCGCGCAGCTCGGCGGGCCGATAAAAGCGCTCCGGGATGATGCCTGCGGGGTCGCCCACGCCGGGGACGACGTATCCACGGTCGGTGCGGTCGGCGCCGCGCTGCACGGCCAACACGCGCATGCCAAAAGCGTGCGCCAAGCGCCCCACCTGGCGCCCGATGCTGCCATAGCCGACGATGCCCACGCTGGCCCCGCGCAACTCCTGGGGAACAAACAGATCCCAACGGCCCTGCGGCCACTCGGCTCGACGCTGGTGATCAAAAAGCGCGGGCAAGCGATGCGCCCAGGCCAGCATCAGCGCCAGCACGTACTCGCCGATATTGACGGCGTGGATGCCGCTGGTGGTGGTGAGGATTACGCCGTCTAGCGCCGGATGGCCTAGGGCGTGGTCGGCCCCGGCGCTGTGCAGTTGCACCCAACGCAGACGGGGCGCCTGCCCTGGCGCAGGCAGGGTTTGAAAGGTATACAGCACCTCGGTATAGGCCCAGATGTCCGAGGGGATCTCGTCTGCGTTCCGGGTGGTATGTTGCATAATGCGCAGGCGGGATGATACGGTTCGGAGCGATCCCAACTGTTGGTCGTTAAAACGAATCGTGCTCAAAACGGGTATAATTTCCATCACTTTTCACTCCTCATGCCTCACTCTCTGGCTCTATCAGGCCGTGGCGCAGGGCCAGCACGGCGGCCTGGGTGCGGTCGGATACTTCCAGTTTGGACAGGATGGCGCTGACGTAATTGCGCACTGTACCTTCCGAAAGGTAAAGCCGCCCGGCAATGTCGGCGTTGCTGAGACCACGCGCCAGCAGGCGCAGCACGTCCTTTTCGCGCTGGCTCAGCGCCTGGGCGGCCGCTGTGGGGGGCGGCGGGGCGGCCCGTGTCACCTGGGCGAATAGCTTGCCGGCTACCGCCGGGTCTACCGGCGTCTTGCCCGCTGCTGTGTCTTTGATGGCCTGGATCAAGCCGGCGCGAGGCGTATCTTTGAGCAAATAGCCCGCCGCGCCGCCCCGAATCGCGTCAAAGACCCACTCGTCGCCGTCAAAAGTCGTCAGCACCAGCACGCGCACGCCTGGGTAGCGGTCACGAATGGCGCGGGTGGCTTGAATACCGCTCATCCCCGGCATTTTCAAATCCATCAACACCACATCGGGCCGCACGTGAGGAACCTGCTCCAGCGCTTCGGCCCCGTCTCTAGCCTGGCCGACCACCTCGATCTCTGGGACGGTGCTCAAGATGGCCCGCAACCCCTCGCGGACCACGTCCTGGTCGTCGCAAATCAACACCCGAATCATGGGCCTCGCTCCACTGTTAGCCGGACCGTAGTCCCGTGACCGGGACGACTGGCGATCTCTAACGCGCCGCCCATCATCTCGGCCCGCTCGCGCATGCCTTTCAAACCATAGTGAGCGGCGGGCGGAACGCTATGCGGATCAAAACCACGCCCGTCGTCGGCAATGATCAATGTGAGCCGGGCCGGGGTGGGGTTCAGCCGCACGCTCAGGCGACGGGCGTCGGCGTGGCGGGCCACGTTGAGCAGCGCTTCGTCTGCGATGCGGTACACACCCTGTTCCACCTCCGCTGCCAGGCCGTTCACCTGATCTGGCCCGCGAAAGTCCAGCTCCAAGCCAGCCCGCGCCGCGGCCGACTCGGCCAACTGGCGCACCGCCAGCGCCAGCCCAAGGTCTTCCAACGGCGCGGCGCGCAACGCCTGGATGGCGCGCCGGGACTCTTGCAGGCCCGTGCGAGTGGCCTGGAGCGATTGTTCCAGCATCGACCGGGCAGCCACGGCGTCGCTATCCCACAGGGCGCTGGCGGCCTCTAGCTGCACCGCCACCCCGCTCAAGGTGTGGGCCAGGGTGTCGTGTAGCTCTCGCGCCAGACGGTTGCGTTCGCGGCTGACGGCGAGTTGCTCTAGCATCGTGGCATAGCGCGCCAGTTGGACGTTGGCCCGAGCCAACGCCTCGTGTTGGGCGCGCTGAACGGCCATCAGTCGCACCACCAGGTAACCCACCAGTGTGAACAGCGTCGTGCGCACAAACACCAGGCTCAAAACGCTCACCCAGCGCAGCCCTCCGGCCAGGGTCAGTGGGACGGCCAATGCCAGCTCGAACGCGGCGGTGCCGACGCAAAAGACCAGTACCGCCTTGAAATGGTATTGCCAACTGATCAAGACCAGGGGGATGAACAGCACCAGAAACAGTTGCCACGCATCGGTATTGAGCGCCAACCGCCCCACGCCGGCCCGCAGGCGCAAGATGATAGACAGGTTATGTTCCATTATCGGAGCGGTCGAGGCGACCAACAGAGCCAGCGGCAAATAGAGCCGGTCCAGACGCTCGCACAGCCACGCCCACGAGAGATAGCCCAGCAACAAGGTCGTTTCGATGATTCCCGGCAGTGGGAAACGCAAGGGGCGCTGCGCCGGCCGGAGCCATTGGGAGTACTGCATCAACACGAGGACGCCCAGTCGCACAGCGACGACGAGGCGGAAAACTTGCAGTAGGCCCGGTTCGAGGGAAGGACGTTTCATATCCCCATTATAGCAAGACCCGGTCCTGACGCAACAGTGAGCGCCGTCATTGCGGGATATGACGTCTGTCACGGGATGAAATGAAGCGGTTCAGCCTCGGTCGTGACAGCGTTGACTGGGCTGCCAGCCTCAATTCAGCTACAATGAGTGCACATCCAAAAAAGATTCAGGAGGTACGCAAAATGAAGAACAAACAATTGATGACTGTGTGCGGACTGCTCATCGTCCTGGCGATCAGCGCGTGCAGCGTCCGGGTCGAACGTAACCCCGATGGTTCGCTGACCGTCGAATCGAGCATGACAGAGGCCGACTTGCAAACCGAGATTGAAGCGGCCATCGCCGATCCACTGATACACGATATGGTGGTGGACCTGCGCGACGGATACATCGCGGTGAGCGCCCAACGCGACCGGGTAGGCGGCAACAGGACCGATACGCTGACCTTCCGGCTGGATCTGGGTGTGAGTGAAGGCCACTTGAGCGCGACCGTGTCGGACGCGCAGCTCGACGGGCGAGCTTTTGAGCAGGCGCGGATCGACAAGTGGAACGAGCGCATCGCCAACCGCCTGGAGCAAGTTGGTCAGCGCCGCCCCAACAGCACGCTGCAAACGGTGACGGTCGGCAGCGATAGCATCACGCTGGTCTGGCGGGTCGAGACGGCGCGCAGCCGGGGGCAATGACACGCCAGTGACCGGCACTGTAAAAGTGCCGGTCACTGGTCACTGGTGGGCATGATCGTGGCCTCGACAGCGGCGACGATCTCGGCTTCCAACTGGCCGTGAGACAATTCCCGCAGGGCGTTCTGGAACGCCGGAAAGCGCTCGACGGCAAAACGAGCCGTCACCCTCACGTCGGCGGCGAACTCTTGGTCCAAAATCTGACCGTGATGGTCGGCGACGGCCAGCCGAACTCGCTCGAAGAGAGAATAGGGAACTGTAAACATCACCGTGTATGTGGGGACCTTTTCGGCGCGGGGCAGGGCGGCCAGCGCCTCGCGCACGGCGTCGCCATAGGCGCGCACCAGTCCACCGGCGCCCAGCTTGGTCCCGCCAAAGTAGCGCGTCACGACCACAGCCGCGTCGCCCAGGCCGCTGCCGCGCAGCACGGCCAGCGCCGGGCGGCCCGCCGTGCCCGATGGCTCGCCATCGTCGCTGCAATGGGCGATCACCGTCGCGCCGTGGCCGATGAGATAGGCCGGTACATGATGTGTTGCGTCGGGGAACTCGGCGCGGATGCGGGCAATGAAGGCTTTGGCCTCGTCCACGCTGAACACTGGCGCGGCGGTGGCGATAAAGCGCGAGTTGACCACGGTGATCTCGACGCGGGTCTCGCGGGCGGGGATAGGGTAGCGGTCCATAGTCATACCATTCTACCACAATCGCCTGGAAACTATAACCGATCTACGCACAAGGTGCATCCCCGGCGTCGTTGATCCTTGTGGCCTGTAGGCGATTATGCTATAATGTCGTCCGGGTCGCAACGTCACTTTTCGCTCGGCCAGGGAGGAAGACCTATGTCCCAACCGGTAGCATGGACGCTACGCCAAAAGATTCTCGGCGTGTCGCTGCGCCAGGCCCGTTTGCAGGCCGGCAAGACGCTCAAGGAATGCAGCCAGGTCGTCGGGCTGTCTTCTGGCGCGCTTGCGGCGGTGGAACGGGGCGAGCGAGGTATCTCGCTGCCTGAGGTAGAGATGCTCGCTTATTACCTGGACGTCGCGGTAGAGCAGTTGTTGAACGGCAGTGAACCTTCGGGGCGTGTTCCGGCCGAGGACTTGCCGGGAGAAGAGTTGTTATCGCTGCGCCATCGCATCATCGGTGCATCGGTGCGCCAGGTTCGCCTGGAACGCAATCTGACGCAGGCGCAATTGGCCAGGCAGGTGGGCGTTTCTGCCGACCGCTTATCGCAATACGAGCTGGGCGAAAAACCGATCCCATTGGTCGAGTTGCAGGTGTTGGCCGAGTCGTTGGGGATCCCCTGGACGCATTTTCTGGACGAGGGGATCGGGCCGGTCGGCGAACAGCAGCGATTGGACCGAGAGTGGCAGCAGTTTGTCCAACTGCCACCTGGCGTGCGCGCCTTTGTATTAGAGCCAACCAATTTGAGTTACGTGCAGTTGGCGATGTCATTGAGCGCTGTGCCGGCGGACGGGTTGCGTAACATTGCGGCCAGCCTGTTAGATATTACGTTGTAGCCGCCCGGGGACAGATATGGAAACCTGTTCTCGGTTTGCCAAGTCGTATGAGTAAGCCAGCTCCAGGTCCACAAGCGTTGGAGGATGAAGGGCGGCATCTGTTTGCCGCAGGGCAATACGCACAGGCGGCGGAGCGGTTTGTGCTGGCCCAGAGTATTTTTGAAGAGGTCGGCGACGCGCTCAAGGCCGCCGAGAATTTGAACAACGCTGGCGCAGCCTATCAGCGGGCCGGAAAACACGAGTTGGCAGAACACGCTTTAGCGGCGGCCCGGCGTTGGTTTGCTCAACTGGGTGAACCACGGCGCGAAGCGCAAGTGTTGGGGAGTCTGGGTGTTTTGTATGCCCGGCGCAAGCGCTACGCCGAGGCAGAGGCCTGTTATCGGCAGGCCATTTTTTTGTTCGAACCATTGGACGAGCGCGCTATGCAAGCGGAAACCCTGCGTATGTTGGCCCTCATGCAATTTCGACGCGGTCGGTTTTCGCAGGCCCTCACTATTTATCAAGACGCGCAATTCTTTCTTCCCCGGTCCGGCTGCCTGTTCCAGTTTTTGCGCTTCTTGTTCAAGCTGCGCGGCATGGTGTTACGACTGTCTTTTGTCCGGTAGCGCGCTCGATTCCTCACAGTGCGTCTGTTTCACCGTTTTCCGCTGAATCGGACGGCGCGCCCAGGCGTTTCGATAACCCCGTTACCGGTCGCGTTTTCCTCAATTGGTTGGCCAGGCGACCCGGGTCTGACACGGCGCTCTTGAGCGGCAATAGTACGTGGAAACGACTGCCCGGACAGGCTTCTTCGTCGTGCCCATCGCTTTCGACCCATATCCGCCCACCGTGGCCTTCGATCACTCCTTTGGCGATGGAAAGCCCCAGGCCCGGCCCGGCCCCTTTGAACTTGGTGTTGCCGGTTGAATGCAGGTCCACGCTGCCGGCGCGATAGAATTTCTCAAAAATAAGCTCGTGGTCTTGGATATCGATGCCAATACCTGTGTCGGCGACGACGATTTCGATTACCGGCTCTGTTCCCTGTACGACCCGCCCCCAAATCTCGATCCGTCCGCCGTCAGGCGTGAATTTGATGGCGTTGTTGACCAGGTTGCTAAAGGCCTGCGTCAGCCGTTCCTGATCACAAGATAGAGAAGGCAGATGTTCCAGCCCGCGCATTTCCAGCGTCTGGCGGCGTTCCTCGATCGCAGTTTGCCATTTGGCTGCAGCCTGGACAAGGATGACTTGAGGCGGTACAGAGATAAAATGCAGTTGCAGTGCGTCGACGCCAATGGCCGACACGTCGATCATGGCGCTATAGATGGCTTCTAGCCGGTCGGTCGCCCTGCGGATATTGCCGGTCACTTTGAGCAAGAAGGGTTTGTTTATGTCATCTGTGCCGATCATTTCTCCCAGGATGTCGGCGTATCCACGCACCTGGGTAAGCGGCGTGCGCAGCTCGTGCGACGTGATGTTCAGAAAATCGTTTTTGGCCTTATCCAGTTGCTGCAAGCGCGTGTTGACGGCGGTCAATTCCTCGTTGAGTTGGCTGATTTCCAGATTGAGCTGACGCTGATCTTCAAACAAACGGGCGTTTTCCAGGGCCACGGCCGTCTGACCGGCCAGGGTGTTCAATACGTCTAGGTCCTGCGCCTGATACGGCTCCCCGGCCTGTTTGGCGCCCAACACCAACGCGCCGATCAGTGTGCGCTTGGCGTGAATGGGCACATATACTTCCACGTTTAGCGCCCACTGCCATTGACGTTCTTTGTGGTCCATGTTTCGAAAGGCCGGCAGCATATCAATGTCGTACTGCGTCAGGGGGCGCGCCATATCGCGTAGGGTGCGCAACACAGGGCTATCCACTGCAAAACCGACGTTCATCGGCGGAATGTCCCCCATGCCGGGGATGACGCGCGCGTCTGCGCCGCCGTCGTCTCGCTCGGTGATCAGCAATAACGCGCCGCGTTCGACCTCCAATACATCGGCAATGGCAGCGATGGCGACCGTCGAAAGGCGCTCGATGTGCAAGATGTTGCTGATACTCTGGCTATAGTCGCGCAGCGCACGATTAGCGTCATAACCGGGGCCGAATAACAGACGCTCGGTCGCGCCCACGATGATGCGCTGCACCGGCACTTGCAACAGCGCCATGAGCACAGCAATGCCGACGCCTTCGGCAATAGTGAGCCATAGTAACTGGTCCTCGCTCAGCGACGTCTGCCGAATAAACTGGTATACCGCCACCGCGCCCAAAATGGCGGCCAGATAGAATATCACACGCACCAATGCCACGACAAAGGCCAGTATAGCCCGCCGCCCCACGCTCTTGAGGTCGGGCAGCGAATAGGTGGTCAGGGCATACGTCATCATCATCGCGCCCATCAGGCGCAGAGGCAAGCCCAATTCTGCCACGGCCTCGTCGCGCCAATAATGCAAACCTTCGCCGCTGGCAACCAAAACTAACGCTACGAGCCAATATAGCACCCGGTTGCGATGGAGGGGGCGGCGCAAGCGGATGTATTCCAAAACGGTGAGAACAACCGAGCTGAGAACAAAGCCGATCCATCCCGCGAGGCGCAAGATGTTCAACACGGTTTCGGTCTGAAATGCGCTCAAAACATTACGTTCAACCGCGATAACGGCGGCGGTCCAACCCAATCCGATGAGCGTAAGCTCACGCACACCGCGCTGGGGCAAAAAATGGAGAGTCAGAATAGCGACCATAGGCGGCAACATAGCGGCCGTGTAGACCATAAAGCTGTCTCCCAGGTCCACGATCGAGGGGCGGATCCAACCCCACAAGCTCGCCAGCGCCCACGCCACTGTCCAAACCGCCGATACAATCAGGTAGGCGGCAAACCAGCGTTCCGCCGACCCGGTAAAACCGCGCATGCGGATCATCAGTATCAAAAGCAAAAAATAACCACAGGTTGCCGTCAACGCAGCGGTTGGCCCCCACTGCAACGCAATGTCTTCCATGTGCTCTCTATCCGTTTAGAAAGATGGATAAGGTTTTATCCCAACTATATCCCAAATATGCACTTGGGATATAGCTGGGATAAAATCGGGTGAACACCAACCAATCCTCATTTGAGAATATAGTATGTACCTTTTTTAGCGCCGATTTTAAGCAACAAGCCGCGTTCAACCAGGTCCGATAGATCCAGCCGCAGCGTCTCTGGCGAGACACCCGGGCACAGGTCTCGATATTCCCGGTTCGTGATGCTCCCATTGTCGCGGATATAAGCCAGGGCTTTGGCCTGGCGTTCATTCATCGTGCGTTCCCAACGGGGTGTAGGGGCGCGCTCACGCACATTGGAGAGAATGACCGTGAACGAGTAGGGGGTCTCACGAAAATCGGGTGGGGCATGCCCGGCTTGGGTCATCTCTTCGATCATCCGATCTACCCCCAGACCTAATTCTTCGATGTAACCCCACTGATAAAGACCGGCGACGATGCGCGGGTTGCGCGAAAAGTGCTCATCCACGATGTTGTCCAGCGTAATAAAGCCAGGCAAGCCCCCCGGACTGATAATTTCCATGCGGTCGGCAAATTTGCGGATTTCGATGCGCCGGCCACGCAAGCGGTAGTCTCGATGGCACACGGCGTTGACCAGCGCCTCGCGCACGGCAAAGAGAGGGTATTCGGTGCGCTCTTCTCGCTCTAATCCTTTGACCACTGCACCGATGTGCATCTCTTCGAGCAGAACGGCCCACGTTTTCTCAATCAAGCGCGCCAGCGGACCGGCGATCTCTTCGCGCCGCCCATAACCCGCCAGACCGTCTTCGCTGCGTAACTCTGTGCCCACAAAGCGCACAAAAGTCAGCCCGCTCTGAGGCATCAAGGCCTGCGGATTGGCTCCGAATAAGAGTAACCCGGCCACAGTTGGCCGCCCTCGATCGTCCAAAGCGCCGATTTCGGCCAGCAAATCGTCCACCGGGGCGGTCGCCGGGCGACGGGTGCGTTCCACGCGCTTTGCCAAATATTCAGCAATAATGGCATCGTCCAGATCGGCGCGGGTCGCGCCCGGCACGCCTTCGCTCTCCAGATCGCCGCTGCTCTTGGTGGCTGCGAGTTGGCGGATCTGGTCGCCGCTCAACGGACGGGTGGCTGCTCCCGCGCGGATGAGCACCCGGCCATCATCGAGACTATGCAACTCGGGGCTGCGTACGACCCGAATCAACACTACGGCGCCGGCCGGAGTTTCTTCTTGTTGCCAATCGATCTGGACCGGGGGGCGGCAACGAGCCACGCCAACGCGCAACATCTCTTCTAACTCGTCAGGGTAGGTGCTTCCCGTGGGGTGGCCTTGCTCATCCACGCCGACGACAATGGTTCCGCCGTCCGAGTTGGCAAAAGCCACCAGCGCCTCGGCCAGCGCCGAAGCGTCTGGCTCGGGCAGGTATTCGATCAAGGGGCCGGGGCCTTTTGCCATCCAATCTTTCAGCATCTTTTTACCTAAAGAGCTTCTCTGCTCGGCGGTCCATATTTGACCGATCCGTCCTGCAAAATCGCCCATTGGGGTACTCACTCGCATTATACCGCAGGTAAGCGACTTTGACTACTGTCCCCTGTGGAGAACTGAATACTTTCTGGCTCTCCCCCTGGCGCTGTGCTATAATGCACACCATCTCACTCTGAAAGATGTACGTGGGCAATTTGCGTAATAAACTCATCATCGGCCTTGTCTTTGGCCTGACTGTTGTGTTTGGCGTCTTGCTCTACGCCGATCTGGCACAAGTGGTCGCGTCGCTGGAGAGCTTTATCTGGGCCTATCTACCGCTTATTTTGGGACTCACACTGATCAACTATGTCTTGCGTTTTATCAAATGGCACTTTTATCTGCGCTTGATCGGGCTGACCGACTTCTCGGTGCGAGATAGCTTGCTGGTTTTTGTCGGTGGGTTCACGATGGTGCTCACACCGGGCAAGGTAGGCGAAGTATTGAAAAGCGTGGCGCTCAGAGAGATGATCGGCGCCCCCATCAGCCGCACCGCGCCGGTGGTGATGGCCGAACGGCTCAGCGACGGGCTGGCGATGCTCTTGTTGGCAACGGCCGGAGTCGCCGCCAACCCGCGTTATCTGCCGTTATTTTTCGTCGTCTTGGGTGTGCTGGGCGGCGGTGTCGTGATCATCCAGTTCCGACCGCTGGCCCTGCGCCTGCTGACGTTGGCCGAGCGATTGCCCTTTCTCTCCCGTTTCGCCCACGCTTTCCATGCTTTTTACGAAAGCAGCTTTGAGCTGCTGCGACTCGAAAACTTGGCCCTGGCGGTCGGGCTGGGAACGGTCTCGTGGGCCTTTGAGGGAGTCGCTTTTTACTGGGTGTTGATTGGGCTGGGGTTAGAACCGGGTACGACGCTGTTGGGTCAGGCGGTCTTTATTTTATCCTTTGCCACCATTGTCGGGGCCTTGTCGGCATTACCCGGTGGGTTAGGCGCGGCCGAGGCCAGCATCGGCGCGATGTTGGGGTGGGTAGTCGGGTTGGATCGCGCACTGGCCGGCACAGCTACACTGCTCATCCGGTTCTGCACGCTCTGGTTTGCCGTCTCGTTGGGGCTGATCGTACTGGTCCTGTTCCGGCGACGGCTCTTTCCGGCCAATGGATTGCGCAGCATCCAGGAACACTCCTAAACGCGCACGTCGCCTGACCATTGTTGCCACTGCGACCGTGCTGGTGGGTGGGTTAGCGATGGTGGGTCTGCCGTGGCTGTTGGCCTATACCGCTCTTCACCCCTTCAGCCGTTCTACCGGCGAGACGCCGGCCAACTATGGATTGCCTTTTCAAGAAATCAGTTTTGTCACTCACGACGGCTTGACGTTGCGCGGCTGGCACATCCCCGGGTGCAACGACGCGATAGTGATTTTCGTGCACGGCTTTGCCCGCGACCGGACCGAGCTGCTGCCCGAAGCGGTCTGGCTGGTCGAGCAAGGCTATGGCGCGCTGCTGTTCGACACCCGCGCCCAGGGGGCCAGCGACGGCGCACACATCAGCTTTGGATTTCACGAGGCGTTGGATGTGCAAGCGGCTGTAGATAGGGTGATACAACGCTCGCCCGGAGAAAAGATTGGCGTGATGGGCTATTCGATGGGCGCGGTAGCCGCCATCCGCGCCGCCGCGCAGGATGAACACATCCGGGCCGTGATTGCCGTCAGCCCGTTTGCCGACTTTCGAGACGTGGTGAATCAACGACTGGCATATCTGCGCCCACTGGCGCCGTTGGTGGTGTGGTGGGGCGAGCGGATGAGCGGTCTGCACTTGGACGATTTGCGTCCCGTGGATGAGGTGGCGGCGCTGTCGCCACGCCCCATCCTGATTATGCAGGCCGAGGCCGACGCGCTGTTGCCGCTCGACAGCGGTCAACGCCTGTACGCAGCGGCCGGCGAGCCGAAGGAGCTATGGTCAGCGCCCGGCGTCGGCCACGCGAACTTTCGCCAGGCCGCGCCCCAAGCGTACCGGCGGCGCGTGTTGGATTTTTTTAGCCGTTTTCTATTGACGAACCGGTGACAGGGCTGTTCCAAAAAACCCAGGATGTGGTAAAATAGCGACATTCGGTCACTCGTCACGTTTTGTGTTTCACGAATAGGAGCCATCATGAGCGAAGAATCGACCTTTGATGAAAAGACTGCCAACGCCCAAATTTTCCTCTGCCCCCAATGTGGGGCCGAAATGGGCTGGAGCGCCGACCACAAAATGTTACACTGCGACTTTTGCGACTACCAGAAAGAGCCGGAAAAGGTCGGTCAGGTTCAGGAGTATGACCTGGAAGAGTTTCTACGCAGTGAGGGCGGCAAAGCGCGCGGTTACGGCACGCAAACCAAGAGCATCGCCTGCCAACAGTGTGGCGCGACCACGGCCGTCGAGCCGGGCGTCACTTCCACCGAATGTCCGTTCTGTGGCTCGAACGTAGTGCTGGAGAAAGAGACCGACCCTAATCTCATCCAACCCGAATCGCTCGTGCCTTTCCAGGTCAGTCAAGACGTGGCGCTGCGCAAATACCGCGAGTGGCTGGGCAAGGGCATTTTTCGGCCCGGCGACCTGGCCAAGCGAGCCGGGCGCGGGCAGCTTTACGGCGTCTATTTGCCTTTCTGGACCTTCGACGCCAACGCCTTTTCGCGCTGGCGGGCCGAAGCAGGCCATTATTATTACGAGACCGAAACGTATACCACAACTGAAAACGGCAAAAGGGTTACAAAAACGCGCCAGGTGCGCAAGACCCGCTGGGTGCCGGCCTGGGGCCAGCATTCGGGCAGCTACAACGACGTGCTCGTGTATGCCACGAACAGCATTGACCAAAAAATTGTCGAAAAAATCTACCCTTTTGATACTCAAAAACTGGTCCCTTATGGACCTAGTTATCTATCGGGCTGGCGGGCCGAGCAATATCAGATCAACCTGCCCCAGGGCTGGGAGATAGGTCGAAAAAAGGTCGAAAAGTTTGAAGAAGACGCCTGCATCAAGCAGATCCCCGGCGACACCTATCGCAATTTGCACGTGAACACAACCATTTCCGATACGACCTTCAAGCACGTGCTGCTGCCGGTGTGGGTAGCCTCGTACCCCTACAAGGACAAGGTCTATCGTTACATGGTCAATGGACAGACGGGCGAGGTGGCTGGCGAGAAACCCGTCAGTTGGATCCGCATCGCCATCGCCGTGGTCATCGCGGTGGCCGTCATTGTACTGCTGTTCGTCCTATTTGGTGGGGGCGGCGGAAGCACCGACACAGGCAGCGCCCTGTTGATGTTGCAGGCGTACCTGGCGCAGTGGAGCCTGGCATGAGCTGGCGTGTCGAGCTCCATTCTCATACCTATTACTCTCAAGATTGCCTGCTGGAGCCGGAAACGATCATCCGGGCCTGTCGGGCCAAGCGCATAGACAAGCTGGCCGTCACCGACCACAACGCCGTCGCCGGAGCTACCGAGCTAAAGGCGCTGGCGCCCGACCTGATCATCCTCGGCGAAGAGGTCAAAACCACCGCCGGGGAATTGCTGGCCTTTTTTGTGCAAGAGTGGGTGCCGCCGGGGCTGACGCCCCAGGAGACCATCGCTCGCTTGCGCGATCAAGGGGCGTTCATCAGCGTCTCACATCCTTACGACCGGTTACGGAGCGGGGCGTGGCAAGAGCCGGCTCTGTTGGAGATCGTCGAACAAGTGGATGCGCTGGAGGTGTTTAACGCGCGCTGCGTGTTCAACGCCGACAACGCCGCCGCGCTGGCGCTGGCCGGGCGTTATGGCAAGCTCAAAACGGTCGGGTCGGATTCGCACACCGTCCGCGAGATGGGGCGGGCAACCGTGGAGCTCGAACCGTTCGACTCGCCAGAGACGTTCAAGGCCAATCTGGCGATGGCCCGCTTTCACACGACGCTCAGCTCGCCGTGGATCCACTGGGCCTCGACCTACGCCAAGTGGGTGCGACGGTTGGGACTCAAGCCGCGACCGAAGCAATGAAACCTCGCGCAGGTTCGCAACCTGCGCGAGGTTGGTCGTCACGGTAAGCGCAACGGAGACCGGCGCCCCTCATCAACCGGCGACAACATCGGTTCACTAGACAGTTGCTGCGCCGAGTTGCCGGACAAGTATAGCGGTATGTGCAGATCGTAGCGCACCCCCACCACAAACGTGCCTGTACTACAGATGAACGCCGTCAACTCGTCGCCAACCGGGTCACGCCGGTAGGATCGGCAGGCAGCGTCTTGCCACGCGCCGCCGGACAGCGCGAATAGCCGCAATGCCCCTTCATCCAGTCCGGCCACGTCGGTCTCCCCATACTGCCAAGTCAGCGTGACCGGACGGGCAAAGGTCAACGAGGTGGGTTGACCGTTGAGCAAGGCCGTCAACGAAAAGCCGAGGCTGGATGGCATTAACAGGCCGGCGTCCCAGTCTGCCGGCCACAGCGGGGTATAGCGCACCAGCGTCGGCGTGGTCACAACGCCTGCCACAAAGTACAGGGTTACGGCTCCGTTGGCGCTGCTGAGCACGGTTGTGGCAGTGGGAGTCAGCGTTACGCCTATACCGACAGGCACGAGTTGCTCTTGCAGGTTGTTGGACTCGCTCTGTTCCTCCAATTTTTCGTCAGGGTCTACGAGCATTGTCACGCGATAGAAATCATGGCCCACAGGCAGGTCGGCAAGATAAGCAGATAGGGTTGTCTGCGCGCCTACAGGCAGAGCGGTCAACGCCAGCGTGTCGGTGTGGACCGGCGTGGCTTGCGGCCACGTCTCTACGCTCACCGTCGCGCTCACCGGCAGACCGGGCCAGGTTCCCAGGTTTTGCACAACGCCGGTCAATACCAGTTCATTACTCAGCCACGCCAACTCCGACGGAGCCGTCCACAGATAGTAATCTAGGGAGTTCAGCGCCAGATCGGGCCTTACATCCAGCGTCGCTGTGACGACGTTATTCCATTTACGCGGCTCGCTAATCTGCCCATCCGGGTCCAGATTGAGCCGCAAGTCGTGACGCCCTGGCGCGGTCAATGTGACTGTAAGTGAGGAAAGGGCAATGACGCCTTCAAAACGGGCTGGGACGGTGTAGCGCGTATCTTGTTCCCATAAAAGAGCGTTGTCGGGGTGCGTGAGAATTTCCAGCCGGGCCAACGTATCGGTAACAGGCAGCTTGCCCAGGTTCCCGATGCTGCCGGTGAGCGAGACAGTATAGGTCAGCGCCTCGCCTGTGTCGGTAAGAGGGGGTGTAAGGCTGGGCCAGGCCGCGACGAGCCGGGCGCTCAGGTCGGCGTACAGCGCATCGCTGAGCGCGGCGGTGTAGTCCCGGTAGGTCGCGCCCATTGGTGAGAGGGCCTGGCTATGGCTGTAAAAGAGGTAGCCGTTGTACACTTGGTCATCCGACAGGCTATACCAGGCCCAAGCCTGTACAAGCCGGTTTGCGTCGGCGGGATAGCCGATTTCCGGGTCGGTTTCGTAAAGGAATAGGTCGAAGGTTTGCGTCATAAAGTGGCTCACGCGCGCTGGCGTGAACTGCGGGGCAAACCACTCGTGCCAGAGAATGCCATACTCGGAGATAATCAACGGGCGATCTTGATAGCCTTTTTCCTTCATCCACGCTCGCATAGCCTGGATGTTCCCCCAAAAGATGGCGACATCATCGGCCTCGTCCACCGCATAGTCGATGCCGCAATCGGGGTCTACGCCGGGAGGCGTGCTAGCCCCCCACGAGCCGTACACCTCGCGCAGGGTAAAGGCGTGGATGTTCCACATGTCCACCGGCATCGGCTCGCCATAGAGAGTCTGGTAAGTGTCTAGCACGATGTCCAGGTATGCCAACCGGCAGGGAGTCGGCTGCACAATGCCGCCGTTGGCGATGAGGGCCGTGGGGTCTAATCCTTTGATAAAGGTGTAGAAATCGTGATAGACGCTGGCGTACACGTCGGGATAAATGGGATCGCCCTGATAGAGCGAGTCTGGCTCGTTGCTCATGAACCATAAGGATCCCGGGTGGGCGGCGGCGATCTGCGCAATCGTCTCGCGCGGCGGGCCGACCGTCACCTGAGCAGGGTCGTGAGGGTCGGCCCCGGCGTGAAAGCGAATGAGTTGCACATAGACCAGCCCATCGGGGTGGGCCGGATTGAGGCTGGCCCCCCAATTGCTGTACCAACCGGCGTGCAATTGAGCCACGTCATAGCCGGTCAGCGATCCGCTGTCAAAGCCAAAGCGGTCGCGGGGGTTGCCATACGGAGGCAAGAAGTGTTGGCCAGTGTTCAAAGTTTGAGAGGTGGATTGGGGCGACAGCCAAGACGCCCACCCACTCACAGCGAGGGTGAGCAACAGACCTAGAGCGAAAGGCAGAACGACTCTTTTCGAACACTTCATATACCGGGCGATCCCCTGTGATTGGCGCGGCGACGCCGACCGGGATATCGTACTGGAAAGCAGGGAAAAGGGCAAGTGGAATCAAGCATGTGCTCACGTAAAAGTCGATGCGCCTTTTCCCTTGAGCACCGCGTAGACGGTGTTGCCCAGGAACAAGAGAATGACGACCACGTTGAGCAATCCGCCCCACTGCCGCCCCGGCAGCCAGCTCGCCAGGTCGCCCACCACCCGCAGCAACAGCGAGGCGTGCAACAGGACCAGGTGAACGTAAAAGGTCCGGCGGAAGGAAACAGATAGTCCTATCACTGCCGGGAAGATGATGGGCGCGTGACCGAAAATCATGCTCAAGACAAAACCGACCAAGAGGGCGTGGAGGGTTGCATCGTAGCGCGGACCGGCGTACAAAGCGCCAAAACGTAGCGCCAATACACCGCTCACTCCCAGCCAGACGTAGCCGGAGAGCAGACAGATGGCAATATAACGCGGCAATCCGACCTGGCGCACCGTGCGGCGGGCGATGTCGTAACGCAATAGCCAGGCGGTCAACGCCAGCAAACCACTCCCGACCAGGCGTGTGCCTACGGTCTGGTCGGTCTCGGTCCAAACCAGCCCGGCCAGAAAGAGGCCGGCTGCCAAGAAAAAGCCAGCCCGACTCAGCGCCGAAAGGCGCAGTAGCCGCGATAGCTCCAGCCGCTCGCCGACAATGGTCAGCACGAGAAAACCGGCCCACCACAGCACCACGCGAAACAGGGGTCGTTCGGCCAGCCAGAGCGCGTTTCCCGCCAGCCAGGCCAGCGCCCCCAAGCCCATCACGGCGGTGAATAACGCAGGTTGGCGGCGGATGATGAGCACGAAAGCGGCCACCAGCCCCACACTGCTCAACGTCATCAACAGCGGACCGAGCGCGCCGCGCACGCCTGCCACTAACAATAGACCGCCCAACCCGGAAAGGAGCGGCCCAATATAGGTCCAGCGACGCTGTAGCGCCACAGCGCGCTCCAACCCGATGAGCGTGCCCAAGAACCCACAGACCATCAACGGGCCGTGAGACGTGGGCAAGGTTGGATGCAGCACGGGCCAGCGCCAGCCCATGCGCAGCAATCCGCCCCACATGGCGGCCAGCAACGCCGCCATGGCCAGGAGCAGGAGTGGGACACGATAGCGAGCATTGTTTTCCGGCATAGCGCGTTTCCTTTTTCACCACAAAGACGCCAAGACACGAAGAATCTCAGAGATTGTCGAGTTAATCTTGGTAGTAAAATGACATCAAGAGTCATTTTAAGGTAAGCAAAAGGGATCGTCAGTGACAAAAGTCGTCCCCAACTCATTGCAGAAAATGATTGGCCGATGTATACTGGCAATAGTGGAGTAGCGCACATGAGTCTACAACTCTTGTTCGAGACTATCGACGCCGCTGGCGGAATGGACCCGGTCGGGCGAACCCTCATCGCCGATGCGTACGATCTGGCCGAAGCAGCCCACATGGGACAAGAGCGAGCCTCGGGCGAGCCTTATCTGTACCATTGCCTGGAAGTTGCCAATATGCTGGCCCAGTTGCGCCTCGACGCGCCGACAATTGCCGCCGGGCTGCTCCACGACGTGGTCGAAGACTCGTTAGTGAGTTACGAGGACCTGAGACGAGACTTTGGCGAAGAAGTAGCCAACTTGGTCGATGGCGTCACCAAGCTGGGCGAGATCGAGTTGGGCAAAATGGGCCAGCTCAGTTTCGACGAAAAAGAGTCGGAAAGCCTGCGCAAGATGTTCCTGGCTATGTTTCGCGACGTGCGCGTGGTGCTGATCAAACTGGCCGACCGCTTGCACAACATGCGCACGCTGAGTTCGCTGTCAGAAGATCGCCGCCGGCGCATCGCCCGCGAGACCCTGGAAATCTTTGCTCCCCTGGCAAACCGCTTGGGCATTTGGCAATGGAAGTGGGAATTGGAGGATTTGGGGTTTCGCCACCTCAATCCACGCCGTTACCGCGAGATCGCCCAACTCATTGCCGAGCGCCGCCCAGAGCGCGAACGCGACATCCAACACTATGTGGATATCCTACGTCAACGCCTGGCCGACGAAGGAATTCCCAATGATGATGTCTCGGGCCGTCCCAAACATATTTATAGCATCCACCGCAAGATGGAACGCAAAGGGCTGCCTTTTGATCAGATTCACGACATCCGCGGCATCCGAGTCATCGTGGATACTTTACCCCAGTGCTACGCTGCACTGGGCGTCGTTCACGGGTTGTGGAGACCGATTCCCGGCGAATTCGATGACTATATCGCCACTCCCAAAGACAACATGTACCGTTCTTTGCACACGGCGGTCGTCACCGACGATGGCAAAACGCTCGAAGTACAAATTCGCACCTTGGAAATGGACGAGACGGCCGAATTTGGCATTGCCGCTCATTGGCGTTACAAAGAGGGTCGCCGCCACCGGGATATCGAATTTGAACAAAAAATTAGCTGGTTACGCCAGGTGATGGAGTGGCGCCATGACATCACCGATGCCAACGAGTTCATTGATTCTCTCAAGACGGACGTGTTCCAGGATCGGGTGTATGCCTTTACGCCCAAAGGCGACGTGGTCGATCTGCCCACCGGATCGACGCCGATTGACTTTGCGTATCACATTCACACGGAAATCGGCCATCGTTGCCGAGGCGCCAAAGTCAACGGCAAGCTGGTGACGTTTAGCTACCAACTTAGACACGGCGATCAAGTCTCGATCCTCACCTCCAAGCGGGGCGGGCCCAGCCGCGACTGGCTCAATCCTGCTTTGGGATACGTGAAAACCAGCCGTGCGCGGGGCAAAATTCGTCAATGGTTCCGCCGCCAAGACCGAGAAAAGAACATCGCCCAGGGACGAGAATTGTTGGAGCGGGAGCTGAAGCGCCTGGGTGTAGAAAGTATGGCTCACGAAAAGGTGGCCGAGCTTTTTCAGTTCGACAAGCTGGACGATTTCCTGGCGGCCATTGGGTGCGGCGACATCAACAACCAGCAAATCGCTACCCGCATTATTGAGGCTGAACGTAAGGAAGAAACAGAGACGGAGCGGATCGAGTTGCCTACTCTGCCGCCGCCGGCTGTGGTGGGTGATGGCGTCACCGTGCGCGGCACGGGCGGCCTGCTCACGCATCTCGCCCGTTGCTGCGGACCGGTGCCAGGCGACGAGATCGTCGGCTATGTGACGCGCGGTCGCGGTGTGACGGTGCACCGGCGCGACTGCCCCAATATGCTGCGCAGTTACGAGCCGGAGCGGCTAATCGAAGTGGAATGGGGTAGCGATAAAAAGACTTATCCCGTTATGATCTACATCCTGGCTTATGACCGAGGAGGGCTGATGCGCGACATTGCCGGTGTGGTCACGGCTGCCGACATCAATATGACCTCCCTCAACGTGACGACCAGCAAAAACATCGCCTCGTTTCAGGCCACGCTAGAGATTTCCGACATTGCGCAGTTGAGCAGCGTGTTGGCAAAAATTGAGCGCCTCCCCAACGTGGTGGAGGCGCGCCGACAGGCGGGATGAAACAGGGCGGGTTTCTTACCCGCCAGATGGCAGGTATGGGAAACCTGCCCTACTGGAGCGATGGCTCGCGGGGGATATATGGACGCCAGTCGCCATACACGACCTTTTCGCTGGCTTCTTCCTGGCTCAACCAGGTCTGGAACAGGTCAGATTGTTGCTGCTCGACCAGATAATCTGCCAGTTCGCGAACCTCACTTCCTTCCACATATACTATATAAAACCGACCATTCGAAGCGGAGAGAATCTCGGATGTGTAACGGCCTGCGCCGGTGTTAAAGACGATTTTGGCAAATTCCTCACCGAAACTTTGCTGGAGAACGCCTATTGGTTGCCAATCAAAACTGCCGGCCGTCGCTTTGGGCGACTCGCTCTCATCGGCTTGAATTTCAGCCTCTAGCGTGTCAAAACTCTCGCCAGCTTCCAATCGCTCGAACAGGACTTGGGCTGTGTCTTGATCTATCGCCGAGATATAGCGCCCTTGAATCTGTTGGACGTTGGTCACTACTTCGCTCTTGAATGCATCGAAAAGCTTTTGTTGATACAGCTCACCTTCGATCATTGCGCGCCACGCCTGTTCCGACATCTCGGTGATGTCGCGGATCTGTTCGGTGTAGGCCTGATAGTCGGTCTGGAAATCTTGCAAACTGCGCGGCGTCGGCGACGGTGTGACAGTTGGCTCGGGCGTGGCCGTGACCGTGGGCGCCAAGGTTGGGGGCGGTAACGTTGGCGCCGGTTCGGGTGTGGGCGGATAAGGAAACGCAAACAAGTTGATTTCAATGTGCTTTTGCAGCTCTTCCGGTGTGATCACGATCCCTCGGCGGGCTGCCTCCTGGCGGATCAATTGTTCATCTACCATTTGCTGCAACACATCAGACGCGATCCCGTCGCCTAGCTCCAGCTCGTTGACAATTTGCTGAACCTGGGCCTGGCCCTGTTGGATGATCTGCTGTCCAAACTCGGTACTGGCGTCAAAGAGTGCAAGTTGTTGTTCTATGCGGACGGCTTGATTGATGCGTAGTTGACGCTCATAGCGCACACGGGCCTGCCAATCAGCAATGGAAATCATCGTGCCATCGACCGTCACCGCCGGGATGCCCTTGAGCCGGTTTTTGGCGCTGCGGGTCGCAGATGGGTCGATGACCTGGGTTTTTGCGACTCCGGCCAAGAGCACGACCCCCACAATCGCCAAAAAAACGACTACCCCGGCATAGATGTAGCGGAGTTGTCGCTTCTCTTGTGCGACTCGCGACTGATACTTGCGCGTCATTTTCGCAGGACGCTGTTTCCTCTCGCGTTTGGCCATGTTTGCGCCTCCCACAATGATCAGTTTTCAGCTATCCGCAGTCAACGTCGGTTGACCGGTCAAGACTGAAGGCCGATGGCCCATGTCTGATGGCTATCCAGTGCGGGGATGTTCGACCACAAAAGGCAACAAGGCCAGATGTCGCGCGCGTTTGATGGCAACGGCGACTTGTCGCTGATGCTTGGCGCATGCGCCGGTCTGCCGGCGCGGCCGGATTTTGCCCCGGTCGGTCAGGAAACGCCACAATACGTCGGGCTGCTTGTAATCGATTTCCTGGTTCTTGTCCGAGCAAAAAGCACAATGCTTGACCTTGCGCCGTCCAAAGGATCGCGCACCTTCTGCCCGGCGACGGCCTCCGCCGCCGCGATACCCTCCACCCTGAGACAAGTCATCATCATCATAATACTCTGCCACTCTAATCCTCCTATCAGCGTCTATTCAGACGGTCGAGTACAGCCATGACCCTGGCGCAGATCTGTCATCAGGATGCTACACCGGGATCTGCGCTTTAGAAATCAAATTCGTCGTCGTCGTGATAAGCGTCGGCCCCTTCACCGCGACGACCGCCCAATATAATCATTTCACTGGCCACAACCTCGGTGCGAAAATGTTTTTTTCCTGTGTCATCTTCCCAACCCCGTGTTTGTAGCCGCCCTTCGATATACACTTGTTGCCCCTTGCCGAGGTGCTGGCTACAAATCTCGGCCAAGTTGCCCCACGCCACAATGTTGAACCACTCTGTTTCTTCACGCCGTTCTCCGTCGGCCGACGTCCAGCTACGAGACGTAGCCAGACTAAACGAGGTCACCGGACGCCCACTAGGGGTGTAACGCATCTCTGGGTCTTGCCCCAGCCGGCCGATGAGCAGCACTTTATTCAGACCTCTGGTCATCTCTTCAACCCTCCGTCAAAAACCACTCGTCATTTTTTGAAAACCGATCACGCTCGAACAAAAACCCCAACGGGTTCATTATCCACCAGGGCAAGTTTTCAACCGATAGGTTGGCAGGGTTATTCACCGACGCGGACGAACAGATGTCGGAGGACGTCTTCGCTGAGTTTGATACTGCGCTCGATGGACGCGATGGTTTGAGAGGGGAGCTTGACCTGCATAAACACGTATTGGCCGTCTCGCATGTTGCGAATGGAATAAGCCAAGCGACGTGTTCCCCACAATTCGTGTTTGCTGACCTCGCCCCCGTTATCCGTTATCAGGCTTTTTACGCGCTCAATGACGGCTGTCAGGTCGGGTTCATCGAGGTCGGAACGCACGATAAAGGTCAATTCGTAATCACGCATGGCAGTTGCGCCTCCTTTTCCACGGGTTTACTCCCAGACAGGCCGGGAGCGGAAAATCACCAGAGCCACTGCGCCCTGGTGAGCAACGCGCCATATCATACCACACTCTCAAAAATGTGGCAAGCCCGCGAGCCGATTAGACATTACTTGGTGCTCTTTGTCCTCCCCCCTTCGAAAGGGCAATGACAAGTAGCCTTTGAGCACTTTGCCACCCTGCTTCTTCTCAAGTATAATCCGTTGTTGAGTATCGGGCGAGTATGACACGGCACGGAAAGCAAGCTATGACGCTTCTCACCTACTGGAGCATCGCCTGGCTGATCGGCATCTGGGTGGGCGACAAATTGGCGCTTCCGCCGTTGGCATGGGGCGGCGGGGCAGTCGTTGCCATTCTGTCTGCTGCGCTTGTTCGCCCATCTCAAACCCGCCTTGTGATCAGTTGTATCGCCGCGCTGGCCCTGGGTGCAACACGCCTGTTGCTGGCCGAACCACACTTTGACGAACACTCCCTGGCGACCTACAACGGCCAGGGTGTGGTCACACTCGTCGGGGTGATCGCCGACGAGCCGGACGTACGCGACACGCTGGTGTATTATCGCCTTGAGGCCCAAACATTGACTCTGGAAGAGAAAAGCGAGTCGCTGGACGTCCACGGCGCTGCGCGACTGCGCGCGCCGCGCTACCCGGTCTACGCCTATGGCGACCGTCTGCAAGTGCGCGGCGAGTTGGAGACGCCGCTGGCCTGGGAGGATTTTAACTACCGCGACTATCTGGCGCAAAAAAGCATCTATAGCCACTTTCCTCGCGCCGAGGTTGAACGTCTACCCGGCCAGGGCGGAGCGGCTTGGAAGCGCACACTGCTGACCTTCAAAGTCCACGCCCAGGCGACCATCGCTCGCATCCTGCCTGAGCCGGAAGCCAGTCTGCTCACCGGCATCCTGCTGGGCGTCGAGAGTGGCATCCCCCGCGACGTGAGCGAAGATTTCAAGGCCACGGGCGCCAGTCACGTGATTGCCATCTCGGGTTTTAACATTTCTATCATCACGGCCCTGTTGACGGCGACGCTGGGGCGGCTGGTGCGCGACCGGCGATTGGCGGCGGGCATCGCCATTGCGGGCGTCGTCGCGTACACGATCCTGGTCGGAGCCGACGCCGCCGTCGTCCGGGCAGCAGTGATGGGCGTCGTGACCGTGATCGGCGTGGCCGTTGACCGACAAGGACTGGCCCTCAACTCACTGGCCCTGGCCGCCATCGTGATGACCGCGCTGAATCCTTATACTTTGTGGGACGTGGGTTTTCAACTCTCGGTCGCCGCCACACTGGGGTTGATCCTGTATGCTCAACGCTTTGCAAGCGCCACTCAAAGACTGCTGGAACGCAAACTATCGGTGGGTCGGGCCAAACAAGTCGTCGGGTGGGTCGGCGATGCGCTGTTGCTCACCCTCGCCGCGCAGATCACGACCACGCCGCTGATCCTGTGGCATTTCGGACGGTTGTCGGTCGTCTCGTTGTTGACCAATGTATTGATCTTGCCGGTCCAATCTTGGGTGATGTTCTTTGGCGGCGCAGCGACGCTTATCGGGCTGGTCGTCGAGCCGCTGGGCCGGGTGGTAGGCTGGGTCGCCTACCTGTGGCTCACGTGGACCATCCATGTGGTGCGCTGGACGGCCGATTTACCTTTTGCTTCGGTTCCGCTCAAGCTGTCCGACGGCGGGTTAGTGGCCCTCTATATCGCCATCGGCGGCCTGAGCGCGTTGCTGTTGCTCCCCCGCCAGCGCCGACGCGACGCGTGGCAAAACCTGTCCCAGCGTCTACCCCTCAAGGCCACGCTGAGCGGCATGGCGTTGATGACAGTGGTCACCTGGGTGGCCGTGTTTCAGTTCCCCGACGGCAAGCTGCACGTCGTCTTTTTGGATGTGGGCCAGGGCGATGCCATTTTCATCGAGACGCCCGCCGGGGCGCAGATTCTCATCGACGGCGGCCCGGAAGGCAGCACGTTGCTTTCGGAGCTGGGAGGGCAGATGCCCTTTTGGGACCGCACGCTCGACCTGATAGTCCTGACCCATCCCGACGCCGACCACCTCACTGGCCTGATCCCGACACTGGAACGATACGACGTGCGGGCGGTGATGCTGCGCGAGTTGCCCCACGAAACCGATCTGACGGAAGCGTGGAAAAAGGCTCTGGCAGACGAAGGAGCAACGCTCTTACGCGGCGAGGCAGCCACACACATCGCGTTGAGCGACGGCGTCACTCTTGACGTTTTGCACCCTGGCCCCGCTCTCGTTGCAGACAGCGACGCCGATACGAACAACAACTCGATCGTGTTGCGGCTCACCTACAGCGACGTGGCGTTTCTGTTGCCCGGCGACATCCAGACCAAAGTCGAGCAGGCGCTGGTGCGTTCGGGCGTCTACCTGCGCAGCACCGTGCTCAAGCTGCCCCACCACGGCAGCAAAACATCCGCTTCGCAGGTTTTTCTCGACGCGGTTCGTCCCCAGGTCGCTGTGATTTCCGTCGGCGCGGAAAACAGCTTTCGGCACCCCTCGGCCGAAGTGCTGGAACGGCTGGATGACATGCTGGTTTATCGCACAGATCAAAACGGTCGGGTGGCCATTACCAGTGATGGGCGCCGGCTGTGGATTGACACCGAGCGATGAGCAAAAGAAAGGAAGGCAAATGAGCACCGAAAAATCCAAACCTCTCATCATGGTCGTAGATGACAACCAGGAATTCCTCGACGGCATTACGCTCACACTAGAAATGGAAGGCTATCGGGTGTGGACGGCCGTCAACGGGCGGGATGCGCTCGACCAACTCAAGGCCGCCTTTTTGGGCGAGGACCAACAAACGGGCGGCATGGACCGCCTGCCTGACCTGGTCATGGTAGACATTATGATGCCGGTGATGGACGGCTATGCGCTGTATGAAGAGATGCGCGCCAACCCATACCTGAACTACATCCCGCTCATTTTTCTCACCGCCAAGTCGGGCCAGGAGGACATTCGCTACGGCAAAGAGCTGGGCGCCGACGATTATTTGACCAAGTTGGCCTCTGCCGAAGATATTTTGGCGGCCGTGCGCGGCAAGCTCAAGCGCGTCGAGCAGCAGCGGGTGCTGGCGCATCAATTCACGGGGGAACCGATCGAGGCGCTGGGGGGGAGCCGGATACTCATCGCCGCCGTTGCTCTGGCGCTGTTAGCCATTGGCTGCGTGGCGGGAATGATCCTGTCCAATATTTTGTTCTAAAGCGCGGCATATCGTTCCCTGCGCCTGGCTCATATTCGCGTCATTCACCTTTGGGTTCCTGCGCGTTTCAAACCTCCGGCGGATCGGATACGCCGGCAGGGATCCGGTGGGAGCAAAAAGTGATTTATTGACTGGAGAAAGCGACTTATGACACGCATCAAGTTGATCGGATTATCTATTTTGTTTGCCCTGCTACTGGCGTTGGGGGTACAGGCCAGCTCTCTGATGCTCCGTTTCTACACCGACAAAACCACTAACGCCGCCGGCGACCAGGCTGGAGGGTGGAACGTCGTCGAAGGGTTTGCTGAAAACGGGGCGGCAGAAGGCTCGGTAGGTGCGACCATCGGTGGTGGTGGAGAGCCAGGCTCTCCCAATCGCGTCACGGACGACTGGGGCACCATCGCCGGCGGCGTGGGCAACCAGGCTGGCAACTTTGCCGCGGTGGGGGGTGGCTCGCACAACGCGGCCAGCGCTGCCCGCGCCACGGTGGGGGGTGGTTTCGAAAATGCTGCCAGCATCGAATATGCTACGATCGGCGGGGGCTGGCGCAACACGGCTTCTGCCACCCGCGCCACCGTCGGTGGGGGGGCCAGCAACGTGGCCGGACATATGGATGCCACCGTCGGCGGGGGTGGAGGCAACACGGCCAGCGGCCGACACGCAACGGTGAGCGGCGGCACGCAAAACACAGCCAGTGGACTGGATGCGACAGTGAGCGGCGGTTCTTACAACGTGGCTGCCGGTACCCATGCCGTGGTGGGCGGCGGCGCTCGCAACATCGCCGATGGTTTTGACGCCACGGTTGGCGGAGGGGCCGGCAACACGGCTGCCGACAACTATGCCACCGTGGGGGGGGGCTTGAGCAATCACGCCACAAGTATGTATGCCGCGATTGGCGGAGGCTACGGCAACACCGCCGGCGGCGCGTTTTCCAGTGTGCCGGGCGGCGCCGACAATGTTGCTGCGGGCGACTATAGCCTGGTTGCGGGCCGGCGCGCCGTCGTGGAGGCGGATCACGCAGGGGCGTTCCTGTTTGCCGACGCCACCGACGCCGACTTTAATTCCGCCGCCGCCAACGAGTTTGCCGTGCGGGCAACGGGCGGGGTGCGCCTGGTCAGCGCCGTTAGCGGGGATGGGCAGCCTGCCGCCGGGGTGGAACTGGCCCCCGGCAGCGGCTCGTGGTCTTCTCTCAGCGACCGCGCGGCCAAGGCAAACGTGACGCCCGTGGATGGGACGCAGATTCTGGCGGCGCTGGCGCAACTGCCCATCGCGAGCTGGCACTACACCACCCAGGACCCGTCCGTCCAGCACATCGGCCCGATGGCGCAAGATTTTTACGCGGCTTTTGGCGTGGGTGAGGACGAGCGCCACATCAGCACGGTAGACGCGGACGGCGTGGCGCTGGCGGCGATCCAGGGCTTGTATCAAACCGTGCGCGATCAAGAGTCCCACATCGCGGCGTTGGAAGCGCGCCTGGCAGCGTTAGAAGGGAAACACACGACCGGCGTGGGCTATTTGCTCCCCGTGACACTTTTGACGCTGGGGATGGTGGTGGGAGGCGCTTTGACTTACGCGCGGCTCAAGTCATCGCTCTGTACGCATGGACATGCTTCCAGCACCAGCAAATCCTAATCTCTGCGACCATACCTCGGCTATCGCAGGTAACGTATAGCCTCGGCCACGGTTTTCACCACCCGGTCGATCTCTTCGACAGTAGTGCCCCGCCCTACAGAGAAACGCACGGCGCCCATAGCCCACTCTAGCGGCACGCTCATCGCCCGCAGCACCGCCGACACGTCCACCCGGTCGGCGTGACAGGCCGCCCCGGCCGAGGCGGCCACCTGCTGGCCGATCTCTGCCAACAGCGCGTTGGCCTCTGCGCCGCGAAAGCTGAGGCTGAGCGTGTTGGGCAGGCGCTTTTCGGGATGGCCGTTGAGCTTGACCGCCCCTTCGCCCAGCTCGCGCAGTAGCCCTTTATGCAGCCGGTCGCGCATGGCCTTAAAATGGACCATGTTTTGTTCCAGGTCGCGTCCGGCTATCTCGCACGCCTGGCCCAGCCCGACGATCTCGATCACGTTTTCGGTGCCGGGCCGCCGCCCGCCCTCGTGCCCAGCGCCGTGCATTAAATTAGCCAGGCGGATGCCAGAGCAAACGTACAGCGCGCCGACTCCCTTGGGCGCGTACAGCTTGTGCCCGGCCACGGAGAGCAAGTCTACACCCAATTCGTCCACGTGGACCGGGATTTTGCCCACCGCTTGGGCGGCGTCGGTGTGCAGCAGCGCGCCGTGGCGGTGAGCAATTTCGGCCAGCTCGGCGATGGGTTGGATGGTTCCCACTTCGTTATTAGCGTGCATCACCGTGACCAGGATGGTTTCAGGACTGATGGCGACCTCCAGGTCGGCGGGGTTGACCAGGCCGTATTCGTCCACCGGCAGCACGGTGAGGCGCAAGCCCTGTGTTTCTAACCAATGGCATACCTCGATCACCGCCGGGTGTTCCACCGCCGAGGTGATGATGTGGTTCCCTCGTTCGCGCCGCGCCAGCGCCGCGCCCTGGATGGCATAGTTGTTGCTCTCGGTGCCGCCGCTAGTGAAAATCACCTCGGCGGGCTGGCAGCCCAGCAGTCCTGCGACCTGGGCGCGGGCGGCCTCAACGGCGCGTTTGGCGACCAGGCCGTAAGGGTGGCTGCTGGAGGGGTTGCCAAAGTGCTCGTACAGATAGGGCAGCATCGCCTCGGCCACCTCACGGGCGATGGGGGTGGTGGCGTTATAATCGAGATAGATAGGGTTCATTTTTCAGTCTCCATATTCATTCAGAGCCAATGCCTTTCAAATAACGCGGGCTGTCACCGCAGAGACGCCGAGGCCGCAGAGATTCCGAGTATTCCTCAGCGTTCTCTGCGTCTCGGCGGTGTGCCCTGAAAAGTATTCCATTTAGAGCGGGTTGGACTTAACACCCGCGCCCCGAGCGCCAGATGCTCAGCATCAGCCACACGCCGAGAAAGCTCACACCGAGGAACCCGGCCAACACGAACCAGGTCAGCCAACCCCACGGCCAGCTCAGGTCAAGGCTAGGGATGACCCAGCCGATGCCGATGGTAAATCCGGCGGTCAGCATGGCCAAGGCCAGCCGGTTGGCGATGCGGTCCAGGCGGTTGGTGGCGTCCAGGAGGTCGGGCATGCGCACTTGCGCCTCCAGGTGGCCGCGTTCGGCCTGTTCCAGCAAGCGCGTGGTCTGTTTGGGCAGGCGCAGCATCAGGTCGGCCAGATCCATCGCGCCGCGCGCCACCGAGGGTCCCCACTCGGTGGGCAGCCACATGCGCCGCCGGTAACGGCGCACGTAGCCCTGGGCAGCCGAAAACATGTCAAAGCCGGGGGCCAGCCGCAGCCCCAATCCTTCAGTCATGGCAATGACTTTGGCGACCAGCCACAAATTGCTGGGGAAGCGCAGCTTGTGGCGAAAGGCCACGGTCATAAACTCTTCGATCAGCTCGCCCGCTTTGAGTTCTTCCACCGACAGGCCGTAATACTTGTGCATCATGCGGCGCAGGTCGCGCTCCAGGGCCGCCCGGTCCACGTGATATTCGGCCACCCCCATGCGTATCAATTCGTCGGCGGCGCCGGGCACGTCCTGCTCTATGGCTACCACGTACAGCCGCGCCAGGTCGGCCTTGTCGGCGGGCGACAGGTAGCCCACCATGCCAAAGTCCATCGCGCCGATGACCTCGCCCTCCATCACCACAAAGTTGCCCGGATGGGGGTCGGCGTGGAAATAACCGTCGTCCAGAATTTCTTTGGTGATCATGCTGGCGGCGTGGGCGGCGATGCGGTAGCGGTCATAGCCGGCCGCGTCTAGCGCCTGCACGTCGTCGATTTTGATGCCCGCGATGCGCTCCAGCACCAACACCCGCTGGGTGGTATAGTCCCAATGGACTTGTGGGACATATAGATAAGGCACATCCTCAAAATTTTCGCGCAAGCGGTCGGCGTTGCGTCCCTCGCGCCGATAGTCCAGCTCGGCCCGCAGAGTGTGGGCGAAATCCTCGGCAATCTCGACCAGGTCGTAAATCTGACCCAGGGGGGTGCGGCGCTGGGCCAGCCGGGCCAGATCGTATAGGATGTCCAGGTCTACGTTGATGATCCGCTCGATGTTCGGGCGCTGGGCCTTGACCACAACCTCGGCGCCGTCGCTCAGCGTGGCGACGTGCACCTGGCCCAACGAGGCCGCTGCGATGGGGTGCGGGTCGAACGTGGCAAACAGCTCTTCGATAGAGTGTCCTAGCTCCGCCTCGATGCAGGTTTTGATCGGCTCCCACGGCTCCGGCGGGACCTCGTCGCGCAGGCGGCTCAGCTCGGTGATAAAGTCGGGGGGCACCAGGTCGGGGCGGGTGCTGACGATCTGGCCGAATTTGATAAAGGTCGGCCCCAGTTCTTCCAGCGCCAGGCGCACGCGCTGGGCGCGGGTGAGTTCTCCTCCCGCCGCCTGGCGACGCAGCAGGCGGATGGGCAGGCCCAGGCGACGGTTGACGCCTAATTGGGACAGAACGTCGCCAAAGCCGTGCCGGACCAGCACCCGGACAATCTGACGATAACGCCTCAAGTGGCGGGGGGGACGCAACATGGCCCTATTGTCTACGATTTACGCTCGCTTGTCAAAAAATGGTTGCGTCGATAGGGTATCCGGGTATATAATCTGTTTACACCAGAGAGCAGGAGCGGGGCTTGATCAGAGCCATCAACGCCGATGTTTTGGCGCAAGGCGTAAACAGCAGAGTCTATGCCTGGTAATTCTGTCTTTGCAGGTCGAGGGGGAAAGCTGTGCAAATAGATTCCATTGTATGCCCCGCCCACATCGAAGAAAAGATCGAAACGAAACATAGCGTGACTTGCCATGAAGCCCGCCAGACTTTGCTCAACCAACCCCGCATCCGTTTCGCAGAAAAAGGGCACACCGAAGGTCAAGATGTCTATGCTGCCTTTGGACAGACCTTCGGTGGCAGGTATCTCTCTGTGTTTTTCATCTACAAGCCCACAGCCAAGACTGCGATTATCATAAGCGCACGCGATATGAGCGACAGGGAGCGTAAGGCCTATGGACGCAAATAGACTAAGCAGTATTTCGCAAGCAGATACCGATGAAAAAATCGGCGAGTTTTGGGATACACACGATTTCACCGACCTGGATAACCCTGACGCGTCCGATGTCAAGTTCGAGGTTACTTGTGCCGTGCCTATCGAAGTGGAGCTCTTGACGGCAATTGAAAAGCAAGCACAAAAGCGGGGCGTGCAGGTCGAGACGTTAGTGAATCTGTGGCTACAGCAGAAACTGGTCGAGCAAATGCGACAAGTTGGGTCGCCCGTCGGGTGAGAGTCAGCGTTCCCTGCAACGTCGGTTAGCTGAGCGAGCCAAACGGCGCCAAATGGCAGCGTAGGGTGGCGCTGTTGTAGGCGCCTGTTATTGCCCACATCGGAAGGTATTCAAATGACTGTTACAATTACTCTGCCCGATGAAATAGAAACACACTTGAAACGCAAGGCCCGGATGCAATATCTGTCGGTGGAAGAGTTGGCCCTTGAAATCCTGAGCAATGCACTAGAGATGCAAGAGTCATTTCCATCGCCAGAAGAGGTGGTGGCAAAGATCAAAGCTACATCACCTGATCCACGCGGTATCCGTCTGGCCAGTGGTTCTTTGGCAGAGGCCTTGCGCCATGCACCCGATGATCCAGATTTTGATATGGCAACCTGGAGTCGAGAATGGGCGGCGGTAGAAGCAGAAATGCAGGCAATGACCCGCGCCGGCGCCGTGGCTGAAGGGCGTGGATAGGGGCAAATGACGGATGACCTCCTGGACACCAATCATGCCTCACCATTGGTAACGTTGAGCCATCCGTTGCGTGAGCGTATCCTGCAAAGATTGAATGCAGACGAAACAGACGCCGAGTTGACAGCCGAACACCAAATATCGCTGCGTCGTCACGGTTGGCAATTGGAGACGGTTGATGCCCTTATTGCAGCGGTCGCCCTGCGCTATGACCTTTTTTTGCTTACGGCCGACAAAGACTTTCGAGCGGTCCCCAAACTTCAATCCGAGAACTGGCTGGGTGCATGACGCGCATCCGGGAATTTCACCCGTGCAACGCGGGAAAGGAGCTAAATGACCAAGCTCGACAAACTTGAAATAGCGGTCGTTTCCTTACCTGAAGAGGAAGCGCACGACGCGGCAAAGTGCGGTTAAGCAGGCAGGAGGAGAGGGGACATGTCAATTTCCGAATACCAGGATTTCGAGCTACACATCACCCCCGGTTCAGCGCCCCACGCCTACCGGGTGCTGGCCCGCTCGACCTCCGGCCAGGCCGGCGGCGACGTGACGCTGGACCCGGCCGCCGCCGAATGGCAGGCCGCGCTGGAGGCGCTGGAGCGCGAACAGACCAGCGAGGACTTTTTCCTCGACCTGGGCGGGCGGCTGTTTGCGGCCCTGTTCCCCGGCGACGTGGAAGATGCCTACCGCGCCAGCATGGGCTACGCCCAGGGCGAGGGCAAAGGGTTACGCCTGCGCCTGCGGCTGGAGCAGGCCCCGGAAATCGCCGCGTTGCCGTGGGAATTCACCCACGACCGCCAGCGCGACATCTTTTTCGCCGTCTCGACCGACACGCCTCTCTCGCGCTTTATCGAACCGCAGCAGGTCTTTCCGCCGCCCGCGCCGCCTGAGGGCAAGCTGCGCCTGCTCACTGTCCTGTCGGACCCGCAAGACTTGCAGGACACGTATGGTCTGCCCGCCCTCGACGCAGAGGCCGAGCTGCAAAACCTGGACAAGGCCCTCAAGCGCCTGCGCGATAAGGACCTGCTGGAAGAAATCCCGCCGCTGCGCCACGCCGTACGGGCCGACATCTCGGAGGCGCTGCGCGAACACCGCCCGCACGCCCTGCACTTTGTGGGCCACGGCGCGTTCGACGGCAAACAGGGCCAGCTCATTGTCGAAGACGAGGACCATTACGCGCTAGAAATGTCCGACCGGGCCTTCCGCGAGTTGCTGGAAGGCCACGCCGACACCCGCCTGGTGGTGCTCAACGCCTGCCAGGGAGCCACCCGCTCGGCCGGCGACGCCATGGTCGGCATGGGGCCGCAACTGGTCAGCCGGGGCGTGCCGGCGGTAGTGGCCATGCAATACCCGGTCTACGACCGGGCCGCGGTCGGCTTTACCCGCGAATTTTACCGCGCCCTGGCCCATTGGTATCCCATCGACGTGGCCCTGTCGCAGGCTCGCCGGGCCATCTATTTGGACTATGGCCTGGACCGGCGCGACTGGGGCGTGCCGGTGCTGTTTATGCGCGACCGCGACGGCCGGCTGTTCGCGCCGCCGACTGCCGCGGCCGGAGAAACCCGGCCGGCCGAGGCCGCGCCCACCCAGCCATCTGGCGTGAACATTCAAATCGGGACGCAAGGCGGCAGCGTGAGCGGCTCGCAATTCCAATTCGGCGACATCAGCGGGACGGTAAAAGACAAAGGGGGGGCGTAATTTGCTCCACGAATACGTCACCTGGTTTACCGCCGGGAGACCGGCCACCGACCTGATGCAGGCATTTCGGCGCGAGACCGACTTGTTGCTAAAGGCGGCCCCCCAGGCGGTGGTGGACCGGGCCTGGCTCTTGCAGCGTTTTCGGCACGAGTGCAGCACACTGGGCATTCCTTGCGCCTGCTTTGACTTTGCCGAAGATTATACCCAGGATTATCTGGCGCTGGTCCGACAGACCCGCGACCAGATGGGCGCGGCGCACTTTAATCTGCTCACACGGGCGCTCAACGTCATCGGCACAGGAGTGCTGCCCTCGTTGGAAGACGTGAGCCATTTGCAACGCCAAGACCTGCGGGCGGCCGAGGGGCGAGCAAGTCTGGAACGCGATGATTTTGCCTTTGTGCGGGCCAGGCAGCGCGAAAAACAGCACGTACTGGAAGAGCGCGTCACGCGAGCTTTTTATACCTGCCTGGAGGCGCTGTGCAACAAGGGACCGGTCGTCTTTATTCTCGACTCGTACCAACAGACGCCCCCGCCGGTCGAACATTGGATTCACACCAATCTGCTCACCTGGGCTTACCACGGACGTCTGGCGGGTCTGGTCATGTTGATGGCAGGGCAGGGCGAGCGGCCGGCCCTGTGGCCTGAAAGTGTTGGGCAACTCGCGTCGCCAGCAACGCTTGGCTCGACGCCGTGGGTCGAATACGTGTGCTCGATAGAGTCTTTTACAAAAGGTGCAAACCCATGAAAGAATACGTGGCCTGGTTTGTGAACCGTGAAAAACAGACCGGCGGCTTTGCCAAAATGCTGACCGGCGAGACCACCAAGACGATTATGGCCATCGAGGCGCCGGCCGAGATGGGCAAAACCTGGACCATCCAGCGCATGCGCCACGAATGCAGTCTACAGCAAATCCCCAGCGCCCATTTTGACTTTCGTGACCGGCATCCGTGGGACTATTTGGCGCTGGTGCGCCAGACCCGCGACCAGATGGGCGCCACCCACTTTAACGCGCTCACCCAGACCATCAACGAATCCACTGGCGTCAATATTCAGCTCTCCACCGGGGCCGGAGCCGGGGGGGTGAACCTGGGCGTCGGTACGCAGGGCGGGCAGGTCAGCGACAGTGAGGTAAAAGTAGGCGATATTGCCGGGCGCGACATCATCAAAGACAACTTTTTCTACGTCCAGGCCGATAGCGAGACCAGCCGCCGCGCTATCGAGGGGCGCATCACCGACGCCTTTTTCGCCTGCCTGACCGAGCTGGCCCAAGACAAGCCTGCGGTGTTCTTTTTCGACTCTTATGAAGAAGTGACTGAAGAGGCCGACCGCTGGATTCAGGCCCAGCTGTTAGCCCGTATCCGCGATGGGCAATTACCCAAAGCCATCGTGATTCTGGCCGGGCGCACGTTGCCCGAATTCGACCGCTCTTCCTGGCGGCACGTGCTGGCCTCTACCGGTCTGGAAGTCTTTAGTTTGGAGCACATTACCGAATATATCATCGAAAAGCGTGGCTTGAAAAACCTGGACGTAGAAACCATCGTCAAGACTTCCGGCGGGCATCCCGGCCTGTTGGGCAAAATGGCCGACATTGCCTCGTTGGAACTCGAAGATGACGACGACGATTGGCTGTAAGCACGGAATGGGAGCGAAATAATGACAGGCCAAAACTATCCATCCCTTGATGTGCTCCAAACCCTATTCAGGGAAGGCAAATTCGACGAAACTCAGCAGGGTGTGCAGGCCTGGTTAACGGCTTCGCCCGGCGATCAGCAAGCCCTGATCCTGCAGCGTCACTTGGACCATGTGGACTTGTTGAAGCAAATTAACCGCGTCGCTGCCAGACAAGAATGGGACGCGGTCGTTGAGCAGGTCCAACAAGCCATCAACGCCGGTTTGAGCTGGGACCTGGAGTTACACCCCCTGAGCGAGCTTTTGGACAGCGCCAAAGAGCGGCGGGCCCAGGCGGCCCAGCGCAAGGCCCAGACCCTCATGCGGCGGGCCGAAGAAGCCGAAGAGCAGGGCGACCGGGCCGAAGCGCGCGATCTTTACGCCGAGGCGATTGATCTGCCCTATTTGCCCATCCCATTCCGCGCCCAAATCCAGCACCGGCTGGATGACCTGCATGGCAAAAGCCGCGCCACCATCGCTACGACTCCCGCGCTGGGCCAACCGGATGCTCTGATGGAACAGTTGGTGGTGACCATTCTGAACAAGAGCCGCCCCCAAGTGGCCGAGGCCGTGCGGCTGTGCGCCGTCCCGTTTTGGTTCGACCTGGAGCTGCTGGTTGCCCTACGCGACAGCGACGACAACCTGGAAGAAAAGATTCTGGAACGCATGGCTCGGTTCTCTTTTATCCATCAAGACGACCGGGAGCGCTACACTTTTAGCGAAGACGTGCGCCGTTATTTACAGGAAGAGTGGGCCAAAGACCGGGAAGGCTTCCTGCAGGTCCATCGGCGGGCGCGCGCACACTTTTTAGAGCGGCTACACGGCGTCTGCCAAGACCAAGATCTGATCAAGGCGCTGGCTCTGCAGAGCGGGCCGCTTGCGCAATCCCAAGTCGCTTTGAATCGCACCATGGTGACCATGTCGCCAGAGACCAGCGAGTTGTTGCAGGATTATCTCTACCATACCCTGGTAGTCGATGGGGACGCCGGCGTGGTGCTGCTGCGCCAACTTTTCCACGCCGCCGACGAGAGCTATCGCCTGGCCACCGCCGAACGCTATCTGGACATGGCCAACGAGCAGCGCGCCTGGCTGAACCCTGAACAGCGCGCTCACGTCGACTATTTGCGCGGACGGCTGGACCAGGCGCAGGGGCGTTGGCAGGCCAGCCAGGAACGCTTCGAGCGCATGTTGAGCCACGAGGGCTTGTCCTCCACGCTGCAAGCGCGCGTGCGACGGGCCTTGGGCAACACGCTGGTGCAGCGCGAGCAATGGGTGGAGGCCATCGCGCTGTTCGAAATCGCCCTCAAAGATTTCCAGACCGCCGGGGATGATCTGGAGAGCGCCCTGACCATGATCGATCTGGGGCACGCGCACCTGGACCTGGGACTGAACACGTGGGGGGGAGGGCAGGCATTCAATCCCGACCAGAGCCGTTGGGACATCGTTCGTGACATCGTCTCGCTTATCGGACGCTTGCCCATTGCCGTGTATTTGATAGGACACCTGGGTGCGCGCGCGTTGCTTCCCGTCATCTTGCGCGTCGGGCGCGACATGGACTGGATCGTCGCCCGCCTGTTCGTCATGGCAGCCGGCTGGTTCAATCGCGCCGATACACTTTTGCGCCGCTTGAACGATGACGAAGGGCTGGGGCGGGTGGAAGAAAACTTAGCCTGGCTGTATCTGCTATTGGGACATTTTGGTCGAGCCGAGACGATTTATCGGCGCTTGCTGGCCCGTGAAGGGATTACGGTGGGCGAATACCGCTCGGCCCGCGCCCGCCTGGGGCTGGCCGAGGCCCTGCTGCGCCACGGTCAACCGGCGCAGGCCCGCGAGCTGCTAGAAAAAATCCATCCGATCTTTGTGACGTATCAACATACCGAGCGCATCGCCCAAACACAAACTCTGTTGGCCCAGGCCTGTATCCTGGAAAAGCAGGTCGCGCCGGCGGTGTCCCACTATCAACAGGCGGCCCAGTTGTATCATCAACTGGGCGACGATGCCAGCGCCACCGAAGTCGTGGAGCAAATGCAGCTGGCGTGCGCGCTGCCCCAAACCGATGCAGCCACCCGGCAGTCTATCGAGACGACCGCCGCTCAGATCACCCGTCGGCGCTATCTCACTCGCTTCAGCCTGCCGCTGCTGTACATTTTTCGGTTGCTGGCCCTGGTCGGGTTGGCCGGCGTGTTCTTTTTTGGCCTGTTCACGTCTATCCAGGTCGAGTCGGGCACCGACTTTGGCGTCGGACAGGCTGTGCTGGGCGCCGGTCAAAACGTCACCGCAGCCATGGAACCGGATATCCAGTTCAGCGTGGTGGCCCGCCTGGAATCCAGCTCTGAGGTGAGTTTGGCGCTTTATCTCATTCTCGTGTTCGTTGCCCTCTATCTGGGAATATATGCGCTGTTGGGCCTGTGGCTCACTGTACGCACATCGTTGCGCACACTTCAGGAGGGCCAGCAATTCGACATCATTGTGGATTCCGAAGGTGTCGGGCGGGGCGCCGAAGGTACGCCGGGAGGTTTGAAAATCTCTTGGACGCAAGTGGGCGCATTGCTCACGGCAGATCGCAGCGTGTTTCGCACGCCCATCCAACTCTTTTCGCGCTTTGGAATATTCAGCGAGCAGGGCAGCATTATCGTTGACGGGCAGACTCGCCGCTATGCGCCCGCCCGCAACTTTATTCTCCAACACCTGAGCCAACCAAACAAATCCATCCCCACCTACAACTTTGGCTTTAGCATCTTTCACAGTCATAGCGGGCGGCTGTTCGTCGTTACATTGCTGTCCATCTTGGCCCTGGTCGTGATTGCCCAAGTTTCACCCCAAACCCTCAGCACTCCCCTCCACCCGCTCCCCTACTCGCTGGCCAATCTGCACAGTATCAGCTATCTGGGGCTATTGTTCCCCCTCGGGTGGTGGCTGGGCGTGCAACCTCTACGCGAGCGCCTGTTTCTCAAACCCCACACCCGCCGGGTATGGTTGATCGGATTGAGTGGGGCGTTGCTGGCTGCCTTTACCGTAGCCGATCTGCTTTGGCTCAAGCTGCGCATAGGGCGTCCCAACGTCGCGCCGGGCCTGTTTGCAGCTTTTTTGGTGGGGTTGGCGGCTTTTTACGTGGTGACAACGCGGCGTTGGGAGCGCATGGCTTTCCTGCACGGTGATTTTGTCTATGCACTCCCCCTCCGCCTGATTTCGGCGGCGGCGGCGCTGGCTATCATTGGCGTGACGCTTGGCCTGGTGGGACGAGAGGCATTGGCCTATCATTATCTGGCGGTGGGGAACATGAACCGCCACCGCGCGGCCGAGACGACAGACCCCGTTCAGGCTCAACGTCTGTACGAGAACGCGCTGACTGCTTATGAGCGAGCCGGCAAGTGGGTCCAAGACGACGCCGACGCCTACCATAGCCAGGGGGCCACACTGTCGCAGTTGGGACGCTATGACGAAGCCGTGGCCGCCATCCAACGCGCGGTCGAAATGAGGCCCGGCCGACTCGAATACTATAACAGCTTGGCGATCACTTTTGAAATCTGGGCCAAGGCTCAACAAGAGGCCGGAGACAACGAGCGCGCTCAAGCCCTCTACACACAAGCCCGTGACAACTATACCTACGTCATTCAAAGGCGAGGACCAGATGACCCGGGGTTAACACCGGTCTATGTCTCTCGGGCGGGCGCCTCGTTTCAAATCGGCGAATACTATCGCAAACATACCCAGCAGCGTGGCGCGGTCCTCGAGAACTATGAGGCCGCCCGATCCGACTATGCGTGGGTTATCAAGCGACAACCCGACAACGTGGCCGCGCTAAGCGGGCTGGGCTGGGTGGCCTACCAGTCGGCCAAAATAGAGTCGAACCCCAGCGTCAGGAGAGAGACACTCCTGACCACGCTGTCGTACTTTGAACAGGCTGCGACTGTCGATCCTCGCCAAATCCCTGCGTGGACCGGTCAAGGCTGGACCCACTTTGCCATAGGTGAAACCTATACGTGGTACGACGAGAGCGAAGGTCGCGTCCGGTCGGCTTGCGCCGACTCGGAGCGCAACCCGCGCACGGAAGAAGAAGTGAGGATTTATCTTCAAGAGAATCTCGATGCCATAGCAGCCTTTGAACAGGCTGCGGCGCTGGCCCAGAACGACCCCGGTCTCTACAGCGTGCAGGGGTACATCTATTTTAACCTGGTGGATTGCCCCGACGCAAGCGGTGAGGAGATTTATCAAAAAGCCATTCAGAGCTTTGATCAGGCCCTCAAGTTGGAACCGAATAACGTTGAATGGCATCTGCGGCGGGGAAATCTCTATTATGCGCTGATCCAAAAATATGACCGGGACTATTATGCCCAAGTCATCGCCGATTACGAGGCAGTGGTCGCTCTGCAACCCAACCCCGATTGGTACTGGTTTCTGGGTTTCCTGTATCGGCAGGCAGGGGACATGGACAAGGCCGTGGACAATTATGCCAGCTCGGTCGAGCTAACACCCACCGATTATGAGCACCAGGTGTTACTGGGGTGGTGGGCCTATCAGGGCGGAGACTACGAGCTGTCGATCCAGGCTTCGCAGGCGGCGATCAGACTAGACCCTTCTGACCCGCGCCCATTCTTTAACTGGGGATTGGCGCTGGTAGCCGCAGGCCGAGCAGAAGAGGCATGGCAGGTCTATGATGACGGCCTGCAAGTCGCACAAGCGTTGATCGAAAAAAACACAGCCGTTTCCCGGCTGGGCGAGGCCATCGGCGACCTGGGAGATGTGACTCAAGACCCATCTAGCGTCGCCGAAGCTCTGCGTGTCCGTTTGACCTTCAAAAAAGCCTTGCTCTATGTGGGAGAAGGCGCCACCGAGGAGGCTCGTTCTGCCTACGAAGCGGGCATTGCGATTGCGCAAGGCGTTGAGGACTATGAAACCTGGCAGGCGTTATTCGACGAGGCCGCTGCCGACTTGCGCAGCTTTGGCGGCAGCGGCCTGGTCGTCGAAGAGATGGTAGCGTTGCTTGAGGCGGCTGACCGTTAGCGCCGCCTGCTTTTTAACGCTTGACCAATCCTTCCAGGCAGTAAGAGGTGACGCAAGCGCTCCAATTGTTGGCCCGAGGCGTCGCGTCGATCACTTGAATGTCGTCAAAGATGTAATAGGCATAGGCGCGCCAGTCGGGCCATTTGAGCTGGGCGCGCAGGATGAACACATAGTCGCCGCCGGTCACGCTCACCGTCTCGGCCCGTTTGACATAGTCGCAGTCGCTCCATTTGTCGTTGACGCCCCAGCCTTTAAGCTGTTCGCTGCACACGTTCGACCAGGGCCACAACTCTTTCCACGCCTGGGCCGGCACCTGGGCCGGGGTAAAGCTCCCATCGGTCATGGCGCTCGTCCTGGGGACCAGGGCATAGTAGGTCATATAGTTGTAGGCCAACGCCTGGTCGCCGGCCGTGTCACGAATACCCGTCCCGTAGCCATAGACGGTCGAGCTGACGCTCAGCCAATAGTCGCCGGAAGGCAATGTGATTTCCTGATACAGATAGGCATTGCGATTGCCCTTGACTTCATTGTTGACGATTTGAAATACAAAGGCATTGTCTATCACCGGCCCGCTGCCGTCGGGGCTGAGGAAATCTAATGAGCCGTAAGCGTCGGCGTCGCCGCGATACACCTGCCACGCTTGCGGCATGTCGCCCTCCCACAGGCCGTCAAAGGCTCCGTTGCGTAGATACCATTTACCTGCGGTAGATGACGAGACAGGCTCGGATGCGGGCACGTTGGGCAGCTTTTCGGCCGGCCCGATGGGACCGGCCCCAATCGTTGTATTGAGCAGCGTCCAGCTCGTCAGAATCAAAACCAGCGTCAAACCTAACTTTTTCATCTCGTTCCTCCTGAACCACTCGTTTTCACCTTTTGCGCTGACAGGTGAAAAGGGACTGGCATACCAAGTATAACGGATTTACCCCCAAGTGCAACAAAAACAAAGCTCCCGTTAGGAAAGTATCCAGCGGGAGCTGCTGCGCCGACCAAGCTTCATTCGTTTCCTGGCCCTGGAGGAGCTGGCGTTTGATCTCCGTGGCCCTGATCCTGACCGGGAGATGGGCCCGGCAGAGCGTCTGTGGCATGTGGTCCGGCTGGCGTGTTGTGCGGAGTAGGAGTGGCCTTTGGATCAGGAGGTGTGTCTGTTGGCTGTGGTTCTAGAGAGGGTGTAGGGGATGCGCCGGATGGCGTGGCAGTGCTGTTGTGCCGTTGCTCCTGGCTTGGTTCAATGGTTGCTTCCTGGTTCTGCTCTTGTTCTCGATTTTGGTTGTGCTCTTGGCCCGGCTCAGGCGTAGCGCCTTGATTTTGTTCCTGGTTGGGTCGCTGGGTGGGTTCTATAGACGGCGTCTGAGAAGGTTCAGGAGTTGCGGTGATCAGGTCTGGCACGTCAGTTGGTTGGACGATCTTTTGTCCCTGGCGGTATTGCCGGCGGAAGGTCTCAGGGTCAGCCAGGCCGCGCGCGGCCGCTTGTGCGCCTTGTTGCGCCGCCTGCACGGCCTGTTCCAGCCGCGCTTGAGCTTGCGGAGGCGCGGTCGCCCGGACCCGTTCCAGTTGCTGCTCTTGCGCGTGGGCGCGCGCGCTGACCTGCGTGAGCAGGCTGGTCATTTGCGCGTCTGAGGTCGAGGCCGTTTCGATCAGCGCCCGCTCGAGGTGTCGCTCCATGCGTGCAACGGTTTGTTGCGGGATTGGCCGGTCGGCGGCGACCAGCGCCCGCATCTCGTCGGCCCGCTCCTGGACAAAATCCAACGCCAGGTCTACCCGGTCGCTCGGCGCGGAGGTCCATGCCAAGCGCGCGTCTTCTGTCGCCAGCTTGACCACATACAACAAGTCGCCCGGAAGGGCGCTTTGGGCGGCCCAGATGACGCCGCTGCCCAAGAGGACAAAACACAGCGCGGCAGCGAGCAGCGCGGCGGCGAATTTGGTCACGAGCTTGGGCCGGCGGCGGGACGCGCTTGTGGTTTGAGCCGTTGTCGGATGGCCTGCGGCGCGTTGCTGCTCGACGGCAGCCAACAAGCGCGCTCGCCCGGCGACCAACCCGCCCGGCGCTGCGGGTACGCTGGCCAAAGTCTGACGGGTGGCCTGGGCCAGTTCGAGCAGCGAACGTAACTGCCCGGCGTATTGGGGGAAGCGGCGCAGAGCGGTCTCAATATCGCCGTCGCGATCGAGTTCTGCCAGACAACGTTCCAAGGCCTGTTCCAACGGGATTTCAGATGTCATCCGGGATCCTCCAAAACGCGGCGCAGGGCAGTCAGCGCCCGATGTTGCAAGGCTTCAACAGCGCCGACGCTCTTGTCCAAGATCTCTGCGACTTGGCGAGCCGGCAAACCCTCACCAAAGCGCAAGGTGAGTACCTGCTGTTGGTCGGGTGTGAGGCGGCTGATGGCGGCGCGCAGACGGCGATGGGAGAGCCGCTCTGTCAACACAGAGTCTAGGTCGTCATAGGCAGCCACCAGCCCCTCATCCAATTGCCAATCCTGCATCGCAGGTTGGCGGCGGTAAAAATCCACGACCAGATTGTGCGCAATGCGATACAGCCAGCTCTGGAATGAGGTATGCCAAAAGTGTTCCGCCTGGATCGCCCGCAACACCCGTACAAAGGCATCCCCCGTCAGATCTTCGGCCAGTTGAGCGTCTCCGATGCGCCGGTAGATGTAGCGATAAATATTGGGGGCATAGCGCTCGTACAATTCGGCCCAGGCGGCCTGATCGCATTGTTTCGCACGCTCCAACAGGATGTGCTCGTCGGTCACGTGTGTTTTGCTCTCCCAATGACTATGACGCAAGACAGCCCCAAACCATACGGCCGATCTGATGAGCGTTGCTTTAAAAAGCCGCGTATGGTTTGGGGTGTTCGCAACGTCATAAGGTTCATGGTGGATCAATCAGGGCGACGCCGCCGCTGGATGTGAAGGGAGGGCCGGTATGAACAAGGGCGCCGCACACATTTTGATGGTCGACGACGATCCCGGCTGCCTGTGGCTGTCAAAGACCAGGCTGGAAGCTCATGGCTATGCTGTGTCTATGGCGTGCGACGGCGCGACGGCGGTCGAATGCGCGCTCTTGGACGAGCCGGACCTGATCCTGTTGGACATTTGTATGCCCGGCATAGACGGTTTTGAGACTTGCCGGCGCATCCGGCGCTTCTCGACGGCCCCGATTATCATGCTCAGCGCGCTGTCGGGGCAGGCCGACAAGATCAGCGGGCTGTGTGCGGGCGCCGACGACTATGTGAGCAAGCCGTTTCGAGTGGATGAATTGGTGGCCCGCATCCAGGCCGTGCTGCGGCGCGTCGAATTTTCCCGGCAGGGGTCGCGCCCGTTTTTCCGGGATGACGAGTGTGTCGAGCTGACCTTCCCCTGTTCAGCCTAATTGTCTATCCCCGCTAATCGAGCGGCCCACCCTCGTGATGCACAGCGCCCAGCGCGGCAGCCAGGGCGTAGTATTTTCGCGCCTGCGCCTGATCGCCCAGCACCTCGTATGCGCGCCCCAGGCTCCAATAGAGCGATGGATAAAAGTCTTTCACCCGCTCGTCTCCCACCGCCAGCGCGTGTCGCTGTGAGACTGGCTAAAAACCGCCGGCCTCCCGCAGTTGCCAGATGTGCCCGGTGTGATCGCGCTCGTGCCAGACGGCGCGGCGCAGCAGCTTGCGCGGGCTCCAGAATTCTCCATCCGTTCCCAGCACTTGGCGCGAGCCGGTCAGACCCGGCAGCACGTCGTTCAGGTGTACCCGCACGACCCGCAGGCGCTCAAAGGGGTCTTGAGGAACCAGCGCGCGCGGAAAGGCCAAGCCCAGCCGGTCCAGGTACCACCACTCGGCCCCACCAACGTGCCCCAGCACGCCCCGGATACTCCAGCGCTGGTCGGGCAGGCGCAGGTCTAATGCTTCCTCGCTCAAACCCGCGACGGCGGCCAGCAAGTCTTCTCGGCTCCATTCCAGCAGCTTGCGGCCGCGCCCGACCTCGTCCGCCGTCAAGGGCCGCCAATCGTCCAAAAACCAGGCGTTGACCTCGTATCCCTCGTCCACCCGCTGAAACGACTCGTTGATGCTGTACACTTGCCAGGTATCCGCCAGCTCGACCTCGAACGGGTCGTCGGGCAGCCAGCGCTCGCCGCTGCGCCGGGCGATCCACTCGCCATAGTCCCGGATGGCCTGGGGGACGGCTCGTAGCGCGGCGTCGCCTTCCGGGCCGTAGGCGAAACAGCCGGGATGCTCCAGAACCCACGCCTGCGAGCGCCCTTCGCTGCCGTTTTCCAGGCCGATGCGATAGACAGTCTGTGTCATCTTTGGTCGCCTCCTTCGTCCACCGCCCGCACCAGCCGCCAGGCAAACTCGGCCGTGTTGGCCAGCACGTCCGGGCGCAGCTTGTCTATGGTGTCCGCGCTCACGTGCCAATAGGGCAGCTTTTTCTGCGGCGTCACGCCCAGCAGCGTGATGGTCTTGAGGCCGGCCCGGATGGCCGGGGCGCTGTCGGTGTAGGCCACGTCCCATTTCTGGGCAAAGGCGCCCAGCTCGGGCGCGTCGGCGGCGATTTGCTCGGCCAGGGCGATCAGGTCGGGGTGGCTGTAGAACTGGATGTTTAGCCCTTCGTGCAAAATCCAGGCCGGACCGGCCACTCCCAAGTTGTCGAGCGTGATGATAGATGCGTCGGCCAGATCGCCGGCGTGGCGCTGGTAAAACGCGCTCGAGCCATACATCCCGACTTCTTCGCAGCCCACGGCCACGGCCCACAACCGGGTGTGGCGCAACGGTTCGCGCTTGGCCCGTTCGGCCAGCGCCAGCGCCAGCCCCACGCCTGAGGCATTGTCGCTGGCCCCGGGGGTAAAAGGCGTGAAATCCACGTGGGCGGTGACGAAAAAGGTAATCAGCACGAACGCCCCCGGCGCCAGCGAGACCGGCCAGGCCCACTCCCAAGCGGAGACGGCTCCGATCAGATACAGCGCCGCCAGAAGCACGAGACTGATAAACCCCAGCTTGACCATCCCCTCGTAAAACGCCAGCCCGGCGTTCGTGCGGTGGGTTAGCGGCGTGCGGTGCGTGTCCAGGTGGCCCACCAGCAGCACGTCCTGCGTCGCCTGGCCCGCCGGCTCGATCACACCATGCACATTCTGGCTTTGAGCTTTGGGCAGCAGCCAGCGGATCGGGTTGGGGATCAGGTTGAGTTCCAAAAAACCGCACACGAACGCAAACAGCGCGAGCGATAAACCGATCCAGCGCGTCAGTGGAGGATGGAGTGTATAGACCGTCAATCCGAGCAGACTGATGAACGTCACCAGCGCGTAGGGCAGCCAACCCGATTTGGCGCTGGTGAACGACTCGACGCGCGGCTTGGCGTCCAGGTCGGCCAGGACGCCCCGTACATATTCGGCGGCCCGCGCCTCGGCGGGCGTGGTCGAGCCGCGCGGGCCGATCTCGACCGCCAGCGCCCGGATGTGCGCCATCCAGCGTTCCACGATTGCGTTCGTCTCAGTCATCTTGTTCACCTCACAGGGACACAGATTGCGCTGTTCAATCAGGAAGAATCAGTGTTTATCCGTGTTCATCCGTGTCCTTTTATTCTTCCAATAACTCCAGCCGGGCAAAGCTGACCAGCAGGCGCTTGATGCCGTGCTCTTCAAAGACCACCGTCACCTCTTCGTCGTCGCGTTGCAACCTGCTCTCGACGACGATGCCCTCGCCGAATTTGGAGTGCCGCACGCGCTGGCCAGCCCGGAATTGGGGCGAGCGCGTTTCGTGGCTCGAACGGGGCGATGGGCGCCAGGTCGAACTCTGGTCGGGCTGGTTGGTCGGTGTGCTGGTTCGCCCTTTGGGAGGGCCGGTCCGGCTGTGGGTTCCTTGCACCAGCTCGGCGGGGATGTCGTCGAGAAAGCGGGAAGGAGTGGACACGTCCGATTGGCCGCGGAACGTGCGCCGGAAGGCGCGCGTCAGGTACAGCCGGTCTTTGGCGCGGGTCACACCCACGTACAGCAGGCGTCGTTCCTCGGCCATTTCTTCGGGGTCATCGAGGCTGCGCTGGTGGGGCAAGATGCCTTCTTCCAGCCCGGTGATAAAGACCACCGGGAACTCTAGCCCTTTGGCGGCGTGCAGCGTGAGCAGCGTGGGCGCGTCCACGTCGTCGCTCAGGTTGTCCACGTCCGAAACCAGCGCCACGTCGGCTAGAAATTCGGTCAGCGTCATATCCTCGTACTCGGCGGCCACGCCCCGCAACTCCACGATGTTGTCCCAGCGCTCGCGACCCTCTTCAGTGCCGTCCAGCACATGGTCGCGATAGCCCGCCCCCTCTAGCACCGCGTCCATCAATTGAACCACGCTGGCCCGCTCGGCCAGATGAATCCACTCCTCCAGCAAGGATACAAAAGCGCCCAGGGCCTTGCTGGCCCTGTTTCCAAAAGCCTGGCCGGTGTTTTTCAGGTCGCGCAGAATCTCCCAGGCCGAGACGTTGCGTTCCTGGGCCATGCGCTCCAATTGGCCCAGCGTCTTTTGACCGATGCCGCGCGGCGGCGTGTTGATGACGCGGGCCAGGCTGACGCTATCGGTGGGGTTGTGGATCAGGCGCAGGTAGGCCAGCACGTCTTTGATCTCACGCCGGGCGTAAAAACGGGTCGCGCCGACCAGTCGGTAGGGCAATCCGGCTCGCACAAAGGCATCTTCGATGGCCCGAGACTGGGCGTTGGTGCGATACATCACCGCGCAGTCGCCATATTGCGCCGCCCGGCGCTGGCGCAGCCCGACGATCTGGTCCACGACGTATTGGGCCTCCTCACTGTCGTTGTATGCCTCGTAGGTGACGATCTGCACGCCGCGTCCGCGCTCGGTGAACAACGCCTTGTCCACCCGGTTGCGGTTTTGGCGGATGACGCCGCGGGCCGCGTCGAGAATGGTCTGGGTGGAGCGATAATTCTGCTCCAACACGATCTGGGTCAGGTCGGGAAAGTCATCGCGCAGACGGGCGATGTTGCGATAGTCGGCCCCACGCCATCGGTATATGGATTGATCTTCATCGGCGACTGTAAAAATATTACGCCAATGCCCGGTCAGTTGTAGCGCCAGCACGTACTGGGCCATGTTGGTGTCCTGAAACTCGTCCACCAGCACGTGGCGATAGCGTTCCTGGTATTGCTTGAGGATGTTGGGGTGTTTGTCCAAGATCTGCGTGACGGCCATGATCAGGTCGTCAAAGTCAAAGGCGTTGTTGGCTTGCAGGATGGCCTGATAGCGTTCGTAAATGCGCCGCACGAGCTCTTCGTAGTAGCTCTGAGCCTGGAAGGCCTCCGGGTCGATCAGCTCGTTCTTGGCCCGCGAGATGGCGTCGAGGATGGCTGCCGGGCGGTATTTTTTGTCGTCCAGGTTCAGCTCGCGGATAGCCTGTTGGACCACGTTGATTTGGTCGCTGGTGTCAAAGATGACGTAATCGCGGCTAATGCCCACGTTGGGCGCTTCGCGGCGCAAGATGCGGGCGCAGGTGGCGTGAAAGGTCCCCAACGTCAGTTCGCCGGCCTGGCTGGCGCCCAGCAGCCCTACCAGGCGCTCATGCATCTCACGGGCGGCCTTGTTGGTGAACGTGACCGCCATGATACGCCAGGGATAAACGTCCCGTTCTTTGACCAGATAGGCCACGCGATGGGTTAGCACGCGGGTCTTGCCGCTGCCCGGCCCGGCCAGGACCAAAATTGGGCCGTCGGGCGCGGCGACGGCCTGGCATTGTTGTGGGTTGAGTCCGTCGAGGATGTGCATTTTCACTCCTGGGGTATAATGGCGCGTATTGTAACATGGAGCCAGGGACCGCGCCAGCCGGAGAGGGTAGGGCGAGCGCGGCTTGCGACTTTTGTCACAGACAGACGCTCACGCCTGGATTAGACTGTCTGTAACGCTATCGCTTTGAGGAGGCATGATGCCGCTACGACAGGTGGTTCGGATTGACGAGGAATTGTGCAACGGTTGTGGTGTGTGCGTGACGCCATGCGCCGAGGGGGCTATCGTGATGGTGAATGGCAAGGCCACCGTAATGGACGAGGCGCTGTGCGACGGCGCGGGGTTCTGCCTGCCGGTCTGCCCCACCGGCGCGTTGAGCGTAGAACTGCGTGAGGCGCCCGCCTTTGACGAAGCGCGGGCCGAGGCGCTGATGCACGAGCGCGGGCGCGTTTACATCACCCAACGTTGTTTTCGCTGCGCCACCGCCGAAGACCGTGCGCCGCTCATCCCTATTCGCTATCAGGGGCAGAGCCTATGGGCCTGCACACGCTGCCTGCCGGCGCTGATTCATGGGTAATTTGCGAAAAATCGGCTGGGGTACAATCAATATTACACAACACACCTGTATCTGAAATTACGGTATAGTGAGTTGCTTCCACTCCAGAAAACGCCATAATCGTTGTTCAAGCCAAATCGCGATTGTCGTGATGCAGAATACTCCAACGTAGTCAAGATGAGACGACAACTTGCACAGGG
>DAOTXN010000034.1:0-13478 GCA_034435435.1 Anaerolineae bacterium | reverse complement strand
CCCTGTGCAAGTTGTCGTCTCATCTTGACTACGTTGGAGTATTCTGCATCACGACAATCGCGATTTGGCTTGAACAACGATTATGGCGTTTTCTGGAGTGGAAGCAACTCACTATACCGTAATTTCAGTTTTCATCTCTCCTTGACAAATATACTCCATGATTATGTTGTTGTTTGAGCCGCTACCTGCCGCGCAAACGTGACGCCCGTGACGATGATGATGAGGTGAACCACGATAAAGGCGACATAGCCCGCCGCGTCGTAGCCTCGGGCAATCAGGTACACGTCATCCACGACCCCGTGCAGCAGCTCCAGCCAGACCACGAGCCAGACCGCACCGAGATACTTGGCCGGTTTGCGCGAAGCCCACAGTAAAAACGTGCTTATCCCGAGTATCTCGAAAGCAAAAGGGGACCACCCGTCGATGAACGCCTTGACTCCCGCGTCATCCACGGTAAACGGAATCGTGTCGCGAATCATTTGAGTGTCGCCAGAGAAGGTAAAGTACATATTCATCAGCGCCAGAAGCAGATAGAACACGCCGACGATGCGAAACCACCATTGTAGCTTTTTCATAATCGTATCTCCTTTCAATTGGTAAATGGATTATTGATTTGCTCGCATGATGTCGCGTTGCGAGCCGCGCGCTCCTGTCTCGTAGGAGTGACGCCGAGTATCACACCGCTCAGGTGGTTTCTCGTGATGCTATAACAACGAATTAGAAGATTGAGCCAAGCTGTGCCTTCCTATTCGATGACCTGGGCGCCTTGCCTCACTGCAAGGCGAGGGCAGTCCCAAGGGAGGGTTGGCAGCCACGGCGTCATTCGGTTAAAGATTCGTTGTCATATCCCCAGTTGAGCAATAACCCGACAGACAGGTTATGGCATATCCACTCACCTCCTCACTTTGCCCTCGCCAGGGTCGGGCTGCCCCTCCTGCCCGCCCGTCGCCTCGCTGCGCAGCGCAGCGACCAGCGCCTCCAGGCTGCCGAAACCGCGCCGTTGGCCGGTGTGCGGGTCTTCCAGGCTAAAGCGCCACACCCCCGGCAGCGCCGGGTGCTCGTTGCGCTCCTGCCAGAAACGCAACAGATAGGCTCGATAGCGCGGGGGGCGGGCTGGATTCATTTTCTAACATGGCTCCCAATTCAAATATGAGTTTTACGGTTTTCTTGGTATAATTATAATCAGCCATCGTGAAGAAAACGTGAATTGGAGGGGCGGCCATGACGAACCAGGGCTTGCACTTGACCCTGCTGGGCGGTCTGCACATCACCCGCGACGGCAGCGCGATGAGCGGTTTTGTCTCCAGCAAGGCCCAGGCTTTGTTGTGCTACCTGGCCGTCACCGGACGGCCGCACCAGCGCCCGGCGCTGGCCGACCTGCTGTGGGGCGAAATGCCCGAGGCCGACGCCGGCGCCAATCTGCGCCAGGCGCTCTCGAATCTGCGCCGCGTGGTCGGCGAGTATGTGCTCATCACCCGTCATGAGGTCGCCTTTGACCGCGCCCGACCCTATTGCCTGGACGTGGAAACGTTCGAGCAGGCCGTGAGCGCGGCGCTGGCGGCCGGCCCCCTGGCACTGCCCGCCACACCTGCCCCGCAAGCGGAGCGGCGCGGGGGGGCAAGTGAGGCCGGCCTCAGCCCGCGCCAGGTGGAGACGCTCAGGCAGGCCGTGGCGCTGTATCGGGGCGACCTGTTGCAAGGCGTGCAGGTGCGGGAGGCGCCGGCCTTTGAAGAATGGATGTTGAGCCAGCAGCAGCGCCTGCGCGAGCTGGCTCTGCAGGCCCTGCACACCCTGTCGGTTTATTTTAGCGAGCGCGGCGAGGTGGCGGCCGGGCTGGAATACACCGGCCGGCTGTTGGCCCTCGACCCCTGGCGCGAAGAGGCCCATCGCCAGATGATGCTGCTGCTGGCCCGCAGCGGCCAACGCAGCGCCGCCCTGGCCCAGTACGCCGCCTGCCGGCGGGTGTTGGCCGCTGAGATGGGCGTCGAGCCGTTGCCCGAGACGACCGCGCTGTTTGAGCGCATCCGCGCAGCCGGGGCGACTCGGCGACACAACCTGCCCGCTCAACCGACGCCCCTGGTGGGGCGCGCCGGGGAGTTGGCCGAGATAGACCGGCTGTTGTCCGACCCGGCCTGCCGGCTGTTGACGCTGGTCGGGCCGGGCGGCATCGGCAAGACCCGCCTGGCCCTGCAGGCCGCTGCGGACCGGGCTGCGGCCTTTTTAGAGGGCGTCCGCTTTGTCCCGCTCACCTCCGTCGTTGCGCCCGAGTGGATTGCGCCGGCGCTGGCCGAGGCCATGCCGTTTTCCTTTTACGGCCGGGAAGACCCCCAGACGCAACTGCTCAACTATGTGCGCGAAAAAGAGATGCTGCTCGTGTTGGACAATTTCGAGCATCTTCTCTCCCCTGCTCGCGCGGGCGACAAAGGGGGGGCGGCGTTGGTGGCGGAAATCCTGACCGCCGCCCCGGGGGTCAAAATGCTGGTCACGTCGCGCGAGCGCCTGGGTCTGCGCTGGGAGTGGCTGCTGGAGGTCGAGGGGCTGCCCTACCCCACCGCCGAACAGGCCAGCGGCGCGGATTACGACGCGGTGCAGTTGTTTGTGCAGGCTGCCCGGCAGGTGCAGCCGCGCTTTACCCTCACGCCGGCCAACCAGCCACCCATCGCCCAAATATGCCGCTTGGTCGAAGGCATGCCCCTGGGGCTGGAGCTGGCCGCGGCCTCACTTGCCCTGGCGGGCAGTGCCGGGGGGGTGCGGGTGCGCCCATGCGAGGCCATCGCTCAAGAGATCCAGCACAATCTGGATTTTCTGAGCAGCACGCTGGCAGACGCGCCGGCGCGTCATCGCAGCCTGCGGGCCGCGTTCGAGCACTCCTGGCGTTTGCTCTCGGCAGAGGAAAGCCGTGTCTTTGAACAGTTGGCTGCCTTTCGGGGCGGCTTCGACCAGCCGGCCGCAGCGCAGGTGGCCCACGCCGCTGCGCCGACCCTGGCGGCGCTGGTGGACAAATCGCTGTTGCGCTGCGATCCGGCCGGACGCTACGACATGCACGAGCTGCTACGGCAGTACGCCCAGGAACAGTTGGCCGGGTCGCCCCAGGAACTGCACGGCGTCCGAGACCGCCACTGCGCCCATTACGCGGCGTTCCTCGGCCAACGGGAAAAATCGCTGCAGGGCGGCCGGCAGCGCGAGGGCGTGGAAGAGATCGGGCGCGAGTTCGAGAATGTGCGCCAGGGCTGGGCGTGGGCGGTGGAGCGCCAAAAACCTACGGAGCTGGCCCGCGCGTTAGAGGCGCTCTACTATTTTTACGAGATCCGCAACCGCTTTCAAGAGGGCAATGCGGCCCTGGAGCAGGCGCGGGAGGGGCTGAGCGGCGCAGACGCAGAACCAGAGCGGCGCATCCTGGCGGGGAGGTTGCTGGCGCGCCAGGGCGGGTTGTGTTATCGCCTGTCGCAACACGAGCGGGCCGAGGCGCTCTTGCGAGAGGCGCTGGCGCTACAGCAGCCGGTGAACGACCGGCATGGCATGGCGGCCTCACTGTGCGGCCTGGCCGGGGTGAGCTGGACGCTGGGCCGGCACGCGGAGGCGCGGCGCTTGGCGCAGGAGAGCCTGGACTTGTGCCGGGAATTGGGCGACCCATTGGGCAGCGCCAGCGCGCTCAACCTTCTGGGTCTGGTGGCGCACATCCAGGGCGCATACGCAGAGGCTCGCGCCTTTTATCAGGAATGTCTGGCGATCCGCGAATCTTTTAACCATTCGATGGGCATGGCGCTGATCCTCAACAATCTGGGCGTGATGGCCGAAGAAGCCGGCGCGTATCCGGAGGCGCGGCGTCTGCACGAAAAAAGCCTGGCGCTCAAGCGCGACGTGGGCGACCGGCGGGGCGTCGCTGCGTCGCTGAACAATTCGGGGGTGGTGGCCCACAAGCTGGGCGAGTACACCAACGCCCGCCAGTTGCTCCAGGAAAGCCTGGCGATTTGCCGGGAGATCGGCGACCGGCGCGGAGAGGCCAACGCGCTCAACAATCTGGGCGACGTGGCCCACGCGCTGGGAGACGTGGAACAGGCCAAAACGCTCTACCAGGACAGCGTGGGGCTAAAACGGGCGCTCGGCGACCGGCGGGGCGTGGCCCACTCGCTCAATGCCCTGGGGGATGTGGCCTACACCCAGGCGGCCTACGCGGAGGCGCGGCAGTTCTACGAGCAAAGCCTGACCCTCTACACCGAGCTGGCCGACCGCGTGGGGGCGGCCCGTTGTTCGACCCACGTGGGGAATGTGTTGTGTGCCATGCGGGCCTATCCGGCTGCCAAAACACACTTTCGCCAGGCCTTACAGACGGCGTTGGAGACCCACGCGGCCCCGGTGGCGCTGGAGGCGCTGGTCGGGCTGGCCGCGCTCCTGACCGCCGAGAACCGTCGAGCACGGGCGCGGAAAATCCTGGCGCTGGCCGCCCACCACCCGGCTGGCTACCAGGAAACCCGGGCCAGGGCCAGGCGTTTGCTGGGGGAATGGGCTGCCGGGACCGGCGAAGAGGGCCACGCATCCGACTGGGAACAACTGGTCAAGGAGGTGTTGGCGGAGTGAGCGCCCGAAACTCTGGCGATCACAGTGTCGCCGTGCTTCCTCATCGCAGCCACCATCCGATACTGCCCCCCACGGCAAACCCCGCCAGCACGTCGGACACGTAGTGAATGCCCAGAGTCACGCGCGCCAGACCCAACAAACCCAGCCAAACCAACAAACCCACCTGGAGCCACGGCGACAACAACGGCCACAACATCACGGCGCTGCACGCATTGCGCCCGGCGTGACCGGAGGGAAAGCTGTGCACGTCGAGGCCCAGGTATAAGCCGTGGGATTCGCTCGAAGGCCGGCGGCGGCGAAAGCATTGCTTGAGCAGCCACACCGCTCCCCCGCCGATGAGGGTCGCCAGGAGCACCCGTTGCCCGCCCTCACGCCAAGCGCCTCGGCTCAAGAGATAGGCCAGGAGCGTCCCGGTCAGCCAGAACAGGCTGTCGCCCGAATGCGCAATCACCAGCGCCAGCCCGCGCCGGGCCCGCGCCGCTGGGGGAAGCGTCAAGCAAGCCGTCAACTCCCGGTCCCAGTGCAGCAGCCGGTCGCAGGCGCTTTTCAACGCGCCTCCATTTCTCTTCGGACCAGGTCCAACTGATGCGGCTTGTCCACGTCCATGCCCAACTCGGCATAGCGTACCGGCGCCACGCGGCAGGGCACGCCCAAGATACTCTCGGCCTTGCGCTCGCCGTCGGCCAAGGTGAGCCGCCGGAAAAGGAACCTGAGCAAAAAACCGATGCCGATGAGCCGGGCCTGTTTCAAGTTATTCTTGCGGGCGCCCAAAATGTCGTCCATCAGTTGGCGATGGCTGCCCAAGATGGCAGGGTTGAGCAAAAGGATATCGCCTCCAGCGAAGCGACCGTCGCGCAGGCGGGCATAGCTGCGCCCGGAACCGGGAAAGCGCCGCTCCATCACCTCGCGCCGCACCACGGTGTAGCACACGTCGGCGCCGGTGTTGAGTGTCACATCCACCAAATGGCGCACCATCTCGCCGGTGATGAGGGGGATGTCGGTGGCGCACAGCAGGGCGCGCTCGGCCCCTGGCGCGATCTGCTCCAGCGCCTCGACCCCTGCCAGGGCGTTTTTCAAGATTCCGCCCGCCTCGGGCACGTGTGTCACCGGCAAGGGGAACGCGAGGTCGGGTTCGTCTTCCAACCCCACAACGATGAGCCGGCTCACATAGCCCGAATCGGCCAGCGCTCGCGCCACGTGCAGGATCATCGGCTCGCCCGCGATGGGGATGAGCGCCTTTTTCCGCACACCGGCGTGGCGTAACAGCGGGTCGTCGGGGCTGTAGCTGCCCCCCGCCACAATGATGGCTACCAGGGGAGTAGAGAGGTCCTCAAAGCGCAGAATCGGTCGGCATTTTTCTACGGTTCGTGGCTCGCGATTCGTCATTTGGCATCCGCCTAATCTTTCGCCAGCACCACCGGCATGAAATAGCGCCACGGCACCAGGGCCACCACCGGCGGACCGGCCACCGGCGCGAACACCTCGTTGCTGCGCACGGCATAGTCGGTGTTGATGATGGCTGCGCCGGGAGGCAGGCCCGGCGCTACCGTCACGACCAATGTGACGCTGAGCGCTGTATCAGGATACAGCGTGCCCAGATCCCAGACCACCTGTTCACCCCCCAGCCATAACGTGCTTCCGCTCCAGGCGTAGGTCGTGCTCGTCGGCAGCGTGTCGCTCAACACCACGCCGGTGGCAGGAGCCAGACCGGTGTGACTCACCGTAAAAGTGTAGGTGAGCAGGCCGCCCGGCTGCACCCAACCCGGCGTCACGTCGGCCGAGACGCTCAACGTAACCGGGTCTCCCACTTGAAAGACGGTCACGACTACCGGGGAGCCGTTCACCGTCTCCGGCAGCTCGTTGCTGCGCACTTGATAGTCAGTGTTACTGATCAATGTGCCGCTAACCACGCCGCTTTCGATAGTGACGGCCAAGGTGGCGTTGATCGATTGGCCGGGTGAGAGCGCGCCCAGGCTCCAGATCACGTCTTGGCCGTCGCCCGTAGGGCCGTCGCTGGCCCAGGCAAAGGTGGTACTGACGGGCAGGCTATCGCTCAACACCACGCCAGTGGCCGCGCTGAGCACACCGGTGTTGGTTACAGCAAAGGTGTAAGTGACGACGCCTCCTGCCGCCACCCATGTCGGTTCGGCGGAGGCGCTCACATGCAGCCCGATGTAACGCACCGCCGCCAGAGCATCCACGATGCCCCAACCGTAGACGTTGTTGGGGTGGCCGTCGGCGTCGCCGCCGCAGGCCGTGTTGACCCAGGGGCGGGCGGTCTCCTGGATAATCCGTTCTGTCAGGTCTACGTTTCCAATCAAATGCGGCCAGGCCGACCACAGCAGCGCGACCAATCCCGACACGTGGGGGGCGGCCATCGAGGTGCCGCTTTTGTAGCCATAGCCCCCATCTGGCACACTGGACCACACACTCACCCCCGGCGCCGCTACGTCGGGCTTGGGCCGCCCACTGCCATCAACCGTGACGGGGCCACGGCTGCTGAAACTGGCAATCTGATCAGACACGTCGGTCGCGCCAACGGTAAAAGACGCATCGTGCAAAGCCGGAGGGGTATTCACTGTAGAGCAGGCGCTGCCCGAGTTGCCTGCCGAGACGACCACGACGATACCCGCCGCGCGGGTGTTTTCCACCACATCGCGCAACGAGTCCACGTCGCAGCCTTCCGAGACGGGGCAGCTCCACGAGTTGTTGATCACGTGCGGCGCTTTAGTGGGGTCGCCGTCGGTCAAAGGGTCGCCGCCGAGCGGATAGGGGGCCAGGAAGAACTCGAAACACTCGGCGTAGGTGGCGGGCGTGCCCACGCCCACGTTCATATTGCGGCAGCCGATCCATTGCGCGCCCGGCGCCACGCCGATCTGGCTGCCCAGACCGTCGTCGCCGATCATGGTCCCCAGCGTGTGCGTGCCGTGGCCGTAATCGTCGCAGGGTTCGGGCGAATCGGCCCCGCAACTACCGCCGCCGCTGTGAATGGCGTCGTGCCAGTTGTAGTCGTGGATGACCGTCGCGCCGTTCCAGCCGCGATACTGGTCGACGAGCGCCGGGTGATCCCAATCGTAGCCGGTGTCCTGTCCGGCCACGATGATCCCCTGTCCGGTGACGCCCAGCGCCCACACGTCGTCGGCGTTGATTTGAGCCACTCCCCAAGGAATGCTGGCGACGGCGCTCGGCGTGGCAGCCGTCGAGGGCTCGTGGATGGGCAGGTCGGCGCGGACAAAGGGATTGGCTGCCAGGCGGGCTACGTCGGGGCGTTTAGTCAACGCTAGGGCCAATGCAGCGTCGCCGCGCACGGCCAGCATATTCACGATGTAAAAGGAACGGTATTCAACGCCGTGGGCATCGAGCCAGGTCCGCAGAGGGGCCTGGGTGCGTTGGGCCACAGTCCGCAGCGCGTCGTACACGGCGCGGCCTTTGGCGGCTTTGCCGGAAAGCGTTGTCACGTGTGTCAAGTCGGCCTGTTCGGTCAGCAGCACGAGAAAAGTCGTCTCGCCGCCCTCGGCCAGATCTTCCCACAGCGCCGGGGAAAGTTTTGCAAAGCCGACTGTGGCCGACGCGGATTTCATTTCAGCCTTGATTGAGATGGTAATCAGGAACACTCCACTCATCATCACCCCAACGACAAGAAGCCATCTTTTCTTGCTCATAACGCCTCCACACTCTCCAATGTCCAACACCTCTTACGTCTCCCGCCACAGTCGAGCGATGTACTCACGACTGGCGCGGATGTTGCCGTGGGCCATGGGAGTTGTGCTGGCCTCGATGACGCACGCTTGGGCTGCCGTTCCTTTGAGTAACGCCACCCGTTCGCGCCAGGCTGTACCGAGCGGGGGATGGTGTTCCTGCCCGTCCACCTCGTCGTGCAGATGCAGGACGGCGATGCGCTCGCCCACCAACTCGACCCAGCGTTCAAGATTGGGACGTTGGAGACAGCGATGCACGTCCAGCGCAACGTAGCAATCCAGCGCTTCGACCAATGCCTGCATGTGGTCGGCCTGGTTGGTGAGCAGTGTATCGCGCCAATGGTTGACGTTCTCCAGGGCCAAGCTCACTCCCAAATTTTTTAGCTCCCGCTGCACTTTGCGAAAGCCCGAGATGAGCGGCAGCCTTGAGCGTTGTTGGGGCCGACCCGACAGATAACGATTGAGGGCTTCTTCGGAAGTGAAAATGTCGGCGGGATGCACGACCAAGATAAAAGCGCCCAACTGCGCCGTCAAGCGGCCCACCAGCCCCAGGATCTCGCGCCGCGCCTGTTCGGAAAAGACCTGCGCGCTGGTGAGAAAGAGGTTATGAACCGACACCACGCGCATATTGCGCAAATGAATCTCTTGGACCAGCGTCTCATAGAAAGCAAGATTGGGTTGCCGGTGAAAGTCGTAGCGCAGTTCGGCTTGCTGCAAATTGATCTCTAGTGCGGTAAAACCTAGCCCTTTGGCCTGCGACACCGCCGCAGGTGTGTCGAAAGAGATACTGCCGGTGTTGATGGCGATGGCTGGGGATTGGAGATTGGAGATTAGAGATTGGGGATTCGTCATTCGTCACCTGTCCTGAGCATAGTCGAAGGATTCGTCCTTCGTCGTTGAGTCAAAATTAACCCGACCAGTCCAGCGACCACTAGCGCCAGGTTGAACCACCAGTCTAGGCGCACATGCAGCAGATAAGGGGCCGGATTGGCCTGGAGTGGGACCAGCGCCAGACCGCCTAGCCCGGTCAATCCCAAGTAAATGGAAAACAAAAGACCGGGGCGGCTGAACGTCTTGCCAAACAATCCCAAGCTGACAAAAATCAGCCCACTCCACAGGATGCCCAGTAAGGGCACATTGATGCGCGGGGCGCGCAGACCGTACAAATCGGGCAAATCGTCGCTCAGTCGCCACCACAATCCTTCGTTGGGCCAGGTTTCACGGCCATAAACGTCGTGGACGACCCCGCTGCCCAACCAAACGCACAGCGTAAACCAAGCTATTCCCCACGCCAATGCGTCCAGCAGCCGACCCAAAGGCACGCGAAAGTACCGACCGTAGCACAGAATCGACAACAGTCCTACTACCCATCCACCTTGCCAGGCCAACCCGCCGGCCCAGGGCCGCAGCGCTTCGGATAGATGGTCGTGATAATAGGCCCAGTTTATGCCGACGTAGGCCGCTCGCGCGCCCACCCATGCTCCAAGCGCAGCCAGCAGGGCCGCGTCGAAAGGACGAATCGGCGCTAAACCGCGCCGCCGCCCCTGCCAGGCGCTGATGAGCACGCCGCCGACCAATCCCAGTCCGAGCAAAGTAGCATACGTTGGAAAACGAAACGGGCCAAATTGAACAGTTGTGGCAAACATAGCCTTATCTTGCCAATGGACGAGTGACGAATGACGATGCGCTTTCATTGTCGGTGGTATGATAACATAAAGCATTACTCGGTCAAGTCAGCGCCGCTTGAGATTTATACAGACGTTAACAATCCGATAACCGTTTGTTAAACAGACTGAGGTAGTATGGCTTTTTGAGACCCAGACGGCCCTTGGGATCGGCGTGAGCCAAAGTGCTTGACCCATCATGTCTTCTTTGCTATAATGACATTGCTTCGACTGGCTTTGCCTCAATATGATCAAGGAGTTGGAATGGCCAGTTCACGCCATCCCCCGTATTTGGTACAGGCTAACCCGAACGGTTCGAGCTGACGGTTTTTTTTGAAATGACCTCTCCTCGCAAGCGATGCCCAGTGAGCCAAATGGCCCTAGCTGTACACCTCATAAACAATCGCCTGGCACAAAAAGGATAGCCCATGGAAACTCGTGAACAATCTGTACTCAAGGCAGGGTTGGGGCTGTTTCGTGGCCGGCGCGGGCGACACGTTAAAACGAGCCTGACGGCTTATTTGTTTGTCTTGCCGGCTTTTCTCATCATTGGCTTGTTTGGTTTGTTCCCCATCGCCTTTGCATTTTACGTCAGCTTGCACCGCTGGCGCATCACTCCTGGTAAATACCTCGGGCTGGAAAACTATGTCACGGCCATGGATGCGCTGACCTACGTGGGAGCTTTTGGGTTAGCCATTGTCCTCGTGATTTTGGCCGCGCGAGCCTGGTTACAAGTGTGGCGCGTCGCCCGAGAGCACGGCGACCGGCCGTGGGCGTGGTTGGCGCCGGCGGTGGCGGCGGCGGCCGGTTTGGGCAAGTTGGTGCATTTTGGCGTTCTTTTGCTACCCGAAGTCCTGGCTATTCCCGATAAGGCCAAGGGTCAAAAACGCACGCAGGAACTCTTTGTGCGCCTTTTGGGAGAGGCCTGGCGCACGCCGGCGGTACAATCGGCCCTGCGGACCGCGTTGCTGATCCTGCTCGTAGGGTTGGCGCTGGCATACGTGGTCCATCGTTTTGTGACGCGCAGCCCGCGCGACGGGTCCTACAACACATCGCTGACCTGGGCCTTTTTATTGGTGCTGGGCGCGTTTCTGCTGGGCCGGCTGACCTACACCCAGATCCAAGCAGCATATCAGGCGGCCCTGGAACAGGGAGAGCCATTGGAACTCTGGGTTCAGGTGGTGACCATCGGCGCCGGTTTTGGGCTTTTATGGCTCTCCTGGTGGTTATGGCAGGCCGCCAGGCGGCGCGACTCGAGCGCCGCGACGCTGTTTCACCTGGCCGCCGCGGCCATATTGGCCGTCGGGGCGTGGGCGCTCATTGGCGAGCTGCCCCGCGTCGTCTCGGCCGGCGACAAGGACTGGTGGGAAGGGCTAAAGGTCACGGTGTATTATTCTGTCGGGACCGTCCCATTCCAATTGGGTATTTCGCTGCTTTTAGCGGTCCTGCTCTTTCAAAACATCCGGGGCAAAGCCCTGTTCCGATTGATTTACTTTTTACCCTACATCACGCCCACTGTTGCGGCAGCGGCGGTCTTTCGCGTGTTCTTTTCTAGCGGGCCTACCAAGCCGATGAACAGCCTTTTGAAGCTTCTCGGCGCCAAACCGCTGTTGTGGCTGGACGAACCCCGGGGCGTCTTTCAGATGATCGCCGGCTCCGGAGTTGATCTGCCCACTTGGGCCGAAGGACCCAGCCTGGCCCTGGTCGTCCTCATCATCTATAATGTGTGGAGCTATGTGGGATACGACACGGTCATCTTTTTGGCCGGGTTGGGCAGCATCCCCAGCGAGTTGTACGAAGCCGCAGCCATCGACGGCGCGGGGCGCTGGTCTCAATTCCGTCACATCACACTGCCGCTGCTGTCACCCACGACCTACTTTTTGACGTTGCTGGCCGTCATCGGCACCTTCAAAGCCTTCAATCACGTGTGGGTGTTGCGCAGCGGGGCCGCACTGGGGACGACCGATGCGGCCAGCATTGTGATTTTTAACGAATTCAACCGCAACACACGCTATGGTTACGCGGCGGCGCTGGCGCTGGTGCTGCTGGGCGTCATTTTGATATTGACCATCCTCAATAGCCGCATCGCCGAAAAGAGAGTGTTCTATGGCTAACACTACCTCAGTCGCTTACGAGACGCTCAGATCTCGCCGCTCCCGGCGGATAGACGTGGCGCGCATTTTGACTTATGCCGTTCTGATCGTGGGCACTTTGGTCGCCATCTTGCCCTTTTTCTGGATGATCAGCGGCTCGCTCATGAACCTGACCGAGGCCAGTGGGCGGGCGGCGCTGCCTCGCACGCCCCAATGGGGTAATTATGCCGATGCCTGGAACGACGCCGATTTTTCCGACTATTTTGTCAACTCGGTGATCATTGCCACCCTCACCGTCAGCGGACAGCTCGTCTTTTCCACCCTGGCCGCGTATGCCTTTGCGCGCATGGAATTCCCGGCCAAGAACTTGCTCTTTACACTGTTACTATCCACGCTGATGATACCTGAGGCCGTAGTCTGGATACCCAACTTTATCACGGTCACGTGGCTGGGGCGCGTCGGCCCGATCCCCTGGATTAACAACTGGCCGGCGTTGACTGTGCCTTTCATGGCCAGCGCCTTTTCCATCTTTTTGCTGCGCCAGTTCTTTGCCCAATTGCCCAACGATCTGTGGGATTCGGCCCAAATTGACGGCGCCGGACATCTGCGCTTCTTGATCCAGGTGGTGTTGCCTCTCTCCAAGCCGGCCTTGCTTACGGTGATGTTGTTCACCTTTATCGGCTCGTGGAACGCGCTGGCCTGGCCCATCCTGGTCACCACTAAAACGGATTGGCGTCCCATCTCTTATGGATTGTCCAGCTTTTTGGACGAGGCCGGTTCGCACATTCACCTGCAGATGGCCGGTTCGGTCATCACCGTCCTGCCGGTTTTGGTGATGTATTTGCTCATTCAACGCCAGTTCACTGAAGGCATTGCAACGACAGGATTAAAAGGGTAATAACCTTCCACTTGTGAAAGGTGGTGATGTGATTCAAAATAACCAGCGACCGGTCGTTCGTGTATGAAAATCATAAAGTCTTGGAGGAGAAAAATGAAATCCCGTAATCTAGTAACACTGTTGACGGTTTTTGTGCTGGCGCTGCTGCTGGCGGCGTGCGGCGGCGAAAAGGCCACCGACACACCTCAACCAACACAAGAGCTCACCGGAACGCCCAAAGAGCAGCCCACGGCAACGCCCCAGGTGCAGCCTACAGAGGCGTCTACGGTGGAGGCGTGTACGCCAGCGACGGAGGGGCCACTGGCAGGAGTAGACCCGCGCGGGGTGACGTTCGACTGGTGGCACAACCACAGCCGCGAGCGCGAAGAGGCGCTATTGGAGATGATCGCCGAGTTCAACGCCACGAACGCGTGTGGCATCACGGTGAACGCCACCAACCAGGGCAGCTACGACGACATCCGCGACAAGGTAAACGCAGGCATCGCCACGGGCGAGCTGCCGGGGCTGGTGGTGGGCTATCAGAACGACCAGGCCTTCTATGCGCTCG
>DAOTXN010000033.1:0-82972 GCA_034435435.1 Anaerolineae bacterium | reverse complement strand
TCTCAGTTGTGACACCTGTCACAGTACCCCAGCTTTCCTACTTTTCGCCTTCGAATAACTCCGGATGATACTGGCGCGCCAGTTCAATGTATTCTACCGCAACGCGTACCCCCCGGCCAATCGTGCTACTGATGTCCTCGACGCTCATCTTGCGCTTGAGCAGCATCCTCACCCGTTCATAGTCTTGCAGGTAACGCTCGACACTTTTGAGACTGTGGCCGGTCTCGCGGGCAATGTCCGGCGGCTCCAACCCTTGCTCAGACAGGCGGACGATTTCGCGCTTGTGCGTCGGACGGCTACCCTGGTCCATGCGGTAGCCCTTCAAAGGCAGCAGTTCGCCCGTCTGTTCTTCCCATTCTCGCGCATAACTGCGCACCACTTCATACGACTTGTTCAGCAGCACACTCAACTCGGCCACGGTCAGCAGTCCGCCCTGTGCGGCGGCCGCTTTCACCAGGCGCGCCAGGCGCTTTTTGTCGCGTTCTCTGGCCTTCTGCGCCGTTTTCTGCTTGGGTGCCTTGCCTGCAGTGCGATCCTGTAGATCGGCGGCGGTGACCAGTGGCAACTTGACCGTCACGGTTTTGTATTCTTCGGTGGGCTTGCCCGGCTCGGCTTTCTTGCCTTCGTCCGCCGTGCAAGTCCAAATCAGCGTCCCACTGGCCGCCCCCTCGCTGGACGGATAGAATTCTTTCCGTAACTGCTCCACGTCTTCCACCAGCAGGTGCAAGATGCGCCGGCCGCCCAGCAACCCGTACTCCGTCTCCAGCAAGTGCTGAAGCGCACTCTCAAAGGTGCGTTTTTCGATGCTTCCGTAAGGATTGATCCGGCTCATAGCGCCCCACTCCCCCCTTTTTCCTCCACCGAGGGAGTCAATGCCCGCCCGCTCACCCGCGCCAGCTCTTCGGCCAGCTTTTCCCGCCGGTGCTCGACTTGCAGCGCGGCCTGGTACACCGCCAGATAATCGCGCACCAGGCGCTCCGAACAGCGCGTCAAAAAGGCGATCTCTTTCTCGGCCAGCCCTTCCTGCTGCAACACCACCACCCGCAGAAAGGTGCTCACGTAACGCTTGATGGACTGCGGCGAGTGGTGTATCCACCGCGCGATCTTGTCATAGCCCTCCCGGTCCAGCCACAACTCGATGATGCGCACCTTGTGACTCTGCCCGCGCCCCACCCCTTTGACCTGCCCGCGGGTATGCACCAGGTGGCCTTCCGCTTGCAGCGCTTTGACGTCACGGATGATGGTGCGCCGGTTCACCCCCAGCACCCGTCCCAGATCCTCCTGGGTCAGCACACCCCCTTGTTCCAGGGCTTCCTCGATCAGCCGGAGAATCCGCCCCCGCCGCAGGCCTTCCGGCCCCTCCTGACGCCGCACCTGCGCATCCTCGGCCCCGGCGTCCACCGTCAAGGTCACTTCCACCTTGGCCGTGTCTGCCAACGGCGGCCCAAACGGCGCCTCCAGGCACGTCACCACCAGCCGCGCCTGCCCCGGTCGCACCGCCACGGATGGTACGCCACCCACCAACAGCGCCTGCGCGGTGCTCAGCACCTCGTGGGATACACGCACAGAAAAGTTGAATTCCTGCTGCAAGGTGTGGATAAAGGCGGCTTCCGGTGTTTTGGCCGCCAGGCGATCCTGCATCGTTGCGCTTGACACTTGTCTGCCCTCCCTTTCTTCGTGTTGGCTTCCGCCTCATTGTACTTTCGGGGGGGGTATGTGACAAGTGTCTCAATTTGCGTTCCCTGGTTCCTGGCGTCACTTTCTCTGGTGGCGGTGGGTTGATTGTTTGTTGGATCGGAAATTGTCCTACGCGCCGGGCAAAAGCGGCGCTAAAGATACGCCACTGATCATTAACCTGTTCCACCACCCCCATACGTTCCAATCCCCGTAGATTGAATTCGGTTTCGCTCCTGGGAACAGCTTTGCCCACTACCACTCTCAGGGCCGCTTGTTGATTGATGTCAAAATGGCCCCACAGTTGCTCAAAGTGCTGCTTTGCATCGCGATTGAAACCCTCTCGCACTACTTTCTCTGGTGCTGCCCGGTTTTTGGACAGGGCTTCGTAGAGATAGTGACAGGCCATCTGCAGATAAAAGGGATGCCGTCCTCCCAGTTCCTCTATCAATGCTTCGTGTTCTTGAGAGAGCGATATCCAAGCCCGTTCAAAAGGAATCTGTCGCAGGGCCTGGGCCGCATTCACTTCCAACAACCCCAAGTCTATCTGCGAAAAGATATTATAAAAGGGCGAGGTCCGCCGATGAGTTCGAATTAACTCGGCCAGCGGTGTCCGCGAAGCCGTGACCATTGCCACTCGTGCACTGTTCCCTAACGCGCGCAACGCCTCTAAAAAGTCATCGTTAAATTCCTTGGGATGGTCCATAAACTCTTCGAATTCGTCCAGACAAAACACAGGCCGGATGCCCTCCTTGCTCAGTCGCTCCATCGCCTGGGTGAAACGGTACATGTCGGTCATGTTGTCAGTGACCAGGTTGCCGCCTATTTGTGCGTTCAATTCGTTAGCGACGGTCTGAGTAAAACCGGCAACCGTGCGATAACGGGCATCTTGCAGGTCAATGTGCAGAGGAAGATAATTCCGATTTCGTTCGCCGCGCAGGGCGTGTACGAGTTGGCAGAGCAGAGATGATTTTCCGATCCTAAGAAGTCCTACGATGGAGGTGCTTTGCATTTGTTGTAGGCGTGTTTGCAGTGTATTGAATTCTGGCTCACGACCAAAGAACATCTCCTTGTCGGTCACCAATGTGCTATAAAAATATGGGTTCTTGCCCAATGCCGTGTTGGACAACGTCTCGCGACCGGGCTGGTTATCCTCAACAGGCGTCATTTGATTGGCCCTTTCGTTGCACTCGATGCAAGTCTTCAAATCGGATATCTAAAAAGCAGAAATATGAGCAGATGAACGAATAGAGTTCCTCGCGAACCTCTGGTGCCAGCGTCACCTTTCCCCCCTGAGGTGAAGCGACGAGTGAAATGGTTTTGCTAAAAATTGGGGACGTTAATCGGGGCCTGACGATACGGTGTGACCCATTTGCGCCGGCGATCCACACGCCACGGGCGACGCATAGGGTAGAGTCACAACCGTCTCAAAACCCTCTTTAATTCTACTCGTTTTGTGCTGCAAAGTCAATGGCAAGACTGTAGAAAATGGGACTATTCGGACTGAGCAGTCAGCATGGCCGCCTCAACCACTCCCCCCAGTTCCTCCCCCCTCCACACCCCCTCCACCGCCCGCCACATCACATCCACTGGCGGCGCATCCCCGGTCCACTTTTCAAACGTCAGCATCATCTCATACACCAGCAGCGGCAGCGCGCCGACTGCGCGCCCCCCGCCTGAAAAGCGCCCCCCATCCGACGAGGCGCACACATCGAACACCAAGGCGTTGGACGGAAATGCCACGTGCGCCGGCCAGGTCATAGCCCCCAGGGTGTTGACGATCAAATTGGCCTCCGGGAGCACCCGCCGCGCATCCTGGGGCCAGCGATACACGCTAAAGCTGTGCTCGTCCAGGGCATGCCGCAGCCGTTGCACCAGGTCGAGGGCGCGTTCGATGCGCTCGTCCACCACCGTCACCGGCAGTCCTTCGCGCGTCAGCGCATACACGACGCTGTGGGCGCTTTGCCCGGCGCCAATCACCAGCGGGCGCAGCCCGTTGAGCGAGGGTGTGAGCGTGTGCAAGGCAGCCGCAAAGGCCAGCCAGCGCGTGTTGTCGCCGATCAATCGCTCCTGTTCGTCCACCCAGATCACGTTGGCGGCCCCGATGGTCTCGGCGGCCGGGCTGTATTCGTCCAGAAAAGCCAGTACGTCGCTTTGATAAGGGGCCGACACTTCGGCTCCGGCAAAGCCCAACGCCCGCAACCCCAGCACGGCCTCGCGCAGGTGTCTGGAGGGCGCAGGCAAAGGCACGCAACGCCAATTCAAGCCGGTCTGTTCAAAGGCCGCGTTGTAAATCGTGGACCGGTGTGAGGGGCCCACCGCCTCCCCCAGCAGGCCGACCAATCGTGTGTGTCCATCGGCGTCGATCCCGGTCATTGCTGCGCCACTGCCTCCGTTCTACTCGCCTTGTGTCAGGCGCACGAAGCGCCTTTTACCGACTTGCAACACTTGCTCCCCCCTCGGCGCGACCTGGACGGCGACGTCCTGCACGCGCTCGCCGTCCAACTGCACCCCGCCCTGCTCGATCAAGCGCCGGGCCTGGCTCTTGGAGCGGGCCAGCCCGGCCTGGGCCAGCACGTCCACGATCAGCGTCGGGCGGCGCAGCACCAAGACCGGCATGTCTTGAGGGGTCTCGCGCCGGCTAAAGACGCGCAAGAATTCGGCCTCGGCCTGCCTCGCAGCGGCGGGGTCGTGCATGGTCGCCACGATTTCCCGCGCCAAGCGCAGCTTGACGTCGCGCGGATTCACTTCGCCTGCGGCCATGCCAGCCTCCAGTTGCGCCAGCTCTGCTGCGGGCGCGTCAGTCAGCAGCTCAAAGTAGTCGTGCATGGCCGTGTCGGGCAGCGACATCAGCGCGCCGAACATGTCGGCGGGCGGCGCGGTGACGGCGATGTAGTTTCCGGCGCTCTTGCCCATCTTTTCCACCCCGTCGGTACCGACCAGCAGCGGCGCTGTGATGACGTGCTGCGGCGCGAGTCCGTACTCTTTCATTATCGTCCGCCCGACCAAAACGTTGAACAATTGGTCGTTGCCGCCCAGCTCCACGTCGGCTTGCAGCGCGACCGAGTCAAAGGCCTGCAAGAGGGCGTAGAGAAACTCGGCGATAGAAATGGGCCGCCCGGCCTCAAAGCGGGAGCGAAAGTCGTCTCGCGCCATCATCTGGGCCACCGTAAAGCGCCCGCTCAGCGTGATGACGTCTTGCAAATCGAACTCGCCGAACCATTCGGTTTGGAAACGCACCTCCGTTTGCGCCGGGTCCACGAAGCGAAAGAATTGATCGAGGTAGCTCTGGGCGTTGCGGCTCACCGTCGCGGCGTCGAGCATGCGGCGGGTCTTGCTGCGCCCGCTGGGATCGCCGATGCGAGCCGTCCAGTCGCCGACGACCACAACCACCTGATGCCCCATCTGCTGCAATTGGCGCAGCTTGCGAAAGCACACCACGTGTCCCAGCGTCAGGTGGGGGCTGCTGGGGTCCACGCCGAATTTGATGCGTAACGGGCGCTTGCTCTGCTCCAGCAGCGCCATCAACTCCTCGCGGACGACGGCCTCGGCCACGCCCCGGCTAAAGAACATCTGCGCGTCCATCTTTTTCTCCTGATCTTAACCACAGATGAACACAGATTTTCACGGATTGGACAAAGATCTGTGGTAATTGCTCAGCCCAGATACTTTAAAGCGGCAAACCCAAAGCCATTCGACAGGATTCACAAGATTCACAGGATGGAATTCGTGGAAAAATCCTGTAAATCTTGTCCAAAGAGCTACCAGGGTGAGCAGTTACGATCTGTGTCCATCTGTGGAATCCGTGGTTCCTAACCACAGATGAACACAGATTTTCACGGATTGGACAGAGATCAAAAATCTGTGTAATCGGTGAAATCAGTGGTTGGTTAATGGCCTGGAACTGAGAGGCCGGCCGCCGACTGCTCTGCGCTGTGACCAGGCACAAAAAAAGCGCAAAGCGGGCTGGCTTTGCGCTGGGGGCACAGATGTTCTAGCGTGCGTCACCCTCTACGCAAGCACAGCGCCGGCGCCGGCGCCGCATAGGTATAGAAAAAGCTCACAAGCCCTGTTGAGAGTTTCATCGTCGCTGAGAAAAAACCTCCCCGAGTGGTTTCTATGATAACATGGCTCGCGTAGAACGTCAACCGGCTTTGGCAATCCGGCGCTCAAATAGGCCAGCACGCGCCCCATATTGACCCCGGGCGGCTCGACCGCGTCCACGATCAGACGATCATCCACCCACGGCTCAAAACGCGCCCGCACGGCCTGCACATTACATCCCCCCTACTTCCCCGCCCGGCCAATTCGTGATATACTAATCGCGTCGATGTGACGAGCGTGACCATGGGCCAACAACCTTATGGGAGGACAGAATGACCCGGTCGAACCCGCAGCCAGACGCATCTGCCAAGGTTCCCACCCGCTCTCTGCCTGAAGGGGCGCTGTTTGTCGCCGACGACGGCGTAATTTATCAGGTCGTGCTGGCCGGCAGCGCCGGTTTTCGCAAAGCCAAGCGCTGGGGGGGCAGCGACAAAGAGGCCGTCGCGCTGGTGCCCGATTCACCGCTGGCCTACCATTACCCGGTGATCGAGTTTGGCGTGCCGTTGCCGCGTCCGCGCCGATCTGACTTGACCACCCCCGACGGTCAAACCAGTCATTATGTCTTTCCTAACGAAGAGATGGCCCGCACAGCCGCCTACCTGGATGAAACGCTCGCCTGGCAGTCGGGTTGTATGGCGCGCCAAGAAACCGATCGCTGGACGCTGACCGACGGCATGCACCAGTTCCGAGTCTATCACTATGAAAAAACCGGTACAGGGCTGGCCATTGATTTAGCGTTGCGTTTCGAGGCAGAAAACATCGCGGCCGCGCCTTATAGTGAAGGACCGGATTACTGGGCATTTCTTCCCAAAGCGCCCCCGGAGGATCACCCCCATCATCCGGCCCCAGAGCTCCCTCCACCCACCTCCAGCATCGAGACCCCGACATTGGCCGCGGTCTCCTCTGAAAAGGCAGCAGCGACACGCGAGCAGAAAGGCAGACACATGATCCTGTCGGTAGATATTGGATACGGCTATACCAAGGGCATAGGTCCGGATGACGTACGCTTTTCTTTTCCCAGCGTCATCGGCAACGCCGAAGAGATTAGCTTTACCGGCGATTTGATCGCCAACCAGGCCATTCAAGTGGTAGAGTTTGGCGGGCGGCGCTTTTTCTACGGCGAATACGCACTGTTACAGAGCCGGTTGCGCACGGCCATCTTTGACCGCAGCCGTACTCGCGACGACACGTATCGCCTGCTGTTTGCCGCGGTCCTGGCCGAATTTGCCCGCTACTGTTCCACAGAGACCGACTTGAACGTCGTCACCGGCCTGCCCGTGGGCTTTTTCAGCGACCGCGACGACGTGGTGATCTCGCTGGAAGGCGAATATCGGCTGCATCTGGATGAGCCTGTGACGTTCAACGTAGGCCAGGTCTACGTTGTGCCGCAGCCCTTTGGCTCCCTTTTCCGCGAGCTGCTGAATCAAGACGGCATCATCTCCAATATGGAGGTGGAACAAGGGCGCATCGCCGTGATTGACGTAGGTACGTTCACCACCGACTTTATCGTGGCCGACGCTCTACGCTACGTCCAACGCCTGAGCAGCTCTATTCCCATCGGCTGGAGCGCCGTGCTGACCGGCGTCCAGCGCAGCCTCTCCGACCGCTATCGCCTGGACCTCGCCATTCACGAAGTAGACAAAGCCATCCGGGGCGGTGGTGCACGGGTCAAAGGCCGCCCTATCAACATGCAGCCCATGCTCACACCCGCCATCCGCGATTTTGAAGCCGCGGTCATCGCCAAAGCCCGCGACGTATGGGGCGAAGGGGCAGACCTCGACGCCATCTTGATCACCGGCGGCGCAGCGCAACACCTGGCCGACGCCATTCAAACCGTCTATCCGCAGGCGCGGCTCATGCCGGATGCCTTTTGGGCCAACGCCGAAGGTTTTTATCGCTTCGCTCAGCGCCCGGCGACTTTTGGGGAGGCGTAAAGGATGGCTCGCGCGTGGTCTATGCCGATTGATCTCGATAATTCCGAAGACCGCCGTGTGGCCACCTGGCTGGCCGCTCAATCTAACCCGGCGGCGGCGGTGAAAAAGCTCATCCTGACAGCGGCGGCGGGTAAAGAGCCTACGGAACGCCTGGTCGAGTTGCTGCCGTTCATCCTACAAGAAGTGCGGATGCTGCGCGCCGAGCTAAAACAAACCGACCACGAACCCGACCCCGTGCAAGATGAAATTTTGTTCCAAATCCGCGCCTTGCGGGCCGATCTGGCCCGCGTTGGGCCGAAGGAGCTGGGTAGAGTCATGCCCCCACCCGAAGATCCCGAATCGACCCAACGGCTGGATACGTTATTCAGTAGACGCTAAAAGCTCGAATTTCCCCAGATGGTCAAGCGCCGATGATCACCATTGACCAGGCCCGCCCATACTACATTGACGACGACCCTGCTCACGACTTTGATCACATCTTGCGCGTGCTGGCGCTGGCCGAGCGCATCGGAGCAGCCGAGGGCGCCGACCTGGAGATCGTGCGCGCGGCGGCGCTGCTACACGACGTGGGTCGCGCCGAGGCCAAGGCGAGCGGCCAGGACCACGCCGAGGTCGCGGCCGCCTGCGCGCGCGAGATTTTAGGCCATGCCCCTCCCGACAGGGTGGAGGCCGTCGTCGCAGCCATCTTGGCCCACCGTTTCCGCGCCGGACCGCCGCCCTCCTCGCTGGAGGGCCGGGCGCTGTTCGACGCCGACAAGCTGGATGCGATTGGCGCAATTGGCGTGGCGCGCGCCTTTGCCTACAGCGGGCACGTCGGGCGGCGACTGTATGCCCCCGTCGTCGCCGACTATCTGGACCGTTGGCAAAACGGTCAGGCCGCGCCGGGTGAACACACCGCCGTTCACGAGTTCGTGGTCAAGCTCAGCCGGTTAAAGGACCGCCTTTATACTCCCACAGGCCGGCGCCTGGCCGCCGAACGGCACGCCGTCATGGTCGCGTTTTTCGAGCGCCTGGCCGACGAGGTGGCCGGTCGATGCTGACCCAAGACATTGTCGTCGTATTGAGCATCCTCGTGGCTGCGGTGACTCTTTTCGTCACCGAAAAACTGCGCTCCGACATGGTAGCAATTCTGGTGCTGCTGGCGCTGGCGCTCAGCGGTCTACTGACGGCCGAGGAAGCCTTGAGCGGCTTTAGCCACCCGGCCGCCATCGCCGTGCTGGCTGTCTTTATCATCGGTGAGGGCTTGTTTGAGACCGGCACGGCCCAGATCATCGGTCATTACGTCACCCGCGTCGCCGGGCGCAGCGAGGTTCGGCTGACAGCCGCCATCATGCTAGCCGTGGCAGGGGCATCGGCGGTGATGGACAACGTAGGCGCTACGGCGGTGCTGGTGCCAGTAACCGTTGCGCTGGCGCGACAAAACAACATCCCCCCCTCCAAACTGCTCATCCCCCTTTCCTTCGGGGCCTTGCAGGGCGGACTGCTCTCACTGATTGGCCGGCCGTCCAACATTATCGTCAGCGACGTGCTGCACAGAACGGTCGGCGAACCCTTTGGGATGTTCGACTTTACACCCATTGGATTGGTGCTGCTGCTCGTGGGCATGGGTTATATGGTGCTGGTCGGCCGCAAAATGCTCCCTGAACGGGCCGTGGAAGACAAACTCCAGGCCATGATGGCAGCCCAATTGAAAGCACTGGAGCAATATCACATAGACGAGCGCCTGTTCGAAGTGCGCATCTTGCCCGAATCCCCGCTGGCCGAATTGAACATCGAGGAATCTCGCCTGGGGAGCACGCTAGGATTGAACGTCGTTGGCATTGTACGCAACGGCGATATCATCCTCAATCCCAGTCCCGGTGAGATCCTGTTTGCCGGAGACCTGCTGCTCATCCAGGGCAAACCCGAAGAAATCGTGCGCCTGCGCTGGACGCGCGGGGTGGAGGTGGAACAAGAGATCGCTCACTGGCGGCCGGAAGACATCCTCGCGCCCAACGTGGCCGTGGCCGAGGCGGTGTTAACGCCAAACTCATCCTTTATCGGACGCACGCTGCGCCAGATGGACTTGCGCCGTAAGCACGGCTTGACGGTCCTGGCGATCTGGCGCGAAGGTCGCCCCTATCGCACCGCCCTGGGCAACATTCCACTGCGTTTTGGCGACACACTACTCTTGCAGGGCACGCGAGCCAATATCCACTTGCTCAGCCGCCAGCCCGATTTATTGGTGTTGGGGGATGAACACGAGACTGGCGGCACCCGCACCCGGCGCGCCCCCGTGGCCATTTTGCTCTCGCTACTCATGATCGGCCTGGTAGGATTTGAGGTGGTCCCGGTAGCCATCGGTTCTCTGCTGGCCGCCGCGCTGATGGTGCTCACAGGCTGTCTGACCATAGAGGATGCCTATCTCGCCATTGACTGGCGGGTCTTTTTTTTGATGGCGGGCATGCTGCCACTGGGCCTGGCCCTGGAAAAAACCGGCGCTGCGGCCTATTTGGCTCAACAGGTCACCACACTGGTAGGCGAATGGGGGTCTCTTGGCCTGCTGGCCGGTATTTTCTTCTTCACTTTTATCGCCAGCCAGGTGATGTCTAGCGTGGCGGCCACGGCCCTCATCGCACCCATCGCCGTCAGCACCGCCCAGGGCGCTGGCGCCGACCCGCGCGCTTTCTTGATGGCCGTCGCAGTGAGCGGGTCGATGGCCTTTTTGACGCCCATCGGCCACCAGGCCAACATGCTGGTGATGGGCCCGGGTGGCTATCGCTTCACCGACTATACGCGCGTGGGCCTACCGCTGGCGTTGCTGCTATCGGTCATTGCCATTCTTTTGCTGCCCGTCTTGTGGCCCCTGGGTTAAGGCTTTCGTAACCGTTCAGACGGGGGTTATTTCACCGCAGAGAACGCAGAGACTTTGGAGAGAGAATCACCACAAGCCAGCCGAGATCCGCCCCTCTCAGCGCTCTCTGCGCCCTCTGCGGCGCCCCTCCGTGTTCATTCCCTGCAAGACGGCGTTTATGGAAACACGCTCTATGCTATTGGCAAGCGGCGAAACGTCAACTGCTCACCGCGCAGGTCCACCTGCACCGTGTCGCCCTGGCGGAACTCGCCCTGCAGCAGCGCCACCGCCAGCGCGTCTTGCAGCTCGCGCTGCACAACGCGCTTGAGCGGGCGAGCGCCGTAAACAGGATCGAAGCCCTTCTCGGCCAGATGATGCCGGGCGGCCTCGCTCACCTGCAGGGTTAATCCCCGCTCGGCCAGCAGCGCATTCAACCGCTCCAATTGAATGTCCACAATCTGCGCCAGGTCTTCCAGCGTCAGCGCGTGGAACAGAACGATCTCGTCAACCCGGTTCAGAAATTCGGGCCGGAAGGTACGGTCCAGCTCGGCCAACACGCTTGCCTGAGCCGCCTCGGCGCCCAGATCTTTGATCCAGTGACTTCCCACGTTGCTGGTCATGATAATCACGGTGTTGGTAAAATCAACCGTGCGCCCGTGGCCGTCGGTCAACCGGCCCTCGTCCAGCAGTTGCAGCAGCGTGTTAAAGACCTCTGGGTGCGCCTTTTCGATTTCGTCGAACAGCACTACGGCGTAGGGCCGGCGACGCACAGCCTCGGTGAGCTGCCCGCCCTCATCGTAGCCCACATAGCCCGGCGGCGCGCCGATAAGCCGGCTGATAGAGTGTCGCTCCTGGTACTCACCCATGTCGATGCGCACCATCGCTTCTTCACTATCGAACATAAACGCGGCCAGGGCGCGGGCCAGCTCGGTCTTGCCCACCCCTGTCGGTCCCAGGAAAATAAAACTGCCGATGGGCCGCTGCGGGTCTTGAAGACCGGCGCGGCTACGGCGCACGGCGTTGGCGACCGCGCTGATCGCCTCGTCTTGGCCCACTACGCGCCGATGTAGCCGCGCCTCCATCTTGAGCAACTTTTCTACTTCGCCTTCCAGTAACCGGCTGACGGGGATACCCGTCCAGTGGGCGACCACGGCGGCCACCTCCTCGGCCTCCACTTCCTCCTTGAGCATAGGTCCGTGGGCCTGAAGCTCGGCCAGACGCGCCTGGCCCTGCTGCAATTGAGCCTCCAGCTCGCGCAGCGTGCCATAGCGCAGGCGGGCGGCGGCCTCCAAGTCGGCGCGCCGCTCAGCCTGCTCGATGGCCGTCTTTGTATTCTCGATGCGTTCTTTGACGGCTTGCAAGCTCTCGATGGCTTGTCTTTCCGTCTCCCAACGGGTGCGCAGTTGAGCCGACTCTTCTTTCAGATCGGCCAACTCTTTTTCCAACGTCATGAGCCGTTCTTTGCTGGCCTTGTCCTTTTCTTTTTTCAGCGCCTCGCGCTCGATTTCCAGTTGCATGATCTGGCGGTCCACCGCGTCCAAAGCGGCCGGCTTGGAGTCAATCTCCATGCGCAGACGACTGGCGGCCTCGTCGATCAAATCAATGGCCTTGTCAGGTAACTGGCGGTCGGCAATGTAGCGTTGGCTCAACGTGGCCGCCGCGATGACCGCGCCATCCTGGATGCGCACGCCATGGTGCACCTCATAGCGCTCTTTGAGACCGCGCAGGATGCTGATGGTTTCCTGCACCGTCGGCTCGTCCACAAACACCGGCTGGAAGCGTCGCTCCAGGGCGGCGTCCTTTTCCACGTGTTTGCGATACTCGTCTAGCGTGGTCGCGCCGATACAGCGCAGCTCGCCCCGCGCCAGCATAGGCTTGAGCATGTTGCTGGCGTCCATGGCTCCCTCGGCCGCGCCCGCGCCGACCACCGTGTGCAGCTCGTCAATGAACAGCACCACCTGCCCCCCAGCGCCGCCCAGCTTGCTGGGCAGGTGGGCGGCGTCGGTGACCTCCTTGAGCACGGCCTTGAGGCGCTCTTCGAACTCGCCCCGATATTTGGCCCCGGCCACCAGCGCCCCCAGGTCCAGCGCCACGATGCGCTTGTCTTTCAAACCTTCGGGCACATCGCCGTTGACGACACGCTGGGCCAGGCCTTCGACGATGGCCGTCTTGCCCACGCCTGCCTCGCCGATGAGCACCGGGTTGTTCTTGGTGCGCCGGCTGAGCACCTGGACCACGCGCCGGATCTCTTCATCGCGCCCGATGACCGGGTCCAGATTACCCGCCCGCGCCAGTTGGGTCAGGTCGCGGCCATACTTTTCCAGCGCGGCGTAGGTGCTTTCGGGGTGCTGGCTGGTGACACGCTGACTGCCCCGCACCTGAGTCAGAGCCTGCAGAATGGCGTCGCGGGTGAGGCCATATCCACTCAGCAAGTTATTCAGCGGCGAACGCCCGTCGGCCAGCGCCAGCAGCAGATGCTCGGTGCTGACAAAATCGTCGCGCATGTCGCGAGCGGTTTTTTCGGCCTGTGTAAACAGGTCGGCCAGGGCGCGACTCAACCCTTTCTGGGTCGTCGCGCCATAGACATGCGGTTTGTCTCGCAAAAGACCTTCGACGGCCGCCGCCATCGCCGCCAGATTGCCGCCGAGCTTGGCAACCACCTGGGGCGCCACGCCATCGCTCTGGCGCAGCAGCGCCAGTAGCAGGTGCTCCGGCTCGATCTGGCTATGGCTGTATTCCTCGACCAGGCTTTGGGCCGTCAGAATCGCTTCTTGGGCTTTTTGAGTATATCGGTTCAAGTCCATATCTTTACCTTCCAATGTCTCGGGTTTCGAAGTCCAACTGTCTCATATTTGTATTTATGTTGCATTAGAGCAGTGCTAGATTTTCATTTGAAATGTAGGTCGCCATGGCGGGCAGGTGCGAGACCTGCCCCTACCCCGAATGATTGAAAAGATACGCATGGTGGCCGGAACAACCCGGGAAATGTGCGACGTAGGGGATTGACAACGGCGCAAAACAGGTGTATCTCTTTGTAAATTAACTTACAAAGTGAGTACGGCTGTGACGGTTATCCCCAAAAAAGCTACTCGCGCGTGACGCACCTCACCCGCCCGACCGTTTCGAGCATCGTGGCCGAGTTGATGGAAGAGGGCTTGGTCGAAGAATCGGTCAAAAGCCCTCCAGCGGAGGCAAACCGGCGACGCTGTTGAGTGTGCAAGAAGACGCCCGCCATCTGATCAGTGTAGACCTGGCAAACAGTGAATTTCGGGGCAGCGTGGTCAACCTGCGCGGTAAGGTGCAGCGCCATTATTTCGGGGATGGGTTTGGGGCGGGCGAAATCGGACACGTGGTAGCAATAGAAGAAGGGGAGCGTTGCCGCTGTGGGCACTATGGGTGCCTGGAAACGGTGAGCAGCAACCGGGCAGTGGTCAAGCGCGCCTGCGCCATCGCCGAGCAGAGCCTCGACTCGCTGCTCTGTCAATTCGCTTCCACCTCGGCAGAGATGAGCGCCGACGCCGTCCTGCAGGCGTTCGAGGCCGGCGAGGAGGCGTTGGCCGCTGAAACTCAGGTTGGGATCAGCGGTCTGGGACGCGAATCGTGATCTTGGGTGCGGCTGCTTTGCTTCTGGCCGAGGAACTGGAGCTAGTCTAGTTTCCGGTGCAAAACAGGGCGGAGGCCCCGCTTCAGCGGGGGTTTCCCGGCTAAAGCCGGGCATCCGGTAACGCTTCGCACCAAGAACCAATAGCGCCGTGACCAACTGTGATTTTTGGTAACTGCTCAGCCTGTGCAGATATGACAACGAATCAAAGGATTGAGCGAATCTGGGCTTCTCGGCCCGATGGCCTGGGCCCCACAGCCGCGCTGACCGTGGTCCCAAGGGATGCGCCGCCGCACCTCACTGCAGAACGCGGGCAGCCCCGGGGTAGGGTTGGTCGGCGCCATTCGGTCAATCCCGAAAATTCGTTGTCATATCCCCACCTGAGCAGTTACGGAAGGTGTACATGGGCGGTCCCGCAAACATTGGGCGTCATATTCAGGCGTGTTACGCCCCTGAGGGCGTGCGGGCCTTTTTCATTTTATGGGCGAAAAGGTCTACGAAAAGACGTTCACCATCGTGGCTTGTGCGCCGGAACAGATTCCCACGGAACGCGACAACGAGCAATCACTGGGCCGCCATCTGCAGGGCTGCCGGATCGGCTTTGACCTGGGCGCGTCGGAGCTCAAGGTGTCGGCGGTTGTGGATGGCGCGAACCAAGTGTTGCAGTCCGAATTTCCTGAGCTTGCGGCTCGCATCAGCATCCAATGGCCGGACGAGAAAACCCGCCAGGTCGGGCAGTCTATCGCGGCGGCCAGCCTGCCGGTCATTGCCAGGGAGGAGACACGATGAAGCTCAAGCGCGAAACAGCACAGATATTCGTCCCCGATGGCCTGCCAGTTGAGCAAGCGCTGGCCCGCACGACGCACATGGCCATCGGCGCCCATCAGGACGATCTGGAGATCATGGCGATTGACGGCATTTTAACGTGCTTTCAACGCGAGGACCAGTGGTTCACCGGCGTGGTCGTCACCAATGGCAGCGGGTCGCCCCGGGATGGCCTGTATACAGACTGTACCGACGCAGCCATGCAAATCGTGCGGGCCAAAGAACAGAAAAAGGCAGCCATCGTCGGCGAATACGCCGCACAGGTGCTGCTCGACTATTCCAGTGCGGCCGTCAAAGACGGGGCGAATGCAGATCCGGTGGAAGATATCGCACAGTTGCTCAAGGCCGCCCGGCCGCAGGTGGTGTATACCCACAATCTGGCCGACAAGCACGACACCCACGTCGGCGTGGCGCTCAGGGTGATCGAGGCCGTGCGTCGGCTTCCGGAAGTGGAGCGCCCTCGTCGCGTGTACGGGTGCGAGGTGTGGCGCGACCTGGACTGGCTGGTAGACGAAGACAAGGTGGCGTTTGACGTCTCGGCCCACGAAAACCTACAGACGGCGCTGCTGGGCGTGTTCGACTCGCAAATCTGCGGTGGAAAACGCTACGACCTGGCGACCATGAGCCGGCGGCGGGCCAACGCGACCTATTACGCCTCGCACGACGTGGACGTGAGCACGGGAATGGCGTTTGCGATGGACCTCACGCCGTTGATTCAGGAACCACAGCGCAGCGTGCAGGTCTACGTTCAAGCGTTCATCGACCGGTTTGCGCGAGACGTAGCAGAGCGATGCGAGAGATTGCAGGCAACGGGTCGTGAATGAGTTATGTGACGAGGAAAGAGACACGCATGTCCATTTTACAGAACGAGATTCATCAGCAACCGCACGTACTCGCCACGCTGCTGGAACAGGAGCAACACGCCGCCCGCCAAATCGCCGCCGACCTGCGCGGGCGCGACGTGCGCTACGTGGTGATCGCCGCGCGCGGCACGTCGGACAACGCGGCCCGTTACGGGCAGTACTTGCTGGGCGCGCACAACCGCCTGCCGGTGGGACTGGCGACGCCGTCGTTGTTCAGCGTCTACGCCGAGCCGCCGCGCCTGGAGGGAGGGCTGATCGTCGGCATCTCGCAGTCCGGCCGCTCGCCCGACATCGTGGCCGTGCTGGCAGAGGGCCGGCGGCAGGGCGCGCCGACGCTGGCCATCACCAACGACCCGGACTCGCCGCTGGCGGCGCAGGCCGATTACGTCATCCGCCTGCACGCCGGCGAGGAACGCGCAGTGGCGGCCACCAAGACCTACACCGCCCAACTGGCCGCGCTGGCCCTGCTGTCGTGCTGCCTGGGGGACGACCCCGAGCGCCTGGCGGCGCTGCGGCGCGCGCCGGAAGCCGTGGCGCGCGTCCTGGATGGCGAAGAACGGGTCGCCGAGGCGGTGGAACGCTATCGCTACATGGAGGCGTGCGTCGTGCTGGGGCGGGGTTATAACTATGCCACGGCCTTTGAGATTGCGCTCAAGCTCAAAGAGCTCAACTATCTCATCGCCGAGTCCTATTCGTCGGCCGATTTCATGCACGGGCCGATTGCCGTGGTGGGGGGTGGCTTTCCGGCGCTGGTCGTCGCGCCCGGCGGCAAGATGTTCCAGACCATGTACGATTTTGGCCGGGAGTTGAAATCGCGCGGGGCCGAGTTGCTGGTCATCTCTGACCGCGAGGAAATGCTGGCCGAGGCCATCACACCGTTACCGCTGCCAGCGGGTGTGCCGGAGTGGCTGTCGCCCATCCTGGCCGTCGCGCCTGGCCAGTTGTTCGCGCTGCACCTGACGCTGGTCAAAGGGCGCGACCCCGACCAGCCGCGCGGCTTGCGCAAGGTCACGCTCACGCGCTAATCACGAAAAATTTCGTCCACTGCCAGCTCCAGGTCCGGCAGTCCCGGCGACCGCATGACCTCCCCCGCACCATACTGGCCGATCAACAAAAAAAACCCTTCTCGTCGTCACGGTCAATTTTTCTCTTGACACTTGCCCATCTCCGCTGTACACTGCCCCGGTGATGAATCGCTTGTCCCTGCCTGCTGTCAAGAAAACCCGCTGGCGCATCGTGCTCTGGCTGGGCTTGAGCATCTGCGCGACCCTTTTACTCACGGCCTGCCCGGTCCCCAGACTGCGACCGGTTGCGCCTCCGACGCCGACCTCCCCCCCCAGACCAATGTTTGTCACGGCCACGCCAGCGCCGACCGCTACCGCGAGCGCCGCCAAACCTATGCGCCCCATCCAGGCCGGCGCCCCCTCTATCGGCGACCCCAAAGCGCCCGAGCTGGGCAACACCGGCTACGACGTGCGGCAGTATACCCTGGCCCTGGCCATTGATCCACTGGCCGAAACCTTGAGCGGTACTGTGACCATTGACGCTGTAACGACGCTGACGAATCTGGGCCGCTTGAGCCTCGACTTTAGCGGGTTCTACACCCTCACGCTCCTGACCGTGGACGGCCAATCTGCGGCCTATCAGCGGCGGCGGGGAAAACTCAGCGTGGACTTGCCCCAACCCCTGCCCCTGGGGACAACGTTCACCCTCGGCGTCGGCTACTATGGCCGCCCGGAGCCGATCCTCTCCCGTTACCTCCCTTTTGCGCAGGTGGGCTTGAGCTTTGCCGACGGCGCGGCCTACGCCCTGGCCGAGCCGGATGGGGCCCGGGCATGGTTCCCGGTCAACGATCACCCGCGCGACAAGGCCCGCTTTCGCTTCGAGATCAACGCGCCCCAGGGTTACGTCGTCGCGGCCAACGGTCAACCCGAACGCCCGATCGCCCAAGACGACGGCAGCGTCACCCACGTGTGGGACAGCGATATGCTCATCGCCCCCTATCTCGTCACCGTCGCCATCGACGACTTTGACGTCATCGAGCAGCGCACCGCCGGCGGTTTAACGATCCGGCACTTTGTTCCCCCCGACCTGGGCCAGGAGACGCGCCAGGCCCTGCTGCGCACAAGTGAAATGATCCCCTTTTTGGAGCGATTCTTTGGCCCCTATCCCTTTGACAGCTACGGCCATGCCCTGGTCCCGGTGCAAGGGGTGGCGCTGGAAACCCAAACCATGACGCTTTTGCCGGCCGATATTACCCCCAGGCACGCCGAACGGGTCATCCTGCACGAGCTGGCCCATCAGTGGTTCGGCGACTCGGTCAGCCCGGCTAGTTGGGCCGACATCTGGCTCAACGAGGGCTTTGCCACCTACGCCGAGTGGCTGTGGCTGGAGGCGCAATCGCCCCAGGCGCTGGCGACCGAGCTGATCAACATAGAGCGCGTCGCTACTTTTACCGACTCTGGCGAGCCTCTGGCCGACCCCGCCCCTGAACATCTTTTTGGATTCAACAGCTACATCAAAGGAGCCTGGGTGCTGCATATGCTGCGCTACCAGGTGGGCGACGCGACCTTTTTCCGGCTCTTGCGCACCTGGCACCAACGCTTTCGGGATGGCGTCGCCTCCACCGCCGATTTTCAGCGCCTGGCCGAAGAGATTTCCGGTCAAGAATTAGATGGTTTTTTTGACCAGTGGGTTTATGGGACGGGCATCCCCGCATGGACGCTGTACTGGCGACAAACAGAGGGGGCAATAGAGGTGCGGATTTGTCAATCGCAAGAACAGTTATTCAGCTTGCCGCTGACTCTGGCCTTGCAGGGCGCGGGTCAAGATCAGACAGTGCAACTATTGGTGGATGAACGAGCGGAAAGCGGGCGCTTCCCGGTCGCGTTCACTGTTTCCGATCTACTGCCCGACCCTGGCCAGCGTATCCTGGCCGACGTGGACATCGAGAATCGGCCCGCTTTTCCTGCCTGCCCCTGAGCCAGGCCGTTTTACCGCTCATTCCTCGTCGGCAACGCTGGGGGTTTCCAGCTCGACGACCTCGCCGTGGACGTTCACCACCACCCGAAAGCCCAGCATACCCAACCACTGGCGGGCCTCCGGGGGGAGACCCTGCTGCCTCAATTGTTCAGTCTGGCCTTCCAGATTCTCGATAGAGGCCTCTATCATGGCTTTGGTGAACAGATCGTCCCGGCCCAAGAGACTCATCGTTCCCTCTGTCACCAGATCACGGTTGGATACAACCTGCCGGTGCAGCCATTGCAGCACCTGGCGGTCGATGACCCCGGCCTCCACGTGACGGCGAAAGTCGGCGTCGAGAACGACGTAAAACGGCTCGCCGCCCACGCGCACGACCTCGGCCGGCTGGCCTTCCTGGTTAAAAACCAGTCCCTCGAATATCGCCTGTTGCATCGTAGAACCTACATTACGAATTCTACCACCCGAAAAATCACTGCTGCTCGACCACCTCGCGCACGGCCCGCAGGTTGGACCACGGCGCGCTGATAGGGGTGACGCAGCCTGTGCCCAAAATGAACCCGCGCCCGCCGGTTTGCTGGATGGCGGCCTGGGCTTCGGCCCGCACTTGTTCCGGCTCGCCGCGCAGCATGGTTTCCCACTGGCGCAGCCCGCCGACGACTGCCCCTTTGACCTTGCGCTTGCCCTCGTCCAAGGTTGGGGGCGTCTCTTGATCGTGCCAGTTCCACGCCTGCACCGGATAATCGGCCAGCAGATCAAACATCACGTCGTCGCCGTGGAGATGGAGCAGATTGAACCACGCGCCGCTGCCGTCCAGCGCCTCCAATACGCGCAGGTCGAAAGCGCGACCCAACTCGGTGTATTCCCCCTCGCCCATGTATTCATAGCGGGCGTGTTGCACGGCGTAAAAGACGCCGTCAATGCCGGTCTTGAGCGCCAGCCGGATAAAGCGCGTGGTGGTGCGGGTGATGGTCTCCAGCCCGGCCTTGACCGCCTCCGGGTAACGCCGCAGGTGAACCAAAAGCCGTGGGTTGCCGGCCAGGTTTTTAGCCTGGGCCAGTGGGCTAAAAATGGTCTGGATGACCGGCGTGTCCCGACCCAATTCGGAGGCAATTTTCTCTAGGCAGCGCAGTTGGCCCCCCAGGGCGCCGTTCTGTACGTCGAGCACGGGCAGCCGGCGCCAATCTTCGGGATGATCGATCACCCGCTGCGTGTATTCGCGAGTGCCTTCGTCGTTGCCCACCCAGCGGTCGCGCGCGCCCCAGTCGTACACGGCAAAGCTGCTGGCGGGCGTCACCTTGACAAAATCCCAGTCCCAGCGCCATTGGAATGAAAGCGTCGCAGCAGCCAGATCGGCCGGGCGTTGGTCGTCGCCGGGGAAATGCCGCCACAGCGCCACCGGCGCGCGGTCTACGGCCTCGCCGGCAATGGCGGCGGCCAGTCGGTCGCGCTTGGTCATCTCGGCCATGGTCACCTCCGAACGTGATACGTGACGAGTAAAACGTGATGTGTATGATTATACCAGAGCGCGGGAGCGGGGGCAACTATTTTCAAGGCCGTGTCACCTGCACAGTAGCGGGCAGGGTAAAGGCGTCGCCCAGGGGCGCGCCATCGGCGGCGAATACCGGCACGCGAGCGTCGTTGGCGAGGGTGTACAATCCAACGCTGAGCTGATAGTCGCCAGAGGGCGTATCGGGCAAAAGGGTCAGCGCGTGCGCATCGGCCACGTATTTGTCGGGCGTCCACCGGCTGGTCGGCAAGTCGCCAGGGTTCAGGTGATCCGATTGCCCCCACACGGTCGCAGCGGGATGGGTGAGGTGTGCAAAGACCTGATAGTTCTCTAACACCGGCCCCGTGGCCCGCCAGTACAAGGTCAGGGGCAAGCTGTCGCCTGGGTGGGCCTGGACCGTGGGCAGATCGTAACCCAACAATTGGATGTGTTCACCAAAGCGAACGGGCGCGTCGGCCAGGCTGTGCTGCGTCCCCAATACTTGACCCGGCGGCGAGGTGCGCCGGAACCAGTCTGGGCGCGGGTCCACCCACACGACTTTGAAGAGCAAAAAGGCGAGAATGACGCCGCCCACGATTGGCGAGACCGGCGGCTGATGGTTGATGCTGCTCCGCTTCGCTGCGGAGACTATAGCCGCTGACGACTGATCCCGCTCCGCTTCGCTGCGGGGACTATAGCCGCTGACGGCTATCATCAACAGCGCCGCCAACGATAACAGTGAAACGAGCGCGCCGGCGGTGCGCGGCAGCGTGGAGCCTAAACGCACCTCGACGGTATGCACGCCGGCAGGCACAGGGACGATGATAAAACCTTCGGGGCGCCCCAATTGAATTTCCACTGGCCGGCCATCCACGCTGGCCCGCCAGCCGGGCCAGTAAAAGGTGAACAGGCGCAGCAAAAACGGTTTGTGCGACTCGGTGTGAAAACGGTCGTGGGTCGGTCCGTGGGATAGCGTTTCGACGACTGTACCTTGGGGCAGTGTGGCGCGATTAACTTTGTCGGGATAGGCGGCCAGGTAGGTGGGTTCGGGGTGTGGCTGGATTTCGACGGCGACAGGTAAAAAGTCGCTGGTCGAAGTGGTTCCCACGGCCACGCCGGTCAACTCGAATTGGATCATCGCCGCCGGGTCGGTGGGGCCAAAGTCGGCTTCCCACTCAGGAGGAAACATGGCCGGAAGCGCCAGGAGCAACGTCAATCCAATACCTGCGCCCAACAACGGCGTGCTCCAGCGCGTGCGGCGGGCGATCCAATCATAGCCCGTCGCGGCGGCTATGCTCAACATGGCCGCCGCCGGGCCGAGCAGTCGCCAGGGAAATTGGAGCAGCTCCAGCCCCGGCGCAATTTCCCACACGGGCGTGGAAATGGGGAGTATCAAAAACACCAGCGCAAGCGCGCTCAACACAAAAAATGCGATCTGTCGCCTGTCTCCTGCGCGTCGTCCCGTCGCGTCTCGCAGCAGCGGCAACAGCGCCAATAGCGCCAACGGCCATTGGGGCAGGCCCAGGTTAAAGTCAAAGTCCGGGTTGGCCGCCCCCAGGTCGAGCATGGGCGACGGCCCAAACAGCTCACCGGGCGACACAAAGTGGTTGTGAAAGTCGAAATGGCCGGGACCGGTGAGCGTGAGCTGCACGGCGCCCTGCTCGGACACCATCGGCAGCCAAAAGATGGCGCTGAGGCCGAGGCCCAGAATAAAAGCGACGAAAGACGAACGACGCAGGACAAAGCGCTCCCAGATGAGGTGCGCCAGTAAAAGGGCGGTGCAGACTGCGCCTAGCAGGTTGTGGGTCGTGATGAGAGCTGCTTGCAGGAGCGCGGCCAAGACGAGCCAACGCCGGCGCGGGTCGAAGCGCGTGCGGCGATAGGCCCACAGCGCCAGCGGGAACAGCCCCAGGCTGAAGGATTCGGCCAGCACGCCGCGCATGTGCGGGTCCACGAAAAAGACATAGGGCGAAAACACGTACAGGGCGGCCGCCAGCAGGCCGGGGCGCGGTCCGAGCCAGTCGCGCACATACAAATAGACTCCTAGCGCCGCAGCGACCAGACCCAAAATAAAGATAAATTTGACGCTGCCGATAATATCAAAAGCTGGCAAGACGTCGAGCAGGTTAGCCAGATAGTAGGTGAACGGCGCATAGTAGTTAAAAATTGGGTAGCCATAGCCGTAATAAAAGTCGGGCGCCCAGCGCGGATACAGGTCGCCGGCCCGCAGCGAGTAGCCCAATTCCGCGGCGCGGTAGACGTGCAGTTCGGCGTCGGTGCCGCGCGGCAAGCTGGGCCGGGTGAAAAAGGGCAGCGCCACGACGAGGGCCAGCGCCAGGGCCAGCAGCAGGCCGGGGTCGAGCGGTAAGGGACGAATGACGAATGACGAATGACGAATGTGCGAGTCGTTCATTGGATGCGCCTCGATTGATGTGCCGGGCTATTGTAAACGGAAAAAAACGCTTGTCAATCTGCGGGCGCGGCAGTTGTGCTCGACAACCCCATCGCGTATAATCCAGGGTATCATGCGCTCGTTTGGATAGCAACCCGAAAAGAGAATCTATGATCCGGCGAATTGTGGCGTTTTTGATCGTTTCTTTTTTTCTACTCCCCCCAATGCGCCTGCGTTCTGCTGAAGAACCGATCAGGGTGAGGATATATGACAACAAGCCGATGGTCTTTAGCACTGCCGACGGCAAGGTAGAGGGTTTGTAACTGCTCAGGTGGGGATATGGCAACGAATTATCGGGATTGACCGAATGGCGTCGCCCAACCCTGCCCCGGGGCTGCCCGCGTTCTGCAGTGAGGCGCGGCGTCGCATCCCTTGGGACCACGGTCAGCGCGGCTGTGGGACCCAGGCCATCGAGCTGAGAAGCACAGATTCGCTCAATCCTTTGATTCGTTGTCAGGCCAGGGTGAGACCATTCTGGTCGTCGAAGACGACGTCATCACCCGCGCGGCCATCGCTGAAATCTTGGAGGACCTGGGCTACCGGGTGCTCGCGGCGGCGAACGGGAAGGAAGCATTGGAAAAATTCGAGTCCCATGTGGCGTTGGTACTCAGCGACCTGGTCATGCCTCACATGGGCGGCGGCGATCTGTATGCAAGCCTGCGCGAAAAACATCCCAACCTCAAAATGATCGTCATCACCGGCTACCCGATGAACGACGAAGGCCGGGCGTTGTTAGAGCGGGGCATCACCGGCTGGATAAAAAAACCTTTCGTGCCCGAAGAACTGGCCGAAATTGTGCGCGCCGCACTGGAGTAACAAAAATGCTCTCTCATATCCTATTGGTAGAAGACCAAGAGGCGCACGCCGAACTCGTGCAGCGGTCCTTTTCTGCCCAAGAGGGACACATGCGCCTGACCGTGGTGGGTAGCCTGGCCGAGGCGCGGGCTTTTCTAACCGAGGCGCAACCTGACCTGATTGTTGCAGATCTGCGTCTGCCCGATGGAGCGGGAATAGATCTGCTGTCAAGCCAGGGCCAGGATCGAAAATATCCATTGATCGTCATGAGCAGTCACGGCGATGAACAGTTGGCCGTGCAAGCCCTCAAAGCAGGCGCGCTGGACTATCTCGTCAAGTCCCCATCGATCCTGGCCGACCTGCCGCGCATTGCCCTGCGCGCCGTGCGCGAGTGGTCTTTACTGGTGGAAAGGGAACGGGCGGAACGTGAAATAATCGCCCGCCAGACCTACCTGGAAGGCGTACTCTCCGCCGCTCCCGATGCTATTGTCACCTTGGATGCTCGACACTGCATTGTAGAATGGAACCCCGGCGCGGAAAAATTGTTTGGGTATAAAAGAAAAGACGTGATCGGCAAGTCCCTGGATCCTCTCATTACCAACCCCGATACGTTAAAAGAAGCGACCGGTTTCACCCGGATGGCCTTGAGCCAACAGACAGTAGGGCCGGTCGAGACTATGCGCTATCGTAAAGACGGTTCGGCAGTTCACGTGCGGCTCACCGGCTCGCCTATCGTGATGGGCGACGAGCTGATCGGTGCGGTCGCTGTCTATACCGATATTACGGAGCACGTGCGGGCGCATAAAGCTCTGCAGGCCAGCGAGGAACGCTATCGAGGGTTGATAGAGAACGCGTCGATCGGGATTGTCTCTATCGACACCCAGGGAAATATCAGAGAGGTGAATCCCAAGCTCTTGGAAATATTGGGGTCGCCGTCCGCCGCAGCCACTCGCGCCATCAACATGTTCGCGTTTCCGCCACTCGTTGCCAGCGGAGTTGCCGAAAACTTTCGCCGGTGTATCGAAACCGGTGAAACGTTCGTCGCCGAGCACCCCTATACCTCAAAATGGGGCAAAGAGAGCTACCTGCGTTATCATCTCACTCCCGTCCGGGACGCGGCCGGCGTTATCGTGGGTGCGCTGGCCAATGTCCAGGATATTTCGGATCAGGTGCAAGCCGAGGCAGAACGAGCGCGCCTGTTGTTGCGCATCCAGCAACAAGCCCAGCAAGTCCAGCAGATCATTGACACCGTCCCTGCCGGTGTGCTTTTGTTAGACGACGATGGGCACATCTTGTTGGCTAACCCGGCGGCGCGCCAGGCTCTGTCGGCTCTGATTGGTGAGAGCATCGGCGCACCGCTCATACATTTGGGGTCGCTGGCCCTGAGCGAGATACTGGCCCACCACACCGACCCGCTGCCTGTCGAGATCGCCCTGCCTGGGTTCCCCCCGCGCATTTTTGAAGCCCAAGCGCGCCCTATCGGCGAGAGTGCGATCCGGCAATGGGTGCTCACGCTGCGCGACGTTACCCAAGAACGCGTCCAACAGCGCCAGATTCAAGCCCAAGAGCGGCTGGCGACTGTGGGCCAACTGGCCGCCGGCATCGCCCACGACTTTAATAACATTATGGCTAGTATCGTGCTGTACGCCAAAATGATGCTCAACTCGTCCGAACTCTCCGAGCGCGACAAAAAGCGCCTGGGCACGATTCACCAACAAGGTCACCGCGCCGCCAACCTGGTCCAGCAGATTCTCGACTTTGCCCGCAAATCTGTCATGGAACGCCAACCGCTAGATCTGGTCCCGTTTCTCAAAGAGTTGGAAAAACTCCTGGAGCGCACCCTGCCGGAGAACATTCACATACACCTGGAATACGGCCACGAGGACTATCTCGTCTATGCCGACCCCACGCGCATCCAACAGGTGGTGATGAACCTGGCCCTTAACGCGCGCGACGCCATGCCTGCCGGCGGCGACTTGCGTTTTCAATTTTCTCGCCTTGGCCTCGAGTCGGGGCGCCCGGCTCCCTTTCTCGACATGCCGCCCGGCGAGTGGGTGCGGTTGGACGTATCGGACACCGGCGCGGGCATCGCCCCTGACGTCTTGCCTCACATCTTTGAGCCCTTTTTCACGACCAAAGAAGTCGGCCAGGGCACCGGCTTGGGCCTGGCTCAAGTGTATGGCATCGTCGCCCAGCATGAAGGTTTTATCGGCGTGCAAAGCCACGTAGGTTATGGCACGACGTTCAGCATCTACTTACCGGCCCTGGCCTTGCCGGACACATCTGCAGAACTTGCGGAAGAAGAGCTTTTGATACGCGGACGGGGTGAAACGATCCTGGTAGTCGAAGACGACGTGATCGCCCGAGAGGCCATCGCAGAGGTCCTGGATGATCTGGGCTATCATGTGCTCACGGCGTCCAACGGCCAAGAGGCGCTGGATATATTTGGCCCACACGTGGACTTGGTATTGAGCGATTGGGTCATGCCGCAACTGGGCGGCGGCGATCTGTACGCCGCGCTCCGATCTCGACACCCACACGTCAAAATGGTAGTGACAACGGGTTACCCTTTGGCTGATGAGGGACGGACCTTGCTAGAAAGCGGCATCGCGGCCTGGCTCAAAAAGCCTTTCAGCGCCGGAGAAATCGCCGAGGTCGTGCAAAAGGCGCTAGAGTAAGACGTAATGCGTGATGCGCAATACGCAACGTTTCACGTTTCACGCTCGAGTATTTCGTCGATCTCGGCTCGCGTGGGCGTGCCGGCCCACCCCCGCCGCCCCACCGATAGCGCCGCCACGCGATTGGCCAAGTTGGCCGCGGCCCATGGATCACCCGTCTGGCGGAGATGCACAAAAAAGACCGCCGCAAAAATATCGCCCGCGCCGGTCGGGTCTACTTCGGGCCTGGGTGTAACGGGCACGTGGCGAGCCTGTCCATCCACATAGACCCGGCACCCCTTGGCGCCCAGCGTCACCACCAGGATGGGCGCCAGGCGGACCAAACGGGCAATCATCCCCTCGTCGCCGCCCACGTCGTGGATACTGAGAACGGCTGCGTCAACCCGAGGTAAAACCTTTTCCGCGGCGGGCCAGTCGCTCACCCGCACCCGTCCCGTCGCATCCCACGTCCGCATCCAGCCCTGAGGCGTAGTCGCCACCAATGCGCCGGGAAATGCCTCCACCAACGCTGGGTCACATTCGGCCGCCAGCGGCCCCAGGTGTACCACATCTGGCCGGCGCCAGCGGGGGGGTACATCTTCCAGATGCAGCGGCGCAGCCACGGCGTGCAAGAACTGCACCCGTCCCGTCGGCGTATAGACGTTTTCAAAGGTCATCGTCTCTTCGGCCGGCTTGCGTAAAACCTCAACGCCGGTGAGCACCGAATCCAGGTTCAGCGCGGGCGCATAGCTGGTGACAGCAGCCACCCGGCAACCCATCGCCAGCGCCGCGCGCGAAGCATACGTCACTGTGCCGCCGACGGTATAGCCGCCGTCGGGCAGCAGGTCGCGCGTTACGTTACCAATAATCAGGTAATCGAGAGCCAAGAGGTTCTACTTGCTCCCGCGCAAAAAAATAGTGACTTTGCGATTTTCGCCCTGTCCGATGCTCTCGGTGGTCACGTCGGGGTGGTGTCGCAAAGCGATGTGGATGATGCGCCGTTCCGCAGCCGACATCGGCTCGAGCACCTGTCGGCGACCGGTCGTCACGACGCGGTCCGCCATGCGTTGGGCCAACTGTCTCAAGCTGCGCTCACGCCGGTCGCGGTATCCTTCTACGTCCACCAGCAGATTGATGCGGCGCTCGACCTCTCGACCCACGATGAGTCGGGTAAGAAATTGTAGCGCGTTCAACGTTTCACCGCGTCGCCCAATCAGCGCACCCAGGTCCTGACCTTCCACGTTCAATACCAGCCTGTGATAATCCTCGGGGTCCTGAGCCGGTTTGACATAATCCTTTACCGTGGCCTGCATTCCCATCTTTTCTAACAATTCTTCGAGCGCCTGCCGGGCGATGGGAGCAATGCGTTCCAACTCGCTTTGCGTAGGTTCTTCGGTTGGCTCGGGCTGGATCGGTTCTTCTTTTTGCGGCGGCTCGGAGAGCAATTCTACAGGCGCGCTGATTTCTGGCTCAACCTGCGGCGCCACATCTGGCAGTGGTCCCGGTTCGGGCCTGGCGCTAACCTTGAGCGCCAATCGCACGCGGGCCGGTCGCGCGCCAATACCTAGCAACCCCCGGCTGCCCTCATCCAGCACGTGAATCTCGACCTCTTCCCGGCTGGCTTTAAGCTCGGCTAGACCGGCGGCGATGGCATTCTCGACATCGCTGCCGTTGCTCTCGATTTCGCGTATGGTCACCACAACGTCTCTCCCTTGTTCAGCTTTCAGTTTCCGGCTGACCGCTGAAGGTTTATTTTTTCTTGACGCGCTTTTTCTTCCGGCGCGGCGGGTCCGGCTTGTTGGCGCCCGCGGCCTCGGCCAGCGCCGGTTTGGGCTGCACAGCGGGCCGCTTGGGTCGATTCTCGTGTTCGACCTCCCACCCTCCACGGAACCAGCGATTGATAATCCAATACTGAGCTACACCCACTACGTTCGAAATGACGAAATAGATAGACAGGGCCGACGAAAAGCTCAAGGCGAAAAAACCAAACATCAACGGCATCATCACCTGCATCGACCGGTTCATACTGGCCGCTTGCGGATCAGGATTGGGGGGGGTGAGCAGTTTTTGCTGGGCCCAAGTCGTGACGACCACCAGAATGGGAAGAATATAGTAAGCGTCGGGCTGTCCCAGTCTCAGCCACAAGAATCGATCGTTCATCGGCACCAGCGCCGCCAACCCAGGCGCGTAAACGCGCTGAGCCAGGTCGATGAGCTGGATCGGGCTGGTCGCCAGCACGCGATTGATGGATTGGTACAGGCCGATGAGCACCGGAAATTGGATCAGTGTGGGCAGACAGCCGCCGGCTGGGTTCACGCCGTATTCACGATACATGCGCATCTGCTCTTGGGCCAGCTTTTCCCGGTCGCCTTTGTACTTTTTTTGAATGTCCTGCCATTCTTGGCTGCGTTGCAGCGCCTGCATAGACATCATGGAACGCTGCTGTTTCAGGGTGAGCGGAAAAACCAGAATACGGATGACGATAGTGAGGGCCAGGATGGCCAGAATGAATTGATTAGCCAGCAGGCCGTAAAACAGCAGCATGGCGTTGGTCATCGGGTTGATGATCAGTAGGTCCCACACAGGTGCATTACTCCTCTTGGGGCGGATACGACCAACGTTCGGCCCCGCTCTCTGGGTCCAAAGCGATCAATTGTACTTTGGCATTGTGAGGTGAAATCAACAAATAACCCTGATGCAAGACGGGCTGACTCAGAATTGAACCAGTCACAGGTAGCGCCCACTGCTGAACGCCATCTTCTGCCTGCAAGGCGTAGACCTTACCCTCGCGCGTGCCAAAGTAGAGCCGATCGTTGACCAACAAGGGCGTGGCGCGCACGCCCCCATCGACTTCAAGGGTCCAACGTACACTGCCGTCGGCGGTAGATAGGGCGTATAACTTGCCGCTCAGGTCGCCAAAGTAGACGACGTCGCTTTGCGCCTGCGGCCCTCCCCACACCCAGCCATCGGTCTGGACATGCCACAACTCAGCGCCGCTTTCAGCGTCAATCGCATAAAACCTACTATTCAGTCCGCCGAAAAAGAGCGCGCCGTCGCTGAGGGCGGGTGTACCCGCTATCGCACCCCCCGCCTTAAAACGCCACAACAATTCACCGCTTTCCAAATCTATGGCATATAGATAATGGTCCATCGAAGTCACGTAGAGCCGGCCTGTGAGCTCGTCTACCAGGGGAGTGGACCAAATGGCGGCGTCGGCGTCCAGCAACAGGTGCACTGTTTGCGTCTCTGCTTCGACCAGAAAGATTTTGCCTTCGTCAGTACCAACGACCATATCGCTGCCAGCTCGCGTCGCTCCTTCGACGATCTTTCCGTCGGTCTCTACAGCCCATGCCGGGTTTCCGCTGGTCGTAGAGATGGCATAGAGCCGGCCTTGAGGATCAAAGCTGCCCAGCACAATCGTGTCGTCGAGCAGTAACGGTGTGGCATAAAATGGACCGGTTTCCTGGTCGGGCTTGGGCGGAAAAGCCCACAATTCGGCGCCGCTTTCCAGGTTCAACGCAAAAGTTTGTTGATTGGCCGCCAAGTAAACCACATCGCCCTGGGCGGCAATGCCAAACCAACTGGCCGCCGGCACACCACCGCCACAACCGGCGAGCAAGACAATAACACTGAAAAGAAACAAGAGTGGCAACAGGCGTTGCTTCAATGTCGCCTCCTACGATCGAATGAGTCATTATGGCACTGGATCATAACCGCCGGGGTTCCAGGGGTGGCAACGGGCGATGCGCTTGATGGCGAGCCAACTTCCGCGCACTAGCCCGTATTTATTAATCGCCTCGTAGCCATAGTAGGAACAACTGGGGGTGAAACGACAACTGGGGGGGAGCACCCGCCCCAGCGTTCGTTGGTAAAGACGAATGAAACCCAACCCCAACCACTTCACGGTTCCGTCTCCACAAGCAGGCCCGCCCTTTGCAGCAGTTGGGTCACGGCCTGGGTTATCTGATGAAACGAGGCGCTCCCCAGCGGCGCACGCGCGATAAAAATAAGGTCCCAACCGCCGACGATCTCATCGAGATGAGGGCGCACCGCCTCCCGAATCAACCGTTTGGCGCGCACCCGTTGCACTGCACCGCCAACGCGACGACTGGCCGTCACTCCCACTCGAGCCTGGCCCGAATCGTTCGACAAAACGCCCAAAACCAGCCAACGGTTGGTCCACGAGCGGCCCGAGGTGCGCACCCGCTCCCAATCAGCGCTGCGGCGCAGCCGGTGGACGTGCGGAATTCCCACCCCGGCGTCAAGCCTTCCAATTGGTCCTTTTTACGTGGCGCGGCGCGACCGTCAACTGGTGGCGGCCTTTTTGCCGGCGAGCCTTGAGCACCTTGCGCCCGTTGCGTGTGCTCATGCGGGCGCGAAAACCGTGCACCCGCGCCCTGCGTCGTTGCTTGGGTTGATACGTCCGCTTGGTGGACATTAGCTAAAAACTCCTCCTGAATCATTGTCGCAAAAGCGTCGGCGAATTATACCGCAGAGCGTCCGCTGCGTCAAATATCTGTTTGTTTCACACGCTCGATGCGCGCCCCTAGCGCCCGCAATTTTGCGTCGATGTGTTCGTGCCCCCGGTCGATCTGGACCACGTTGCGGATAATGCTCTGCCCGCGCGCACACAAGGCCGCGATGAGCAGCGCCATCCCGGCGCGGATGTCGGGGCTGACCAATTCGTCGCCGTGCAGCCACGCCGGACCTTGCACCACCGCCCGGTGCGGGTCGCACAGGATGATGCGCGCACCCATGCCGATGAGCTTGTCCACGAAATACAACCGGCTTTCAAACATCTTTTCGTGAAAGAGCACCGTCCCGGCGGCCTGCGTCGCCACGACGATAGCCACACTCATCAGGTCGGGCGGAAAGGCAGGCCAGGGCATGTCGGCGATTTCGGGGATGGCGCCGCCCAAATCGGGCATAATCGTCAATGATTGGCCGCGCGGCACCAGAATATCATCCCCTTGTATTTCGATGCGCACCCCCAATCGCTCGTACACCAGCGCAATCATGCGCATGTGCTCAGGAACGGCCCGTTTGATGAGAATCTCGCCCCCCGTGACGGCGGCCAGCCCGATAAAGCTGCCGATCTCCATAAAATCGGAACCGATGGTGAATTCTGCGCCACTCAGCCGGTCCACCCCGTGGATGGTCAACGTGTTGGAACCAATGCCTTCGATGCGCCCCCCCATGCCATTGATGAGCCGGCACAACTCTTGGACGTGCGGTTCTGAGGCAGCGTTGCGCAGAATCGTAGTCCCTCGCGCCAACACGGCCGCCATGATGGCGTTTTCGGTGCCGGTGACGCTGGCCTGATCGAGCAAGATATCACTGCCCTGGAGCCGTCTGGCCGACAGGCGAAAAACCTCATCAAAAGCCAGGTCAGCCCCTAGCGCCTTAAAGGCGAGCATGTGCGTGTCCACCCGTCGCCGCCCGATCATGTCGCCGCCCGGCGCGGGCAGATCTACTGCACCAAAGCGAGTCAATAGCGGCCCGGCCAGCAGAACAGACCCCCGGATGTTGCGAAAGAGAGTCGCGTCGAACTGTAAAGGGTTGACGTTGTGCGCCTGTAACCTCAGCGTGCCTCGTTGGTCGTCTTGCACCTCTACGCCAATGGCCTGCAGTAATTCGATCATGGTGCCCACGTCGCGAATGGCGGGCACGTTGCGCAAAACGACCGGTTCCTCGGTCAACAGGCATGCGGCCAGCATGGGCAAGGCGGCGTTCTTGTTACCGCTGGGGACTACGACGCCGCTGAGTTCGCGCCCCCCCTCGATGATAAAGCGCTCCATCAGATTCTCCTTCGTATGGCGTGTTGCGTGATTCGCGTTTTACGTTTCACGCCTCACGTTTCACACTCTGCGTCCATCCACGCGATCAATTCTGTCACCTCGGGCGCACTCTCTAACCGGGCGGCGATGGCCGTCCAGTCGAGATGGAGGTGATACGTATAATCTGCATCGCCATCCGGTTCGACGTCAACGGAGGCCAGCCGCGGCTTGACCAGGTGTTCAATGGCGCTGTCCAGTAACACTTCCTCGCCGTCTCGACGTGGGGCAAAGCACAGCCAGTCAACTCCACCCATGCGCTCGCGACGGGCCGCCAGCTCGATAAGACAAAGAACCAACTGTTGAGCGGCCATGTCTTGGGCCAACGCCTCCAGATCGCGGTTAATGACGTTCAGTTGGGCGGTCAGGCGCTCTATTTTGCGTTGCTGGCGACCCAGCTCCCACTGCACCAGGCGTGTGCCGAATAATCTGTCGGTTATCATCAACAGACGTGTGTGCAGCCGCGTCGTCCAGCGCACGTCACAACTCCTCTATCTCAACCGGCGCGCCTACTTTGACCCCCAACCGTTCAGCGGCGTTGCCCTCGCGCACAGCAATCTCCACATAGCCCGCGCTGCCCACCAGCGCCAGCAACGCCCCTGGCGCGCCATCTGCGTAGGTGCGCTGCACGGCTAGGCATTCCCTGGCGATATGTACATACACCTTTTGCCCCTCACTCACCTGCAAATTCGTCACCAGGTTACCGAATCGGTCCACGTGCGTCACCTCTCCCAGCCACCGGCCATTGGGCAGGCGGCGCGGATGCTCGATGGGCAGGGTTAGTGGATCGGTTATTTCCGGACCTAGGTCGGCCAGCGGCCTGCCATTAGCCAGATGTGCGGCCACCGGCGCGAAAATGTCACGCCCGTGAAAGGTAGGACTGACAGGCTGACGATGCGTCGCCGTGTTCGTCAGGGTCACGCACGCCACGCGCTGGTCCAGGAACGGTGTAAACAGACCGTTGTCCGGGCCGACAAACGTAGCCGAGGTCGTGCGCAGCGCGATGCCGCGCCGCGCGCTCCCCACGCCCGGATCTACCACGGCCAGATGGATCGTTCCCATCGGAAAGTAGGGGACAGCCGTCGACAGCACGTGCGCGCCAAAGCGCACGTCTTGCGGCGGCACGTCGTGAGTAATGTCTACCAGGGTCGCGCCAGGAGCCAGGCTCAAAATCACGCCCTTGATCGCGCCCACGTAGCCGTCGGCGCTGCGCAAATCAGTGGTCAAGGTGATGATGGTCATCGCGTTCATTCTACCTGTGAGTGGAATTGGCGTCAACCGGCGCAAGGTTGTACAATGCGGGGGTGATGATCACACAAGCTGCTGACCGTGTTACCCTGTCCGCCTTTCGTGCGCGCCTGGAACGGGCGCGCTTGCTGGCGCTGAGCGATCCCGGCGCTGCGCTGGCAGTATACTATGCGCTGCATCACGATCCTGGCCGCACGCGGCTGTGGCTATACACCGGCGCAGACGGCCAGATCACTGGCTTGTTGGCCGTGTGCCAGACCGGTTTTGATCTGTTTCGTCCCACTGTCGTGCTGCGCGCCGCCGACATCGAGATGGCCGTGGCTTTGCTGGGCGCGGCGCTCCGTGCGGGGCGGCCCTATTACATCGTCACCACGCCTACATTGGCGCCGGCCGTGGGAGCGGCGCTGCATCTGGAGCAGGAGGCGCTACACTGGATTTATGGCTTTGACCCGCGCCGCTACCAACCCGAAATCAACGTGCTGGTTCAACCGGCGCGCACCCCCGACGGCTCGCTCAAATTCGTCATCCGCTCGCAAGGTCAGGTCGCAGCCGAGGCGGGCGTCAACTGGCGCTCTCCGTTCTTTGCCGAGTTGTTCGTGCGCACCGAGCCGTGGGCCAGGGGCCGGGGCTGGGGGCGGGCGGTGGTAGCGGCCTGCGCCGCGACGCTGGCGCAGGCGGGCGTGCAGCCGCTGTACACGGTGGCCGAAGAGAATCAGGCGGGTAGGCAGTTGGCCGAGTCGGCGGGTTTTGTGGACACGAGCGCGCGCGAATTCGCCGGGGCGGGGGTGTGCACGCTCTCATACACAGAATAACACAAGCCAGATGAGCGCGATGGGATTGATTTTCGCCGCACTAGTAGGTTATTTGCTGGGTTCCTTTCCCACTGGCGTCGTCGTTGGGCGCGCGTTGACGGGGCGCGACCCGCGCCAGCATGGCAGCGGTCACACCGGCGGATTGAACGTGTATCGTTTGGGAGGCCTGGCGCCTCTGCTGCTCACCGGAGCGGGCGACATCGGCAAAGGCGCGTTGGCGGTGTGGCTGGTGGGGGGTTTGTGGGATGCGCCGTGGGCCGCGCCGCTGGCAGGGGGAGCAGCCGTCGCCGGGCACTGCTGGTCCGTGTGGTTGAGGTTTCGCGGCGGAATGGGTATAGGCGCCAGCGCCGGCGCCATGGCATTGGTACACCTGTGGACCATCCCCACCGCAGTGTTGACCTTTGTCATCTTGCGGCGACTGATCCCGCACTCGCCCCGGGCCATGTTGGCCACGCTGGCGGCGCTGCCCACGCTACAGTGGGCGCTGGGGGCGGCGTGGGAAGCGCGCGCTTTGGGCGTGCTGGTGGCCGGGGTGATGTTCCTGCGCTATGCGGGCGACTGGAACCGCGTCTATCCGTGATTTGACTTTTGCAAAACGCTGTGCTACACTCTTGACGGATTTTACACGGCCAGGTTTTCCGTCCGTTCTCGCTCTGTATCTGTTTGGCGCTAACAAATGATTTCGACTGTACTCGAGCTTTGGACCGGTCGGATCCGCATCCACACGGACCTCGACTCGGAAAGGAGGTGAGCAGAGTAAACAAACCGACCCGCCACGCTTGGATGTTCGTTTTTTACTCTTTCCCATAAAGGAGGGGAACTGTGAACCGTAAGCTATCAGCTCTGCTACTCATCGTATTGCTTTCGAGCCTGGCGCTTGCTGCCTGTGGGCAAAAAGAAAAAGAGGTAGAGGTTACCCGCGAGGTGCAAGTGACCGTCGAAGTGCCGGTCGAGGGCGAATGCCCGACCTGCCCGCCGCCAGTCGAGTGCCCGCCGGCGGTGGAGTGCCCGGCGTGCCCTGAATGCCCCGCAGCGCCCGTGGTCATGGCCGGCGGCGAGCGCCTGCAAGCCGTCAAAGCACGCGGGACAGTCGTGTGTGGCGTCCACAACCAACTATTGGGCTTTGGCTACATCGACGCCGACGGGCGCAACATGGGCTTCGACGTGGATATATGCCGTGCGGTGGCTGCGGCTGTGTTTGGCGACCCCGAAGCGGTCGAGTTCCGGGTGCTAACCGCCGCCGAACGCGGACCGGCCCTGCAGACCGGTGAGGTGGATTTGATCTCGCGCAATATGACCTGGACCTCCAGCCGCGACGCGCAGTGGGGCAACTTTACTGTCGTCACGTACTATGACGGCCAGGGCATGATGGTCCGCGCGGACCTCGGAGCGACCACTCTGGAGGACTTGGACGGCGCGACGGTGTGCGTGACCACCGGCACCACGACTGAGCTGAATCTGGCCGACGCCTTCCGGGCGCGCGGATTAGAGTTCACCGCCGTTACCTTTGAGGACACCGCCTCGGTGTACAGCGCCTACGAGGATGGGCGTTGCGACGCCGCCACCAGCGACAAGTCGCAACTGGCGGCCGTGCGGGCCGGGTTTGCCGACCCCGACGCCCACGTCATCCTGGACATCACCATGTCCAAAGAGCCGCTCACCCCGGCCGTCCCTGCGGGCGACGACCAGTGGTTTGACCTGGTCAAGCTGGTGGTGTATACGCTGATCAACGCCGAAGAGCTAGGCGTCACGTCGCAGAACGTGGACGACATGCTCGCCAGCGACAACCCCGAGATCAAGCGCATGCTGGGCGTGGAGGGCGCGTTCGGACAGGCCGAAGTGGGGCTGGACCTCGACTTTGCCGTCAATGTGATCCGCGCCGTGGGCAACTATGGCGAGATTTACGACCGCTACTTTGGACCCGAAGGATTGGCCTTTACCTTCGACCGGGGCCTCAACAAGCTCTGGCGCGACGGCGGCCTGATCTACGCGCCGCCTCTGCGCTAATTAGATTCCAGAACCAGGGACCGGGTTTCGTTGAGAAACCTGGTCCCCATTCGAGAGGTGGCAATGAGACAGGATTCTCCTATTCAGATTGTCACCAAAAGCAGTATTCCCCTGTGGCGCGACGAGCGGGTACTCAAAGGCATCGCGCAGGTGGTGTCGGCGGTCGCCGTCATCGGATTTATCATCTTTTTTATCGGCAACGTGCTGCAGGCCGCCCACGAGCGGGGCCTGGACCTGGGCTTTGACTTTTTGGGCCAGACCGCCGGCATGCCCCTGGCCGAGGCGGTGATTCCCTACGACCCCAGCAAATCTTTCGCTTATGCTTTTCTGGCCGGCATTCTGAACACGCTCAAGGTGGCGCTGGTAGGCATCGCGCTGGCCACGGTCCTGGGCACAGTGACCGCCGTGGCCCGGCTCTCCACCAACTGGCTGGTCAGCAAGATCGCCAGCGTGTACATCGAGACGGTGCGCAACATCCCCCTGCTGGTGCAACTGGTGATATGGTACGAGGCCGTCTTTAAGCGTCTGCCGCCGGTAAAAGACAGCCTGCGCTGGCCCGGCCCAGTTTATCTCAGCCAGCGCGGCCTGTTTGTGCCGGCGCCGGTGCCGACCGACACCTTTCGCACCTGGGCGATTTTCGTGGGGGTGGGCGTCCTCCTGGCCGGCGTCTTGCGGGCCGTACTGCGGCAACATCAGCTCAAAACGGGGCGCACTACCTACCCTGTGTTGACGGCGATGTCGGTGCTGGTGGGTTTGCCGCTGGTGGGCTGGTTCCTGGTGGGGGGGCGGCCTTTGGAGGCCAACCTGCCGGTGCTGGGCAAGTTCAATTTTACGGGAGGTATGCAACTGACGCCCGAATACGCGGCTGTGTTGGCCGGACTGGTGGTCTATACCGGGGCCTTTATCGCCGAGGTGGTGCGGGCCGGGCTGATGGCGGTGGACAAAGGCCAATACGAAGCCGCCCGCGCCGTGGGATTGAGCAACATGCAGGTGTTGCGGCTGGTCGTCTTTCCGCAGGCGATGCGCGTCATCATCCCCCCGCTCATCAGCCAATATCTCAACCTGACCAAGAACTCGAGCCTGGCCATCGTCGTGGGTTATCCCGACCTGTTTTTCGTGGGCCGCACCATCGTTAACCAGGCCGGGCGGGCCGTGCCCGTTTTTATCATTATGATGGGCGTGTATCTCTTTTTCAGCCTGGTGACATCAGTCATGATGAACATCTATAACCGCCGCATTCAGTTGGTGGAGCGGTAGCATGAGCACAAGGTCAAGCGCGATGATCCGTCCGCCAAGCCGGCCGGGGCCGGTGCGCTGGCTCAAAAAGAACCTGTTTAGCACCTGGTACAACACGTTGCTCACCCTGATCGCCGGGACCTTTCTTTTCTTTGCGCTCAAAGGCATTCTCCAGTGGGCCATTTCCACGGCCAACTGGGACCCGGTGACGCATAGCTTGAGGCTATTCGCCGTGGGACAATATCCCAAGGACCAGCTTTGGCGCGTGGGCGCCATCGTTTGGATGATTTCATTCCTCTTGGGCTGGAGCTGGCGCGTGTGGGGCGGCACGGTGCGCACTTTTGCGCTGAGTCTGGCGGTCTTTATAGGTGTGTTGGCCGTGCTGCCGCTCTCGATGGGCTGGAACCTGCGCCTGTGGTTCCTGTCTAACCCGGTGTTGACCTTGCTGGGCTATCAGATCGGACGCACACCTGTAGGCAAATCGCGCTGGGTGGGGCTGGGATGGCTGATCTCTCTGATCTCGACCTTTTTATTGCTGCGCGGGGCCAAAGAGGTGAGCTGGCTGCCCCCGGTGAGCACGAACATCTGGGGCGGGCTGCTGCTGACCTTTCTCCTGGCGCTGGTGGGCGTCGTGGCCTCCTTTCCCATCGGCGTGCTGCTGGCGCTGGGGCGGCGCAGCTCGCTGCCGGTGGTCAAGCTCTTTTGCGTGCTGTTCATCGAGATCGTGCGCGGCGTGCCCCTGGTGACGATTCTGTTCATGTTCTCCATTATCCTGCCCCTCTTTTTGCCCCAGAACGTGCGCATTGACCTGGTGCTGCGGGCCATGATGGGCATGACCTTTTTCGCCGCCGCCTACATGGCCGAGAACGTACGCGGCGGCTTGCAGGCCATCCCCAAAGGCCAGGTCGAGGCGGCCAAGGCCGTGGGCCTGAACGGCTTTCAGACCATGGTGTTTATCGTGCTGCCGCAGGCGCTGCGTCTGGTCATCCCGGCCATCGTGGGCCAGTTCATCGCCCTGTTCATGGACACCACGCTGGCCGTGATCGTGGGCCTGACCGAGCTGTTAGCCATCGGTCGAGCAGTGCTGGAGAGCAAAGTCGAGTGGAAGCTGCTCAACCTGGAAGTGTTTTTGTTCATCGCGGCCATCTTTTGGGTGTTCAACTATTCGATGTCCTACGCCAGCCGGCGACTGGAAACGGCGTTGGGAGTGGGGAAGAGGTAGATTGGGGATTGGTCAGCAGAGAGGAGACATGGGCATGGAACAGGTAGCCGGCGCAACGAACGGCGACTCGATCATCGTCTGCCGCGACGTGCACAAGTGGTTCGACGACTTTTACGTGCTGCGCGGGGTTTCGATTGAGGTCAAGCGCCAGGAAGTGATCGTCGTGTGCGGGCCGTCGGGTTCGGGCAAGTCCACGTTTATCCGCACCCTCAATCGGCTAGAGGAGCACCAACGCGGGCAGATTATCGTGGACGGCATCGAGCTGTCGCACGACATCCGCAACATCGAGGCCATCCGGCGCGAGGTGGGCATGGTGTTCCAGCAGTTCAACCTCTTTCCACACCTCACTGTACTGCAAAACGTCACCCTGGCCCCGATCTGGGTGCGCAAAATGCCCAAGGCCAAAGCCGAAGATCTGGCCATGCAACTGCTGGAGCGGGTGGGCATCCCCGAACAGGCCCGTAAATTCCCCGGCCAACTGTCCGGCGGGCAGCAGCAGCGCGTCGCCATCGCCCGCGCCCTGGCCATGCAGCCCAAGATCATGCTGTTTGACGAGCCGACCTCGGCCCTGGACCCCGAGATGATCAAAGAAGTGCTGGACGTGATGCGCGAGCTGGCCCGCTCGGGCATGACCATGCTCGTCGTGACCCACGAGATGGGCTTTGCCCGCGAGGTGGCCGACCGGATCGTGTTTTTCGATGAGGGCAACATCGTGGAGCAGAACGCGCCGGATGAGTTTTTTGCTCATCCCCGCGAGGAGCGCACCCGGCTGTTCTTGAGCCAGATATTGACGCATTAGCAGGGGGCAGGCGACGGTGGGCAGTATACGGTAGACAGGAAAGGACCGCCCGGATCGCTTCGATTCCGGGCGGTTTTGGTTTGCCTACACTCAGTTCACCTTTTGGGCAACCGAGCAGCCTGTCGGAGAACCCTGTAATATAGGGCCTTGCGCCCGTTTTTTGCTCGTTTTGCGCCCATTTTGGACGCCCACAAGGGGCTAAATTACGTCTCTCCGACAGGCTGCTAGGTGGGTTCAGTGCGTCCTCGGATTCGCCGGTATATCGGTTGCACTTCTCCTGTTCCATGCTAAAATACGCCCCGCCCTGGCGATTTTGCCCAGAGTCTGATTCGAAAGGATACTCAATGGTTGAAACCAATTCACGCAACGGCCTGGTCTTCGTGGCCGGTGTGGTGGGGGTCGGGCTGGTTATCCTGGCCATCCTGGCCTTTTTACCCCCTTTTCGCCTGCTGGCCCGCTTTCAGGGAGACGACTATACCGCGCTCAGCGCCAAAGCTCCGGTCGCCTCGCACCAGGACGGTATTCAAATCCTGGCCGCGCCGGATGATCTCGATGGTGGATTTGGGGTCAAGTTGGACGCCGTGCCTCAATTGAATTTCCTGGAAGGCTCCGCCGGGAGCGAGTTGCGTCGGGCGGCCGAATCGCTGCCCGCCAACCTGCTGGTCAAAAGCCCGTATTATAAAATCGCTGCCAAAGGCCAAGCCCCCGACTCGACCATCATCGCAGTAAACATACCCAACAACGCCGAGCCATGGGAGACGCTGGACCTGTATACCTGGACCGGCGAGAGCTGGACATGGATCGGTGGGCGCCTCGACCGCGACCGCGAAATGCTGATCGCACACGTGGGGCGCGACGTGCCACAGTCGGTGGTGGTGATGCAAGTGGACGCCATCCCGGCAGCGATTTTCGCCGAGCTGCCCGCAAGCCAGCCGCCCGCGCAAGCCGCCAATAGCGGCGTCACACACCTGTTGCCCATCGGACTGGAGCTGGAAGCGATGGGAGGACTGGCGGGGGATCCCACCCGCCTGCCTCTGCCGGCCGTGGGCGACAAATTTGCCCTGCTGCCGTCGCTGCGCAACTGGTCGGCCGAAGGCACAGTCAATCAACTGGCGTTATCCGACCTGTTGGCCGACCCCGGCGCACGCCAGGCGCACATCAAGCACATCCTGGCGCTCGTGGTGGGCCAGGGCTACGCCGGAGTCGACCTGGACTATCGTGGAGTCAGCGCCGACTGGCGCGAGGCGTACAGCGCCTTTGTGGCCGAGCTGGCCGGCGCTCTGCACACGCAAGGCAAAGTGCTCGCAGTCGTTGTCGAGGCCCCTACACCTGTCGGAGAGGGTAATTGGGACACGGGCGGCTACGACTGGCGCGCCTTGGGCTTGTCCGCCGACTATGTGCGCGCGCCATTTAACCCCGCCAGCGGCGATCCGGAGAGCTATCTGACGTGGGCGCTCAGTCAGGTCAGTCGCTACAAGCTCTTGCCGATTCTCTCGACCTACAGCGTGGACAGCATGGAAGGATATATCACGCTGAAACAGGCTCTCTCACCTTTGAGCCAGGTGACGAACGCCATTACCGGCAGCGTCGAGCCGGGCGCGAGCGTCACGGTTGAATTAGCCAACGAGGCCATCAACTCGCTACAATTCGACGCGAACAGCCAGACCTACACCTACACTTACCACGACGCCGCGGGCGCCGAGCGCCGCGTGACGCTCGTCACCGCCGCCAGCGCGGGCAAAACACTGGAGCAGGCGCTGCGCTATCACCTGGGCGGCGTCGCCGTGGCCGGCATGCTCGAAACCGGGAGCGACCCGGCTCTGGTTGCGGCCGTGCAGCAATTTGCGATTCGAACGCCGCCGACCGCCTCCAGCGCATTACACGTGGTCTGGACGGTCGAGACCGCCGACGGCGCCCAACTGGCCCGCGATGAGCGTGCGCTGGACGGGAGCCGCGCCTTCGAGTGGACCGCGCCCGCCGAGCCGGGCGAGTACACGATTCGCGCTACCGTGTTGTCTCAGTCGGGCGGTCAAAGCGGCGCACCGGGTAGTGTCACGATCCGCGTGGCCCAACCCGAAACAGATGTGATCAGCGCCGCCATGTTACCCCTCGGGCCGCCGCCCACGGATGCCGCAACGCCCGACCCCAACCGTCCCACGCCGACGCCGGTTCCGGCCGGCTGCCTCAACGCCGCCTACGTGGCCGACGTCACTGTGCCGGACAACACCCAGTTTGAAAAGGGCGAGACCTTTAAAAAGACCTGGCGCGTGCGCAATAGCGGCGCGTGCCCCTGGCCCGAAGACACCAAACTGGTGTTTGACAGCGGTGAAAAGCTCGGCGGGCCGGACAGCGTGAACATCGGCACACTGGCTGTCGGCGGTGAGACCGACATCTCGGTAGATTTGGCCGCGCCTGAGCAGGATGGCGCCTTCAAGGGCGTGTGGCGACTGGCCGATGGCTCTGGTAACCGTTTCGGCACCATTCTAACCGTGGTCATCAAAGCCGGGGCGGCATCGGCTGCGCCCCAACCGGTGGTCCCGCCCAGCGGCGGCGGAGGCGGCTTTGAGCTGGGCGGTCATATCAACAGTTGGAACTTTACCGCGCAGATGAAGCAAGCCGGGATGACCTGGGCCAAGGTGCAGGTCCACTATGGTCAGGACGTTTCGGGCATCGTCCAAACGGCCAAAAACCTGGGGTTCAAAATTCAGCTCAGCGCCCTCGGAACGCCCGGCATGGTCACCCAGCCCAACTTTCACGCCGACTATACCAACTGGCTCAAGAGTGTAGCCGCCTCGGGCGCAGACGCCATCGAGGTGTGGAACGAGCCGAACATTGACCGCGAATGGCAGATTGGCTCCATCAGCCCGCAGGCTTATACCAGCCTGCTATGCGCTTCGTACAACGCCATCAAGAGCGTCAACCCCAACGTCAAGGTCATCAGCGCCGCGCCCGCGCCCACGGGCTACTTTGGCGGGTGCAGCGGCAACGGGTGCGACGACCTGCCCTGGCTGCAAGGGATGGTCAACGCCGGGGCTGCCAATTGTATGGACTATATCGGCGCGCACCACAATTCGGGCGCGACCTCGCCCTCGGCCACGAGCGGCCACCCGGCCGACGACGGCAATCACCACCATTCGTGGTACTTTTTGCCCCAAACCCAACTGTACTACAATATCTTTGGGGGCGCGCGCAAGCTCTTTTACACCGAGATGGGTTACGCCTCTCAGGAAGGTCTGGCGCCGTTTTCAGACCAGTTTGCCTGGGCGCGGGGCACTGATAACAACGAACAGGCTGCCTGGCTATCCGAGGCGGTCAGCTTGAGCCGTTCCACCGGCATGGTGGCCAACATCATCGTGTGGAACATTGACTTTCCACGCTACGGCTATGACCCCCAGGACGGCTATGCCATCATCCGGCCCGGTGGGGGCTGCCCGGCGTGCGACGCGCTGGCCGGCGTGATGCGCTGAGGCGTGAGGCGTGAGGCGTGAAACGTGAATCCGTTACGTTTTACGTTGCACGCTTCGTAATGTAAAGAAACCCTGGGAGTGGTTCATGGAACGATTACGTAACGACAGGCAGTTTCTCACCATCGCCGTTGTCCTGTGGGTGCTGGCGATGGCGGCGGCGCTGGTGTGCGTCTCGGTGTTTGTTTTCGGGGGCGGTAAATCGGACGCGCCGTTAGCCACGTTTACCTTGCCCCAACCCAAACCGACCATCATCTTGAGCGGCGCGACGGTCGTCGCGGTCTCGCCCGCCGGCGGCGATGGCGCTGCGCCTGTTCCAACTCCGGTCGAGGCCGGTGCGCAAGCCAGCGATACCGCTCTGCCGCCTTTTTCCCCCGATCGCTTTGGTTACGGCATTCAGGTGCAAGGCTCGGTGGGCGACCCGGCCGTCACCGTGCAACAGGTCAAACAATTGGGGATGACCTGGATCAAACAGCAGGTGCGTTGGGAGCACATGGAACCCAGCCCTGGCGAATTCAACTGGGTGTTTGTCGACGGCATCATCAACGACGCCAACCAGGCCGATCTGTACGTGATGTTGAGCGTCGTCACCGCCCCTGAGTGGGCGCGGGCCAGTAGCGGCGGCGGCGTCCACGGTCCGCCTGACAATTATGAAGAGTTCGGGCGCTTCCTTGGTCAACTGGTGGACCGCTACAAGGGCAAAATCCAGGCCATCGAGGTGTGGAACGAGCAAAATCTGGACCGCGAGTGGCAATCGCCCGCCGGCTTGAACGCGGCCGATTACGTCCGGCTGCTGCAAATCGCCCACCGCGAGATCAAGGCCCGCGATCCCAACATCATCGTCATCAGCGGCGCGCTGTCGCCCACCGGCGGGTGGGTCGAGCCGGATGGCCGGGTGACGGCCATTGACGATTTTGTGTATTTCCAGCAACTGCTGGACGCCGGGATGCTCAATTATGTGGACTGTGTGGGCGCCCATCACAACGGCATCAACTTTCCGCCCGACAAAGACTGGAACGCGGGTTATAACGACGCTGCGGCCACTTTTCGCGGCCCCTTTGACAACCCGCACCATAGCTGGTCGTTCAAGAGCACGCTATGGGGTTATTACAACGCGATGAACGGCGCGAAAAAGCTGTGCGTCACCGAGTTTGGCTGGGCCAGCTCGGAAGGCTTTGGCGGGACGCCCCCTGGCTTTGGTTTTGCGGACGACAACACCGAGCAAGAGCAGGCCGAGTGGATTGTGCAGGCTTTTCAGCTCCAGCGCCAATGGGGCATGACCTGGATCGCCTATCTGTGGAATCTGAACTACGCCAACACGAACCACGACCCGACCGACCCTAACATTCCTTACAGCATCGTGCGCTTTGACGGCTCTCCTCGCCCCGCCTTCGATGCACTCAAGCAAATGGAGAAGCCTTGATCGGTTTGAGCCAGCATCGTCGCTTTGACCCGCTCCGAGCAATTGTCTGGCTGGGAGCGGGTTTCATATTGTGCATTGGCCTCGTCATCGCCTGTCAATCCGCGCCCACCCCCAGCGTGACGCCTGTCCCTGGGCCGACGCCCACCGCGTGGCCTCGGCCGCGGTTGAACACCCCCGAATACGGCATGCACATCTTTACCTGGTGGAACGCCGACCCGCTGGCCGAGCGCGACGTCCAATTGGTCGCCGATGCAGGTTTTGGCTGGATCAAACAAAACGTCGGCTGGCGCGACGTGGAGAAATATCAGGAATTAGACCCAAAAGATTGGGACTGGTTTTTCGTCGACCGGGTGGTGAGCCTGGCCGAAAAGTACGATCTCGACGTGCTCTTGCGCCTGGACCATCAACCGCTGTGGACCGGCGGCTGGAACAACGGCCCGCCGGAAAATCCGGCCGATTTTGGCCGCTTTTGTGGGGCGCTGGCCGGGCGCTACCGGGGACGGGTACGCGCCTATCAAGTGTGGAATGAGCCGAACCTGGCCCGCGAATGGGCCGACCGCCGCCCCAATCCGGCCGAATACGTCGAATTGCTCAAGGCGTGCTACGTGGCCATCAAGGCCGCCGACCCGCAGGCCATCGTCATTTCGGCCGGCCTGGCCCCCACCGGCACCGACAACGCATACGCCATGCCCGACGACGCCTTCCTGCGCGGGATGTACGAGGCCGGCGCTCTCCCCTATTTCGACGTGTTGGGGTTGCACGCGCCGGGCTACAAAGCTCCACCCGAAACCTCGCCCGACGAGGTGGCAGCCAATCCCGACTATGGCGGCCATCGCGCTTTTGCCTTTCGGCACATCGAAGATATGCGCGCCATTATGGAAAGTTATGGCGACGCCGACAAACAGATCGCCATCGTCGAGTTCGGCTGGACCAGCGACCCGCGCCCGGCGTCGGATTATCACTGGCACGCCGTGACCGAAGACCAAAAGGCCGATTACCTGGTGCGCGCCTTTCAATATGCCCGCGAGCACTGGTCTCCCTGGGTGGGGTTGATGGTGGTGGTCTATTTGCCCGATGCCGCCTGGACGCCCGATCACGAGCAGTATTGGTGGGCCATCACCGAGCCGCACCCCTGGGAGTTTCGCCCACGCCCGGCCTACGAAGCGCTGCGAGAAATGCCCAAGTAGGGCGGATTTCTTATCCGCCGCCGGACGGCGCGTATGGAAACGCGCCCTACGAGCCGGACGGCGCGTATGGAAACTACAAGTAGGGCGGATTTCTTATCCGCCGCCGGACGGCGCGTATGGAAACTACAAGTAAGGCGGATTTCTTATCCGCCGCCGGACGGCGCGTATGGAAACGCGCCCTACGAGAAATCTAGCGTTAAATTAGTTTGCCGCTGTAGGACGGCTGGGGTATAATCAGGGGACGATGTCTACGACCATTTTGGCAGTTGTTTATGCTTTTCATCTAGTAGCGGCCGTGGTCTGGGTTGGTGGGCTTGCGGTGTTGGCGGCGGTGGTGCTGCCGGGCGCGCGTCGGGTGTTGGACACGCCCACGCTTGGCGCTTTTTTGTACGAGCTGGAGCGGCGTTTCACCCCGTGGGCGAACCTGAGCCTGGTGGCGCTGATTGCCACCGGCATGGTCCAGATGAGCGCCGATGAGAACTATGGCGGCCTGCTGCGATTTGACAATACCTGGGCCTGGGCGATGTTGTTCAAGCATCTGGCCGTCATCGGGATGGCATTGATCGCCAGCTATGCGGCCCTGGTATTAGAGCCGGAGCGCCGCCGCCTGCAAACGCTGGCTGCCGCCGGACACCCCGACGACGAAGCCGGCTACAGCCTGGAACAGCGGCGCGCCCGGCTGGCGAGTTTGAATCTCGGTTGTGGCCTGTTGACCTTGGTGTTCACCGCCATCGCCACAGCCCAATAAACCAGTTGACCAATTTACCAATTACCATGCTCACCATTGACGGCGCTTACGGCGAGGGAGGCGGGCAGGTCCTGCGCACATCTTTGACCATGTCCATATTGACCGGCCAAGCCGTGCAAATCGAAAACATCCGCGCTGGCCGGCCCAAACCGGGGTTGGCTGCCCAACACTTGACGGCCGTGCGCGCCGCCGCCGCCATCTGTGATGCTGCCGTCGGCGGCGACCGCATAGGCTCACAGAGCCTGATTTTCGAGCCGGGAGGGCCGGTCCGCGCCGGGACATACACGTTTGACGTGGCTCAGATGAAAGAGGGCGGGAGTGCGGGTTCGGTCAGCCTGGTATTTCAGACTGTGTTTTTACCGCTGGCGTTGGCGACCGGCGCCTCACAGTTGACCTTGCGCGGCGGAACGCACGTGGCCTGGAGTCCGCCTTTTCCATATCTGGCGGAGGTTTATTTGCCTGCCATGGCGCGTTTGGGTTTGCACGCAACAGTCGAGCTGAAGGTGTGGGGATTTTACCCAGCCGGCGGCGGCGAAATCACAGCGCATATTCCCGGAAACGTCGGCGAGATTCGCCCGCTGTCGTTGACAAGGCGGGGGGCGTTGCAGCGCGCATGGGGCATCGCTGTCGCCTCTAACCTCCCGGCGCACATCCCGCAACGCATGGCCAACCGGACGCGCAACGTGCTGGCAGAGGCAGGCATCACAGCCGACGTTCAAGCACGGCGCGTGCGAGCCGCCGGTCCCGGTGCGGGCATCTTTATTCTGACCGAGTACGAGGACGGCAGTCGGGCGGGCTTTACGGCGTATGGGCGCCCAGGTCTGCCGGCAGAAAAGGTGGCCGAGACGGCCTGTCAAGATTTGATCGCGCACCATCACAGTGACGCCCCGATAGACATGCACCTGGCTGACCAGTTGATCGTGCCCTTGGCCATGGCGAGCGGCGCCTCTCAATTCACTACTTGCCGGGTGACAGAGCATCTGCGCACCAATATGTGGGTCGCCGAACAATTCAAAACAGCGCGTTTTGAAATAACGAATAACACGATTATCGTTCTGCCGGAAAACTAGCAGCCTGTCGGAGAACCCTGTCATATAGGGCCTTGTGCCCGTTTTTGGCTCGTTTTGCGCCCATTTTGGTCGCCCACAAGGGGCTAAATTACATCTCTCCGACATGCTGCTAGGGATGGAGGGAAAGCGTGGCCTATACCAGCATCGTTATCATTGACGCCAAATCTAGCCAATTCACGGTGCGTGTCGCTTTGGAGCAGCGCTACGACGTCAACGTCCAATACACTCAAGATCCCGCAGCCGGGCTGGAACTGGTACAGAGCACCAAGCCAAATTATATCCTGGTTAACCCCGATGGCATTCAAGCCGAACTCACTGCGCTCCTCATGCGATTGGCTCGGTCAGGCTCACAGACACCCATCATCGTTGCGGGGGACCCGATCATTGCAGATGAACTGCGCAAGATATATCCGCACATCATGGGCAACGTACCGTCGGCATACAGCGAGATCGATCTGTTGCCTTTTCTCAAACGACAGCGCCCGGGTCCGACCGTTAAGCCCCGCAGCATGGCCCTGGCCGAACGAGCAGCATTGGTCCAGGCCAACCAATTACTGGAACAGCGCGTTCAAGAGGTTATGACACTGCATCGCATCGGCAAGTCGGTGGCCGCTCTGATCGACCTCGACGCCATTTTGACCCGCATCGTCGAGGCAGCCGTCTTTATGCTGCGGGCCGAAGAAGGCTCGATCATGTTGGTGGACCCGGAAACCAACGCGCTGTACCTGCGTGCGCAAAAGGGATTGGGCGAAAAACAGGCTCAAGGCTTGAACATCAAAATCCAGGATACATTGATCGGCTCTGTTGTGCGCACCAAGCGCCCGGTCCGGCTGACGCGCGGGAGCAGCGAAAATAACCTCCTCAAAGTTGTCACCGGTTATCTAGTCAACGCTCTGCTCTACGTGCCGCTCATCTTGCACGATCAGGTCATCGGCGTGCTGGGTGTATCCAACCAGACCGCCCCCCAGGCCTTTACCGATCACGACCAACGCTTAATGGAATCGCTGGCCGACTATGCTGCGCTAGCCATCGAGGTCGCCCGGCAGCACAAAACCATTTGCCGTATGCGCCAGGATTTGGCCGTGGTTCACACCATTGGCGCTGCCGTGGACGAGCTACGCGAGCGTTTGCCGGCTGCCGACGCCGACGTGACCAGCGCCCTGCGCCGCATCGAAGGAGCCGTTCACATTCTGGCCCGTTTGGCCGAAACGGAGGCCACGGCCGATGTTTGAGATGATTTTTCTGGGCACTTCGGCGTCGGCTCCGTCTGTAAACCGGGGACTGTCGGCTCAAGTTGTGCTGCACAATGAATACCGTTTTCTCATTGACTGCGGCGAGGGTACCCAGCGCCAGATTCTGCGCAGCGGCCTGGGGTTCAAGCGCCTGGAACGGGTCCTGTTGACCCACGGCCACCTGGACCACATCTTGGGCCTGGGTGGATTGGTGTCTACGTTTAGCCGCTGGGAGGCCATAGACCGGCTGGAGATTTACGGAGGGGGCTGGACGCTGGAGCGGGTGTACGATTTGATTTTCGGCGTGGTGTTGCGCGGCGCGGCCCCTCCCCTCGACATCCGGCTGGTGGAAATCCGGCCGGGCGTGCTGCTGGAGGACGAGGATTTTGAATTGTGCGCCTTCCCGGTCAGTCATCGCGGCGACGACTGTTTTGGCTTTAGTTTTCTAGAAAAGGACCGCCGGCCTTTTCTAGACGACGCAGCCGAGGCGTTGGGCGTGCCGCGCGGGCCAGAGCGCCGCGAGCTGGTCAATGGGCGCAGCATCACGCTGGCCGATGGTCGGGTAATCCATCCCGACCAGGTGTTGGGGCCAACCCGCCCCGGCGCCAGGCTGGTGCACGTGGGCGACGCCGGGCGCACCGCCGATTTGTTCGACGTTGTGCGTCATGCGGATGCCCTCGTCATTGAGGCCACCTATTTGTCACACGAGGCGGACCTGGCGCGGCAGTTCGGCCATCTCACGGCAGCCCAGGCCGCTCAATTGGCCCGCGACGCCGATGTGCGCCAGCTCTATCTCACCCACATTTCCCGGCGCTACCGTGAAAAGGACGTGCTGGCCGAGGCGACGGCCATTTTTCCGCAAACCATTGTCGCCCGCGACTTTGACCACATCCGTGTGACCAAGGAAAAAGTTTAGGAGAGCGAGATGTCTGTACGCAAAGCAAGTGTGTTGGAGCTGGCGACTTTTGCCTACGAGCTGGAGGCCGGCGTGTTGCGCGGCGTATTGGAAAAAAGCCCCGCCGGCCATTGGACCGTAGATGGCGTTTCGGTCGAGGAATGGCTGGCAGTATACAAGGGGCAGGCAGTGGTGCTCATCGCAGCGTCGCTACAAGACGACCGCCCGATGAACGCCAAGGTCTGCCGGACCTGTGGCCGCGAATATCAGGGTCTAGAGTGCCCCCACTGCCAGAGCGCGCGCCGTCGCCTGCGGGGATGGTAAAAAGTGTGTGAATGATTTTCCGCAACCCGACGCCACGCTGGATTGCACCGGCCTCTATTGCCCCCAACCGGTCATCCGCACGGCGGCCCGCATCAAAGACATGCAGCCCGGCCAAATCCTGGAGGTGCGCGCCACCGACCCCGGTTTTCAAATCGACCTGCCGGCCTGGTGTCTGAGCCACCGGCACGAGTTTCTGGGCATGCGCCGCGAGGAACAGCTTTACCTGGGTTATGTGAGGATAGTCAATGCTCAATTTTGATTTTGATTTGCACGTTTTCCATTCCACTCAGTTTCAAAGCGTGGTGGATGAGGCCATTGAGTTTTGAACCTCAACACCTGTGCACACACTACCTCCGCCTGGCAGATTCATTGGGTCCGGGGTTTATGGTTTGTACTACGTCGGCGATTTCAAGCTGTACGCCAGAGTCGCCGATTTGAATCGGACAGCTTGCGGTCACCCCATTTACGTGGGCAAAGCTGTCTCGCCAGGATGGCGAACTGCGCGGAGCATAGACCTCAAAGCGCCAGTTCTGTACCAAAGACTGCGAGAACACGCTCGCAGTATACAGCAAGCCGCTAACCTGCGGTTGGATGATTTGCGATGTCGGTTCATGGTCCTCACCGGTATCGAAAGCGACCTGGTTGTACCTGTAGAAGCAGAATTGATTCGGAGGTACAAGCCACTTTGGAACACCGTTATTGATGGCTTTGGAAACCATGACCCCGGCAAGGGGCGTTATAACCAGGCCCAGTCGGAGTGGGATGTTGTGCATCCCGGCAGGTCGTGGGTAAAGCGACTGACGGGAGCATCCCCGTCCCAGCCAGAGGTCGCCGCGAGAGTTCAGCAAGCGTTGAAAGATTTATCGCTTTCTTAACTCGACGATGGCTTCGTAGAGTTGATCCGATCCTTTGGCTTTACCGACACGAACATTTGATTGGATAATACTGTTTCCGACCCGGGTTGCTCGCGGTACATCAATTCTAACGAGCTCCAGGCCCACCGACTCGGCAATTTTCCCCAAGTATCTATCGGTCGGTATTGAAATGCCCTGCAAGATGCTGTTCCCAATGACGATCAACGCTACGCCGCCCGGTTTCAAGGTGTACTGGACGCCTTGAGCAAAACGGTAACAATCGTTAAAATAAGAGGCCGCATAGTTAGCCCATCCGCTGCCGCCATAAACGCCTCTTTCGGGTTTGATCTTTCTCAGGGCTTGCAACTGGTCTGCCAGGTCTGTGGTGGGCAAAGAGAATTCCAAGGCTACTGTATCTTGCTCACGAACGGTTTGCCAGTACTTTCCAAAGTTAGAAAGCTCAAGGGGTTTCAAGTCTCGCGGATCTCTGGCATATCCCAGCCAGTACAGTTGCGGACGTGTGTTTCGATTATAATGATAATTATTGAGGTAGGGTGGAGAAGTGATGATCAAATCAATAGATTCGGGGGCCAGGTATGATTTGTAATTGAAAAAAGATTCACCGATAACCCGGACATTGGGAGGTCTGTCCGTCAACCTTTGCTGGAACCAGGCAATGTCCCTGGCCATTTCCGACACTTTGTCCAGGACTGCCGGGCCCACCGGAAAGTCTTGAATCTCGGATTTTCCAGCGCTGATCCGTCTACCCAGGCTTGGTTCGTAGGAGTAATTCGAGTAACGGATCATCGTAGAGGCGAAAGCGAGCCTGAACAAATCTCGCAAGTCGACATCGAGCACGGTATCAATAAAGTCTTGCAAGATAAGGACTTTTCGTAGAACCTCTGGACTAAAAAATGCCGAGCGCGTCTTGAATCCCTGTGGAGGAACGCTGTGGGGAGTATAATGGACCGCAGCTTTTTCGTAATGAAATGTCTGGAATCTCGACATCTCGGCGTATAATCTCTCGACGTCAATGCGATGAGCGTTTGTCTTTATGCGGCAAGCCAGGGCAGCATACGGGTTGATTTCGAACCCAATCGCATCATGACCATGCAGGATGGCTTCCACTAGCGTAGTACCTACGCCAGCAAAGGGGTCTAAAACGGTTCCCTGGCTCGCCAGATATCGCGTTAAAACGTCCTCCACAAAGCCGCTAGAAAAGCCTGCGATCCAGGGAATCCAACGATGGATAGGTCGGGCTTTGTTACTGGCAAAAGAAGGGTCATCAAAGTACGAACCCCCGTTGTCTGACGACGAGGAAAAGCCAGACAGTGGCTCACTGGTTTCAAACAGCTTTAATTGTGTTGCCGGCTGATTTTGTAAATCTGTCAATGAGCTCATGAGAGCACCCGTGTGTTCTGATTCACGACTGTGCGCCAGAGGCTACAGTGACAACCTGACCCAGGTGGTATTCAGGGCGGAGTTCTTTCAAAACGGCATTGATTTGCAGCCGTTCGCGCTCATCGTCTAGCACGTGGGCAAAATCGTCAAAGCCAAGTATAATCGCTTGAGGTATCCCACGCCGTTCGACGATATACCGGGTGTGGTTTTGAATGACGTCATCCAAAACCTGACCAAAGTTATTCTGCGCCAGCGTGGAGCTGAGTCTTTTTGTAATCATCCGTCCCTCTTTAGTCAAAATGGATAATTTAGATATATTATACCGAACAGATGTTTCTTTGTCAAGGGCCTCATTGAGCGGAATTTTCGTCTCACCATGACCTCGCCCTCTCCCCTCCCCCTGCGCAACCCCGTGCTGCGCTGCCTGGGCTACCTGCGCCCCTACCGCCGGCTGACCGTCGGCGGCTACCTGCTGCTGCTGTTCATCAACGGGCTGGCGCTGAGTATCCCGCAGTTCATTCGCTGGATCGTGGACCGGGGCATTCGGGGCCAGGACACCCGCCTGCTGAGCTGGGCGGTGCTGGCGCTGCTGGGGCTGACGCTGGTCAAGGGCGTGTTGGCCTTTGTGCAAGGCCGGTGGGTCGAAATAGCCTCGCAGGGCGTGGCTTATGACATGCGCAACGCCATTCACCGCCGGCTGGCGGCTCTTTCGTTCTCCTACCACGACCGCGCCGAGACCGGGCAACTGCTCTCGCGGGCCATTCAAGACGTGGAGCGCATCCGCTTCCTGGCCGGGCGCGCCCTGCTGCGCATGGCAGAGGGCATCACTCTCTGGTTGGGGACGGCGGTCATGCTACTCCTGATGAACCCTCGGCTGGCTCTGCTGGCGTTGGCGACCACGCCGCTGTTGGCCCACCGCGCCCTGCGCTTTGGCCGCCGCTTTCGCCCGCTCTCCCTGGCCATCCAGGACCAGTTGGGTGTGTTGACCACCCGCCTGGAGCAAAATCTGCGCGGCGCGCGCGCGGTCAAGGCGTTTGCACAGGAAGAAGCCGAGATCGTCCGCTTCGAGCGGGAAAATAACCGCTGGTTCGACCTCTCGATCCGCGCGGCGCAGTTGCAGGCCGTCAACCCGCCGCTGATGGACCTCATCGCCAACATCGGCGCGGTTTTTATCCTTTGGTACGGCGGCGTACAGGTCATTCGCGGCGCGCTCACGCTGGGCGAGATGGTGGCGTTCACCACGTACATGGCCCAGTTGGTCAACCCCGTCCGGCGCATGGGCATGATCGTCCCGGCCATCGCCCAGGCCGCCGCTTCTGGGGAGCGCGTCTTTGAAATCCTGGACGCCCAATCTGAGGTGCACGACGCCCCCGCCGCCTATCCCTTGCCGCCGGTGCGCGGCCACGTGCGCTTCGAGCAGGTCTCTTTTGCCTATTTTGGCCGCCATCAGGTGCTACGGGACGTCAGTTTTGAGGCCCAACCCGGACAAGTCATTGCGCTGCTCGGGACCACCGGTTCGGGCAAATCGACCATCATCAACCTGATCCCGCGCTTTTATGACCCCACGGCGGGCCGCATCACCGTGGACGGCCACGATATCCAGGGGGTGACGCTCAATTCATTGCGCGACCAGATCGGCATCGTGTTGCAAGAGACGACCCTGTTCGCCGCCGCCATCCGTGAAAACATCGCCTTTGGCTGCCCGAACGCCACCGAGGCAGAGATTGTCGCCGCGGCCCAGGCCGCCCAGGCCCACGAGTTCATCGTCAAGACGCCCCAGGGCTACGACACGCTGGTGGGAGAACGCGGCGTCACGCTTTCCGGCGGCCAGAAACAGCGGATAGCCATCGCCCGCGCGCTGCTGCTGGACCCGCGCATCCTGATTCTCGACGACGCCACCTCTAGCGTGGACACCGAGACCGAGCAATTGATCCAAAAGGCTCTGGAACGCCTGATGCGCGGGCGCACCTCTTTTGTCATCGCCCAGCGCCTCAGCACCCTGCGTATGGCCGACATGATTCTGGTGCTGGAAAAAGGGCGCGTCGCCGCCCGTGGTAAGCACGAAGAGCTGCTGCGCACGTCGGGGTTGTACGCCGAGATTTATCACCGCCAGTTGAGACCCGATTCTTTTGCTCGCGCCGGATCGTCAGATTCGACGTCGGAATGGGCGGATCTGGCGATCCGCCCGGAGCGCGGAAAAACAGAACCATGAGTTTTTCTATCGGTTCGACCAGTCCCAGAATGGGCCCGCGCGGGGCCATGGAACAGTTTGGCGAGAAAGAGGGTGGGCACGCCTTGAACGGACGCGTCATCCTGCGCTTGCTGGCCTACTTGCGTCCCTATCGCCGCCGAATGGCTCTGGCCTTTGCGCTCATGCTGGTCGAGTCAGGGTTGACGCTGCTCATCCCCTACCTGCTCAAAGTCGCCATCGACCAACATATCGCCCAGAGCGACGCCGCCGGGTTGAGCCGCATCGCCGGGTTGACCGCTGTAGCTTTTAGCGGCATCTTTCTGGCCGCCTCTGGGCAGCGTTATCTGCTCTCGTGGGTGGGCCAACGCCTGTTGGCGACGCTGCGCGGCGACCTGTTTCGCCACTTGCAGAATCTCTCGCTGGGCTATCACGATACGCACATTGTGGGTGTGACCCTCTCGCGCGTCATCAACGACGTGGCCGTGATCAACGAGCTACTCTCACAAGGGCTTGTCACGCTGCTGGGCGACGCGCTGGTGCTGGGCGGCATCGTCGGGGTGATGGTGTCCATGAGTCCGCGCCTGGCGTTGCTCGCGTTTGGCGTGCTGCCGCTGATGTTGCTGGCCGTCGCGCTGTTCACCCGCCGGGCGCAGGTCGCTTTTCGCCGCACCCGCGCCAAAATCGCCGCTGTGGTGGGCGACCTGGCCGAAGACCTGGCCGGTATGCGCGTGATTCAGGCCTTTGCCCAGGAATCCGCCACTTTTGAGCGTTTCGACGAGCTCAACCGCGCCAACCGCGACGCCTACGTTGACGCCATGACCCTTTCGTTCATCTTTTTGCCCACGGTGGAATTTCTGGGCACGCTGGCGACGGGAGTCGTGCTGTGGTTCGGGGGGCGTTTTGTCACCGCCGGCGACCTGACTCTCGGCGTGGTGGTGGCCTTTTTGGCCTACGTGACCCGTTTTTTCCAACCCATCCAGGAGCTGAGTCAGCTCTACACGACTTTGCAAGCGGCCACCGCCGGCGGCGAGCGCGTGCTCGACCTGCTGGATACCCAGCCGGACGTCCAGGACGCAGTTGGCGCCATCGAGATGCCGCCCATGCGGGGCCAGGTGGAGCTGGATCAGGTCCACTTTTCCTATCGCGGCGAGACGCGCGTGCTGCACGACGTGAGCCTATCTATCGAAGCAGGCCAAACCGTGGCGCTGGTAGGGCCAACAGGGGCCGGCAAGACCACTATCGCTAATCTGGTGGCTCGCTTTTATGACGTCACAGGCGGGGCGGTGCGCATAGACGGCATAGACGTGCGCGCCGTGACTCAACGCTCGCTGCGCCGGCAAATGGGACTGGTGCCGCAAGACCCGTTCCTTTTTTCCGGCGCTATCGCCGACAATATCCGCTTTGGGCGACCAGATGCGCCGCCAGAGGCCGTCGAGGAGGCGGCGCGCCTGGCTAACGCCCACGAGTTCATTGCGGCGTTGCCCGCCGGCTACGCCACGCCCATCCTGGAGGGGGGCGTCAATCTGTCGGTGGGCCAGCGCCAGCTTATATGCATCGCCCGGGCCGTGTTGGCCGACCCGCGCGTGCTGATTTTGGACGAGGCCACGGCCAGCGTGGACAGCGTGACCGAGGCGCTGATTCAAGCAGCGCTGCGCCGCCTGTTGACCGGGCGCACGGCCATCGTCATCGCCCACCGGCTCAGCACCGTGCGCGAGGCCGACCTGATTTGCGTCATCCAGGATGGCCGCATCGTGGAGCAGGGGACGCACGAGGAACTGCTGGCGAACGGCGGGCTGTACCGGGAGCTGTACGCGCGGCAGTTTGTGAACTGACCTTCTCTCCCCCGCCTGGCTTGCGATTTTGCCGCTCCCTATGCAGATAAAACTCGGGGCTTGCCGGTGTCCTTCCCCCTGCTACCTATCCCCCGCGTCGCGCGGTTTCGGGTAAACGGGTCGCACCAACCGCGGGTCAGGCAGCGCCAACCTTGCTCGACCGCCGCTCCTCCTCAATCCGCTCTGCTACATACATCTTGAGCAGTGATTGATATGGCACATCCCGCTTGTTCGCCAGTACTTTCAAATCCTCCAACATCGTCTCCGGCAAACGGATAGAGATCGTCCTCGTCGTCGGCTTCAGCTTCGCCAACCGGGCCTCATTCGCCGCTCGCCAGTCCACATACTCGACTGAATCATGGTCCGACCAGAACTCCCGTTCTTCATCTTCGCTCTCAAACTTCGGTATCCTCTTTAACTCCCTTTCCCGCATCTGCATACTCCTTGCGCTCCTGACGGCTCATGTCCCGCGCCGAGATCACGCGGACCAACCCCCCGCGGATGGTGACGACTATAAATAGCTTTCGACCGGCATCCGTCCGTCCCAGTACATAGTAGCGAGGCTCGATGCTCGAATGTCGTTCATCGTCGGCGACCAGAAGGGGAATGTTAAAGAATACTTGCTCGCACTCGGCTGCTGATACTTGGTGCCGAATCCAGTTCTTTTCACGGTTCCCTTCGTCCCATTCAAAGCCTGTACACCTGGCGAGTTGGTCCATAGCTGCTACCCGACTGTATGTATACAACAAACATATACGCTTGTCAAGTTTGTCAGCCAGTCAGTTTATTGAGTTTGATTAAGCATGGCCAGGAGCGCAGCATACCCGATGCGTTCAGCCGCAGCCACGCCCGGGTCGCCGCTGTACTCCAGTAGCACCACTACGGCGTAACGCGGCGTCTGGGGCGGCGCCAGGCCGATGAACCAGGCGTGGGCAGGCCGCTCGGCTCCGGCCAGCGCGACGCTGCTGTGACCGATGACCGCGCCATCGGGCGAGGACCGCAGCAGTCCGCGCAGTTGAAAGGCCAGGTTGGGAGCCAGGAGCGACGTGGGCCGCCCTACTGCTGGCATGGATTGCCAAGTATGATCGGGGTTTTCCGTCCTGAGCGCCAGGCGCGGGGCCGGCATGACGCCTTCATTGCCCAGCGCAGCGGCCATCAAGGCCACGTGCAGCGGCGTCACCGTCAACTCGTCCTGCCCCACGGCTGCCAGGCGTGCATCCGTCACCTGCGTTTCGCCGGCCTGGGTGGGGATTTCCAGGGGCGGCGGCGCACCCAGTCCCCAACGCTCGAATGCGATTGTGAGCGCGTCTGCGCCCAAAGCCTGACCCAGGTCGGCCAGCGGGGCCGGGCAAGCGGCCATCACCGCATCGGCCAGGGTGGAGCCGGCGGGCGGGCGGGCGCAAGCGAGTGAGCGGGCGTCCACCGCCAGCGGCGCAGCAGGAGAACTCACCCGCGCATCTAATGCGGTCACGTCCGCCTCGAGCGCGGCTGCGACCACCACCAACTGCAAAACGCCGCCAGGCTGATACAGGCCCTGGGTGGCGCGGTTGAGCAGCGGCGCGTCGGGATCTCCTTCCAGGCGATCCCAATCGGCGTCGAGCGTGTTGGGGTCGTAGGTCGGCCGGCTGACCAGGGCCAGGATTTCGCCGCTGTTCACGTTCATCACGATGACGGCCCCCCGATGTTCTGCCATGGCCGCCTCCACTGCTCCCTGCAACTGGGCGTCAATGGTGAGCATGACATCCCGGCCATCCGGCTGGCGGTGCAACAACTCGTCCAGGAATTGGCGCGGCTGGCTCTGACCTTCCAGGCCACGCAACAAGGCGTCATAGCTGGCCTCGATGCCGCCGACGCCGTGCTTCAAGCTGTAATAGCCGACGGCGGGAACCGTCGGCGTCAGGTAGGTGCGGGCCTGGAGGCCCTGCTCGTCGGGTTGAGAGCGGGCCAGAACGACGCCATTGCGGTCGATAATAAGGCCCCGGCGCACACGCTGCTCCGCTTCGACCAGCCGCGGGTTGTCTTGGCGGGCGCGCAAGTCAGCTTGGCGGATTAACGTCCAATAGCCGCTGATGAGCGCCAGGCCGGCAAAGGCGAGCAATAGCCCCAAACTCAGACGCCGGATCGGATCGGTCATTTGAGACCCGCCGGGTTTGGGAAACCCGACATGTCTGGCGCCGCGCGACGCCGCTGTCAACAATCCCAATCCGATGAAACTGGCCAGCAGCGAGCTTCCGCCATAACTGACAAACGGCAAAGTGACGCCGGTGAGGGGAATCAGGCGGGCGTTGCCGGCCATGATCGTCCAGGCCTGCAGGCCCAACCACATAGACAACCCGGCGGCCAACAACTGCTGAAAGGGCGCGCGCGCCTGCAGCGCGATGCGCGTCCCGCGTATCGCCAGCATGAGCACGACGGCAACCAAGCCCACCACGCCGACCAGGCCAAATTCCTCGGCGATAGCGGCGAAAGGAAAATCGGTGTGGATGGCAGGGATGTAGGTCGGGCGGCCCTGGCCCAGCCCTTGCCCCGCCAGCCCGCCATTGGCAAAAGCAATGAGCGACTGCACGACCTGAAAGGCGCGCCCGCCAGGGTCGGCCCACGGGTTCAGCCAGATGTCCACCCGCAGCGCGACCGTGTCGAGCAGGATGTATGCCCCAGCAGCGGCGGCGAGAAACATCAGCAGACCGGCGGCCACGTAGCCCCATGCGCCGCTGGCCTGGTAGAGCATGGCCAGAAAAGTGAAAAAGAATAGCAGCGCCGCGCCCAGGTCTTGCTGCCAGGCCAGCAGCACCATGGCCAGTCCCCACATCACCAGCAATGGCCCCAGATAGGGCAACGAGGGCAGGCGCAGGCGGCCGAGCTGCGGACCGTCGAGGACCAGCTCGCGCTTCTCGGCCAGATAGCTGGCCAGATAGGCCACCATCAACAGCTTGAGGATTTCGGAGGGCTGAAGGTAAACGTCGCCCAGAACCGGGAGCCGCCCACCCAGCCACAAGCGCGGCCCAAAACCCGAGGGGTTGGCGCCCAGCACCAGCGTCGTCGCCAGCAACGCCAGACCGCCCAGTAGCCAGGTGTAGCGGTAGCGGCGTAGCCAACGCAACCCATCCGCCCGGACGACAATCAGCACAAAGGCGGCCACGCTGACCAACAGCCACATGCTCTGACGCATCAAAAAGGAGAGTGCGGCCAGCCGGGCGATAAGCAGCAATCCCCAGCCGGTGAGCAGCCCAGCCAGAGGGAGCAAGAAGGGGTCCCGGTCGGGCGCGTAGCGACACAGGGCGAGGTGAGCGACACCAAAGCAGACCAGCCAGATGACCGGCAAAGACCAGTGAACCGCCGACCAGTGGGGCAAATCGGTCAGTGACAGCGTAATAGAGCCGATCAGCACGAACAGTCCGGCCAGGGACAACAGCAGTCGCTCGCTCCCATTGGTCGAGGCGGCAAGGAGTGAGCGAACAAAAGAATAGTCGCGGGTTTCCTGGCTGAGGGTCAATTCTTCAAATCCAAAGTCAGGGTGTCAACAGATGAGAAACGGATGGCCTTATTGGAGATATTTGCTAACAAGCGGCCCCAGTTTTTCGATCTCTTCAGCCGGGATCAAGTCGCGCTGGGTGATGAGGGCCGCGCCCAGGGCATCTTTGCACTCGCAGGCGCGCTCTTGCCCAGCCAATTGTTTGACGACGTTGGCGATGACCTGTTGCGCCAGGGCCGTGTTGCGGTGCAACGTGGCGATGAGGGCCTCCACGCTGACCGGTTCTTCTTCCGCGTGCCACACGTCGTAATCGGTGACGTGGGCCATCGTGGCGTAGCACATTTCGGCCTCGCGGGCCAGAAAGGCTTCGGGGCAGTTGGTCATGCCGATGATATCCATACCCCAGGCGCGGTAGAGATGGCTCTCGCCCTTGGTGCTAAAGCGCGGACCCTCGATGGTGATGAAGCGCCCGCCCCGATGCACCACGCCCCCGGCAACGGCTGTGGCGTCGGCCAGGATCGCCGACAGCTCGGCGCAGTAGGGATCGGCCACGCCCAGGTGGGCCGCCAGTCCTCGCCCGAAAAAAGTCATCTCGCGCTTTTTGGTAAAATCCACCAACTGGTCAGGGATGACTATCTCGCCGGGGTGCAGGTGCTCGCGCAGCGAGCCGCACGCCGACACTGAGATAATGCGCTCGACGCCAATGCTCTTGAGGGCATAGATGTTGGCCCGATAGGGCACTTCACTGGGAGTCAATCGGTGGCCGCGGGCGTGGCGGGGCAAAAAGGCGACCCGCACACCCGCCAGCGCGCCGATGATGAGCGCATCACTGGGATCGCCAAAGGGAGTACTGATCCGGCGCTCCTGCACATCGGTTAGACCGGGCATCTGGTACAGTCCGCTGCCGCCGATGACGGCGATTTTGACGGGTTCGGTCATTAGGGAGACTCCTTTCAGTACGGGGCAGTGGTATGACGCGCCTGCCGCCCCGGAAACAGCGGCGAGACCAGCGTCAGCGCCAGCCCGACGACGACCAGCAGCAAGCCCACCATCACGGCCGGCTGAAACAGCGTTTCGGTCAGCGCGAGCACAGTTTGTTCCATCGTCTCGCCCACGGCGACCGGCACGCTGGCCTCGGACCACAGGTCGGCGCGTTCCAAGCCTGTTTCGATCAGACGCGGCGGCAGCCACCCCGCAACGAGCGCCAGCCCGCCCAACAGCAGCAACGGCGCGCCCGTCCAGCGCAGCCATTCGGCGGGCGAGCGCACCGCCAGCAGCCAAATCAGGGCTAATAAAGCCGCACTCAGCGCGACCAACAAAAGCAGCGCCACTCGCAGTTGGTCGAGAGTGCGGCCCGCCCGCTGCAAATCCTGGAGCGCGTCTTGTTGTTCGGGTTGCCACTGTACGCGGTAAGTGTCGGGCACGCGCTCGACGTAGGGAGTGAGCAGGGTTTTTAGCTCACCGGTAAAGACCGGTACATTCAGGTCGGCGGGCACACACACCGGGACGGCGCGGGCCATGTCCAGGGGAACCTGCCCGGCCACGCATTGGGGCAGGGCCGAGATGACGATATTGAGCGCCCGGTCGCCCGGCTCGCTCAGCGCCCGCGCCTTGACCTCGCTGAGCGAGATAACCAGCGCGGGCAACTCTTCCACCTCTGGCGCTTCGGCCACGGCCAGCACGTCGCGGACGCCTCTCTCTAGCTGCGCGCGCAGCCAATCGGGCGGGGCCAGCTCGCGGGCCACAGCCTCCAACTGGGGGCCAGAAACGACTGACAGCGGCCCCTCGGTCAGCAGAATGCCGCCCGCGCCGGGGATATCGCCTTCACGTATCAATTGATAGGGCAGCTCAAAGAATCCGGCCTCATCAAGAGTTTCCACGTAAACGTCGGCGTTCAACAAATCACGCTCTACCGACCACGTGAGGATGATGAACAGCCCCAAGATAACAAAGACGATCACCAAAAGTGCAGCCAGCGCCTTGCTTACCGACATCGTTTATCCCCTTGTAGGTTATCTTCCCGCAGGTTTGGAAACCCGCGGGAGGATATCTGTCTATAACGAACCTTTGTACGCGCCGCCATCTACCAGCAGCGAGACGCCGGTGATGTAGCTGGCGGCGGGCGACGCCAAAAAGACGGCGGCGCGACCGAATTCTTCGGGATCGGCCATGCGTTTCATGGGGATAGCAGCGGTGATCTTGGCGGCCTCTTGCTCCACCGACAGGCCCGACTTGGCTGCCCGCGCCTCCAGCAACTGACCGACCCGCTCGGTGCGCGTCCAGCCAGGGCAGATGGCGTTGACGCGGATGCCGTCGGCGGCCAATTCGTTGCTGAGGCTCTTGACCAGCCCGATCACAGCCAGCCGCAGCGAGTTGGAGAGCAACAGATTGTCCAACGGTTGCTTGACGCTGACCGAGGTGATCGCCAGAATGCTGCCCTCGCCTTGCCGCCGCATCACAGGTACGACGGCGTAGCACAAGCGCACGGCGCTCATCAACGTAAGCTCGACGGCCCGATCCCAATCTGACAGACTCACGTCGGCAAAGTTGCCGGGCGGCGGACCGCCGGCGTTGGTCACCAAAACGTCCAGTCGTCCGAAACGGTCCACTAGCGTGGCGACCAATCTATCCACGTCGGCGGCCTGGCTCACGTCGGCCTGGATGGTGAGCACTTGAGCGCCGGTCTCCTGAGCGATTTTACGGCCAGTAACTGCCAACGTTTCGGGATCGCGGCCACATATAGCGACTTGGGCGCCCTCGCGGGCAAAGGCCAGCGCCGTCGCCGCGCCCAATCCCCGACTGGCGGCTGTGACAAGAGCAACTTTTCCCCCTAATCCAAGATCCATAGTTTTGTCTCCTCTTGGTAAATTGGTAATTGGTAGATTAGTCGATCCCCAATCTAGCAATTTACCAATCTACCAACCTACCCATCTACCGGTTCCAGCTTTAACTGCACCCGCCCGATGCCGATGATTTCTCCGGCGCTGATGACGGTTGGGGCATCAATAGGGATATTGTTCACGGTCGTGCCGTTGCGACTGCCGCGATCTTCTAGCCACCACTGACCACCGCGATAGATGAGCAGCGCGTGCTCGGCCGAGGCGTAGGCGTCAGGGATCGTGATGGTGTTAATCGCCGACCGCCCCAATGAATTGATCGCCTGAAGCTGAAAACTCGCGCCGATCTCCAGCGAGCCATCCGCGCCTCCGGCGTTGGTTTCTGTGGCGACCACGGTCAGTCGTCCATAATTGCGTGGCGTCAAGATGGCATCTGAAGCAGGGCGGTGCAGGTCGCGCCATAGTAACCACAAAATTGCGCCCAAAAACAGATACAGCGCCCCGGCCAACAGAATGCGCAGGAACAACAACCACCCATCCATCGGCGTTGTCAACTCTCGTCGGTGTCGTTAGGAAGCGGGGGCAATTCGCCGGTCTCGATCAGAGATGTGCGACGCAGGGCAGGTGTGCTGTCGGCGCCCTGAGGCGGCGTCGTAGGCGTGGAGGCGTCTTCGCCGTAAATGATCTCTACACCGGCCAGCGAAATGACGTCGCCCGCTTCCAAAACACACTCTTGCACTGGGTAACCATTTACACTGGTGCCGCCGGTGCTCCCCAAATCATAAATCACGTAACGGTCGTAGCGCCGGCGCAACTGGGCGTGACGCCGGGAAACTCGCGCGTCGTCCAGGATGATGTCGTTGTCCAGGCTGCGGCCCAGATTGACCGTGGTTTTGAGCAGTGACAGGTGGCGTTGACCGTCGAGAATCACAAAGGGTCGCGTCGGAGGCGGTTGATCGCTTAGCCCGCGACCCCGCTCAGGGTCGCGGGGTAAGTGACCCTGAGCGGGATCGGCGCTCGCATTTTGGGCAGGCCATGAGAACTGAAGCGTGCGCTCATTAGGGCTATCGGTGCGCTCTCCGGCAGGCGCCGACTGGCGAGCCGTCACTTGCACCTGATGCGGGGGAACGGTCGGCTCGGCCGTCAGGTAGACGGCGGGTGGGTCGGGCAAAGAAAAACCCAATTGCTGCGCCATTTCAAAGACGTGGCGGGCCAGGTCGGTGGTCAAGTCAGGCTGTTGTGTCAGTAAGGCGTCGCGGTCGGTGGGGTTCAGCGCGACCCAGTAATGGTTGGGCGCCAAAGGCAGTGCGCCGGGCCGGGGAACTGCGTGATCCTCCATGACCTGCGCCAGTGCGTTGGCTACCTCCAGCGGACGCAGCCGGCCGGCGAATAAGCGGGCAAAGGTTCCCTCTACCAGGCGTTGAACGATTTGTTCGAATCGGGCGATGTGATTCGTGCTCATGACTCGCATTATAGTCGATGGAGGGGGATGTGGCAAGGTGGGGTTGCCGGGGGGTGTGTAGTTGGGTATACTAGAAGGGTAGACCGCCGGAGTGGATTGGAAACAAAAAGCAAATGGCTGTCCAAGAGATTCAGGAAATCGAACACACCGCCGACTGGTCCATTCGCGTGCGTGGGCGCGATTTGCGCGAGCTGTTCGTCAACGCCGCACGGGGGATGTTTGGGCTGATCGTCGCCCTGGAAAGTGTGGCGCCGGTCGTCGCGCGCCAGGTAGAGCTGGAAGCGTTCGACGCCGAAACGTTGCTGGTGGCATGGCTGGGCGAGTTGCTGTGGCTCAACGAGGAAAGTGACGCCGTGTTTGTGCGCTTTGAGATCGCCGAATTGACCTCCACCCATCTGCGGGCCACGGTTTGGGGCGGGCCGGCGCCCAGCCAATGGAAGCACATCAAAGCGGTTACTTTTCACGATTTGGCTATCGTCGAAACGGACGCTGGATACAAAGTAACTATCGTGTTTGACGTATAAGCAAGGGGAGGAAGAGATGAACAAGAAAGATTTTCGCAAGATTAACGATTATTTATGGGAAGTGCCCAAAGGCTTCCGCGAGGATATGCGCGTCCCGGCGCGGCTATACGCCAGCGAACGGCTGCTGGAAGACACGCTGCGCGATCAATCGCTGAACCAATTGGTCAACACGGCCACGCTGCCGGGCATCGTCAAACACGCCCTGGCCATGCCCGACATTCACGAGGGTTATGGCTTTCCCATCGGCGGCGTGGTAGCGACGGAGCTGCCGCACGGCGTCATCTCGCCCGGCGGCGTGGGTTATGACATCAACTGCCTTGCTGGTGACAGCCGGATATTGCACGAACATGGCTACACCCTATCCATTGCCGCAATGGAAGACCAGTGGCCCATGGCTGTCTTGCGTTGTCAAAGCTTTGCCCACGGACGCGAGGCGACGACCCCCGTGCTGCGCTATTTTAAGCGGCGACGCGACGTGCCCGTCTATCGTCTGACGACACAGGCCGGTGATGAGATTCTCGCCACGGCCGACCATCCCTTCTGGACGCCCGGCGGCATGATGGAATTGGCCTACCTGTCATCTGGAGATCGGGTCGCGGTTTATCCGTTTTCCGGCGTCGAGTACGAAGCGCCGTCGAGCGAAACCATCGCGGACGAGGGCGACATCGAACGGCTCTTGCATCGCCTGGGCAAAACGGCAGGCCATACCTTGCCCCAGGTCATCCGTCACTTGAATCGGTTGCATCTCTTGCCTCTGCAATACGACACGCCTGTCCTACCGCACCTGATTAAACTGCTGGGTTATGCGATGGGCGATGGTACGCTCTACTTTAGCGGCGGCGATGGCAAGGGGACCACCTGGTTTTACGGCGATCCCGACGACCTGGAAAGAATCCGCGCGGATGTCAAAGCACTAGGCTTTACCCCTTCACGGGTTTACACGCGCCAGCGTTCACACCGCATCGAAACAGCTTATCAAGCCTATCAATTCGAGCGCGAGGAGTCCAGTTTCAAAGTCGTGAGCAGCGCCTTTGCGCTCCTGCTGGCTGTCCTGGGCATGCCGATTGGCTCCAAAGCTGACCAGGATTTTGGCGCGCCCGCCTGGCTGGCGCATGCCCCCTTGTGGCAGAAGCGGTTATTCCTGGCAGCGCTATTTGGGGCCGAGCTGACCGCCCCGCAAACGTTCGATAAACACGGCTATAACTTTTATACACCCATTCTGTCTATGAACAAGCGGGACGGATTCGTAGAGAGCGGCTATGCCTTTCTGCAGAGTATAGCGGGTATGTTGGAGGAATTTGGCGTAAAAGTCAAATCCATCAGCCGGCGCCAGGAACAGACCAACGCCGATGGGAGTATCTCTTTTCGACTGCGTCTGGTTCTGTCATCCACGCCACCGAGTCTGTTGAGCCTGTGGGGGATGATTGGCTTTGAGTATAACCAAAAACGGCGCGACCTAGCCCACGCAGCCGTTCAGTATCTCAAGCAGAAAGAGCAAATCGTAGAATATCGCGAACAAGTCGCGGAAAAGGCTGTCGCTTTGCACCAGGCGGGTGTCGCACTCGGAGAAATCTACGGCCAACTGACAGATCCTTACATCAATCGCCGCTTCTTGGAACGTTCGCTGTACGAGGGGCGCGAGACGCGCGCGCGCGTTAGCAGTGCCTTTCCGACCTTTGAAACGTTCCTTGAAACAGCCGTCGAGGGATTGGCAGGCACTGGAATGGTCTGGGCGCAGACTGTGCGTATCGAGCCGGTGGAGGATTTTGACGATTACGTCTATGATTTCACAGTGGCGCACACCGATCACAACTTTATCGCCAACTCTTTCGTCGTTTCGAACTGCGGCGTCCGATTGTCAGGGACACATTTACTGCAAGAAGAGGTTGCGCCCTATCTGAACGACCTGGCGACGGCGCTGTATCACAACTGCCCCAGCGGCGTGGGCGAAAAGGGACACCTGCGCCTGTCGCACAAAGAACTGGACGAGCTGACAGTCGAAGGCTCCAAATGGGCGCTGAAAAAGGGCTATGCCCGCAAAGAGGACGTCGAGCGCACCGAAGAGAGCGGCCAACTGGCCGGGGCCGACCCGGACCACGTGAGCCAGCGGGCCAAGCAGCGCGGCATGCCCCAGGTGGGCACGTTGGGCGCGGGCAATCACTTTATCGAGGTGGATGTGATCGACGAGGTGTACGACGCCGAGGCCGCCGACGCTATGGGCTTGCGCCGGGGCGGGATCGCGGTGCAGATCCACTGCGGCTCGCGGGGTTTCGGGCATCAGGTGTGCGACGATTACGTCAGGCAGCTCCAGCCGGTGGTGCACAAGTATGGCATCCAACTGCCCGACCGCCAGCTCGTGTGCGCGCCGCTGGATTCGCCCGAAGGCAAGGCCTACTTTGCGGCTATGGCCTGCGCGGCCAACTATGCCTTTGCCAACCGGCAGGTGTTGCTGCATTACGTGCGACTGAGCTTCGAGCAGGTGTTGGCGGGCAAGGTGGATAACTGGGATGTGTTCCAGGTGTACGACATTGCCCACAACATGGCCAAGATCGAGACGCACGAGATAGACGGGAAGAAAAAGCGCGTCTGCGTGCACCGCAAGGGCGCCACGCGGGCCTTTGGGCCGGGCTTTGAGGGCCTGCCGGCGGAGTATCGCGCCATCGGCCAGCCGGTGCTGGTGCCGGGCAGCATGGGCACCATGTCGTTTGTACTGGTGGGCACCGAGGCCAGCATGGCCCAGACCTTTGGCAGCACGTGCCACGGGGCCGGGCGCACGATGAGCCGCGCCCAGGCCAAAAAGCAGGTGCACGGCGGGCAGCTCAAGGACCGGCTGGAGCAAGAAGGCATCGTGATCCGCACCGGCAGCCTGGCCGGGCTGGCCGAGGAAGCGCCTGCGGCCTACAAAGAGGTGGACAACGTGGTAGAGGTGGTGCACGGCGCGGGCATCGCCCGCAAGGTGGCGCGGCTGAGGCCGCTGGCGGTGGTCAAGGGTTAAAAGCAAGCGCGACGCACCTCCCAGGCGCGTCGCGCTTTACGATAGATTATCCGTCAGCTCAGGATGCTGCGCGAAATATTCCTCGCGCAGCAGGTCTATCATCAGGTTATCGAACAGCTCGCCGCCTTTGAAAACGGCCTGCCGTTGCCGCCCCGATACCTTGAATCCCGACTTGACTGCCAGCGCCACGGCGCGCGGATTGCCGCTATGCGTCCACAGGCGCACCACGCGCAGACCCAATTCGGTGAACAGGAACTTGAGCATAACTTCCTGCGCGTCCAGCGCGACGCCGCTGCCCCAAAAGGCCTGCGCTACCATGATGCCAATCGTCGCCGACCAACGCGGTTCCAGACCGGTGTAGCTGACTGTGCCGGCCCGCTCGCCGCTCGCCTTGTGCACGATGATGAACCGGCCGTCGGTCCGCTCGAAAGAGAACTCGCGGCCCTCGAAGCGCTTGCGATACATCAACTCGGTGTAATCGGGCGGGAGGGTCTGGCTCCAGGCCTGCGTGTTCAGGTCGTTGCGCAGGCCGACCAGGAACGGCATGTCTTCCGGCTGTTCTTCTCGCAAGATGACCACACTACCTTCAAGCGCCATGTGCGCCACCTCCGTGTCTGGCTTGCCATTCGGGGCGTAGCAGATCAGCCACGACCAGGTCGAAGGACCGGCCCCCGCGCAGCCCCGACCGGCGCATGCCCCCGATTTCCTGAAAGCCGTGGCGCGCGGCAAACGTGCGGGCGGCCTGATTCCAGTCGGCCATCCATAGCGAGACGTTATGCGCCGGGGTGTGTTCGAACAAGTAGCACAGGAGCATGTCGAGCGCTTGGGAGCCATAGCCCCGACGTTGGTGTTCGGGCGCGATGACCAGCCCCACCGATGGACAATGCGGATCCCAGCCCCAATCGCACTCGCAGTGGCCGAGCAGCTCGCCCGACTCGCGGGTCACGACGGCCAGGTGCAGCTCTTTATCTTCCTCGCCCCACTTTTGGATGATTTCTTCTACCTGCTTGCGCGACAGGGGCGCGAGGTCGGAGAATTTCCAGGGGATGTAGCGCCGACCGCTCAGGTCGGGGTGATTGAGATAGGCTTGCAGGGCTGGTGCGTCGTCCGGCTCAAAGGGGCGCAGCACGACGGTCTGGCCTTGAAAGGGAGATTTGGTCGTCATGTTCAACCTTCGCTTCAATGGGATCGAGGCGCATTATAGACGAGAGGGTGGAATCGGTCAATTCGTTGCCGCCTTGCGCCCGCCCCCGGTCATCGGCTGCCTCTGACAGGACTTTTGAGAATATAATACGTGGCGCGCTTGTCCCCCACCTTGAGCACGATGTCGCGTTGCGCCAGGTCCGCCAGGTCGCGCCGCAATGTCTCCGGGTGCACGTCGGGGCACAGGTTTTGAAAATCGCGGCTGGTGATGCGACGCTGCTCGAACAAAAAGACGAGCGCCTGTTCTTGACGAGGGTTCAGTCCCATCTCGATCAAGTCGCTCAGGTCGGGGAGGGGAGCCGGGGTGGTCACGGCATCGATCGCACTGGCCAGGGTGACGCGAAATCCGCCCGCCGTTTCCTCGAATTGAGGCTGGGGCAGCTCGTACTCGCGCATGAGGCGGATCATGCGGTCGATGCCGTAGCCCAGCCGCTCAATAAAGCCCATGTCGGCCAGCACCTGCACGATCACTTCGTTGCGCGAAAAACGCTCCTCGGCGATATTATCCACCGTCACTGGGCCGGGCAGGCGACCCGGACTTGTGACTTGCAGGCGGTCGGAAAAAAGAAACACGCGAATCTGATCGCCGGTGATGCTATAGTCGCGGTGGGCCACCGCATTAACCAGCGCCTCACGGGCCGCTTCCGGCGGATATTCCGGGCGTTCCTGACGAGCCAGGCCGGCCCCCATGCGCACCACGGAACGCGCGTGGTCGTGAAGAAAAGCCTCGGCCCGCTGGAGTTGCTGAGGTAATGTGCCGCCGATGGTCTGGCGCACAAAGATCTCGCTCATCTCACGGCTGCCAAAACGCGCCGCCTCGATTTCGGCCCCGCGCACCCAACGCTGCGGGTCGCGGCCAAAGAGCAACAATCCCGCAAAAGTGGGGACAAGCTCCTCCCCTCGACGCGCCAGACAGCCGCGCCGCAACAGCACCTGATCGGGCGATGCGTCACCCACGCCATCCAGCCCTTCCACGTAGGCCGCGACGGCGTCCCCGTCCAGGTCGGCGCGGGCGGCGGCATCGGGTGTGTGGGCCTCCCAGTTGAGCTCACCACGCGCCAGCATCAAGCGCCGCAAAGCGCGCGGCGACGTGGGGCGATTGCGCGAGCCATCGCGCACGAGATATTGGCCGGCCAGGCTGTAGACGTGAGGCAGACCGGGCGGGACAGTGATGCACACCAAGGCCCGCCCGTCGATATGCATCACCTGGGGCAGGGGGATGATGAGGGGCGGCGCGGCGCTCAGGGCCGCATCTACCGCTATATCTAGCGCGGCCTCCGGGTCGTTCAAGCCCTGTGGGCGTCCGCTGTCGGGCGTCAGGCCAACCAGTACCGTGCCGCCGGCGCCATTCGCCAGCGCTACCAGCGCCGCTGCCAGCTCGTGGACCGATACGTCTTGAGGGAACCAGTCTACAGTCGGCCCCTTACCCTGGCGGATAAATTCACGCAGCGTGTCCAGCTCCATGGTCTAGGGCCCTCCCACCGCCGTCGGCTGATTGGACGTGTTTTCAAAGTCTTCCTCGGTAGTAAGTGTAGCAGTGCTCAAACGCCAGGTGCTATCGGGCTGCTGCTCAACTGTCCAGGCAAAATAGGCGTCTTGTTCCATTTTCTCGTCCTTGTTTTCACACCTGATGTGGATCAAGACTTGAGCCTCCTGGCTGTCCTGATCTCCGTATGCGATGCGCTGGACCAGTATATGCTTTACATCCTTCAGCTCAGACTCACACCCGCAAGCCTCTGCTATACCGCCGTTTTGAATATTCGTCCAGCTTTGGTCGGTAAAGAACGCTCGGAGCGTGTTGGGATCCTTAAAGTGATGATAAAAGGCCATGACGAGCTTTTCGGGCTGCTTGACCTGAGCCGGGTCTTTTGGCGGCGTGGGGAGGAGAACGAGCTCGGCTCTGTGAAAATCGACCAGATCGTCGAGAGTGTCATAGACCGTTTCTACCGGATGTTTATAGTATGTCCCGGCAGTGGGGCGATACGTCACCTGCGTCGCCAGATTACTGCGGTCGTTGTGACGGTGGGTGAGGATCGCCTGGTCGAGTTTTAGCTCTACGGCATCGGCGCGAAAGTGCCCCAGGGGCGCGAAACCACCCTGTTCGTTTTGACCTCCGATGTTCACTTTGCCTTCCACGAGGTGGCCGTCCCAGCGAAAAATCGCCGCGCCTACCGTATCCTTGTCGCGCCTGTCATAGATGATCAATTCCTTACCAGGCCAGGCTTGAATGACGTCTTGAAGCTTGTGTTCACACTTGTAGAGACAAATATAACCCTGCTTGGGCAGCCACAGCAAGTCGGGAACCAGACACGGTGGAATGCGTTTATCCTCAAAACGCACCAGACGATAGATGATGGCGGCGGTGGGGCTTTCTCCCTCTTGGACCAGATCGAGGTGATAAAAAACCAGCCATTCGTTCATCTTGTCCCCGTCCACGTCGATGCGTTCGATGCGATCGACGGCCAAATCATCCGGGAATACGTCGTTCAAATCGACCGCAATGTTTTTGGGTTCTCGGACGATGTCGCATCCGATCGGAAACGTCAAGAACAAAACCCAAACGACCACCAAAATATGTGCTCTACGCATGGTCTTTTTGCCCTCCCTACACGCCTGACCGCCGCGAGCGTGCAACACACAATCTCGCGGCGCTATGGAATTCACCGCGCTTGAGATGGGCCCTTGGGTTGTGGATCGATCGTCTATGCTTCAGAAACCAGTGTCCGGTCCAACACTTCATCCATCGTGTCGGCCAGCGTCAACTTGATCTCACGTCGAATGCGCCGGGGCACTTCGATCAGGTCTTTTTCGTTGCGTTTGGGCAATACCAGCTCTTTGATGCCCGCCCGGTGGGCAGCCAACACCTTTTCCTTGACTGCGCCGACGGCCAATACACGCCCGCGTAGAGTGATTTCGCCGGTCATAGCGACGTCACGCCGCACGGGAGTGCTGCTCAGGGCAGAGACCATTGCCACAGCCATGGTGATGCCGGCCGACGGGCCATCTTTGGGAATAGCACCTTCGGGAACGTGGATATGGATGTCGATTTTTTCAAACAGCGAAGGGTCGATCTCCCAGCTTTCGGCCTGCGAGCGGATATAGCTCAACGCCGCCTGGGCCGATTCCTGCATCACGTCGCCCAGTTGACCGGTAAGGATCAAGTTGCCTTTACCTTCCATCAACGTGACCTCGACGGGCAGCAAATCACCTCCCGACTCGGTCCACGCCACGCCGGTGGCGACGCCGATTTCGTCTTTTTCTTCGATCCGCCCAAATGTATAACCGGGCGGGCCGAGGAAGCGCGTCAGGCTGTCGGCCTGCACACGGCGGCTATGGCGCTTGCCTTCGGCCACCTTGCGGGCTGTTTTGCGACAAATCGCGGCGATCTCGCGCTCAAGGTTACGCACGCCTGCTTCGTAAGTGTATTCACGGATGAGCGATCGCAAAACGGCGCGCGAAAAGTGCAACTGATCCGGCTGGAGACCGTTCTCTTCGAGCTGGCGAGGGATGAGAAAGCGGCGCGCGATTTCGATCTTTTCTTCCTCGGTGTAACCGAGAAACTCGATCACTTCCATGCGGTCCTGAAGCGCCGGTGGGATGGGATGAAGCACGTTGGCCGTCGTGATAAACAGGACATGGGATAGGTTGTAAGGGATTTCGATGTAATGGTCGGAAAAGGCATGGTTTTGCTCGGGGTCCAATACTTCCAGCAAGGCTGCCGCCGGGTCGCCGCGAAAGTCAAAACCCAACTTGTCGATTTCGTCCAACATGAACAGCGGGTTGATGGTTCCGGCGTTGCGCATGGTCTGGATGATGCGCCCTGGCAGCGCGCCGATGTAGGTGCGGCGGTGTCCGCGGATTTCCGATTCGTCGCGTACACCCCCCAAACTGACGCGCACAAACTCGCGCCCCAGCGCCTGCGCGATGGATTTGCCCATGCTGGTCTTGCCGGTGCCGGGCGGTCCGACGAAGCACAAAATAGGGCTGCGCATCTTGTCGCCGGCTAAGCGCCGTACGGCAATATATTCCAGGATGCGTTCCTTGGCCTTGGGCAAGCCATGGTGGTGGGCTTCGAGCACCCGCGCCACGTGCGCCACGTCCAGGTTGTCCAAGCTCCTGGCGCTCCAGGGCAGGTCCAGCAACCATTCCAAATAGGTGCGCAAGATGCTCACTTCGGGCGACATCGAGGGCATCGAGGCCAGCCGTTTGATCTCGCGATCAATGCGCTCGCGCACCTCTACAGGCAATTGGAGCTGTTCCGCCTTTTCGCGCAGCTCGTTGGTCTCTTGGGTGTGAGGATCCCCTTCACCCAACTCACCTTGAATAACCTTGATCTGCTCGCGCAAAAAGTATTCGCGCTGTCCCTTGTCCACCTCGCGTTGAACCCTCACGTGGATCTGATCTTCTATTTCCAGGACTTCGAGCTCTTTGCCCAACAAGATGCTCAAACGTTGCAGGCGCGTAGCAGGATCGAGCAGTTCGAGCACATCCTGGCGGGCTTGGACCGAGAGATCCAGCGTTTGGGCCACCATGTCAGCCAGCCAGCCCGGATCGCCGATGTTCATCGCATAGACATAGGCGTCTTCGGGTAGGCTGCGGTTGAGCTGCACGACGCGCTCAAACATGTTCAATACGACGCGCATCAGAGCTTGAACAGTCGGCGGCTTCTCGGCCGGCTCCCACAGAGGACGCGCACGCACGAGAAAAAAGGGATCGATCTGCAAGAATTCAATGATCTCTACGCGGCGCTCGCCGTGGACCAGCACGCTGGTCGTTTCGTCGGGTAAGCGCAGCAAGCGCCCGATAGTCACGAGGGTGCCGATATTATACAGATCAATCGGTGTGGGATCGGATAGCTCCGAGTCGCGCTGCGCGGTGACGATGAGGTAACCATCCCCTTCATAAGCCTGGTTGACTGCCCGCATGGAGCGATCGCGCCCGACAAAGAGCGGCGTGACCATGTGTGGAAAGATGACCAGGTCGCGCAAGGGGACCAGCGGAGCAATAAACGGTCTCTGCGTATCCAACCCAGGCGCGTCGAACCAGTCGACGGGATCCCAGGCCAACTCCTCGGCATCGAGTCCGTTGATCCAACTTTGAAACTGGCGTTCCGGAGAAAACAATCTCATGCCATTACTCGAAAATAATGGGCGCAGTGACCGGAGATGGGATAGATTGAGGAGCGAGAGCACTGAGTCCCACTGCCACACCTGTGTCCGTTTCTGGCAAGTCGCCCCCCGTGGCAAGCGTCCAGGCTTCGCGAGCGTCAGCGACGACAAAGATGGAGCCTGTGACACAAACCGGCGCGTTTCCCTGGGCCAGGGCCAGGTTCAGGGCGGCCCCCACATCCTCAGTGACAACGACTTCAGGCCAGGGAAAGCCGGCGATCTGCCAGATTTTTTCGACCAGCGCGACAATCTCGTGTGTGTGCATAGCACGCTGATGACGAGATTGGGTTGCCAACAAACGGCCAGTCATGGGCGCCAATGCGTGCAGCATGGCCTCGACATCTTTATCTTTTGACACCCCCAAGATAAAGGTCCACAATCGGTCGGGGCCAAAGGCTTCAGACAGCGTCGCTGCCAGCTTGGCGACCGAGTCGCCATTATGCGCACAATCCAATACAAGCGGCGGTTCACGGCGCAAAATCTCGAACCGGCCAGGCCAACGGGCGCCGGCCAATCCTTGCCGCACATGGTGGGGTTGCAGCGGGACGCCGTTCTGCTGCAACACGTTGAGCGCCGCGATGGCGGCGACAGCGTTGCTGATCTGGTGGCTCCCCAGTAAGGAGGTGGCATAATGACCGTCCAGCGGCGATGGGGTGGTATTGTGAACCACGTCAAAGGACTGCCCGCTCAGGTCCGGGGCGAGCGCTTTTCTTTGCCAAGTCCAATCTCGCCCAACCAACGTGAGGGGCGAGCCGCGCTCGTCGCATATCTCGCGGATCACGGCCAGCGCTTCAGGAGCTTGAGGCTCGCAAACCGTGGGGCGGCCCGGTTTGATGATGCCGCCTTTTTCGCGGGCAATGTCGGCCAGGGTATGGCCTAACAGGTAAGTGTGGTCAAAACTAAGCGATGTGATGACCGATACCTGGGGCGTAATCACATTCGTGGCGTCCAATCGCCCACCCAACCCCACCTCGATCACAGCCAAGTCTACATTGTTTTGGGCAAAATAGGCAAAGGCCAATGCGGTGATGGCTTCAAAGGTGGTCAGTTGGGGCTCCTGATCAAAAAGAGGGCGATGCGCCTGGACGAGGGCCGTCAGGGCTGCCTGGGGCATGAGCTGTGAATCAATTTGAATGCGCTCGCGAAAGGTATGCAAATGCGGCGATGTATATAGCCCTGTGCAATAGCCGGCGTTCTGTAAAACCGAGGCGCACATGGCCGCGACCGAACCCTTGCCTTTAGTCCCTGCGATGTGTATAGACCGGAAACCCTGCTGGGGATTTCCCAGCCGGGCCAATACTCGCAGCACACGCTCCAGGTCCAGAGTGTCTGGATCATAGCGGGCAATGCGCTCTTTTTCATAGTCGGTCAGACCATACAGATATTGGAGTGATGCTAGATAGTCCAATGATGATTGCCTCGTCTCGAAATCGCGCAGCATTGTATAACACATGACCAGAATTGTAAAGGGCAAAAAAGGCGATCCACACGACGGGCGGTTTTGACACTGCTTGACAATGAAAAGGACCTATGGTAAGCTTCTTTCCGCTTGGTCCAACGGACGATTCCCCGAATGCATCTATCCCGATCCTTTGACTTCAGCCGGAGGAGCTGTTGTGGCAGGCGAAAGAGGTAAATATTTCTACGCTAACTTGATCGCCCGGATCTATCTGCAAGCGATGGAAGAAGTGATGGGGAAAAACGGCCTGAATGCCATCCTCAACATGGCCAAGCTCTCGTCTCTCATCGATGGCTATCCCCCGGACAATTGGGAAAAGGGATTCGACTTTGCCGATTACTCGGCTTTGAACCAGGCCTTAGAAGATATGTATGGGCCGCGAGGTGGGCGCGGTTTGGCGCTCCGCGCCGGCCGGGCATCGTTTGCGCGGGGGCTACAGGGCTTTGGGGCATTACACAACATGGGGGATCTGGCGTTGAAAATGGTGCCCCTAGGCATCAAGATCAAGATGGGCTTGCCCGCCATGGCCAAAGTCTTTAGTCAGGTCAGTGATCAGACGAGTCGCGTGCAAGAGCGAGATGGCGACTATGTATACATTATTGAGCGTTGTCCCGTGTGTTGGGGGCGCAGGTCCGATAAGCCGATTTGTCACGCCGCCGTGGGTCTGATTCAAGAAGGTCTACGATGGGTGAGCGGCGGCAAAGAGTTCCGTGTGGATGAAACGGCGTGCGTCGCCACAGGCAGCAACACGTGCGAGTTTTTGGTTTACAAAGATCCCATTGGATGACAGGCCGGTCAGCCTGGCGGAGGGGTGATCATGTCTGAAGCCCAGCAACTTATTCTGGTAGTCGAAGATGACGTAGACACCGCGGAAATGTTGAGCGCCTACTTTGAGGCACAGGGGTATGAGGTGTTAACGGCCGCTTGGGGAGAAGATGCCTTGCGTATCACCCGCGAGACGGTGCCCGACCTCATCGTGCTGGACATCAGGTTACCCGACATCGATGGCTACGAAGTGTGCCGGCGTTTGCGGGGACATCGGCGCACCGAACAAGTGCCCATTGTGTTCCTCACAGAGCGGCGTGAACGCGTGGACCGTCTGACGGGCCTGGAACTGGGTGCGGTGGACTATATCACCAAGCCGTTCGATATTCAAGAGCTCAAACTGCGCGTGCGGAACGCGTTGCGCCGAGCCAGCCTGGGCACCTTGGTCAATCCTATCACAGGACTACCCACCGATCCCCTCATAGACGAACGCCTGAACAACCTGCTACGCCAGAAGGATTGGGCGCTGCTCTCGGTGAGCATCCTAGGACTAAGGGGGTTTAGCGACCGTTACGGCTTTGTCGCCAGCGACGATATCTTGCGCGCCGTCGCCTTGATGATGAAAAATGTGAGCAAAGAACTCATCGAGAGCGAGCCTTTCATCGGCCACATGGGCGAATCGGACTTTATCATTATCAGCCCGCTGGCAAGAGTCGAAGCGCTGCGCGAGCGGGTGCGGACGCGTTTGGAACAAGCCATAGACTATTTTTATCCCGCCAAAGACCGGGAACAGCAACAAAACCTGCGTCCACAAATCTCCTTGAGTGTGGGTGTGCTCACGCCTCAAGATGGCCCTTTTGCCTCACCCCTGGACGTCAAAGTAGCGGCCATCAATGTCCAGGCCGCCGCATGACCTTGCAGTTCCGATCGCCATGCAGGGTCGAGGTAGGCTTTTGTCCTCGTCGTACCCTCGATAGCCTATGACACGCGTTGATCTGAGGGGCGGGCGCGCTCATAGTCGCTCAGGGCTGGTGTGCCTGAGTCTGTTTCTACTCCCTTTGATCCTGTTTGGCTCTGTTACCCTTGGCTCGCGCACATTGCTGCCTGTCGACAATCTCTTTGCGTTTGAGCCTTATCGCTCGGCTGCCGCCGAGTTGGGCGTGGGTCGGCCCCATAATGGACTGCTGAGTGACCTGGTTCTGGAAAACTATGCCTGGAAACGCTTTGTCGTCCAGTCTATCCAGGACCGACAGTTGCCCCTGTGGAACCCCTATCTTTTTGCCGGGAACCCCTTTTTAGCCACCGGTCAGCACTCGGCTCTCTACCCCTTCAGCATTGTCTTTTACGTGTTACCGTTGTGGCGCGCTTTTGGCGTGTTTGTCACCCTCCAATTGGGGTTGGCCGGGGCTTTCATGTTCTGTTTTGCGCGCGTGCTAGGTATTTCACGTCTGGGCGCGACGGTGGCAGGAATCACGTGTGAATTGAGCGGATTTTTCGTCGTCAGCGCCGTCCATCCGATGATCATCGCCGCGGCGGCCTGGCTGCCGCTGATCCTGGCGGCCATTGAGCTGATCGTCCAACAACGCCCGCTCTTTGGCCGTCCCGCCACCGTCCCCTGGGTGGCGCTGGGGGCGTTGGCCCTGGGTTGTTCGGTTCTGGCCGGGCACGCCGAGATGCTCTACTTTTCGCTGCTGGCGGCAGCTTTTTATACCACGTGGCGCCTCATTTACCAATTTACCCATCTACCCCATAGGGGTAGATTGGGAATTGGTAAATTAGTACGGCCGGCCGGATGGGTAGTGGTGATGGTTGTGTTGGGTCTGGCGCTGGGCGGGGTTCAACTGCTGCCCTATGTCGAAATCGTGAACGCCAGCTTTCGCGAGGGGCGGGCCAGCCTGAGCCAGGTGCGCGGCTGGGCCTACCCTACGCGCCGCCTCCTGACTTTTCTGGTCCCCAACTTTTTCGGCAACCCCACCCATCGCGCATACCTCGACGTGTTCAGCGGACAGGTGGTTCAATCTCCGCTGCCCATTGACTGGGGCATCAAAAACTATGTCGAAGGCGGCGCTTACCTCGGTCTGTTGCCGCTGTTTCTGGCTATCCTCGCTATGCTCCACCCATTTACCAATTTACCAGAAACGGGTAAATTGAGAATCGGTAGATGGGGTGGCCTCTTGCGCCATCCGTATATCCCCCTATTCTTCGTCCTGGCGCTGCTCTCACTGGCCTTTATCTTTGGCACGCCGCTCTATGCTTTGATCTACGCGTTGCCGTTCCTCAGCCAGTCACACTCGCCCTTTCGCTGGGTCTTTCCACTGACGCTCAGCGTGGCCGTGCTGGCCGGATTCGGCATAGACGTGCTGCGCCAGACGCGGGATGAGGAATTGGAGATTCGGAATCCATCACTCGTCACTCGTCACTCATCACTCGTCACTCGTCTCGTCTTGTTAGACGCTGCGCCCTCACTCATCACTTTCCTCGCGGCGCTGGCCTTTTGGGGCGGCCTGCTGCTAACCGGCGGGCTGTTCGCCAGCCGGCTCTTATTCAATCAATTCGAGCCGACGGTCACGCGCCTTTTTCAAAGCCTGGCCCTGGCCGACACTGTCTTTCCCGACACCCGCGCCTTTTACAGCTATGAATTTCGCTGGGTCCTGCAAGCGGGGCTATTGCTGACGGCGACAGGCATTGTGCTGCGGGTCAGCCGTTGCCCGATTTTTCTCCCGCGCCGGCCAGGCCGGCGTCCGGTGTGGGAGGTGTTGGCCGTGGGCTTGCTGGTGTTGGACCTGTTCACGTTCGGCTATGGGTTCCACGCCGCCGCCGACCCGGCCCTGCTCGACTATACGCCGCCGGTAGTCGAGTTTTTGAAACAGGACGCCAGCCTGTGGCGCTTGACCACCTTTGACCCGCGCGGCGACAAAAAGACTTTCGACGCCAACGCCGCCTGGCTCTTTGACCTGCAGGACGTGCGCGGCTACGACTCGTTGTTTACAGCCCAATACCGCGATTACATGCAGGTCATAGACGTTCAAGACGAGCTGCTCTACAATCGCATCGCCCCACTGCGCCACTGGTCGGGGCTGGATTCGCCGCTGCTCGACATGCTCAACGTCAAATACGTGCTGACCGAGTTTAGCGACGAGCGCCTCGACAAAAGCCCCAAATACCGGCTGGTTTACCAGCAGGACGCGCTGCAAGTCTATGAAAACCTGGGCGCGATGCCCCGCGCTTACCTGATGGACACGGCCTGCACGCACGTCACCACCGATCCGCTGGCGACCATGCAGCAGGTTGACCCGCGCCAGACCGTCATCGTCGAGCCGCGCGACTCGCCCGCGTCGCTACCCGCAACAGGCGCGACGTGTACGCCCGGCCCGGCGGCGGTGACGCGCTACACCGCCAACGAGGTGTTCATCGACGCCCAACCGGTCGGCACCAGTTGGCTGGTGCTGGCCGACAGCTACTTCCCTGGCTGGAAGGCCTTTGTGCGTCCACAGGGCGGCGACGAGAGTGGCGAAACCGAGCTGCACATCGCTCGCGTGGCGGGCAATTTTCGCGGCGTGACCCTGGAGCCGGGCGCCTGGACCGTGCGCTTCAAATACAGCCCCAACTCGGTCAAAATCGGCGCGTTTGTCTCGTTTCTGGGTGGCATCGTGTGTCTCTTTTTGGCCGGGGCGTGGAGCTGGCGCTTTTTCTACCACGAAACCGACGACGCCTCCACGGCCCGGCGGGTGGCCAAGAATAGCCTGGTCCCCATTGCACTCAACTTGATGAACCGCGCCGTAGACATGGGCTTTGCCGCGCTCATGGCCCGCGTGCTCGGCCCCGACGGCAGCGGCCAATATTTTTATGCCATCGTCGTCTTTGGCTGGTTCGAGATCGTGGGCAACTGGGGGCTGAACGCGCTGCTGCTGCGCGAGGTCGCCCGCGACCAGACGCAAGCCAATCGCTACTTTGTCAACACCACGGCGCTGCGCCTGGCGCTGCTGGGGCTGTCTGTGCCCTTTCTGGCCCTCTTTTTGCTGGGCCGGCAGACGCTTTTGGACACCCGGCTCACCGGCGACACGGTTGGCGCCATCCTGCTGCTCTTTATTGGATTGGCCCCCGGCACGATCTCGGCCGGGTTGACGGCCCTCTTTCAGGCCTACGAAAAACACGAAGTTCCGGCGGCGATTACGTCGGTCGCCACGCTGGTCAAAGTAACCCTGGGCACGCTGGCCCTGATGGCCGGCTGGAACATCATCGGCCTGGCCGGTGTGTCTATCGTCACCAACCTGGTTACTCTGATCATCCTCACGGCGCTGGCGACGCGCTTTTTCTTTCGCCCACGCATGGAAAACGACTGGCGCTTGCAGCGGACGATGGCCGTAGAGAGTTTTCCGCTCATGCTCAACCACCTGATGGCGACCCTCTTTTTCCGGGCGAACGTCATCCTGCTCGAGGCGCTGCGAAACCGGCGCGGCATCCCCGGCGACGTGGCCGTGGGTTGGTACAGTTGGGCCTACAAAGGGATAGACGCCCTCAATGTCATCCCGTCTTTTTTTACTTTCGCCATCTTTCCCGTCATGTCGCGCCAGGCCCATGAGGACCGCGCGGCGCTGAGCGCTACTTTTCACCTGGCGATCAAACTATTGGTCGTGCTGGCGTTGCCGGCGGCCATGGCCATGACACTGCTGGCCGAACCCTTTATCGCGCTCTTGGGCGGCGACGCCTTTTTGCCCCACAGCGCCATCGCGCTGCAACTGATGGTCTGGTCGATTCCCATTGGCTGGATCAACAGCGTGACCAATTACGTGCTCATTGCCGTGGACCAACAGCGCTTTCTCACCCGCGCTTTTGTCGTCGGGCTGACCTTCAACATGGCCGCCAACTTGGTCTTTATCCCCAGGTACGATTATCGGGCTGCGGCTATCATCACCATCATCTCCGAGTTAGTCCTGCTCATCGCGTTCTACGTCGGAGTGCGGCGCTACCTGGCCCCCGTGCCGTGGTTCGCTTTGCTGTGGCGACCGGCGCTGGCGGGCGGGGCCATGGTCGGCGTGGGGCTGACGCTGTGGCCGGTGAGCGGGTTGTTGGCGTTGCTGGCATCGCTGGCGGCTTATGGTGTGGCCTTGTTTGCCTTGAAAGCTTTTGACCCGACCGAGATTGCGCTGATAATGGGGCGTCGTGCGCGATGACCTGTGTGATCGTAGCCGTCTTGTCCGAGTGGCGCGATGTGCATTTTGTGATAAAATGTGGTCACATAAAGAAGCACATCCATCGAGAGATATGTCATGGCCGAGATTAGTGTCCGGGAGCTCAAAATTCACGCTTCAAAAGTCATGCGTGCAGTGCGAGAACAACGTGCGCGGTATCTGATCACTTTTCGCGGCCGGCCGGTCGGGGTCTTGTTGCCCTTGGACGAACGGTCACGGCTTGAAGTCAGAGAGACTTTATCGAATGCGGCCGTGTGGGAAGAGTTGAATAAACTTGGGGAGGAAATTGCCCGCGGCTGGCAATCCTCTCTTTCCAGCTCAGAGCTATTGTCAGAGATGCGCCGCTAGGAACGTACGATGGCAGCCGTTTACACCGTGGATGCCAGTGTTTTCTTGAATGCCTTTAATCCACGCGAGGAAGGTCATGTCGAGAGCCACACACTCTTGGCGCGTATGCAGGAACATGCCACCCCCATTATTACGCCGACGTTGCTGCTGCCAGAGGTAGCGGCAGCCATCGGGCGAGGACATGGCGACGCAGACCTGGCCCGCCGTTTCTCCGCTACCTTGAGCCAACTTGCCCACTTGGTGTTGGTCTCAGTTGACGAGACACTGGCCCAACAGGCGGCTGATCTGGCAGCGCAATATCGGTTGCGTGGCGCTGACGCCGTGTATGTCGCCGTAGCGGTACGCTTTGGTAGTATCCTGGTCACCAGAGACAAGGAACAACGAGAGCGCGTAAATGACGTTATTACAGTCCGTTGGCCATTCGAGGCGCTGATGGAATGGAGTTAACTACATCTCGCGCCCTTGACAGATGCGCCGTTCTGTAGATAATAGCGGCAATCGAATCACTCAAAGGCTATGACGGAGCAAGTGTGCGGGACCTTCGGGTCGCCAGGGAGGTGAGGCCGTAGACTGGAAGCCTCGCCCGAACGAAACCCGCAGAATTCCCTCCCGAGCCGACTCCTGAACGAAAATCCAGTAGGGAGCTTCCGCAGGCCCAGCGTTAACGGGGCAGCCAATCGCTAACACGAAGGCGCGAAAAAGTGTTGGCCGTTGGTGAAACGAGTGGCCGCGCATTGCGCGGGCAAGCGGGGTGGTACCGCGAGAGTCATCGCTCTCGTCCCGGTGGGGGCGAGGGCGTTTTTTTTCTGGGGTCATTTGCCATAAATGCAGAACATCGATTGGAAGTTTTGGATACCGTTTGGCCTGAGCACCATAACTCTTTGGTATTTTGTCATCTTGTCACGCTATTTCATTCGCTCGAGGCGATTGGTCACAAGCGAAGTACTTCTGGAATGGCGCGTTTCAATGCTTGACATACTTGAGCTTGATCCCTGGTGGCGAAAACTTCAATTCGGGCTTGCAGGGTTGGGAGGTATCTATTTTGCGCATGAAGGTTATACGAAAATCAGATCAGACCTCCTGCTCACTGAGAATCTGGTGTTCAGGATCGTCGGTCTGACTTTGGTACTCGGAGCAGTCGCAACATTTGCCATTCTTCTGTCCTGGTCCATATTTCGCGGGCCAAGCTTTAAAATAACTTCGGAAGGGATTTTTTCAGAGCAAAGGCCAGCCGCCTTTTTTTGGCGAGACGTTGCTTCCTTTCGTTACAAACGGCCAGGGGTCTTTGAGATCAAGTGGGGATACAAGGGGTTCAAACTTCCAGGGAGGAAGCGCATTTACGTACCGGCGCATGCAGATCAGGCCTATGAATTGTTCAAGACCTATGCTTACGAAGAGGCGAATTGAAATGGAATTTCGGATTCGCATGGAAAACTGAAATTACGGTATAGTGAGTTGCTTCCACTCCAGAAAACGCCATAATCGTTGTTCAAGCCAAATCGCGATTGTCGTGATGCAGAATACTCCAACGTAGTCAAGATGAGACGACAACTTGCACAGGG
>DAOTXN010000032.1:0-9997 GCA_034435435.1 Anaerolineae bacterium | reverse complement strand
GAGCGGGCCCAACTGCCCGCTTTTTTCCCGACCTTACGCCGAACGTTACCCTGGCGACTCGCCTCTCGTCTGCCTCGGGCTTTGAGTTCGCGGATACGCCTTTTTAGGCGTTCTTTCAGCGAAACGTTCTATTTACGGTTATCTGGTTGTTAATGTGCTGCGCTTGCGAAACGATCTATTGGCAGGCGACATCTATGCAATATCGAAGCTTTGGCAAGCTGGAGTGGCAAGTATCCGCGTTGGGTTTTGGCGCGATGCGCTTACCGGTGATCGACGACGACCCCAGCCAGATCGACGAACCGGAGGCCGCTCAGATGCTCCGCTACGCCATTGACCACGGCGTAAACTACCTGGACACCGCCTATCCCTACCATCGGGAAACTAGCGAAACGTTCCTCAGCCGGGCGCTGGCCGACGGCTACCGCGCGCGGGTCAAGCTGGCCACCAAGCTACCTTGCTGGAAGGTCGAAGCGTCCCATGATTTTGACCGCTTTCTTGATGAGCAGTTGGAACGCCTGCAAACCGACCACATTGACTTTTACTTGTTGCACGCCCTCGACGCCAAGAGCTGGCGCAAGATGCGCGACTTGGGTGTGCTTGACTGGGCCGAAAAGACCATAGCCGATGGGCGCTTTCACCATTTGGGCTTTTCGTTCCACGACGAGTACGCGGTTTTTCAAGACATCGTGGATGGCTATGACAACTGGACCCTGGCCCAAATTCAGTATAACTATATGGATGAGGAACATCAAGCCGGGACAAGAGGGCTTGAATATGCCGCCGCCAAAGGATTGGCCGTGGTGGTGATGGAGCCTATCCGGGGCGGGCAGCTCGCCATTAACCCACCACAGCGCATCGCAGATATATGGGCCAACGCCCTCATCCGGCGCAGTCCCGCCGAGTGGGCCTTGCGCTGGGTGTGGAACCATCCCGAGGTCTCGGTGGTGTTGAGCGGTATGAGCACACTGGCGCAGGTGCGAGAAAATGTCGCCATTGCCGGCGACTCCAGCCCCGGCGCGCTGACCGATACAGAACTGACCCTCATCGGCCGTGTGCGCGATACCTACCGCGAGCTTTGCCCCATCCCCTGCACGCACTGCGAATACTGCCTGCCCTGTCCCAACGCAGTCAACATCCCGCGCATTTTCGAGATATTCAACGAGGCCATCATGTACAATGAATATCGCTCGGCGCGCATGCTGTATAGTTGGTTGGACGCCGAGGCCCGCGCCGACCGATGTGAAGAATGCGGCCAGTGCATCGAGGCGTGCCCGCAGGGCATCCCCATCACCGACTGGCTGAAAAAGGCTCACGCATTACTGGCCGAAGGATTGGAGAGCCAGAGATAGACTTTTGACCCAAGAAAAGGAGGGACCATGTCAAACGCAAATAAAAAGCCTAGTGTGTACGAGAACGTCGCCAAACAGTTTGACCGAGCCGCCGACATGATGGGACTCGACCCCGAGATCCGCAAAATCCTGGCCAAGACGACCAACGAAATCGTGGTCAATTTTCCGGTCAAGATGGACGATGGGCGAATCGAGGTGTTCACCGGCTACCGGGTACAGCACAATAACGCGCTGGGTCCCTACAAGGGCGGCCTGCGCTTCCACCCCGCCGTGGACATTGACGAAGTGCGCGCCCTGGCTACCTGGATGACCTGGAAAACGGCCATCGCCGGCATCCCGTTGGGCGGGGCCAAAGGCGGCATTCAGATGGATCCATCCAAATACTCGGCCCGCGAGCTGGAGCGCATCTCCCGTCGTTTCACGTTCGCCCTGGGTAGCAACATCGGTCCCGAATACGACATTCCCGCGCCCGACGTGAACACCAACGCCCAGATCATGGCCTGGATCATGGATACCTACGTCTCGACCATGCCGCCGCTGGAGCGCAACCGCAACGTGCATGTCGTCACGGGCAAGCCGGTCGAGTCGGGCGGCAGCCTGGGGCGCGACAAGGCCACTGGCCAGGGGGTCGTATTCACCGTCGAAGAATGGGCCCATGATCGGAATTTCGACCTGCGCGGCGCGACTTTTTTTGTGCAGGGCTTTGGCAACGTCGGCTCGTGGACGGCCCGCTTGATGAAACCCCACGGCTCCCGCCTCGTCGCCGCCGAGGACCACACCGGGGCCATCGCCAACGCCGATGGGATCGACCCAGACGAGCTTGCGGCATACGTGGCAGAACGGCGAGGCGTGGCCGGTTATCCCGGCGCTCAAGCCACCGACCACCGCGCCTTCCTCAGCACCCGGGCCGACATTTTCTTTCCCGCCGCGCTGGAAAATCAGATCACCGCCGAGACCGCGCCGCTGCTGGACGTCATTATGGTGGCCGAGGGGGCCAACGGCCCCACCGACCCCGACGGCGATGCCATCTTGGGGGAGAAAGGCATCGAGGTATTGCCCGACATCCTGTGCAACGCGGGCGGCGTCATCGTGAGCTATTTCGAGTGGCTGCAAAACAAGCGCAGCGAGTTTTGGACGCTGGATGAAGTGGACGCCAAGCTGCATCGGCTGATGGTGGACGCCTACCGGCGCGTGCGTGACACCAAAAAGGACTGCCAATCTGACTGGCGCACGGCGGCCTATATCGTCGCGCTGCGCCGGCTGGAGCGGGTGTACAAAGAGCGCGGGATTTTCCCATAGAGCCAGGTAGACCGGTTTCCATTTCTGCCGCCGGACCAGAGCCCGAATGAAAGTTCTGAGCGTCACTCGCAAAACGCTGTTAGAGTATTGGCGCGAACCCCTTTTGTTAGGTTTGCTGTTCGTCTTTCCCATCATGATGCTGGGGTTTTACGACATCGCCTTTGGCGAGACCGACCAGGGCCTGTCCAAATACCTGCAGGTGTGGGTGCTGAACCAGGACAGCGGCGCAATGGGGGCCCAACTGGTCAGCCTGATGCAGGAGGTCGAATGGGAAGACAGTCCGATCTTTGAGGTGACGTCGGTCACACAGCGACGCGCGGCAGAAATCGCGCTGCGCGAGCGCAAAATCTCACTGCTGCTGGTCATCCCGTCCGATTTTTCTGCGGCGTTGGCGGCAGGTGGTGAAAACCACCCGCCCGCTGTTGTCTCGCTGGTGGGTTATCCGGCCTCGGACAATTACGTGTTCGCCCAGAGCATGCTAGAGGGTCTGCTGCGCTGGTTCACCCAATACACATTGAAATGGAAACCGAGCCTCACGCTCAGCTATGAATTCCTGCCCGGTACAGGTACCATGTCAGATTTTGATTTCGGTGTGCCGGGTGTGATCGTGTTTGGTATCATGTTCGTCGCCGTCACCACCGCCCACACGCTGGTCCGCGAGAACGTGAGTGGTGCGCTGCGCCGCCTGCGATTGACGCGCCTGCGGGCCAGGGATTTGCTGTTGGGTGTCACTCTGGCCCAGATGGTGGTCGCGCTGGCCATAGTACCAGTGACATTCGGAGTGGCAGTCTTGATGGGCTTTCGGGCCAACGGTTCGTTGTTGCTGGCAGCGGGGATCGGTTTACTGTTGAGCCTGTCGGCGGTGGGGTTGGGATTGCTCACGGCTTGCTTTGCCCGCAACGACGGCGAGGCGGCCAATCTGAGCGCGACGGTAGGCGTGTTGATGGTGCTGCTCTCGGGCGCGATGTACCCTATGCCTGATCTCTCTCTGGTTACCGTTGGCGGGCGCGCCATCCAACTCTATGACCTGCTGCCGACCACGCACGCCAGCGAGGCCATGCGGCGCGTGCTCGTCCTGGGCGAGGGTCTCGGCGACGTTGCCTACGAGTTGGGGGGAATGATAGTTCTGGGGACGGCTTTGCTGGCGGTGAGTGTGGCGCTTTACCAGCGGCTGCAACTACGTAAAAGGTGAAACCTGTCCCAAAGGTATAGTGTTAGGCCTTGCGTTTGACGATGTTCCCATCCTGCAATTCGTGCACCACATCCGCATACTCATCGATCAGCGGGTCGTGAGTGGCGGTCAAAATCGTGATGCCCTCGACCTCGACGACGCGGCGCAACAAAGCAAAGATTTGCCGCCCGCTGGTCGTGTCCAACTCGCCGGTCGGCTCGTCGGCCAAAATCAAATCCGGGCGGGCGGCCAGGGCGCGGGCCACGGCCACCCGTTGCTGCTGGCCGCCCGATAACTCGTCGGGGCGGTGATCCATCCAGCGAGCCAATCCGACCAGGCTCAAAACCTCGCGGGCGCGCCGGTCACGTTCGCGCCTCTTGACCCCGACCAGGCGCAGCAATAACTCGACGTTCTCATAAGCCGAGTAGGTGGGCAACAACGCAAAGGATTGAAAGATAAAGCCGAGCCGCTGGCGACGCAGATGGGTCAGTTGGCGCCCGTTCAACCGATTCAGCGGCGCGCCGTCAAAATAAACCTTGCCGCTCGTGGGTCGATCCAGCCCGCCGATGAGGTTGAGTAGGGTGGTCTTGCCCGAGCCGGAGCGCCCGCGCAGGGCCACAAACTGACCGCGCGTCACCGACAGGTCCACGCCGCGCAGCGCGTGCACCTCTTGCGCGCCGACGCGGTAGACCCGTGTGGCATGTTCGACGCGAACCAGCGGATGGTTTTGATCAAAATCTGCGTTCATCTGCGTTTCATTTCTTACTGCCCGACGACGACCTGACCCTCTTGCACGCCTTCCAATATCTCGACGCGCTCCTCGCTCTCCAATCCCAGACGCACGTCTACCCGGCGCTGTACGTCGCCGTCTTGGACGACCACGAAATTGCGCCCTTGGAAGGTGCGGATGGCGGCCGGAGGCAGCCACAAAACATTCTCGCGCTGTTCCAGAAAAATGACCACGGTCGCCAATTCGCCGATTTCGAGCGTCACGCTCGGATCGTCCAGCGCGACACGGGCGGCAGTGTCGTCGGTTTCGCCGCCCGCTCCGCCGCCGTAGGGATAGGGCAATTGGCGCACGTGGCCGGCGTAATCTTGGTCAGGCCGGTTGAGCAGGCGCACTGTGGCCTCCTGGTCGATGCTCATCTGACTCAACTCGCTGGCGCTCAGGTCAGCGGTGATTTCCAGCGCGCCGGGGTCGCCCAGCGCCAACGCCGTTTTGTAGGCAGTGGTCAGATTGCCCGCGCGCACGTCCAGCGAGAGCACCCGCCCGGCAAAGGGAGCCACCAACTGCGCGTCGGCGATGCGATCCTGCAGGCGCTGCACGTCGAGGCGGGCTTTTTCGACGTCCTGGGCCAGCAGCGGGTCTACGCCGCGCTCCAACTTTTCGACGCGCAATTCGGCCAATTCGAAATCTTTGGCTTGGAGCTGCAGCGTATAGGTCACATTGTCGCGGGCGGTCACGGCCTGATGGTAGCGGGCCTGGACGGTCGTCAGATTGTCACGAGCCTGATCCCACGCACGCTTGTAGGCATCCACGCTGGCCTGCGGCTCGCCCCACTCACCCCACTGGGCGTGCCGGTCCACCGATTCATAATATTCGCGCTCGGCGTCGGCCTCGGCTTGCTGGGCCTGGGTCAGGCTGATATAGGCGATGGTCACGTCGCTGTTCACGTCTTGGGCCTGGGCCTGTTCCAGACGGATACGGGCCTGTTCCAGGTTGATACGCGCCTCGGCCAGCGCGTCGGCGTTCTCTTGCTCGGCCTGAGTCAGGCGCAGCTCGGCGGTTTGTAGAGCGACCTGCGCCTGGGCCAGTTGGTTTTCCAGGTCGCTCACTTCCAGCTCGGCCAGCAGGTCGCCTGCCTGTACCACGTCGCCTTGAGCCACGTGAACGGCCTTGACGTAGCCGTCGGTCTCAAAGAACAGTTCTTTTTCGGTGACGGGCGACACCCGCCCTCGAAACTCCAGCGTCTTGACCACAGTGCCGCGCTGGACCGTGTAGGTGGGCTTTTCGGCCACCACGGGCGTGGGAAAGGGCGTGGGCGTGGGCTGCGTCCCGCCGCTGCTGCAGGCCGCGAGCAGGAGAATGGGGCACAGATGAACACTGATGACACTGATTCTCTTGATGATTTTACTGATGCCTAAGATTGGGCTTGAGTTCATGATCATACACCTTGCGCTTGATTTCGGGCTTGGGGCCAAAATTGAGAAGGAGGCCGACCTCACAGGGCGTGGCTTTGAGGTAGTTGAGTAATTGAGCCTCATGCTCTGGGAGCAGTTGGCGCACGGCTTTGATTTCGACGACGACCAGGTTATCTACAACCAGATCGGCCAGGTATTCTCCGACGATTTGACCATCGTAAAAAACTTGAATCACCCGTTGCGGTTCAACTTTGTTCCCGCGCTTGCGTAACTCAATCACCAGCGCGTTTTCGTACACTTTTTCCAGGAATCCGTAACCCAGGGCGTTGTACACGTCGTAAAAGGCCGCAATGATGGCCTCGGTCAAATCAGAGTGCTTGTAGCTCATTCTCTCGCCTTTTTTTAGGACACTGATTAGCACAGATAAACACAGACCGAACGAAAGAAATCAGTGTTTATCCGTGTTCATCTGTGCCCTTTTCAAGGGGACGCGGATAAACACAGATGAACACAGGTTTGAACAGAAAAACCAGTGTTTATCCGTGTTCATCTGTGTCCCGTTTCAAAGATGCCATAGCCGCCACGAGGTTTTCCCAACTGGCGCCGCGCAACCCGCTCGGCTCCATCGTCAAAAGGCCCGCATAGCCCCACCCATCTCTAATGGTGGTCAGGGCCTCGTAAAACCCCAAGGGCGCACGGTCCAGCACCCACTCAGCGCCATCCAATCGCCCGCGCAAATGCACGTTGACGATGCGTTCCTTCAGCGCCTCAAACCGGTCCAGCTCATCGTACAAAGCGGCCCACTGCACATCCAGTGTGATCCAGTCAAACCGCTTCACCAGTTCAAACGGCGTACAGCCGGCCAGGTGCGTGGGCACGTTTTCCACGGCCGGCTTGACGCCGGGATACTGGGGTGAAATCTCATTGAGGACGGCTTGAAGAAACTCTGGATCGAATGCCTCTTTCCACGTATCCCACAGATGAAACACGCACACCTCCGCCCCAACCTTTTCGGCCAGGACCAGCGATTCGTGGATCAGTCGCTTTCCCTCTTTTATTTCGCGCGCATCGCCGGAGCACAGACAGATTCCTACATCCCGGTTGGCGTGGATCGAGAGAATGGGCAGGCGGGTTTCCTGGAGCACGCCGGCAATCTCGTCAATCGTGTACTTGAGGCTTGTGTTCCATGCCTCTATGCGCTTTTCCCGCTCGTCTCGCGGGGGGACCGTATTGTCCCACTCGGCCTCGTTTTGGAACTCGACGCCGTCCACGACGGCCGTGTGTTCCAGTTGTCTCATCAATTCAACCGTGCCCGGTAGATCATAGTAATGCTTCCCAATCACGTAGGTTGTGGGAGCGACCGAGATAGAGATGGGGTTCATCAGCGTCCTACTCGCCTCCCATCTGGAGCAAAAAGTCGGGCATGTTCGGGTCGGCCTCTTTCAAGCACTCCAGCCACGCCTGCTGGTCGGCAAAGGCATCTTGGGCGACGACGCAGGCGCGATAGTCATCGGCCAGCTTTTGGGCGGCATTGAGCGCCTCTGCGACGGTCATGTCACCGTTGGCGGCCTGTTCGTAGGCCCGGCCCAGCCAGATGATCCCCACCGCCAGCCACGACTCGCCGCTAAAAACGTCCAGGCTACTGCCCTGGCCCACGCCGTTCACGCTGGCGAGATAGGCCGCGGCGTTATCGGCGCCCACGCGCTGGCGGTAGGCGTCGGTTTCGGCCACCGAGCGGCGGGCGGGCACACCCTGGGTCACATCGGGCCGGGAAGTCAGAAACGTGATCCACTGCCAGCATGCCTGGCGCTGTTCGGCGCTGGCCGAGATGAAATAGCCGGTGGATGTGCCCCCGCCGCCCCTCCCGCCAGAACCGGCCGGCAGAGGTGCTACACCGGTGTCGGGCTGGGCTTGCTCGGCGCCCATGCCGACGAGGATCATCCCCACCGCCCCGAAACTGGTCCACATGGCCGCCCGGCCCTCGCGGGTGAGCGCCTCGTATTCCATAAAGACGGCAGTGGCGTTGGTCACGTTGGCCACGTCGGCCATAAAGACCGGCTTGACCCCGTATTCGGCGGACAGATTGACGTACCACTGCAGAGCCTCGACCGTGGCCGGGTTGTTGAGCGTCAGAGCGGGCGGGTCGGCGCTCTTGTCTACCAGTTGCGCGCCGCGCTGCTCGACGAGCAGCAGCAAATCGTTGGTCTCGAAGGCCTGCGGCACAAAGCCGTATTGTTTAGTGTCGCCCTCGCCCCGGGTCAGGGCGATGGCGGTCTGGCTAAAGTCCTCCAGCGTCCAATCCAGCGCCGGATAGTCCACCCCGGCCGCGTCGAACAGCTCTTTGTTGTATTCGATGAGGTAGGGTTGCAGCTCGGCGGGCAGACCCCACAGCGTCCCCTGCCAGGTGAACTGGTCCAGCAGCGCCGGGTAAAAATCGGCGGTGCTGAAGGAGGGGTCGGCGTCGAGGAAGGGTTTGAGGGGTAGAATGGCGGCCTGGTTGGCCGGGTCCTGCACGTCGGGCGACCATTGGAAGCAGTCATAGTTTTCGGCCAGGCTTTGCATAGAAAAGGCGCTGCCCATGAATTGAGGCATCTCGACCTCGACGTGGATGTCGGGGTGCAAGGCTTCAAAGTCGCGGGCGGCGTCGCGGTAGGCCTGGATGTTGATCATTGCGCCAATGCCGGGGCTAAAGCTAATCGTCGTCGCGCCGGCATGTGTGGAGGCGTCTTTTTCCGGCGCGGCGACGACAAAGGTGGGGATGGGGGTCGCTGCGGCCTGTGTGCTTCGCTCCTGCTCGATTTCGGTCTCGGCCTGGGTTTGGGCGGCGGCCAGGGCCTCTTCCAGCGTTTTCTCGCCTTTGAAGACGGCTTCCAGGGCATCCTGACCGGCCTGATAGCCGGTGCGCCAGCGGGTGACGTAGCTGTGGTCTATGGCATAGCGCAAGGCAGCGGCCAGCTCGGCGTCGGCCTGCTCCCAAAAGCCGCTGCTCTCGGCCACCGAACGCCGAGCCGGGAGATATTCGATGAACGGTCCCCCTTGCTGCGGGGCCTGACGGCCGACAAAGTCCATCCAGCGCCAGGCGGCGGCGGCGTGCTGGGCGCCGGCGCTCATGCTCAGGCCCGTTACCCACACCGGCGTGGTGTGCGCGTCGGGGCCGTCCACCGGATAGGGCGCGACGCCCCGGTTGCCCTGCTCTTTGCGAAAGCTCCACACGAGAGAAGACTCGTCCCACATGGCGGCTTGTTGTTGCTCGATGAGTCGCTGGCCCAGCGGAATGACCGCTCCTGCTTGTTCCACCAGTTCTTCATACGGCATGACCTCTTCTTTCATCATCAGGTCCACGTACCAGCGGGCAGCCTCTAGCACGTCCGGCTGGTCGTAGCGGGGTGTGGGCGGGTTGGCGCTTTCGTCAATCACCGGCCCGGCGCGGCCCTCGATGAAGGGCAAGGGGTTGTCGCTGCTCTGCACGAAACCCCAACGGGTCACGCCGTCGCCGTCGCGTTGGGTCAGGGCGCGAGCGGCGTGGAGGAAATCGTCCCAGGTCCAGCCGGGCTGGGGATAGGGCAGGGCGGCGGCGTCAAAGGCGTCTTTGTCGAACAAGATCAGGTCGAAGGAGATCTGCGTGGGCAGCATCCACGTACCGCCGTCCCATTGGACGCTTTGCAGCGCGCCGGGAAAAAAGTCGTCGGCCTGAAAGTTGGGGTCGGAACGCAGAAAGGGGGTCAGGTCGCGCACCAGACCTTGCTCGACGACGTCCGGCGTGGCGTCCAGGTTGATCACGTCGGCGCGGGCAGCCAGGCGGGCCCAGGCGTCGTCGGACCATTCAACGTTAAAGGCGTCCAGCTCCAGGATTTCGTTGATCGAGACCAGCTTGACGTAAACATCGGGGTTGGCCTCTTGGAAGGCAGTCGCCAGTTTTTCATAGTCGCCCATTTGCCAGTCCCAGACGGCAAAGGTGATCGCGGCCTCGCCGTCGGCGGCGGGTAGCGACGGGGGGGGGGTGGGCGCGGATTTTTTATTTGCGCAGGCAGGTAGC
>DAOTXN010000031.1:0-26168 GCA_034435435.1 Anaerolineae bacterium | reverse complement strand
CTTCACTACCGGACACTTTTTTTAAAGGTTGACTCATAGTATGCTAAAGCTCCAACGAAAGAGCAAGGAGCATACTATGAGTGACAACCGACGCAGGTATCGTGCCATAAAAGACGCAATTAAGCAAATGTATCCGACGGAGCCCAAAGGTAATGCTGCCCGACACTTACAGACGCTGGCCGCGCTCATCAGCGGCATCGTGGGCAGCAAACGCACGAACTTGCCAGCGATAGCAGGGCAAGTGCCTGATGGGAACAAGTCAGAGAGTCGGGTGAAGAAATTCTATCGCTGGCTGAGCAATGAACGCATTGGCAGCGAAATGTACCTGTTGCCCTTTGCGGTGGCCTTGTTGCACAGTCTGGCCCATCGTCCGCTGGTGTTGGCCATAGATGGCAGCGAAGTAGGGCGCGGCTGTCTGACTTTGATGGTGAGCGTCATCTATCGGGGCCGCGCTTTGCCGTTGGCTTGGATGGTAGTCAAAGGCAACACAGGGCATTTTCCCGAAACGGCGCATATTGAGCTGGTCAAACAGATTCACGCCCACATTCCACCCGGCTGTACCGTCATCTTCCTGGGCGATGGCGAGTTCGATGGCATCGCGCTGCAAGCCACCCTGGCAACCTTCGGCTGGGAATACGTGTGCCGTACCGCCAAGAATGCCCAATTGTGTGTAGAGGGCGAACGCTTCGCTTTCCAAGACCTCATGCTCCAGCCGGGAGACTGCGTGGGCATGCCGGATGCACGTTTCACGCTCCAAGACTACGGCCCCGTTCTGGCCATTGCTCACTGGGACAAGGCATACAAAGAGCCGCTCTTCCTCATCACCAATATGGATTTGGTGGATGAGGCCTGCGAGTGGTACCGCCAACGTTTTCGCATTGAAACCTTCTTCTCTGACCAAAAAAGCCGGGGATTCCATCTCAACAAGAGTCACCTCACCGACCCCGTCCGGCTTTCTCGCTTGATGATTGCGGCTTGCTTGGCCTACATCTGGATCATCTTCCTGGGCACGCTTGCCCTCCTGGAAGATTGGGGGACCGTCATTCATCGCACTGAGCGCTGTGATTTGAGCTTGTTCCAGCTTGGCTTGCGCTTACTCGATCACTTCTTGAACGAGTCGATGCCCCTTCCTGTCGCGTTCCAAATGCTCGAACTCACAGCCTTTGTCTAAAAGTGTCCGGTAGTGAATCCTTTCTTTAGGTTTTAACCAAAGCCGCGCGAGCCGCCGCCGCTCGATCTGCCGCCGCTGAACCCGCCGCCGCGAAAGCCGCCGCTGCTGGAACTGCTAGGGGCGCTGGTGAAGGTCTTGCCCACGCTGTTGAACATGCCCACCAGCCCATCGGACATGCTCTGAAATCCCCGCGCCATCCCGTCGCTCATGCTTTGCATCGAGGGTCGCCCGCCCCCCTCCAGGCTGCCGCGCTCGTGGTGGGTGCTGCTGCGCCCGGCGCGCCCGGTTGCCCAGTATGGATAATACCAGCCGGGGATAGGCGTGCTCTCGACCTGGGCAAACTTGCTCACCCAGCGCCGTTCCAGGTTAAAGGCGATGGCATAGGGCAGGTAACGCTCGAACAGCTCAGTGGCCGTCTCCAGGTCTGTGTAGTGTTCGATTTCCTTCAAGTAGCGCCGAAAGGCCTCCCAACGAGCCTTGGCTTCGGCGCCCTTTTTCGTCTTGGCGGGCATGGCCTGGCCGGCGCCGATGAGCGCCGCCGCGCCGACGCCCAACCCGACCGCCGGACACCAGACCGTGTCTACCCACTCCCCCCATAACGAGGTGGCAAACACGCCCACAAAAACGGCCAGACCGATCAACGCAGCGCCCGCCACCGTGTAAAGCTGGCGTGTCTTTTCGGGGCTGGCGCGAAAATAACCCACCTCGACCACGGCGTCGTACAACCCCGATCTAATTTTCGGCAGGGCTGTGTAGAACTTGTTTTTGAGGTCTGACAGGGACTTGCTCTGATGCTGCCCGAACAATGATTTCAAGAGCGTTTTTTCATAGTCGTGCAAGCCGCCCCAATCCTGGTCGGTGCGCGTAAAGACGAAATCGCGCTTGAAGGTTAATCCGGCAAAGCCCTTTTCGGACTCCTCTCGCATGGTCAGATAGCCGCGCCGGGCCAGGTCTATCAATGTGGCAATCACGTCTTGCAGGTCGGCCTTTTCGTCCACCAGCGTGCCGGCCACGCCCGGCGGCGCATCATCGGGCGGCTCGGCCAGATAGTCGGCCACCAGCCCCACATAGGGGTCGCGCCCGCGCGCGTACCACAGCACGTACACCAGCAGCGGTCCGCCGACCAGCGCCAGCAGACCCGCCACACCCAGCAAAAGATTAAAGGCCAGACGCGAGCCGGTATTCCACTCGGCCTTGCGGTCATACTCTGCCTGCCAGCTCGGCTTGGTCCCGCCGACGACGCCCGGCGTGAACTTGACCCCTACGGCCATAAAATCGCCGGGGGAAAGCCGCTGTTTGGCGATGGCGGTCACGGTGCGGCGGTCATCGCTCACCGTCAGGTCGGTCTCGACCCCGTCCGACTCGGCCACGTAACCGTCTCCGCCCTCCCGCGGGTTGAGCGTCGCCCCCTCCGGCAGATGCACTGTCACGCGAGAGTTGCGGATGGGATAGTCGTGGTCGCCCGGCACCGCCATCCACCACACTTCATCCCCTTCGGAGTAACGCCGCACGGCCCCCTGGACGGTGTAATGGAACTCGAACACGTGAGACGAGTTGCTGGTGGTGGGAAAATACCAGTTGACCGACAGGTCGCCCTCGATCCACTGGGCCGTGAAGGTGCCCGGTTGACCGGAGCCGTCGGGTTGGTACGGCTGGCCATCTCCCCACACCTGGACGTCGGTGATGCCGTCCAGGCGGTCGCCGGGGATGACCGCGTAGCCATAGTGAAAGGGGCCGCCCGAAAAGACGATCTCTTGGGTCTCGATCACGCGCAGATCGCCGTTGGACAACACCGTCACATCCACGTCGAATCGCTGCCAGTAGAGCGATTTGGTCTGCGCGCCGGCGGGAGACGCCAGCAAAACTAGAGTTACCAGTACGAAAAGTGAGCCAATCAGTACCCGGCGCATAAAGACTCCTATCGATGAATTGCCGCTACCAAACACCACCCACTCAAATGATGCCTAACGTGAACAGCACACACCCCTCAACATCTGCCAACGTCTGTTGGCTGACCGACCCCAATCTGCGGCGTAATCGTGCACTATCCAGCACACGCAACTGGTGGCACAAGACCACCGAGTCACTGGTCAACCCGCCATCGCCTTTAACGATCTGAACACAAGAAGGCAATGCAGCCCGACGCAAATTGGTCGTCAGCGGGATGGCCAGGACTGTCACGGTATATGCGTTGATGGCGTCATTTTGAAAAATGAGCACCGGTCGTACACCAGCCTGTTCTGAGCCGCGAGTCGGATCCAGGTCTGCCAGCCAGATGTCGCCTCTGCTGATCTTCATTGTATGTCCTCGATAAGCAACCCTTCACTATACTCTTTTATTCCTTCCTCAGCCAGGCGACGATCCTCTTGAGCAAACTCAGTATAGAGCGCCGCTGCTTGCGCCGCGTTAAAGCGGGATTGGAGGCGCACACGCGCCTGAAATTTCAGGAAGGCCAGATATTCTGCTACCTGCTGTAACTGTGTTTCGCTCAAGGTGTCAAGTTCTTGGGTCACATATTCTTTGACAAGCATCTCAGATCCTCTTTAACCCTAATGCCCGGTCGAATTCGCCAGAGCCTAGTTGAATATTCTTCCTCCGATTATAACCCAACCATCTGTTCTGCGAAAGTTAGCCCCGTTTTTATCAATCGCGCTGCAAGCCTATAGGCCGCAGCCAGCGCCGATTTATCGAGGCAGCTTGCCCAACAGCTTCTACACCCAACGGTGCATGCGATGGTCAGAGGTCGCGGTCGCCATAACCCCCGATTGTCGACCATCCGCCATAAAGGATAAACCCAGACTGCGTCCAGTGCGTGACAACCGGCGGCCCACATGCCGACGAGAGACTGACGAGGCGCTATGATAAGGCTCGCAATCCCTCCCGGTCCACGATGTGAATGCGATGGCGCTCCAGGCGAATCAGCCCGTCTTCGGACAGGTGGCGCAGCGCCCGCCCCACCATCTCGCGCACCGTGCCCACCTCGGCAGCGATCTCTTCTTGCGTCCAACGCCGGCGGCTGAGGGGATGGCCCGGTTCGGTCTGGTCCACCAGGAATTGCGCCACGCGGGCCGACACCGACAGGAAGGACAGGTTGTACACCCGCTGCACCAACTGCCGGCAACGGGCGGCCAGACTGGCGATGATGGCGTCGTTCAGCGTGGGGATTTCCTGACGCAGCTCATCCAGGTCGGCGCGGCTGAGCACCCAAAAAGTGGTCGGCTCGAGCGCAGCGCAACTGGCCGGATTGGGGCCGCCGTCCACGGCAGGCACCTCGTTGCACGAGTCGCCCGGCCCCAGCACGGCCAACACCTGTTCGCGCCCATCCAGCGACACCCGATAGATGCGGGCCTGCCCTGTCACGACCAGGTGCAGGCCAACGCACTCGTCCTGTTCAAAAAACACAATCTGGCCCGCGGCGACGCGGCGCTCGGTCAATCGCGCTGCCACCTGCGCCAACTCGGCGTGAGTCAACCCGGCGAAATAGGGCACGGCCCGGATCAGAGCCCAGGTATGCGGCGACGCGACTGGCGCTTGAATCATTTCACTTCTCCCTCTGTCGTCTCTCCATTATGCCCCTGCTTGAGATGGGTGTCAAATCGGACGCGCAAGGCAGGTTTGCGACTTTTGTCACTGCCTGGCTGCCGCGACTCGGGTAGAATGAAGTGGAAAAAATCCCCAAGGAGGCAGCACAAATGAAATGGAACAAGCTCTTGATTCTGTTGCTCATCGGAATACTGGTCCTGGGAGCCTGTAAAAAGAAAGGCTCGTCGCCCACACAACAGGCCGGCGGCGAATTGCCTCAGGATGCGCTGGCCATCGCCCAGGCGCGCGGCCTGTCGCCCGCCGACATCAACGCCGCGCTCAAGACCTACGTGCCCACCGGGAAATACGACGAGTATCTCTTGTTCCTGTCGGGCGGCCACTCGGGCCAGCTCATCGTCGCCGGCGTGCCCAGTATGCGCATCTTGAAGAACGTGGCCGTCTTTGTGCCCGAGTCGTGGCAAGGCTACGGCTTTGGATCGTGGGAGAGCAAAGAGGTGCTGGCCGGCGGAAACGTGGACGGCGCGGAGGTGCACATGGCCGACACCCACCACCCCGCGCTCAGCGAGACCAATGGCGATTATGACGGGCAGTACGTGTTTATCAACGACAAGGCCAACGCCCGCCTGGCTGTGATTGACCTGCGTGACTTTGAGACCAAGCAAATCGTCAAAGACCCCAACATCATCAGTAACCACGGCTCGACCTTTGTCACCCCCAACACCGAATACGTCATCGAAGGCACCCAATACGCCACGCCGCTGGGCTGGGATTATGCGCCGCTCTCTGAGTACCAGGAAAAGTATCGCGGCGTCATCACGCTGTGGAAATTCGACCGCGCCAAAGGACGCCTGATCCAGGCCGAGTCCTTCAGCATCGAGATCCCGCCCTACTGGCAAGACCTGTGCGACGCGGGCAAGCTGGCCAGCGACGGCTGGCTGTTCTGCGGCTCGCTCAACAGCGAGATGGCTACCGGCGGCGTCGAATCGGGCAACCCGCCTTTCGAGGCCGGCGTCAGCCAGCGCGACATGGACTATTTGCACATCATCAACTGGAAAAAGGCCGAAGAGGTGTTCAAGGCCGGCCAGACCGAGATGATCAACGGCATGGCCGTCATCCGTATGGACACTGCCGTGGCCGAGGGTGTGCTCTATCTGGCTCCCGAGCCAAAAAGCCCCCACGGGGCTGACGTGACTCCCGGCGGCGAATACGTCGTCGTCGCCGGCAAGCTCGACCCGCACGTTACGATCTATAGCATCGAAAAGATACAAGCCGCCATCGCGGCTCAGAACTGGGAGCTGGACCCCTTTGGCATCCCGGTGCTCGATTTTGACGCGGTAGTCGAAGCCCAGGTCGAGCTGGGTCTCGGCCCGCTGCACACCCAGTTCGACGGCGACGGTTACGCCTACACCAGCCTGTTCCTGGACAGCGCGGTAGCCAAGTGGAGCCTGGGAGCGCCCTATCACGAGGACGGCTGGAAGCTGATCGAGACGCTGCCGGTGCACTATAACATCGGTCACCTGGTGGCGGCCGAGGGCGACACCGTGGCCCCCGATGGCAAGTATCTGGTAGCCCTCAACAAGTGGGCCGTGGACCGCTTTTTCAACGTAGGGCCGCTGTTGCCGCAGAACGAACAGCTTATTGACATCTCAACCAGCCCCATGCAACTACTTTACGACATGCCGCTGGGCCTGGGCGAGCCGCACTATGCCCAGATGATCAAGGCCGACAAGATCAAGGCCTGGCAAGTCTACCCTGAGGTGGGCTGGGACCCGCTTCACCAGGCCAGGAGCGAATACGCCACCCTGCCCGGCGAGGAGCGCGTGGAGCGGAATGGGAACGAGGTCGAAATCTTTATGACTTCGGTGCGCAGCCACTTTACCCCGGAGCACGTGGAGATCAAAAAAGGCGATCACGTGACCTGGCACATCACCAACGTCGAGACCGCCCTGGACGCCACGCACGGCTTTCAACTGGCGCAGTACAACATCAGCCTGAGCATCGAGCCGGGCGAGACGACCACCTTTGATTTTGTGGCCGACCACGACGGCGTCTTTGCCTACTATTGCACCGAGTTCTGCTCGGCGCTACACCTGGAAATGATGGGCTATTTGCTCATCGAACCGTAGCACAAGCTCAGACCCTAAAGGTCTCCAAGACCTTTAGGGTCTGGACCGAGGTATGTTATGAATCTGGGATCGTTTTGGGGACCGCGCGTCCCTGCAGAAGAAATACAGGCCCGCCGGACGGCCTACCTGCTCCCTACGCTGTTTATGACGCTGGCGGCGGTGTTGCTCATCGTGTCCATTTTTCTGCCCTACTGGAAGATGACGCTCCACGCGCCCCAATATCCCAAAGGGTTGGTCGCGCAGGCTTACGTCAACCGGCTGGTAGGCGACGTCAAGGAGATTGATGGGTTGAACCATTACATCGGCATGCGCCCGCTGGGCGAGGCGGCTTCGTTGGAGTTGTCGCTGTCCATCGCCGCCATCGCGGTTGTCAGCCTGCTGGTATTGAGCACCATTTTCGTTCACACCCGCTGGGCGGCGTTGCTGGCCCTGCCGGCGCTGCTCTTTCCCGTCATGTTCCTGGGCGACCTGGCCTTCTGGCTGCACACCTTTGGTCAAAATCTAGACCCCAAGGCCCCTCTGTCCAGCAGCATCAAGCCTTTCACGCCGCCGGTGTTGGGTGAGGGCAAGGTGGGCCAGTTTGGGACTACAGCCGAGCCGGACGCTGGCCTCATTCTGGCCGCCGTTGCCTCACTGCTCATCCTGACCGGGCTGTTTTTCCACCGCCGGGCTTATAAACCATTGGTGGATGCGACAGATGAAGCCTAAAGTAGGGCGGGTTTCTTACCCGCCATCCAGGGGCAGGTATGGAAACCTGCTGCCCGGCAGGTATGGAAACCTGCTGCCCGGCAGGTATAGAAACCTGCTGCCCGGCAAGTATAGAAACCTGCTGCCCGGCAGGTATAGAAACCTGCCCTACGTTCTGCTGCTGGCATTGTTCCTGCTGACCCCTCTGCCCGGCCAGGCGCAGAGCACATCTTTCGACCTGGCCCAGGCCCTGGCCGAGGCCCGCGCCGGCGACGCCATCCTCATCCCCCCCGGCGTTTACAGCGGGCCATTCAGCGTGGACAAATCGGTGACGCTGCTCGGCCAGGGCTGGCCGGTGATTGACGGCGGCGGGCGGGGCGACGTGTGGACCGTCGCCGCGCCCGACGTGACCCTGCAGGGATTGGTGATACGCAACAGCGGCGATAGCCTGACCACCGAAAACGCCGGCGTCACCGGCCTGGCCCCGCGCCTCACCGTGCAAGGCAACCGATTGGAAGACGTGCTGTTTGGCGTTTATCTGAAAAACGCGCCGGGCAGCGTGGTGCGCGACAACGTGATCAATGGCAAAGACCTAGACCTGGCCCGGCGCGGCGACGCCATCCGGCTGTGGTATTGCGCCGGCAGCGTCGTCCAGGGCAATCACGTGGCGCGCAGCCGCGACGTGGTGATCTGGTTCTCGCCCAACTCACTCATCAAGGGCAACCTGGTCGAGCAAGGGCGCTACGGGCTGCACTTTATGTACAGCGACGACCAGATCATCGAGGAAAACGTGTTGCGCGACAACTCGGTGGGAGCCTTTTTGATGTACAGCCGCCGCCTGACGGTACGCCGCAACCTGTTCTACCACAATCGCGGCCCCAGCGGTTACGGTCTGGCCCTCAAAGACTCTGACGACGTGCTGGCCGAGGGCAATCGCCTGGTCAACAACCGCCAGGGGCTTTACCTGGACAATTCGCCGCGCTCGCTCGACGCCAGCAGCGTCTTTCGGAACAACCTCCTGGCCTTCAACGACGTCGGCGCGGCGTTGCAGCCGTTGGTGCGGCGCAACAGCTTTACCCACAACGTCTTTCAAGAGAACAGCGTCCAAGTGTCGGCGGTGGGCGGCGGCGAGCTGACGGGCAATGCCTGGCACATCCAGGGGCAGGGCAACTATTGGAGCGACTATAGCGGTTACGACGCCGACGGCGACGGTGTGGGCGACCTGCCCTACCGCGCGCAGAGCACCTTTGAGAGCCTGACCGACCAATACCCGGAGCTGCGGCTGTTTCAGCTCAGTCCGGTGGCCGACGCCATTGACCTGGCCGCCCGCGCCTTTCCGCTGTTCCAACCCCAACCCAAGATGACCGACGACTATCCGCTGCTCCGGCCGCCCGCTCTGCCGGCTGTGCCGGGCCTGTCGGCGCGCTCTGCCACGCCGACGTTGCTGGCCGCGGTGGGCTTGCTGGCCCTGGGGGGGCTCATCGTCGCCGGAGGGCTCAAAGGAGACCTTTTTTGGAACCGATTATCTGTGTGACTGGGTTAACCAAAATCTTTGGCCGCCGCAGGCGGGTCGTGGCGGTGGACGAGCTGAGCTTCAGCATCGTCCCCGGCCAGGCCGTGGCCCTGTGGGGTCCCAACGGCGCCGGCAAGACCACCGTCATCAAGTGTCTGCTGGGCTTGCTGCGCTACCGGGGTCAGGTGCAGGTAGGCGGCCACGACGCCCGGCATCAGGGTAAGGCCGCCCGCCGGCTGATGGGTTACGTGCCCCAGGAAATCACCTTTCACCACGACCTGAGCGTCGCCCAGACGCTGCATTTTTACGCCCGCCTGAAAAAGGTCGAGCCGGCCCGCATCCGCCCGGTGTTGGAGCAGGTCGAACTGGCCGAGCACGCTCACAAAACCGTCGAGGCCCTTTCGGGCGGCATGAAGCAACGCCTGGCGCTGGCCATCGCCCTCATGTCCGACCCGCCCGTGCTGCTGCTGGACGAGCCGACCTCCAACCTGGACGCCGCCGCCCGCGACCGCTTCCTGCATCTGCTGAGCCAGGTCAAACGAGGTGGCCAGACTATTCTGTTTACCTCGCACCGCCTGGAAGAGGTCAAAACGCTGGCCGACCGTGTGCTAGTGTTGGAGCAGGGTCGCCTGGCGCTGACCAGCTCTGCGCCCGAATTGTCCGAGCGCCTGGGTTTACAAGCCCGCTTGCGCCTCTACCTGGCCGACGGTCAGCGCGAGCAGGCGTTAGCGGTGTTGGCCGGCGGTGGCTTGCAGGCCAGCGCCAACGGGCGCGGACTGCTGGTGGACGTGGCGCTGGCCCACAAAGCCCTACCTATCCGCATGCTGGAGCAGGCCGCCATCGCCGTTGAAGACTTTGAGGAGGTGTGAGCATGGACATGTCCATCGTCCTGACCCTGGCCCAAAAAGAGCTGCGCGACTCGCTGCGCAACCGCTGGTTCCTGCTCTACACGGCCGCCTTTACTGCGCTGGCGCTGGCCCTGTCGGCCCTGGCGTTGGCGGGCAGCGACATGGCCGGATTCGCCGGCTTTGGGCGCACCGCCGCCAGCCTGGTCAACCTGGTCATGCTCATCACGCCGCTGATGGCGCTGACCGTCGGGGCGCAAAGCCTGGCCGGCGAGCAAGAACGCGGCTCGCTGGTCTACCTGCTGGCCCAGCCGGTGAACCGGGGCGAGGTATGGTTGGGCAAATATCTGGGGCTGGCTCTGGCCTTGCTGGCGGCGCTGGCGCTGGGTTTTGGGACATCGGCGCTGGTCATCGTGTTCAATGGCGGCGACACGGCCACGCCCGACGTATACCTGCAACTGGTCGGGTTGGCCTTCCTGCTGGCGCTGGTGATGCTGGGGGTCGGTTTTCTGGTCTCGACCTTTAGTCGCAAGGCCAGCGTCGCCGTGGGCGTGGCGCTGTTCCTGTGGCTGGTGTTTGTCTTTTTCGGCGACCTGGGGTTGATGGGGGCCGCCGTGGCCCTGAAAGCGCAGATGTCCATCGGGAACCTGTTCGCCCTGTCGCTCATCAACCCGTTGCAGGTGTTCAAGATGGCCGCCGTGCTAGACATTCACACCACACTGGACCTCCTGGGTCCCGCTGGCGTCTATGCCGTGCAAACCTACGGAGAAAATCTAAGCGCGCTTTTCTACGCGCTGCTGGGCGGATGGGTTTTTGCGCCCGCCGGAGTCGCTTACATTCGTTTTTCGAGAAAAGGAGATTTTTGACCATGTTCAAGCTGACGCGACAGATGACGCTGCTGCTTTTGCTCACGCTGCTGGCGGCCTGCGGCAAAGGCCAGGCCGAAATCAAACCCCCAGAGATCCGCTACGGCGAGACTGAGTGCATCGAGTGCCGCATGATTATCAACGACCCGCGCTTCGCCGCCGCCTACACCTACAAGGCGAGCGGGGGCCGTTACGAAAGCCTGCCCTTTGACGACATCGGCGACATGCTCATCTATGCCGATAAACACCCCGAGCACAACATCGTGGCCTATTGGGTGCACGACTATGACACCCAGGCGTGGATAGACGCCCGGAAAGCCTATTTCGTGTTCAGCCAGCATCTGCATACCCCCATGGCCCAGGGCACGGCCGCCGTGGAGAGCCGCGAGCAGGCGGATCAATTGACCGCCGAATTTCCGGGCCAGGTGCTAGACTGGGAAGGCTTGCTTTCCAAGCACCGCGCCGGTGGGCTGGTCGTCTCGCCGGTGGGCGAGGCGACGCCTGCCCACGCTCACGGCATGATGCACGCCCACGCGGACGAGGCGCTCACGACGCTGGGCGAGGCCGAGGCCAATGGCTATCACCTGACCCTGCTGGCGCACGAGCCGCTGCACGCCGGGTACAACCCGCTCATGCTCCAACTCACCGACCCCGCCGGACAGACTGTGACCAAGGCCGACGTGACCTTTCATCCCCTGATGCACATGCCCAAGATGGACCACGCCGCGCCGGTCGAGCAGCCCGCTGCGCAAGCCCACATGAATGCGCATTTTGGCGCCGCCGTCGGCTTTACAATGCCCAGCGGCCCGGATTTGGGTACGTGGGAAATCGGCGTGACCTTTAGCGACCCAGCCAGCGGCGGCGCGGGGCAGGCCACTTTTCCGGTCGAGGTCGCCCCGTCCAGGCTGGTCGGCTCGTTCGTCGCTGCGGACGACGAGAGCAAGCTCTTTTTGATGGTCGTCTCGCCCCAGGCGGCGGGCGTCGGCCAACAACCCATCGAAATCCTGGCCGCGCAGAAACAGGGCGCGATGAACTGGCCGCCCGTAGACGACTTGACGCTGGAAATCACCCCCGAAATGCCCACGATGGACCACGGCTCGCCAGGCAACGAAAACCCGGTCAACATCGGGAACGGTCACTACCGGGGCCAGATCAACTTTACCATGGCCGGCCCGTGGACGGTGACGGTCCGGGTCAGCCGGGGCGGGGTCGAAATCGGCGAGGTTGTCTTGGAGTTCGATGTAAAGTAGAATAGTAGGGCGCGTTTCCCTACGCGCCGGGGTCTTGGTGCTCATTGGTGGGCTTTTTCTCAAGACTTTGCCGCGTTTCCCTACGCGCCGGAACTTTGGAACGGCGGGTAAGAAACCCGCCCTACTCGCAAAATCACAAGGAGGAAGACACGTGACTCGAAAATTAAACCTGGCGTTCGTTCTGGTACTCGGCTTGTCGCTGGTCCTGACCGCCTGCGGCGGCGGCAACAAGGAAGAAAGCCAACCCACCCAGCCTCCCCAAGCCGCTGGCGACGCGGCGCGGGGCAAAGAATTGTATGCGGCCTGCGCCGGTTGCCACGGTCCGAACGGCGAGGGCGTGCAGGGCTTGGGCAAGTCCTGGCAGGGCAGCGCGTTCATTCAAGGCTCGACCGACGCCGAAATGCTGGCCTTTATCAAAAAAGGGCGGCCCATCGGCGACCCGGCCAACACCACCGGCGTGGACATGCCGCCCAAGGGCGGCAATCCGGCCCTCACCGACGATGACATTCGCGACATCATCGCCTTTATGCGCACGTTGCAATAGGAAGCGTGAAGCGTGAAAAGATTACGGCGCGCCCCCTTCGGCTCCCGGCCCGGTCAGCGGCACAAAACGCACGTCGAGCAGGTTCTCTGCGCTGAGCTGGTCGTCGGTCTTGGTAAAGCGCCACAGGCTCTGAAAGCCGCCCACTGGCCCGATGGGGATGACGATGTATCCGCCATCCTTGAGCTGGCCGATTAACGGTTGCGGCAGGTGGTCGGGCGCGGCGGTGACGATGATGGCGTCGTAGGGCGCATACGCTTCCCAGCCAAAGTAGCCATCGCCCTGCGTCACTTGTACGTCGGTGTAGCCCAGCGCGGCCAATCGCGCCGCCGCCGACTCGGCCAATTCGGGCACGATCTCGATGGTATAGACCTCGTCTACGATCTCGGCCAACACTGCCGCCTGATAGCCGGAGCCAGTGCCGATTTCTAATACCCGGTCGCCAGGCTCCAGCTTGAGCAACTCGGTCATGAGGGCCACGATGTAGGGTTGAGAGATGGTCTGGCCGTAGCCGATGGGCAACGGGTGATCGGCGTAGGCCTGATCCAGGTAGTCGGCGGGCACAAACAGGTGGCGTTGAACCGCCCGCATGGCCGTCAGCACGGCCGGGTCGCTCACGCCGCGGGCGATGATGGTGCGCTGGACCAACTCCTCGCGCTCGTCGGCGTAGGGATCAGTGGGCGTGGCTGTGACGGACGGCTCGACAGTCGCCGCAAAGGATAAAGTGGGAGTCGGCGTGGGTTTGGCCGCCCGGCCGCACGCTGCCGCCAACACCATCAACGCGATGTAGAGACCTGGTTTTCTCGTGCGCATTCTATCCCCCTGATGAAAACGGCCACCGGAGCAGGCTCTCCGGTGGCCGTGGTGTGTCTTTTGTGTCTCCCGCGCGGGAGCGTGTGCCCGTGCTATCGGCGGCGGTGTTACTCCTTCACCGATAGGCCAATGGGTTGCCCGCCTGGATACACTGTTGCAGCCGGGCCGACAGTTCCTCCAACGTGGCCGCTTCCACCCGCTCGACGCTGACGTTGGACGGCGCCACCTGGCGTAAGAACGCCTCCAATTCCACCGATACGCCCCAAAAGGGGCTGGCGCTGCCGACGAGTGTAATCGTGTGCCGGTCGCCGTGGACGCGCAGCGCGTCGTCGTGGCTAAAGCCGCACGTCACCCGAAAGCGCATAGTGTATGGACTAAGGGCCGCCCACACCCCCGGCCCCGCCGATTGGGCCATGAGCACGTATTGGCTGTTGTAGCCCAGCGGGCTGGGGGGCAGTTCCGCACCAGCGACGGCGATGGTCACGCCAGTGTAATAGTGGTGCAGAATCATGGTCGCGTCGTAGCCGCGTTGGGCCATCAGCACCGCGCCGTCCTGGCACATGCCCACGCCGTGATTGTGGGGCGGGCGGGGCGGCGCGCACAGGCACGGCGCCGGCTGGCACCACGGCGCAGAGCCGGGCCAACCGGCCCCGGCGGGCGTGTTGGTGTGGCCGCCGCAATGCCCAAAGTAGAACGCTGTGGCGATGCGCTCCTCGAACTTGAGATATTGACCGGCGGTAGAGAGGGTGGCTGCGTCGGTGGCGGCGAAGGTGCGGTCGCGCCACACCTGACAGTGGTCGGTGGCGCACACGTCGGCGGTCGCGGCGTGGCGCGGTCCGGCCAGCGCCCCCATGGCAAAGGTGCGCGCCGCGACTGCCTGGGCTTTGAGCGCCTCCAGCGGGGCCGAGGGCGACATCTCGTTGGGCACGACGCCGCGCAGATAGGCCTCCAGGTCCATTTCCTGGACGAGCGGCGGGGGTTGCTCGCCGGATTTGACAAAATTGGTCCAGACCCGAATACGTGTCATCAGGCTCCTTTCTTGACTAGCAGCCTGTCGGAGAACCCTGTACTATAGGGCCTTGTGCCCGTTTTTTGCTCGTTTTGCGCCCATTTTGGACGCCCACAAGGGGCTATATTACGTTTCTCCGACAGGCTGCTAGGACCTTTTGCTGTAAGGCTGCACAGTTCTCAGATTCGGGACAGCAACATAGTGCTTCTGATTAAAAGTGTGGAGAGCTAAACCCAGATCTGTTGCCATTTGACCAATGATGGCATCCAGGATTCCAATTCCGCGGCTCAGGTGATGGTCAGAAAAAACGGCCAGGGCTTTATCACAGGTCTCCGGTGAAGGCCAAACCACGTCATAGGGTTCCAATGCTCGTTTGACTTTGTGCTGCTCGATCTTGTTCTTACATCCCTGGATAAGTTCCATAACGACGAAACCAGGTATTGCAATTTCTGTTTCGCCAAGAGAGTCGAGCCATCTCACCGCAGGTGGATACTGGCGCAGCAGGTCTATCATTATGTCAGTGTCCAGGAGCAGCATATTTTATCTTTGCCGTCTTTGGGCTTGTTCGCGGAGCTGACGGGCGTACACGGCGCTATCTACAATATCGGTGCGATCTTGCCAGAGTCCGATTAGTCCAGAATTAAGCAATTGCCTGGCCGTTAAGCGCAGGCGCTTGAGGATAGGCGTAGTGTCGGCCAGAATAATCATCTCTACATTTTGTCCCTTTTTGAACGGCAACCCTCCCAAAGAGATTTCACCGTCCCGTTCAATGGTTTTTTGGAGCCGAATTGCTTCCATAACCTTTTACCTCTACCTGCCAGAGCAGAGCAACTCCCTGCTCCTCGACCGTGGTTGGCGCTTTATCTCATTCTATCATTGTATGAATCGAGGGTCAATGCTTTCATCACGGGTGATTTTCTGCATCTCGGCGTCGATTTCGCAGCCGGCTACGGGGCCAGCGCCACCTCTACCGTCACCCGGCCGGCTCGCTCGTGGCGGGCGACCAGCTTGACTACGCCGCCCTGCGGCGCACGCACCACCCATTCCACCTTGGCCCGGTCGTTGGTGGGGTCAAGCTCGTGCAACGTCGTCGGGGTCGAGGGTTTGTAGGCCCGGCCTTCCAGTTGGCCGATTTCCTCACGTGGTTTGCCGGTTTCCAGGCTGGCGCCCTCAGGCAGCTCGATCTCGCATATCACGCCCCGGCTCAACTTTTTCTCCAGCGCCTTCTTGGTCACGTAGGTCGGCAGCCAGCCGGTGTTGTGTACCACCGCCCGCACGTGGTAGGCGTCGTCGCCCAACGGTTTGGCGCTCACGTCGAACAACTCCAGCCGGGGTGAGATGAGCAGATGCCACACCAGCCAGTCGGCGAATGGCGCGATCTCTTTTTCCAGGAACTCGGGCGGCGGGTTGCGAAAGGCGTACAACCGGTTCCAGCCGCCCAGTTCCACCGGCCCCAGTTGGGGGTGCTCAAAGGGATACCAGTCCACGTAGCCCTGGCCGCCCAAGGCCTCGTCGCTCCACTTGAGCATCTTGAAATCGTCTTCCAGCGGGTGCTCACGATACCAATCAATAAACTTGAATTCCTCGATGCCCGCCTGCCGCTGGGCGCTCCAGATTTCCACCACCCAGCCGAACGCACCGACGTGATCGTACAGCCAGTCGTTGAACACGCCGGTGATGACCTGGTTGGGGTGGTAACGAAAGTCATGATACACCGAAATGGCCGGATAGCCGGTGATCTCGCTGCCCTTTTGGCCGATCTTTTCGTAGGTCCACAGGTCTTCGGCCGGGAGCTTTTTGTCCTCCTGGTCGCCGTAGGGCCGCAGCAGCACGCCGCTAAACGTGTGGAACGCCACGCCGCCGGTGATGTTGGGATGGCTGGCGATAAACTGGACCAGGGCGCGGATTTCCGGCTCTGAAGTGGGATAGGGTCCGGCGCCCTTTTGATCGTGCTCCTGCCGCCAGTTCAGCGGAAAGTTGCGGTTCATGTCCAGCCCCTCTTTGTTGGGCTGGAGGTGAATCAACGCGCCGTCATAGTCTTCCAGCCGGCCTTCGGGCAGCAGGCGATAATACTGCCCGCCAACTTCCGTCGGCTCGCGGCGCACCAACAGACGCGGCTCTTCGGGACAGGCAGTCCACGCGCCGTTGGGGTCGGGGATGCGCATCATGAGCATGCGCCCGTCGCCGTCCATGTCTTCCTGCACCAACCCGCCGATGGGGTCTTCGTCGTAGGGATAGGGGCGGGTGCTGGAGCGCACAATTTTGGGTTTGTCGGCCAGGGCCCACTCGGCCCCGTCGGGGTTGATGCGCGGGCAGACGTAAAAGACGCGTGTGTCCATGCAGCGGGTGATGTCGGGGTCGTGGCTGTATTGGGTCGCCAGTTTGTGGATCAGATACAGGCACGCGCTCGACGGGGCTACCTCGCTGGCGTGAATGTTGCCGTCCACCCAAAAGGCGGGTTTGTGTTTGTCCTCACCGCTCGCGAAATGGGTGACGGTCGCCAGCCAGATGTCGCGCCCCTCGTAGCTCTGGCCAATGCTCTCCACACGCACCAGGTGAGGATACTCGGCCGCGTACTCTCGCAGGATGCGGGTCAGGTCGGCGTAGCGGTAATAGGTGTCGAATCGAACGTCGGGCATAGGCTTTTCCTCACTTGTTCTGTTGGAGATAATCATAGTTTTCCCATTTCATCGAAGGTATTGACTGAGATCGGCCAATTTTCACTGGATAAAGAGCTCATCCAGATCCGGCATGGCGCATCTCCTCGGCCCGTTGCGAGACGTATAGACGCAAAGCCTCCCGAAACTTGTGCGTGTCCCAGAAGCGTCGCACCTGATAGCTGCGCCAGGTTTCCCAGGCCCCGGCTTGCGCCTGGTACAAAAGCACTCCCTCGCGCGCGATCTGAAAGCCCAACAAAGGCTCGATGTGGTTGAGGACGGTCAAATCCACGTCGGCTTGAAACAATTGGCTACATGCGCTCCACAGCCGGTTGCGTTTAGCGGCTGAAAGAGGGTGCGCAGTCAAAACCCCGATGTCCACGTCGCTGTCTGGCCGCAAGTGACCCCGAGCTGCCGAGCCAAATAGGACAACCAGGCGCAGGGTATACTCTTCCGCCGTCTGCTGCAGCCGGTCCATTCCGGCCATTACTGGTTGTCCTTTGACAGGCAAATCAGTCACTGGTTGCTCCTCATCTACCACCTACTTCCCATGCAGTCAGAAATTCGGCAGGTGTGACGATTTCTGTCTCGCCGTACCGCCTCAGCGCAAGCAAATCTTTGTCTACGCTCACGACATAGTCGGCTTGCCCCAAAGCAGCGCATGCCAAAAACATTTCGTCAAAGGGATCGCGCGCCTGCCCCGCTACGTTGACATAGCCCTTGACCAATTCACCCAAAACCCTGACCGCGAGCAAAAAGTCAGGAATACGATTCGGAACATGGACCAGGCGCTCGTGCAACCATGCGCAATTGAGCACGTCTTCCAGCTCGGCAAGCATGGCCGGTGTGTATAGCAAAGTGAAATCGTCGTCGAGCCAGCGGGCGATGATCTGAGCGGGCGCGCCATGCGGCGAGATCAGGCCACTGACGATGACGCTGGTATCAAGAACCACCCGCATCTATGACCCGTGCCAGTCTGGACGCTCGAACTGCCTCAGCGACGATGTCTTTGATCTCGTTAGCAGGAATATCGGCTGTGGCTCCGTGAACCGCGCGTTGCGCTTCTATAAAGCGAGCGCGTACCCGCGCCCGCGCCGCGTCTACCAGCTCGCGGTAGCGTTCCAGGCTGAGCACGACCGCATATTCCTGGCCATAGCGCTCGATAATCACGTCCTGCCGCTCGACGACGGCCCGGTTGAGCACCTGACCTGTGCGCTGCTTGAGTTCTGAAATGGGCACAACGGTTGCCATCTATGCACCTCACCAAACAAACCGGACAAATTGGACGAATCAGACTAAACACAGTGTAGCACACGAGTAGAGCTATTGTCAAGAAGCGAAAGGGCGCAGACGGCAAAATCAATCCCCGGACGGCGGGCTAGAACGTTGATCGAGCCCGAGCACCAGCAGCGCGCCGCCATAGCACACGGCCCCCACGACCAGCACCCGCGAGAAACCGAAAGACAAGGCCAACAACGCCGCGCCCACCGAGGCGACCACCGACGCCGCCCCGTTCACCCCCCACGCCCAAGGGATGAGACCGGGCGAGCGGCGCTCCAGCCAGCCAACGCCTTTGGGAAAAGGTGCGCCTAACAAAAAGCCCAGGGGGGCCAGGGCCGCCACGGCCACCGCCAGCCGCAGGCCCAACGGGCCGCCCAGGAAAAAGTCGAACAAGGGCGGCAACACAGCCGGGTAGAGCAGCACGACGGCAATCAACGCACTCAGCGTCGCCCGGTGCGGCAGCCGGACCGAGGCCCAGCTACCCAGCCCGGAGAAAAAGAGCAGCGCGAACAACACGGCGGTCAATCCATAGACCGGCTGGCCCAGAAAAAGGATAAAGCGCTGAATGAGTGGAATTTCGACCAGCAGGAATCCCAGGCCGATGAATCCAAAGTAAGCCAGCGCGGACAGCCGTCCGCCGCTGCCCGCCGCCAACTTGCCCGCCACGCGCCCGGCTGCCAGAGGTAATACGATGACGATCAGCGCCGCCAGCGTCGCCAGGGCCAGCAGCGCCAGCACGACGAAATAGCCCGCGCCGCCAAAAGGCTGCCAGGTCTGCCCGGCCTCGCGCCAGACTTGCCCGGCCTGGCTCCACTTGAAATAGTGGCCGAAAAAGGGATGGTCGTCGGTGGGCGGGGTGACGTCAAAAGGGAACGCGGCGTACCAGGCGGCCCGGTCGGCGGCAGACAGCAAGCCGGTCGCCGCTGCATAATAGACCGGCGACGGCAGCACGTTGTAGCGATTGACTTCGTCGGGGCGCACGTCGGGCGCGTAGACCAGGTCGAAGGCGCGCTCGGCCAGCCAGGCGCGGATGGTCGTCAATTCGGCATGCGTAAACCCGGCCGGCCGGACGAGCACGGTGGCGGTGTTGTAGCCCCGGAAAAAGACCAGGGCTTGGGATGGGTCTGCGCCGCGTTGCTCCAGCGCCGTCACGGCCAGGGCGAACAGGCGGATTTCTTCACTGGGCGGCGTCTGCAACCAACGGGTGGCCTGAAAGATGCCGGCCGGGCGCAGCAGTCCCAAATAATCTGTAAAGGCCTCGACGGTGTAGCGATAGTCTTCGGCCAGGCTGTAAGCGCCGGAACGCACCGGGCGGTAGGGGGAGGTGAGGGAGAGGGTGATGAGGTCGAAAGCTTGATGGGTGCGGCGGGCAAAGCTGCGGGCGGTCTCGGCGGTCGTTTGTAGATTGGGAAATTGGTAAATGGGCAAGGCGGCCTGCACGACGAGCGGGTTGGGTTCGACGGCGGTGATGCTGCGGGCGCCCAGGGCGTGGGCAATGAGAATGTCCAGCCCGCCGTGCGGCTCCAGGATCAGCGCGTCGGCCTGTGGGCGCAGGTGATAGGCCAGGCCGCCAGGCATATAGTCGGCAAAGCCCAGGCCGTCCAGGCTTTGTCCTGAGGCCCTGCCCGAAGGATCGGTGACGACGCCGCTCAGGTCACTGCCGTCCACCGTCAAACCGTGCTGGCGGGGCGGCAAGCCGGGGTAGCGGTAGCTCAGCCCCGGCAGCGAGCGAATGGTCGTGCTCTGCACCACATCCACACGGGAAAAGGCATTCCAACGCTGCGATACCACTTCGGCCCCCGGCGCGTTGAGGGCGTAGCTCAAGTCTTTGTACGGCGAGAGTCGCAGGGTCAAAAAGGCAGGCCGCTGGATCAGACCACCAGTACAGGCCAGCAACACGGCGGCGGCAATCCAAAATCCAAAATCGAAAATCCAAAATCGAAACAGCAACGCCGCCAGCGCCGCGAGCAGACTGCACAATGTCACGATTCCTTCGCCGCCCAAAGGAGCAGACGCCGCCAGCACGATCAGACAGCCCAACGCCGAGCCGGTGAGGTTGACAAAGTAGGTGCGCGAGGCCGTCTCGGGGCGGGCGGCGAGCAGCAGCCCCACGGCCGCGCCGCTGCAGAAAAAGGGGGTCGCCAGGGCCAGGTAATGCAGCGCCAGCACCCCCACCTGACGGCGATCCCAGGCGATGCTGAACGAATCAAAGGGAAGCACGTTGGTCAGCGCATAGCTGCCGACGCTGCCCAGGGCAAAGCCCAGCGCCAGCCGGCTCAGCGTCCGCTCGGGCTGGCGGCGACCCCAGTGGGGAAACAGCGCCAGCGCCGACCCGCTGGCCCCCAAGCCCAGCAGCGCCAGGCTGACGATCATGAAGGCAAAGTGGTAAAATTGAGCCACCGAGAACAACCGGGTCAGGTTGATCTCGAACGCCAGCGTCGCCGCCGAAAGCAGGAACAGGCCGAGGTAGGTGCGCATAACGCCGATTGTATTACGCTCCGGCGAGATTGCCAAATCAAATGGGTGTGTTTCAGATGAGTTGAGCAATGAGGAGTGAAGCACGCCTACGTGCCTCACGGAGCCGCACGTGGGCGTGCTGGCTCCTCTTCCCAACCGAAATGAAACACACCCAAATCAAATCGCTTGCTGCTTGAAGATACCGATATATTGTGGTATACTGATACCAGTTCAGAAAGGGGGTGCGCCGATGAAAGTCATGTCATTGCGGCTGGAGCCTGTGCAATACGAGCGGCTGCGTGCTCTGTCTTTCACCACCCGTAAGCCGATTTCAGAGATCATCCGTGAAGCCATAGACATCTATATGCAACAACAAGCCGTCAAGCCCGGTCAGGAATGGTTTTGGACCGAGGCATGGCAAGCTGCAGAACGAGAAGTCGAGTCTGACCTGGCCGCCGGCCGCTTTGAGACCTTCGATACGATGGAAGAGTTTTTGGCGAGCCTGGAGTGACGATATTGAAGCATCAAAGGACTCCTCAATTCGTCAAGATGTTCAAGAAACTTCCTCCCGATGTCAAAGAGCAAGCTCGCAAGGCATTCCGCCTGTTTCAAGAGGACATGTCCCACCCCAGCTTGTCTATTGAGCGCATAGAGGGGTATCCTGGCCTCTGGTTCGGGCGTATCAGTCGCAAATATCGTTGGACGCTTCACTTTGAAGAGGATCCGGTAACGGGAGAGCGAATCTGTGTACACCGGGTTATTGGCGCTCACGAAGACGTGTATCGCCAACCCTGAGCGTGCAACTGACACCCGTAGCTACGACTAAAGCCAGGATTGTAAAAGATGATCCCAGAACTGGAACATCTCATCACCCGCGACGCGGCGCTGTGCGCGGCGATGGCCGACGAACTGGACGATTACCTGAAATCCGACGAGCTATTTTGGGAACCCAGTCGCCGCCGGCCAGGCGGCCCCGACTTGCCCAAGCTGACCCTCGGCGGGTTGCTGCTGGCGCTGCGCCGACTAGAGACGCTGCGCGACTACCTGACTCCCGATCAGTCTCACGCGCTGACCCGCGCCCGCCGGGAACTGGATTATCAGAAACGCCAGCGGCGCACCCGTTACCAAAACAAGCTGGCCCGCGACCTGCGCAGTCGGCTGGACGCCTGGGCCTGGTATCTGGACGACTGCCAACAGCAAGGCGAGGCGGTAGTGGCGCACTATACGCGCCAGGTGGAGACGCGGGTCAAAGCTGACTTGCTGCTGGACGAGGCGGGCGAAATCGGGCTGGACGTAGCAGAACTGCGCCAACGTCAGACCGCCCTCGACGAGCGGCTACGGGCGGATTTCCACTCCGGCGACTTTTGCTGGACCGGCGAGTTGACGGCGGGCTTTCCGGCGCAGCGCTTTTGGTATCTGTGGGGACAGCCGCGCAAGGAGTAAATTTCGTGTTTGCTTCTGTTTTGTTCATCCTACTCGTTGGTGCGGCCTTTGGGATCATCCACACCCTGTTGGCCTCCTGCCGCGTCAAAAACTGGGCGCGGCGACGCTGGGGCGCGAATCGCGTGGACCGCTGGTATCGCCTCTTTTTCTCCTTCGCGGCGACGGCGACCTTTCTACCGCTGCTCGTCTTGCCCTCCGTCCTACCCGACCGGCCGCTCTACACCATCCCCGCGCCATGGGTCTGGTTGACGGGCGCTCTCCAGTTGGGCGCTGTGATTGTTTTCCTCGTGGCTCTGTTCCAGACCGACGTATGGCGCTTTATCGGCCTGCGCCAGCTACTGCGCGGCGGCGAGCCGGTCCCCGCCGACCGCCACGCGCGACTGGTGACCAGCGGCCCGTATCGCTGGATGCGCCATCCCTTGTACACCACGACCATCGTCGTCCTGGCGCTATGGCCCGATATGAGCGTCAACCGGCTGGCTTTTTTCGCCGTCAGCACGGCCTACTTTGCGCTGGGGTCGATCCCGGAGGAGCAAAAGCTGGTCGCAGAGTTTGGCGAGGCCTACCGGCGCTATCAACAGACGACGCCCCGGCTAATTCCGCGGCCGACGCGCAATAAAGACCTCCGAGGTTTCTAAAACCTCGGAGGTCTGGGATTTATGCGCTGTCTCCGGCAACCGACGCCGCATAATCTGCTACCGCCCGCCGCGTGGTGTACCACACCCGTCCCCGCTTGATGGCCTCCAGGCGTCCTTTGCGGGCCAACAGACTCAGATACTCCTGGCTATAAGACGTGCCTTCTGCGGCCTGGCGTAGGGGGAGCCATTCGTCGTGCGGGGAAGGCGGAACGATCCGGGGCGTGCAAGCCTGCAGATAGAGAGCCAGACTGCGCTCGACCGCCCGTCCCACCAGATTGACCAGCGGCGCTGCGTTCCCCGCATCGGCTTGAGCCAGCGTGCGGTAATACTGGCGACGGTTGACACGCAAGATAATCGTCGGCGGATAGCCGTCGCGCATCAACAGCAAGTTCATCACCAGTCGCGCTGTGCGCCCGTTGCCGTCAATAAAGGGGTGGATGGCGACCAGCCGGTGGTGAGCCAGCGCAGCGCGTTCCACACCATGCAACGCCGCCGAATGGTTGAGCCAATCGCCCCATTCACTCATCAGAATCGGCACCTGCCACGGTTCAGGTGGTTGGTGGGCCGCGCCGGTGATGCGCATGGCCAGGCTGCGATACTGCCCGGCGCTCGCGTCGTCTATGCGCGTGAGCACCAATCGGTGGATCTGCCGCACGTGATACGGGGTGATGGGATCATCTCCGGTCGCCAGCGCTTCGACGTACTCGATGGCTTCTTTGTGGTTGATGACCTCGAAATGTTCGCGCAGACTCTTTCCGCCAATCGTGAGACCGGTCTCCAGAATGAGTTGGGTTTCTTTCAGAGTCAGCGTGCTTCCCTCGATGGCGTTCGAGTTGTAAATCCACTCGACGGCGAGTTGTTCGTCGAGGCGGCGCACAGCGGCCGCCGGCAGTGGGCGTAGCGCATCCAATTGAGCCTTTTTTTCTTCCAGGCGATTCAACAGGCGTGATTCGAGCATCAGAAGGTCGTCCGTATCGGTATCGGATTTCGTGAATCAGTTTATATCCGATACTATAAGTTGTCAAGATGATTTCAAACGAAAAAAGAGCCTGCGGTCGCGCATTTCTGCAAACCGCAAGCTCTGTAGTGACTTTTGGCACCCTCGGCGTGACTCGAACACGCAACCTTTTGGTCCGCAACCAAACGCTCTATCCGTTGAGCTACGAGGGCGCGGATTGCTACAATTCGATTATACCACTAATCCGGCATTCTTTCAAGGCGCGTAAAAACACACGCCCACCGTGCCCGGCCCGGTGTGCACGCCCAACACCGGCGTCAATTCGGTGATAAGCACCTCGGCGCAATCAAAACGCTCGCAGATGATGTCGCGCAGCTTTTCGGCCTCTTCTAGCGCCGCCACGTGCGTAAAAGCGGCCTTGATGCGCTGGCCCGGCGCGACCCGCTGGCGCATCAAGTCGGCCATGCGCAGATAGGCTTTAGTCCGCGTGCGGGCCTGGCCTAGCGCGACGATGACGCCGTCTTGCATCCCGATGAGCGGCTTGATGTTGAGCATCGAGCCAACCAGGTGCTGCGCCTTACCGATGCGCCCGCCCAGGTACAAATAGTGCAGCGTGTCGGCCGTCTGAATCATCATCCCCTTTTGGGCGACCTCTTTGGCGGTGTCTGCCACCTGTTCCAGACTAAACCCTTCCCCGGCTCCCCGCGCCGCTTCGATGGCCGCCCACCCATGCGCCATCGCCACCTGCAACGTATCCACAACCTCGATCTTGAGCTCGGGAATCATGTCGCGGGCCATCTCTCTGGCCGCCAGCGCCGACTGATACGCCCCGCTCCCTTTGGAAGTCATGTGCACCGTAACCACTTCTTTGGCTTTTTGGGCCACGTTGCGAAAGGCCGTCAAATAGTCCCCCGGCCCCGGATTGGCCGTCTGGGGTATGCGCTTGGCTTTGGGCAGCCATTCAAAGAACTCTTTGCGTTTCACATCTACCATGTCGCGCAATGTCTCCACGCCGCGATGGATGTAATACGGCACCACTTCGATGTCCAATTGCTTGATCAGTTTCTCAGGAATCGCAGCCGCGCTGTCCACAATCACTTTGACCATGTCGGACTCTCCGTTCCTTGCAGTGAATACTCACCCAATTCTAGCGCCTTCTTTCAAAAAGTCAATTTCTTGAAAGTGCTCAGGTCAGTGGCTTTTTTACCACCAAGACCCCAAGGGCTAAGAATCCAAAGACACAAAGAAAAACAAGCAACAACTCATTTTTTAAGCCTTTGGACTCTCAAGAGCACTTTATGTCTTTCAAAACTTTGCGACTTTGGTGGTAAATTTCTTTTCTGCCTGAGCAGGTTACAAATCAATTGCTTGACGGGACGCCAGGGCCATGTTATACTGCCATCAGTTCGTTGAGCGCAGATTTTAACAATTCAAGGGGAGCTTGGGTGAACCAGGCTGAGAGGGCGTCTGATGCAGCGCGACCGGCGCCGACCCGTCGAACCTGATCTGGATAATGCCAGCGGAGGGAGAAAAGAGTTTCAGCGCCACCACCCCGCCGCGGCGGAGGTGGTTTTTTGTTTTCTCTTCACACAACCTCGAAAAACAAGCGTTGCGTCATCCTCGCCAACGGCGACCGGCCCGACCGGGAGATGGCGCAGCGTTACGCTGGCCGGGCCGATTTGCTCATCGCCGCCGACGGCGGCGCACGCCACGCCCTGGCGTTGGGCCTGACCCCGCACGTGCTCATCGGCGACCTGGACTCGCTCGGCGCAGAGCAGCAGACGCGACTGCGCGCCGCCGGAACCGAGTTCATCGTCCATCCGCCCGCCAAAGACGAGACCGATTTGGAGCTGGCCTTGCTGTACGCCGTGGAACAGGGGGCCGACCCCATCGTCGTGCTGGGCGCGCTGGGCGGACGACTCGACCAGATGCTTGCCAACGTGCTGCTACTGTCTTTACCCGCGCTGGACGGGCGCGACGTGCGCATCGTGGACGATTCCCAGAGCGCCTTTGTGGTCCGCGACGCGGCGACGCTCACCGGCCGGCCCGGCGACACCGTCTCGCTCATCCCGCTGGGCGGCGCGGCGCGCGGCGTCACCACCGACGGGCTGTTGTACGCGCTCGATGACGGTACACTGCCCTTCGGACCGGCGCTGGGCGTGAGCAACGCGATGACCGGGCAGCGGGCCACGGTCTGCGTGCGCGACGGTCTCTTGCTCTGCGTTCACATAAGAAGATAGGTGTCGCCTGCCAATAGATCGTTTCGCAAGCGCAGCACATTAACAACCAGATAACCGTCAATAGAACGTTTCGCTGAAAGAACGCCTAAAAAGGCGTATCCGCGAACTCAAAGCCCGAGGCAGACGAGAG
>DAOTXN010000030.1:0-62429 GCA_034435435.1 Anaerolineae bacterium | reverse complement strand
GCGCTGTGATTTGAGCTTGTTCCAGCTTGGCTTGCGCTTACTCGATCACTTCTTGAACGAGTCGATGCCCCTTCCTGTCGCGTTCCAAATGCTCGAACTCACAGCCTTTGTCTAAAAGTGTCCGGTAGTGAAGCCGATTTACGAGCCTGTTCAGCGGAGAAGAATTTACCACAGCCCGCTGTTTTTTGCAAGCCCCAACGGCCTCGGTGCGGCCTCATATAGAAAAAATCCGGCCCGTTTGGCGCTTCGCCATGCGCCTCGTGGGTCAGATTTTTCTCTTGCTACACGTCTCGCCGCACGATCGTTAGAACACAAGTGCTGAGGCTAGCGGTCTGTCGGAGAGACGTCATTTAACCCCTTGTGGGCGTCCAAAATGGGCGCAAAACGAGCAAAAAACGGGCAAGACCCTATATTACAGGGTTCTCCGACAGGCTGCTAGGGATTGCGCAGGACCAGCGGTAGATAGATGTTGTAGTCTTGTACGACGGGGCCGTACACGTTGTTGCCTTCGTTGTACTCGGGCGCGAGTCCGTATGGTCGATTCAACTCATAGTTGTCCACCCACACATAAATCGCGATAGGAGACTGGATATTCGCCGGTAACTGGAACGGATAAACCGGCACGATCAGGCTTTGGCCGGGATAAATCGGCCCAGCCTTGTCGTAATAGGCTAGACCATAAGGCGGTCCATAGGCCGGCGGCGCAGGGTTGGGATTAAAGTACACGTCCACGTAAAAGGGGCCGCAAAAATCAGGCAAGGCGCCGATCGGGTTACATGCTATCCCGCTACCCTGGTTCTTGAGCGTGACGGTGATGTGTTGTCCCATCTGGTGGCTGAGCAGCGTCGCCCAATTGACTTGCACGCTTTCTACAATAACGTCGGGCACACCCAGGGGCGACAGCTCGTGGTTGTTGGTCAGGTTGCCGTCCACGCCGCTGCCGCCGCTGTCGTAAATCTCAAACACCGCGTCAAAGTTTTCCATCTCGGGCGTAAAGACGTCCTCGGGCAACGTCACCACGAGGACCAGATCTCCCTTTTGATTGTAATCCAACGTGTTTACCGTGTAGCGAAAGTGACCGCCGCCCAGCGCTTGCCAGCCGCTACTCAGGCCCGATTCATAGGTCACGTGTTCGGACAATGTGACCGAGATCACCACGCCTGTGGCGGCGATGTGGCCGGTATTGCTGTACTGCACCGCGTAGGTGAGCCGCTTGCCCGGATAGGGAGTATGGTCGTCATAACCTGCGTGAATCTGCAAGTCGGGCCGGGTAACGACGGCGTCTTGGTCCTGATCGGTGTTATCGTTCGGCAAATCGCCAGGCGTGGCAGTGTTGATGGTCGCCGCCGCTTCGATGCTGTGCAGACCGGCCGGCAACGGATCGACTACTTTTACGATGACATAGACGGCGCCGACCGCACCTCCGGCGACCGTATCTAACTCAAAAGTGACTTGATTCCCCGTGCGTGTGCACAGGCCTGCAGGCTGGCACTCCTGATAGCTCACCAGGGCCGGGTCGGGCAGGTCTACGACCAGCGTGGTGTTATAGGCGTTGCTATTGCCGTCGTTGGCGTATTGCAGGGTATAGGTGAGTCGGTCCCCTGCCTCGACCGAGGCGCGACCGTTATCTAAATCCACCCAGATGGAGGGGCGGCTGGATACCATCGTGGTCAGGCCGGCGCTCGCCTCGACCATCTCGGCCGCGGCCTCCAGTCGGGATGAGCCGCTCAAGATAGTCCCGTTGTCCAAGCTGTTGTCCACCCGCATTACCAAAAGAGCCGCACCATCGCTCTGCCCGGCCACTTGACCCAAATCCCACTCGACTACGCTTCCGTTTTGATCACACGGAGTGGGGCTGCAACTGTCAAAGTTGGTAGAGTCGGGCAGAGAAGCGGTGAGGATGGTTGAGGCCGCATAGCCGTCGCCGCTGTTGGTATAGACGAATGTAAAAGTCAGCCAGGCATCCGCCTCGACCGGGTCTGGAGCATCCGACATCGCCAGGGCCAGGTGTGGGGCGATGACCGTGCTGGTGAGCAGCGCGGCGGCCCGCGTTCGCGCCGTTGCGCTGATGGCGGCGGTGTGGGTGAGCAGGGTGTGATCCGCCAGCGGGGCGTCTACTGTCATTCGTAGCACAAATTGGTCGCCGGCGCTGGCTGCAACGGTTCCCAACGTCCAGGTCAGCCAGCGGCCATTTCGCGCGCAGTTGTCGCCGGGGTTGCAGCCGCTCACACCGGAAACGTGCTCGGGAATAACGTCGGTCAGAACGACGCCGTAAGCCGGGCCGTTGCCCAGGTTGGCGTAGGTCAGGGTGTAGACCAGCTCATCGGTGACGCGGATGGGTTCCCGATTCGCCGCCAGGGAAAGCGTGAGCGCCGGCGCGCTCTCTACCGGAGTGTTCAGTGAAGCGCTGGCGCTATAGCCGTACCAAGCGTTCAGTTTGGCCGTGTTGGTCAACCAGAGGCCATCGTCCAGGTTGTCGTGGACGTTGACCCGGAACGAGGCCGCGCCATGTCCGCCGTTCGCGGCCAACGTCCCTATGTTCCAGCGCAGGATATTGTCGATCTTTTGGCAGGTCGGCGAGCAGCTTCCGGCGACAAACGTGGTGTGGTCCGGGATGGTGTCGGTCAAATATACCGCCTGGGCATTGGCGTGGCCGGTATTGGTGTAGGCCAGGGTAAAAGTGAGCAAACTGTTGGCCTGCACCGGGCTGGGTGTGGCTTGCTTGGCCAGCGCCAACACCGGCGCGTTGACCGCCGTGAGCTCCGGTTGAGAGAACTCGGCAGTCTGGTCGCTGTTGATGGCCGCCTCGCTGATGAGGGTGTCCTGGTCCAGCATATAACCGTCCACGACCACCGTCACATAAATGTCCCCGTCACCGCCGCCCGGCACTTGTGTGATGGTCCAGACGTTGTTTGTGCCTGTCAGCGGCGGGGTAGAGCTGCTGAAAAAGGTCAGGTTGTCGTCGTAGGTCATGGTGATGTACACGTTAGACACCGGGGCAGTGCCGTCGTTGGCGTAGTGGATTTGATACACCAGGTTGTTACCGGCGTTGACCGGGTCGGGCAGGCCGGTCAGCGTCAGGGTCAGGTCGGGGGTAGACGTGACCACCGTCGTCTCGGTCGTTGTGACCTGCGCCAGGCGCGAGCCGCCGATAGTGACCAGGTTGGTCAACACCGTGCCCGGGTCCAGCGAAGAGGACACATCCACCAGTAACAAGATGGTCCGAGGCACGCCGACTGCCAGACTGGATGCGGTCCACACGTTTGAGGGACCTGGCCAGTTGCTCGGCCTCGGATTAGACCAGGCATAGGAGACATTGCTGTCGTAGGTCTCGGTGAGGCGCACATTCTGAGCGGTAGCGTTGCCCACGTTGGTGTACACGATGGTATACAACAGTTGGGTGCTTGCCGCGACCGGGTCTGGATCGTCGCTCTTGCTGATGATCAGCTTGGGGGCCTGGATGTGAAACTCGCCCGTGGCGTCGCCAAAGCTGCCCCAGGTGGCCGTGATCGCGCCGGTGCCGCTCAGGATGGGCGCGGGCGTGAACGTGGTCGAGACGCCGGGGTTGGGGACATATACGCCGCCGGACAACACGCCCGTGCCGCCCCAGGTAGCGCTCACGTCCTCGCGATAGTTGTCGTACTGATCGTAGGCGGCGGCCCAGGCGGTGTAGGTGTCATAGATGGTCATCGTGACCGCGCCGACCTCTACCAGGTAACCAAAGGTATCCCCGCCGTTATCGGCGGCCGAGTTGATGCGGATGTGGTCGGCAGGGGCCGGAGTCACGTCGAATGGACCTTGCGAGTCTTGCACCGCGCCATCGGTCACGGTGATATAATCGTTCGCCCAGGCGCGGGTGATGACCACGCCCGTCTGCATGCAAATGCCGGAGGCAAAGCAGTCTGCGTCGGTCTGAACAGGCAACAAAGTGCCGGTGTCGTCGCTTAGGTAGGGCCGCGCATCATAGTCGGTCTTGATATTGTCCCACTGGTCGTAGGCCGTCAGCCACAAGATGAACGGTGCGCCGGCCACGGGGTTTATGATATCGCCGATCAGGAAATAATCGAGATCGTCGGGGGTGACGGTGATGGCCGTGCTCTGTTCGGCGGTGATCCCGTTGGTGACGGTGATGTAGCGCGTGGGCGTCGTGCGCAGCTCGAACCCGCCAGCGGAAAAGCTGTGCGAGCCGGCGTCGGCGCTGGTAAAGGTGTAGCGTTGGCTGATGGTGTAGGGCAAGACCGCCAATGGATCGTCTGACGTAAAGTACACGTCGCCCACGTAATCTGTCTTGACGTTGTCGTAAGGGTCAAAAGCTGTGACCACCACCGAGGCGGCGTAGGCGTCCCAGGCTGTACCAGCCTTGACCACGGTGGGATAGCCGGTCAGCGCAAAGCGCTCCAATCCCGCCGGTTGCACGACGATGCCGGCGCTCATCTGGCTGACCGTCCCATCCGTGACGGTGATGTGGCGCGTCACGGTGGTGCGCAGCTCGAACGCGCTGCCGGGGAAGCTGTGTGAGCCGGCGTCGGCCACGGTATACGTGTAGGAATTGCCAACCGTGTAGGACAACACTGCCTGCCCGTCATCGGACTCGAAATAGACCTCACCGGCATAGTTGGTCTTGACGTTATCGAACTGGTCAAAAGCGGTGACGACGACGCTGCTGGCAAACTGTTGCCCGGCGACGACGCTGGCCGGATAGCCAGTCATATCAAAATGGTGCAGGCCGGCCGGGAGCACCGTAAAGGCGTTGCTGTTCTCCGTCGTCAGGCCGTCGCTGACGGTGATGACCACGCCCGCCGCCGCCTGAGTGATGCTGACCGTACCGGTCCACAGGCCGCTGCTAAAAGGAAGCGAGGTCGGTGCAATGGTTCCCGTCGAGTCGGACAGGCTAGGCGCGCCGTTATAGCGCGTGGCCCGGTTGCCGTACACGTCTTGGGCTTCGACGGTCAATGGGAAATCCGCGCCTGCCGTCTGCGTCGAAATGCCGGTTGGGCTGATGACAAAGGCCGCCACCGGGCCGTGCGCGAGGTTCACCCACGCCGTACCGGTGACGCTGCTGTGCGTCGCCGTGACCCAGGCGCCTACGGTGGCCGTCACCTGCGCGGTAAACAGGCTAGTCACGCCGGGGCCGGGGTCTATGTCGCCGCCGCTGGCGGCCCAAGTAGGCGAGACGGGCACTTGGTTTCCGTACTGGTCGGCGCCGGCCGCAGAAAAGGTCTGGGTGAGGCCGACGGTGACGGTGGCCGGGTTCGGCGTGACGGTGAGAGTGAACAACGCCCCGGCGACGATTGTCACTGCGGCTGTGGCGCTTACACTGCCCTGGGTGGCCGTGACGATGCCCAGCGCCGGGGTGGTCTGAGCCGTGAAAGTAGCGGTGGCCGTCAGGCCATGGGTATCGCTAACGGCAACGCCCACGTCGCTGTCCCAATCCAGGGTCAGCGAAACCGGGTTGCTATAAGCGTCTGTGCCGGTGGCAGTGAACGTTTGCGATTCACCGACCGTCACTTGCGCCGCGTCAGGCGTCAGGGTCAATGTGGTCAACGCAGCAGCATAAACGGTGATCGTGCTCTGCCCGGTGATCGTCCCGCTAATGGCTCGCACTGTTCGGTCCACGCCAGCGGCCGTCAGGCTCACGTTCCCGGTCCACGTGCCGGAAATCAAGTACGCTGTGGTGGGAGAAATTGTCCCCCCATTCGTCGTGGTCAACGAGATAGTCTTTGTCACGCCCACCGTGCCGTTGGAGTTATCTTTAGCCACGATGGTCGTGCTGAAAACCACTCCGGCCGTGGCGGTGGGAGGCGTGGTCACGGCAAAACTATTCACGCTGCCGCTTCTCAAGGGCCGGACGCGCGGCGCGGCCACCGGACCTGCCGGCGGCCACCAGGCCGGCAGGAGCTTGACCGATCGAGAAATGTCTGTAGTCGCGCTGCCGAGTGGGGCAGCTTGCCACCAACCCGGAAAGACGTCGGCGCTTGCAACAGCGTCAATAGTGTGTGCCGCACTCGCAATCGGGAGCGGCGTGAACAGCGGTGACAAAAACATCCACGCTGAAATAATGGTTGAAAACCAATGCAAATGACTCGCTCCTGAGCCAAAGCGCCATCTATTCATCACGGAATACTCCCAGCGAAGTTGATTACACAGACACCGTTCCGCAGTTCATTGTAACACAGGTCAGACACTTCAAAGGTTACAGATGTGTTAAAATTCAGTCTGAAATCGCAACCGCGCTGTATCAATTCCTCTTCAAAATGTGCCTCTGCCGATCATCTGACAAGGAGAAGTCAAAAGACAGTGATTCTCGTGGGACGCACTTGACGGAAAGGCAAACCGAATTATACTTGAGGTAACAACATTCGCAAGGGATCTCGAGAGTGTGTCTCTAACAAATTTCTTACTCATTACTGACGCGCATCTGATTGCAAAGCCAAGGTCGGAGTGATAAGATAAACAAAGTCGGCTACGAGATAGGGGGCGGCCTTGAGCCAAACGATTTTGGTCATAGACGATGATAAAGACCTCACCCTGATGCTGAAAGCGCAGCTTGAGCGCAGCGACTATCAGGTCGTCGTGGCCTCCAGTGGGCAGGAGGGTTTGCAGAAAGCGTATCAGACTCGCCCTGACTTGATTATACTGGATGTCATGATGCCCGGAATGGATGGTTGGGAAGTGTGCCGTCGGCTGCGCGAATTGTCTAATGTCCCCATCATTATGCTTACGGCGCGGAGCTTGAAGGGAGACGTGGTCAGAGGGCTGGAGATTGGGGCAGACGACTATTTGACCAAGCCGTTTAGCGCCGCCGAATTGGATGCTCGCATTCAGGCTGTATTGCGGCGCAGTGCGGCTCAGAATGGCTCTCCTAGTTCCCGGACATCCTTTTATACCAACGGTCATTTGACCATAGACTTTGACCGACGCATCGTGACCGTGCGCGGTGAACGGGTGGAATTTACCCCGACCGAATTCAAACTCTTGACGACCCTGGTGCGCAACGAGGGCCGTGTGCTCCCTCACCGTTATCTCTTGACCGAAGTTTGGGGCCCCGAATACGCCGACGAAGTAGATTATGTGAAACTCTACATCCGCTATTTACGCCTCAAGATCGAGGACGATCCCTCTGATCCGGTTTACATCCAAACCGAGTGGGGTATCGGGTATCGCTTCAGCGAAATATAATCCCCTGACTATCATCCGCAAAGGGCCGGACTTTTGTCCGGCCTTTGTTCTAACGCGATTCTAACGTACATCTCACACCCCTCCTACGAGAGAATGCTAAGATAGTAGTGGGCGATTGCCCCCTATATTTTTGCAAGTCGGAGAAGATTCTTGGCTGGCGAGCGCATCCTTTTAATCGATAACAAACCAGAACACATCGAGTGGTTGCTGACGGATGTACTGGCTCCGTGTGGATACCTGACCCAGATCGCGACCAGCCCCGGCGCTGGTTTGCAGGTGGCCCGAGAAAAACGGCCCGACCTGGTTTTGTTTGATTTGAGCTTGAACGCCGCCGGCGTCGAGGTGTTTCAGGAGCTGCAGGCGCTTGCCGATCTTTCTGTCATCCTCCTTACTCCGCATGGCAAAGAACGAGAAGCGCTGCGCATCCTGCGTCTGGGCGCTCGCGATGCGCTTACGATGCCGCTGGATGCCCAAGAAGTGTCCGAGTCTGTTGCGCGCGTGCTGCGTCAGGATCGACTTTCCGGAGAGCGCGACAGGTTGCTGCGGCGGATGGCTGCCGCCAACGAGGAATTGAACCAGGCGCTAGTAGAAGCAAAGACGCTGTGTGATGCAAGCAAGAGGGTTGCCTCTAGCTTGCAATTACAGGATGTGTTGGTGGGCGTCGTTCAGGCTGCCGTCAACCTTACCGCCGCTCAAGAAGGCTATCTGCTTCTGCGTGACGTGGAAAATAACGAGTTGTACTTGAGAGCCGCTCAGAATCTAGGCGAGGCGCACGCCAGAGAATTTCGTGTGCGGGTGGACGATAGCATTGCCGGACATGTCGTGCGCACGGGTGAATCGATCCTGCTATGCAGTCAAAACGATGCTTCGATCAAGGTCAAGACAGGCTATCTGGTGCAAGACCTGATCAATGTCCCTCTCAAAAGTCAGGAACAAACCATCGGCGTCCTGGGCGTCGACAATATGACCGCCGGTCGTAGCTTTACACAGCGCGACGTGGTGCTGCTATCAGCCCTGGCGGATTTTGCCTCTATCGCGGTTCACAATGCCCAGGTCTATACACACGCCGATCAAGCACTGGGACACACATTATCCGAGATGGCAGCGGTGCAGGAAAAGACCAATTTCATCTTGCACAATATCACCGAAGGCATCTTTACGCTGGATAAGAACTTGATCATCACCTCCGTCAATCCGGCTATGGAACGCATCACAGGCTGGCGCGAGAGCGAACTTTTGAGATGTCGCTATGATCAGATCTTGACCCCACAAGTTGACGACCGCCTGCTTGCTCCAGAGGAGATCTTGCCTGGGCAGGTTCTCCTTTCTGGAAACTCGATTGTTGCGTCCCAGTTTACCATCTTGCACAAAGACGGTCATCGCGTTCCGGTTGCAGGCACAGCGGTCCATTTACGCGCCGCCGATGCATCGATCATCGGCGTTTTGGTCACCATACGTGATCTTTCACTCGAGATCAAACAGCGGCGCCTGCAGCGAGAATTCGCGGCGTTGGTTGATCAGTGGGTGCTTGGCCCTTTTGATCGCGGTGATTTTGAAATCGCTGCTGCACCGCCGGACTGCCATCCGATTACTCTGAGGCCCATCATCGATCAAGCCATCAGACGCTACCGGCACATCGCTTCAATAGATTGTTTCCGGGTCAAGCTGGCGACCGATCTACCCTTTGCCATCGGCGATCCTCACAAGCTTGAAATGGCGCTGTTCGACCTTATCGAGAACTCGCTTGTTGTCGGAGATCCCCACCAACCCATTGAGATTTCGGCCTATCACAGAGATGGGCGTGTGGTCGTTGCTGTAGAGGGAACCCCACTGAGCTCCCAAGAGTGGCCATCGACCGATTTCAAACTCCATATTGCCAGGCGGCTCATCCAGGCCCAAGGGGGAGACGTGTGGGCAGAACCCCAGGCCGGGTCAACCGCTCGGTTCTGTTTGAGTTTGCCCAAAGTTGAGGTAGAGCATGACATCCTCGCTCTTGTTGATTGACGATTCGCAAGAAATCCGCCAACTGGTCGGAATGTATCTGGAACGGGACGGATACCGCATCCTTGTCGCCTCGGACGGTATAGATGGCCTGCGACAATTGTTCAAACACCAACCAGACTTGATACTATTAGACATCATGATGCCCGAAGTGGATGGTTGGGACACGTGTCGCCGCATCCGTGAAGTATCCAACATCCCTATCATCATGCTCACAGCAAAATCGCAAGAAAGAGATGTCGTGCGGGGCCTGGAATTGGGCGCCGACGACTATGTCTGCAAACCTTTCGACCTGGCAGAATTGCGTGCCCGCATCCAGGCCTTGCTGCGTCGCAGTCAGGATATGGCCTCGAACGCAGCATCTCCTACTGTGCTAGAAGACAATTGGCTATACATCGATTTGAGGAAACACGTCGTCAAAACCGGCGGCTGCCCAGTGGAATTGACGCCAACCGAGTATCGTCTCTTGTCCGCCTTGATCCAAAAACTCGACTGTGTCATTCCCCATCAACAACTGCTGCGCCAGGTTTGGGGTCCCGAATACGCCAACGAAGTGCACTATCTCAAACTGTACATCCGTTACCTGCGTCAAAAACTCGAAAAGGACCCCGCCAATCCCGAATATCTGCTCACCGAATGGGGTGTGGGCTATCGCTTTCGCAACTTTGCCCGCCCGCTACAATCTGATACCGAACCCAGGGCTGCCACAGCGGTCGCAATCGAATAAAAAAGGACGCCCCCAATGTGGGGGCGTCACTGTATGGTCTGACCGTGCTAATTGTGAACAATTATGCCTGGACGATGCACTCTACGGGGCAGACCGCTACACACTGAGACTCATCAAAGTACCCTTCGCACTCGACGCACACCGCGGCGTCGATGACATAGATGTCGTCGCCCTCGCTGATGGCCTCGACAGGGCACTCTGGCACACAAGCGCCGCAGGAGATGCACTCCTCAGTAATTTTCATCGCCATTGCACGTTCCTCCAAAAAGCTTAGATTTTTTGATTGATGACGCGCTAAGGGTATCACACAAAGCAACCGGGTGTCAATGGCTAAAATTCACTAGTCCTTTGAGATAGAGTGGCGACGAATGACCGCCGCTCAGAGCGGTTCGACCCGCTTTACGATATACTGCCGACACCAGGCAATCGCTTCTGGCAAATCTTTGATCCGTCGTTCACCGAAATGATCGACGACAGGAGTCAGCAACGCCGCCGCCCTTGGCGATGTTCTGGTCTGTTCTGCCAGCCATGCCCGCCGTTCACCCGGCGCTACTGCCAGCAACTGACCGCAGGCTTGCTCGAACAAGCGTACCATCCACCGGTACCCCCACAGCAATACGCGCCCGCCTGGCGCTAAATGTTGCATCGCTAACCTGCGTAACTGATTAACCATCGGCAAGTTTGCCGCATCAATCATCTCCCAAGTGTCCAGAAAAATCGTGTCGTAGCATGGCCCGACCGATCCGGCGAGAACATCAGACACATCGCCCATGTGCACCTCTAGCGGCGCATCCAGCGCCACCCTCAACGTCGGCTCGACCATCTCGCGCACTGCCGGGCTGCGCTCGACCACCGTAAAGTGTGTCGCCTGCCCTACCGCGCCGAGTGCGGCGAATTGGGGGTACAACCCCAGCCCCAACCCGCCGACCAGCACGCGCCCCCGCGAGCGCAGACCATTGTTGTACATCATGATCCGCTCTTGTGGCGTGTCCGACATCCACAGCTTGCCCCCAGGATCGAACAGCAGCCGGCATTCCATCGGCGCTGTCAGGCGGTGCGGCTCATCGAATACCTCAACGTACTGGGCAAGCCGCCGCTCCAACCGATAACCGCTGGGGTGCAGCCCCGGCGGCGGCTGAGCAATGGGCACGTACAGCCAGGCCTCAGTCCATTGGGTATCGTCGAAATCGGGGTCGAAACTCATCGTAAAGCCAAACGTCCTTCGTCCTTCGTCTCCATCATACCCCATGCGCTTGTCCTGTCAACTCGCCTCTCGCTCCCCTTGTCGCCCGGCCTGCTTGTGGTACAATAGCCCCGCTATTTTACGCCGAGTGTCATTATGTGCAAAACGATCCACGCGATCCCGATCATCATCCTCTTGCTGACCGTTCTCGCGCCTACGCCTTCGGTCGCCGCCGGCCCGCCCGACCCGCGTTTCGGCGCCATCGAAACCTACGACGCCCCTGCCGCCGCCGCCGATATGGGCGCCGGCTGGACGCGCATCCCCTTCCTGTGGGCGCGCATGCAACCCACCGGCGCCCACGAGTGGCTGCCCCCCATCTCCGACGAGGCCCTGGCGCAAGAAATCGCCCAGGGGCGGCAACTGGTGGGCCTGGTCATCACCACGCCCGGCTGGGCCACCGACATGAACATCGGCCCCGGCGTGCCCTACGGCCTGCACACCGGTCACAACGACCCGGCCAACCTGTGGGCTAACTTTTTGCGCCAACTGGTGCGCACCTACGCCGGGCGGGTGGATCACTGGATCATCTGGAACGAACCCGACGTGTGGGACCCCGCCCATCCCGGTTACACCTGGGGCGGCTCGGTGGAAGACTTTTTCCAGCTCCAGCGCGTGGCCTACATGGCCATCAAAGAGACCAGCCCCAACGCCACAGTCATCTTTTCCGGCACCAGTTATTGGTGGGATGCCGCCTTTGGGCGCGATCTGTACTTCCGGCGCTATTTGGACGTGCTGGTGCAGGACCTGGCCGCGCCGGGGAACAGCTATTACTGTGACGCCGTGGCGCTGCACGTCTATTTTCAGCCCGAGTTTGTATACAGCATCACCGCGCTCTACCACCAGTTGATGCGCGAGCACGGCTTTGAAAAACCGGTGTGGATCGTCGAGACCAACGCCGCTCCCACCCTCGACCCCCAGATGCCGGCGGGCGGGCGCTTTGCCATCACGCTGGACGAGCAGGCCGCCTACATCATTCAAGCCTTTGCCATGGGCATCGCCGGGGGCGCGGCGCGCATCGGCGTGTTCAAAATGATCGACACCCCCACCGATTTGGCCGCCAACCCGGAACCGTTCGGATTGGTCCGCGCCGACGGCAGTCGCCGTCCGGCCTTCACTGCCTATCAGGTCGCCGCCACCTACCTGGCCGGTTTCCAGAGCGCACAGTTGGAGCAACGCCCCGATGCCAATATTGTCACCGTCAGCCGCAACAGCGGCGTGACCACCGTCTTGTGGGCGCGCACGCCTGCGCCGACCACGGTGCAGGTCCCGGCGCGATCTGCCTCGGCTACACTCGTAGACATGGGGGGCAATCGGCGGACCATCGCGGCCAGCGGCGGCGTGTTCACTGTGCAATTGCCCGGCGCGCCATGCACCAACGGCGATCCGTGCATCATCGGCGGGCCGCCGTACCTGATCGTCGAAGGGACTGTGGATACGGAATTGGGAGATGGTCAATTGGTAAATTGGGGAGTAGAAAATTCGGACCCCTCCCAATCCCCAATCCCCAATCCCGCCTACACCGTCAACCTGCGCCCTATCGAGATCAAAGGCGCGCGCGACGTATGGCGCAAGCGCGGCCTGCCGGGTTACCAGATCGAGCTGATCGCCGGGCCGCCCTACTATTTGTACCAGCTCACCGTCGTGAATGATCGCATCACGGCCGCCCAACGCAGCCTGGAACCGGTGAGTATGGATTGGTCAAGCCCTATCGCCACCCGCGACTCGCCGCCCGCCATGACGACGCTCTATAACCGGCGTGACCTGGCTCCTTTTACTGTTGCGGGCCTCTTTGACCGGGTGAAGCGCTACTACGACGAGCGCCCGGTGTGCGACACACAAGTGACCGTGCGGCTGAACGGCGACTGGGCCTTCCCACGCCAGATCATCGAGCAACCCGCCGCCGGCTGTGAGACAAACTCGGAGCCGGCCAGTGTGATCGTGGTCGCTTTTGCCACGCTCACGCCCACGCCGACCCCCACGCTGCCGCCCACCGCGATCCCGCTGCCGCCAGCCGCTACCGCGACTCCGACGGCGTTCACACCCACACCGTTTTTGCCCGCGTCGGCTATCACGCAATCGCCTACCGCCGCGCCGCAGCCTGCCCTCACAGAAGCAAAAGCCAGCGCCGCGTCGCCTCTCTGGTTGATTTTTTTGGCGAGCGCAGTCGTCGCAGGGGTGTTGATCATCCGGCGCAACGGACGGCAGGGGGCAGGGAGTAAGAAGTAAGGATTACGCACCACGTTTTACGTTTCGCGGAGCCGTGACGTATGTCAAAACGTAAAGTCTATCTGGAAGACATCGCCCTCGACGAAGCGCAGGGGCGGTTGAATGAGGCGTTGGCCGCTGCCGGGCTAGACCAACCTTTTCCGGGGGAAGCCGTTCCGCTGATCGAGGCGCTGGGTCGCGTGACCGCCGAGCCGATTTGGGCGCGGCTTTCGTCGCCCCACTACCACGCCAGCGCTATGGATGGCTACGCCGTGCGCGCCGCCGATACGCAAGGCGCTACAGAAACCGCCCCGGCGCGCCTGGCCCTGGTTGGTCCTGGCTCCACAGAGCCAAATGTGGCGCATCCCGCGCAGCCGGTCAACACCGGACATCCGCTGCCGGCGTGGGCCAACGCGGTGATTATGGTCGAAAACGTGCAGCATTTCGAGAATGAAATCGAGATTCGGGCCTCGGCGGCGCCCTATCAACACGTGCGCCCGCTGGGCGAGGACATGGTCGCCACCGAATTGGTGCTGCCGGCGAATCACAAACTGCGCCCGGTAGACCTGGGCGCCATCGCCGGCTGCGGACACGCGATGGTGGCGGTGCGCCGCAAACCGCGCGTGGCTATCATCCCTACGGGCAGCGAATTGATCAGCGTGGAACAAGCGCGGGCGGTCGAGCCAGGCGACATTATCGAATACAACAGCATCGTGCTGGCGGCGCAGGTGAACGAATGGGGCGGACAGGCCACCCGCTGGTCCATCGTGGCCGACGATTTCGAGGCCATCAAAGCCGCCGTCGAACAAGCCGCTATGAGCCACGACCTGGTGTTGGTCAACGCCGGTTCATCCGCCGGCAGCGAAGACTATACGGCGCAGGTCGTGCAAGAATTGGGTGAGCTGTTGGTTCACGGGGTGGCCGTGCGCCCCGGCCATCCGGTGATTTTGGGGATGGTCGGCGCGACGCCTACCATCGGCGTACCCGGCTATCCTGTCTCGGCCGCGCTGACCGGCGAGATTTTCGTCGAGCCGTTGCTGGCCCGCTGGCTGGGTCGCCCACCTGCCCGGCGCCCCACGTTGCGGGCGATGATGACGCGCAAGGTGCAGTCGCCGCTGGGCGACGACGAGTTTATGCGGGTGGCAGTGGGGCGCGTGGGCGAGCGCACGGTGGCCGCCCCGCTGTCGCGCGGCGCGGGCGTCATCACGTCGCTGGTGCGAGCCGACGGTATCGTGCGCATCCCGCGCTTTTCCGAAGGCGTGCACGCGGGTGAAGAGGTGACGGTCGAGTTGTACCGCGATCCGGCAGAGATTGAGCGCACCATCGTCGCCATCGGCAGCCACGACCTGGTGCTCGACCTGCTGGCTCAATTCCTGGCCGAGCGTGCGCCGGGCATGCGGTTGACCAGCGCCAATGCGGGCAGCTTGGGGGGGATGGTCGCGCTGCGTCGGGGCGAGGCTCACCTGGGCGGCAGCCATTTGCTCCACCCGCAAACCGGCGAGTACAACGTGGCCTACGTGCAACAGTATCTGCCCGACCGCCCGGTGGCGCTGATCACGCTGACCCGCCGCGAGCAGGGACTGATCGTAGCACATGGCAATCCCAAACGCATCGTCGGCCTGGCCGACCTGGCCCGGGCTGACGTGCGCTACGTGAACCGGCAACGCGGCGCGGGCACGCGCGTGTTGCTGGATTATCGGCTGGGCGAGCTGGGGATCGATCCGGCAGGAGTGCAGGGCTACGAGCGAGAGGAGGTCACCCACCTGGCCGTGGCCGCGGCCGTCGCCGGCGGTGTGGCCGACTGCGGACTGGGCATCCGCGCGGCCGCCCGCGCTTTGGAGCTGGATTTTGCGCCGGTCGAGTGGGAACGCTATGATCTGGTGATTCCCCGTGAGTATTACGCGAGCGCGCTGCTGGCGCCGCTGCTGGCCCTGTTACACGATGAGACTTTTCGCGCCGCCGTGCGCGAGCTGCCTGGCTATGACCCTACGCCGATGGGCCAGGTCGTGGCCGAGATAGGAACATCCAATGACTGACAAGGGATTGCTGCTCGTCGTTGCCAAAGTGATCATTGCAGCGGCGTGGGCCGACGGCGAGATCCGCGTCGAAGAGATGAACAGTCTCAAAGACGTGATTTTTCGACTGCCCAACGCTTTTTTCAGCAGGAGAGTGCAGATCACCGGACGCGATTGGGCCATGCTGGAAATGTATCTGGAAGCGCCGGTCGATCAGGTCGAGCGCAGGCGCCTGGTAGAGGAATTGAAAGCCGCGTTGCGTGGGCCACGCGACCGTAAGCTGGCCCTGACTGCATTAGATCAACTCGCTCAGACCGACGGACTCGTTGTCGGCCATGGGCAGGCCGCCGTCGAGGAGATTAAGGCGACGCTAAAAACGTTGGACTTGGGTGTTTTCGCCCGCTTGGGTCGTTTGGTTCGCGGTCCGAAACCAGCTCACACACGGGTCGCCGATGGCCCACCCATGCGCGAGGAGCACTTGGAGGATTTTATCAAAAACAAGGTTTTTTATGCCGTGCGCCAGCGCTTGAATCTGGACGAGGGGCCCTTGACCCTCTCGGAGCGCGATTGGCGCAAATTGAGCCTGGCCGGGGGATTGATGGCCCACGTGGCGAATGTGGACCGCGAAATCACCACGGGCGAGTTCGATGCGATGGTGCAGGCTTTGCGAGCCAATTGGGACCTGACCGAAACAACGGCGGCGGTGGTGGCCGAGGTTGCCCTGTCGGAAATGACCCCCGATGTGGATTATTTTCACTTGATGCGCGAGTTTTTCGACGCCACTACCGAGAACGAGCGGGTACGCTTTCTGGACGTGCTGCTGGCCGTGGCCGCCGCCGATGGGCAGGTGTCGCACGACGAAAACGAAGCCATACGCAGCATTGCGCGCGGACTGAAACTGACGCACCGCCAATTCGCCGAGGCGAAGCTCAAGATCATCCCCAAGAACGAGAAAAAATAGTCAGCGTGACCATCGTATTTGGGTTACAGTAACTTGCAAAAAGTCGCAAAAGAAAGGAAAACCGATGTCTCATAAGCAATGGAACAGCGCCCCGCCGATGCAGATCGACGCCAAAAAGAGCTATCACGCGACGATAGAAACCGCGCGGGGCAGCATTGAAATCGAGTTGTACCCACAACACGCCCCCAAAACCGTGAACAACTTTTGCTTTCTGGCCCGCGAGGGGTTTTACGACGGCGTGACATTTCATCGCGTGGTAGCCAATTTTGTGATTCAGGGCGGCGACCCCACCGGCAGCGGGACGGGCGGGCCGGGCTACCGCTTTGAGGACGAAGTCCGAAACAACCCGCTCAAGCACGAGACTGGTATGCTCTCGATGGCTAACGCCGGCCCGAACACGAACGGCAGCCAGTTCTTCATCACCCACTCGCCCCAGCCGCACCTCAACGGGCGACACACAGTATTTGGCAAGATCGTCAGCGGCATGGAGGTGGTCAACGCCATCCGCCAGGGCGATGTGATGACGCGGGTGACCATTTCTGAGAAATGAAACGCACGCCCGCCACGCCATAGACGATTTCGCCGGGCGCGCCGAAGTTCTGGCCAGGAAAGGAGTGCGCCATGCCTACCCCTGAGCGTCAAGTCATCCTGGCGATAGACCTGGGCACCTCGGGGCCCAAAGTTGCGCTGGCAACTACCGGGGGCCAGGTCATCGGCTACGAATTCGAAAAAACCGAGCTTATCCTGCTGCCCAACGGCGGCGCCGAACAATCTCCCGCCGATTGGTGGCGAGCCATCAAAACCGCTGCCCACCGCCTGTTGGCCCGAAAACTGGCCCCGGTGGACGCCATCGTTGCCATCTGCTGCACGACTCAATGGTCGGGCACGGTGGCCGTGGACCGCGCCGGCGAGCCGTTGATGAACGCCATCATCTGGCTGGACACGCGCGGCGCGCCCTACGTCAAACCCGTCGCGGGCGGGCAGCCCGAAATCGGCGGCTATAACGCCTGGAAACTGTTCCACTGGATCCGCCTGACCGGCGGCATCCCCGGCTTTGCAGGCAAAGACCCCATTGCCCACATTCTGTATCTCAAACACGAACGGCCCGAAATCTACGCAAATACCTTCAAGTTCCTGGAGCCAAAAGATTATATCAACCAACGGCTGACCGGACAGTTTGCCGCTTCCTACGATTCCATCGCCCTGCACTGGCTGACCGACAATCGGGACATCCGGCGCGTGGTCTATCACGATTGGCTGGTCAAACAGTCCACTGTGGACCGCGACAAGCTACCCGAACTGAGACAGGCGGTAGACATCCTCGGCCCCATCCGGCCCGGCGTGGCCGCCGAGCTGGGCGTGCCCCGCGACATCCCCGTGGTGATGGGCACGCCCGACGTGCAATCGGCGGCGGTCGGATCGGGCGCGGTGCGCGATTTCGAGGCGCACGTGTACATCGGCACGTCCTCCTGGCTGGCGTGTCACGTGCCGTTCAAAAAGACCGATGTGTTCCACGGCATTGCGGCCCTGCCCTCGGCCATCCCTGGCCGCTACCTGGTCTCCAACGACCAGGAGACGGCCGGGGCCTGCCTGACTTTTCTGCGCGACAATATCCTGTATCACCAGGACGAGCTGTTGGCCGAGGCGGGTGTGCCCGATATTTACAAGGTGCTCGACCGCATCGTTGAGCGCACGCCCGCCGGCAGCGACCGGCTTATCTTTACGCCGTGGCTCTATGGCGAGCGCACGCCGGTGGACGACCACACCATCCGGGGCGGGCTGTACAATCTCTCGCTCCACACCACCCGCGAGCACATCCTTCGCGCCATCTTTGAAGGCGTGGCCTACAACTCGCGCTGGCTGCTGGGTTACGTGGAAAAATTCATCAAGCGCCGATTGGATCCGATTCACATCATCGGCGGCGGGGCGCAGTCGGACGCCTGGTGCCAGGTTTACGCCGACGTGCTGAACCGCGCCATCCGCCAGGTACGCGACCCGATTCTGGCGAACGTGCGCGGCGCGGCTTTTGTGGGGGCCGTCGCCCTGGGCTATACGAGCTTTGACGACATCCCGGAGCGGGTGCAAATCGCGCACACCTACACACCCGACCCGGACAACCGCCGGATTTACGATGAGCTGTTCCGCGAGTTCGTCGGTATCTATAAAACCAACAAAAAGATGTATGCAAGGCTGAACAGACAGACCTGACAAGTCTTGGGAGGCAGACGATGAACGTCACCCATTTCGTGCTTGACAAGCTGAACCGCTTACCCCCGCGCGTCCTGTCGGCGCTGGAAAAATCGCTCAAAGCGGTCCCTTTTGTGCGCGGCCGGCTGGAAAAAGAATACGAGGGGATGATGGCCGAATTGGAGCATTCGCTCAAGCCCTACCGCCAGGGCTTTCTCAGCTTTTCGCGCCTGCCCGAGACCGGTCGCCAGCGCGAAGAAATCTTGCGCGAGGTGGAAGCGCTCAAAACGGCCGAGACCTCGCGCTGGAAGGACGGCTTTGTGTCGGGCGCGGTGTACCACGGCGACGAAGCGCACATCGAATTTCTGAACCGGGTGTACGCCATCCATTCGCAGAGCAACCCGCTGCACGCCGACCTGTGGCCCAGCGCGGCCAAATTCGAGGCCGAGATCGTCGCGATGACCGCGCACATGCTGGGCGGCGACGACCAGACCTGCGGCACGGTCACGTCGGGCGGCACCGAGAGCATCCTGCTGGCGATGAAAACTTACCGCGATTGGGCCCGAGATAAAAAGAAAATCAGCAAACCTGAGATGGTTCTCCCCGTCACGGCCCACGCCGCGTTCGACAAGGCCGCCCAATATTTCAACGTCCAGCCGGTGCGCATCCCGGTGGGCGAGGATTTCCGGGCCGACGTGGCCGCCGCCGAGCAGGCCATCACCAAAAACACGATCGTGCTGGTCGGGTCGGCCCCCTCGTTCCCCCACGGCGCCATCGACCCCATCGAGGCGCTGTCCGAGCTGGCCCGGGCGCGGGGCATTGGCTTTCACACCGACGCCTGCCTGGGCGGGTTCGTGCTGCCGTGGGCCGAAAAGCTGGGGTATCAGGTTCCCCCGTTTGACTTGCGGCTGCCCGGAGTGACCAGCATGTCGGCCGACACGCACAAATATGGCTATGCGGCCAAAGGCACTTCGGTCGTGCTGTACCGCGACCCGGAGCTGCGCCGCTACCAGTACTATACCGTCGCCGACTGGCCCGGCGGGCTGTACCTCTCGCCCACTTTTGCCGGCAGCCGGCCCGGCGCGTTGAGCGCGACCTGCTGGGCGGCCATGGTCAGCATGGGCGAACAGGGCTACCTGGAGGCCACGCAAAAAATTTTAGAGACGGCCGCGCAAATTAAAACGGGCATCCAGACCATCCCCGGGCTGCGCGTGCTGGGCGACCCGTTGTGGGTGATCGCCTTTGGCTCGGATGAGTTGAACATCTATCGAGTGCTGGACGCCATGACCCAACGGCGTTGGAATCTGAACGGCCTGCACCATCCGCCCTGCGTCCACCTGTGCGTGACGCTGCGCCACACCCAAGCCGGCGTGGCCGAACGGTTCCTGGCCGACTTGCGCGCCAGTGTGGAATATGTCAGACTGCATCCCGACGAAAAAGGCGCTACTGCGCCTGTGTACGGCATGGCCGCCAGCATCCCGTTCAAGGGCCTGGTGGACGACATGCTCAAACGCTATCTGGACTTGTTGTACAAGGTGTGACAGGTGATATGACAACGAATCGAAGGATTGATCGAGTGACCAACGACCATCCCCGCATGGCGCGGGAGCGCAAGACGATCAAGGCGATGATTCACCTCTATTGCCGCGATCAGCACGATACCCAGGGCGAGCTGTGCGCTGACTGTAACGCGCTGTTGGATTATGCTTTTCTGCGGCTGGAGAAATGCCCCTACCAGGAGGGCAAGACGACGTGCGCCAATTGTCCGGTGCATTGCTACAAGCCTGAAATGCGTCAACAGGTGCGCACGGTGATGCGCTACGCCGGCCCGCGTATGCTGTGGCGGCATCCCATATTGACCCTGTACCATTTTCTCGACGGGCGGCGCAAAGAACCCGTCCGCCAGCCGCGAAAATCTGCCAAGTCGTAAGTTCTATGTCTGAAAATGTCAGCGGCATTCTAAAAAACACCAAGCGAGGCGATGGCGTGTTGTACAACGCAGCATGGTCATCCGACAACGTCATGGTTCCATCCCGACTCATACAAGAATTCAGACTTGTCGAGGGCGCGACCGTCACCGGCCTCATTGGGAGCGGTAAAAAGGGAGCAGAACTGGTCGCTGTCGAGTCGGTGTGTGGTCTCGCGCCGCAAGAATTCGCATCACGTATACCCTATCAGCGTCTCGCAGCGGTGGATCCCTGTGAACGGTTCAACTTGGGCGTAACGGGTGACGTGGCCATGCGCATCGTCGATCTGGTCGCGCCCATCGGCAAGGGCACGCGCGGCCTCATTGTCTCGCCGCCCAAGGCCGGCAAGACGACGCTATTGGAAAAAATGGCTCGCTCTATGCGCGCAGACGATCCCAAAGCGCGCATCATCGTCTTGCTGCTGGACGAGCGCCCGGAAGAAGTGACCTATTTTAGACGGGCTGTGGACGCAGAGATATTCGCAAGCTCTAGCGACCAGAGTGTGCGCGAGCACGTGGAACTCACCGAACTGATGCTGGCACACATCCGCGCCGAGTTGGAATGCGGTCACGACATCGTTGTGCTGATCGACAGCCTCACGCGTATGGGCCGGACCTTCAACCTCAGAGATTCTCACAGAGACCCAGGGCGCACCCTCTCTGGCGGTCTGGACGCCGCAGCCCTGGAGATTCCGCGTCGCTTCTTTGGCCTCGCGCGCAACATTGAGCACGGCGGCTCGGTCACTATTATCGCCACTGCGCTGGTTGACACCGGCTCGCGTATGGATCAACTCATTTTTGAGGAATTCAAAGGCACCGGCAACAGCGAGATCATCCTCGACCGCTCACTGGCCCAGGCGCATATTTATCCGGCCATCGACTTGCTCGCCAGCGGCACCCGCAAGGAACACCTGCTCTACCCTCCAGACGACATCCGCCGGCTGGCCGCACTCCGGCGCGCGCTGGCAGACCGCAGACCCAAAGAAGCCATGATGGCGTTGCTCAAACTTTTCGAATCCTATCCCACCAATAGCGAATTGTTGCAAAGCCTCCCTGTATAGGGATATTTGACTCGTTCAGTGTATTCAGACGTAGAGGCAAGCTATGATTCTCTTTAATCCCACGAACCACGACCGCTATTATCCCGACGCCGCGTCCCGCGACCTGATGCGTCGAACCATCGCTTTTTTCGAGCGCAAGGGCAAGCGCCAGATCAAAGCCGACGACCACGCGCGCGTCTTTTACACCGATTTTTTGGATTTTGTGAAACAAGGACGGCTCTTTGCCACGCTGCTCACTCCCACCGCCTATGGCGACGGCTCGACCCGCTGGGACACCTGGCGCAACTGTGAATTCAACGAAATCCTGGCCTTTTACGGGCTGGGCTATTGGTACACCTGGCAGGTGAGCATCCTGGGCCTCGGTCCGATCTGGATGAGCCAGAACGAGGACTTGAAACGCCGGGCGGCGGCGCTGCTACGCGACGGCGCGGTGTTTGCCTTTGGCCTGTCGGAGCGGGCCCACGGGGCCGACGTGTACGCCACCGAGATGAGTCTTACCCCCCAGCCCGACGGGACCTATCGCGCCAACGGCGAAAAATACTACATCGGCAACGGCAACGTCGCGCCCATGGTCTCCACGTTCGGCAAAATGGCCGACACGGGCGAATATGTGTTTTTCGTGGCCGACTATCGCCACCCCGGCTACGACCTGCTCAAAAACGTCACCGCCAGCCAAAACTACGTGGCCCAATTCGCCCTGCGCGACTATTCCCTCACCGAAGCCGAAATCCTGTCCAAAGGCCAGGCAGCCTGGGACGCCGCGCTCAACACGGTGAACATTGGCAAATACAACCTGGGTTGGGCCTCCATCGGCGTCTGCACCCACGCCTTTTACGAGGCCGTCACCCACGCCGCCAACCGCCGGCTGTATGGCATGGCCGTGACCGATTTCCCGCACGTCAAGCGCTTGTTCACCGACGCCTACGCCCGCTTGACAGCGATGAAACTGTTCACGCTGCGCGCCGCCGACTATATGCGCGCCGCCTCGCGGGCCGACCGGCGCTATCTGCTCTACAACCCCGTGGTCAAAATGAAAGTGACCACCCAGGGCGAGCAGGTCATCAACCTGTTGTGGGACGTGATCGCGGCCAAAGGCTTTGAAAAGGACACCTATTTCGAGATGGCGGCCCGCGACATCCGCGCCATGCCCAAGCTGGAGGGCACGGCCCACGTCAATCTGGCTCTCATCGCCAAATTCATCGCCAACTATTTCTTTAATCCTGCGGACTATGCCCCCGTTCCCCGGCGCGACGACCCCGCCGACGACACCTTCCTGTTCGACCAGGGACCGACAGGCGGGTTGGGGAAAATCCAGTTCCACGACTATCAGGCCGTTTTCGACCGTTTTGACCTGCCCAACGTGCGCGTCTTTCAGGAGCAGGTCGCTGCGTTCAAGAGCCTGCTCGCGCTGGCGACGCCCGACGAAACCCAGCGCCGCGACACCGACTGGCTGTTGACGATGGGCGAGTTGTTCACCCTGGTCCCTTATGGGCAACTGATACTCGAAAACGCCGAGATTTACGGCGTCTCGCCCGATCTGCTCGACCAGATTTTCGACTGCCTGGTGCGCGATTTCTCTCAATTTGCCCTCGATCTGTACAGCAAGCCTGCTACCACCCCGGCCCAGATGGACTATTGTCTCAAAATGATCGCCCGGCCCGCCGTGGACCCGGCCCGTTACGAGCGCGTCTGGCGCGACGTGCACGCCCTGGTCGGCGCATACGCGATGAACGAATGACGGGCGACGGGCGACGAACGACGAATGACGAACGACGAACAACGCCCCACGCTTCACGCTTCACGCTTCACGCCTCACGGATTACTGATCTTTGACCTGGACGGCACGCTCTTTCGCACCCAGACCGTCACCCTGCCCGCCGTGCAGCGTAGCTTTGAAGCCTTTGGCCTGCCGGTTCCACCGGACGACGCCGTGTTATATTTTGTCGGCCGGCCCGTTAGCGCCTTTCACGCCTGGCTGCGCGAGCAGTGCCCACCGGAGCAGGCCGGCGCGCTGATCGCCGCCGTGGACCGCACGGAGCTTGAGTTGATTCCCGAAACCGGCCAACTCTTTCCTGGCGTGCGCGAGACGCTAGAGGCGCTGCGAACCGCCGTCGATCAGATGGCAATTTGCACCAACGGCCCGCGCGCTTACGTCGAGCGCGTCGTGACGACGCAGGGACTGTCGCCCTTTTTCGACGCCGTGCGCTATCGCCAATCCTCCGCCGACAGCAAGCCGCGCATGGTGCGCGAGTTGTTGGAACGGCTGCCCGCTCGGCCCGCACTGGTCATCGGCGACCGGGGCGACGACGTGCAAGCGGCGCACGAAAACGGCTTGCCGATCATAGCTGCCGCCTATGGCTACGGCGCGGCTACAGAACTGGCCCAGGCCGACGCCGCGTTAGCCTCGGTTTACGCCCTGCCCCACCTGGTTCACATGCTGATGGACACGCACTTACCACCCAGACAAAATGCTGCAAAGTAAAAACGGCTCTTGGTGTCTTGGGGTCTTTGTGGTATAATAGCCGTAACGCACAGCGTCATAAATCAAGCTCCCGGTTCCACACTCGCGCCTGGCCAGCGCCGGGCGTCCAGACCAAACGTAAAGGAGGGTCATCTTGCACATCCTAGTCTGTACCAAACATACGCCCGACACCGCCGCAAAAATGTCGGTGGACGCTGCGGGCAACGTCTCGTGGGGTGATGCACCGCTGGTCATCAACCCGTGGGACGAATACGCTGTCGAGGAGGCGCTGCTCCTCAAAGACAAGCACGGCGGCAAAATCACCGTCGTCGCCGTCGGTCCCGAAGAGGCGCGCGAAGCCCTCAAGCACGCCGTGGCTATGGGCTGCGACGCCGCCATTCGCGTCTGGGATGATAGCTTTGCCGGGTCGGACACCCTGGCTACCAGTTACATCCTAGCCAAAACGGTCGAAAAGCTAGGCGACGTGGACCTGGTGTTGCTCGGACGCGGCAGCGTGGACACCGACACCAGCCAGGTCGGCCCGGCGCTGGCCCGCCGCTTGGGCTTTGCGCCCCTGATGTACGTGTCCAAAGTGACCGGGGTGGACCCCGCCGCCCGGACCATCACCGTCGAGCGGTTGGTAGAACAGGGCCGTCAGGCCATCGCCTCACGCATTCCGGCCGTCATCGGCACCGTCAAAGAGATCAACGAACCGCGCTATCCCTCGTTCATCGGCATCCGCAAAGCGTCCAAAATGGACATGCCCGTGTGGGACGCCGCCGAAATCGGGGCCGAGGCGGACAAGGTTGGCGCGGCCGGTTCGGGTGTGGCCTGGCCCACCGTCTTTGCGCTGCCTGTGCGCGAGAGTGAGGCCGAGATCATCCAGGCCGACGACGTCAAGACCGCTGCCGCCATACTGGCCGACAAACTCATCGCCGAAAAGGTGATTTAGGAGGGGAGATCATGACCGCACAAGGAATTTTCGTCTGGATCGAGCATTATCAAGGCGAGGTCGCTCCCCCTTCTTGGGAGGCTATCGGCGCAGCGCGCAGCATCGCCAGCGCTTATGGCGGCCAGGTTTCGGCCTGCCTCTTTGGGCAGAGTGTACAAGGGCTGGCTCAGGATGCCATCGCTCACGGCGCCGACCGGGTCTTTGTGGCCGAAGACGCCACGTTGGCCGAATTTCGCGCCGAAGCGTATGCCGCGTTGTTGAGCAAGCTGGCCGCCGAGCACCAACCCGCTGTCATCCTGATGGGCGCCACCACGCGCGGACGCGAGCTGGCTCCCACCGTCGCTGTAGACCTGAATACGGGCGCCATCGCCGACGTGACCGCGTTGGAAGTCCAAGATGGTAACGTCGTCGCCACGCGCCCCATCTACTCCGGTAAGTTACTCTCCAAATGCGTCGTCGCTCGGCGCCGCCCGCAGATCATCACTTTGCGCGCTCGCGCCTTTCCCAAACCCGAACCCGACGCCGGGCGGGCTGGCGAGGTGCTCAAAGTCAACGCAGTGTTGGCCGAGGATGACATCATGAACAAAGTGACCGGTCTGACCATTGCCGAGGGCCAGGTCAGCCTGGCCGACGCCGCCATCATCGTCTCCGGCGGGCGGGGCGTGGGCGGGCCGGAAGGCTTTGCCCCCGTGGCCGAGCTGGCCAAAACGTTGGGCGCGGCCCTGGGCGCGTCGCGCGCCGCCGTGGACGCGGGCTGGATTCCCTACGCCCATCAAGTGGGGCAGACCGGCAAGACCGTCTCGCCCGACTTGTACATCGCCTGCGGCATCTCGGGGGCCATCCAGCACCAGGCCGGTATGCGCACCAGCAAGATCATCGTTGCCATCAACAAGGACCCCGAAGCGCCGATTTTCAAGCTGGCCCAGTATGGCATTGTCGGCGATCTGTTCCAGGTCGTCCCGGCGCTGACCCAAGCGTTCAAAGAGAAACTGGGCTAAAAACTATTTCCCTATTTTGACCCGGACCCTTGCGAAGGCTCTCAACCTTCGCAAGGGTTGTTTTCTTTGGAGATAGATTATGCTATAATCACTTTATGCCGACGCTGCTCGTCCAAATCAAAAGGCGCTGGCTCGTCCTGATCCTGGCCTTGGGTCTCATTTTGGCCCTCTCGCCTGGCCCGACCGACGCCGTTGCAGTAACGGCTCTGCGCGACGGCGCGTTGCAGTTGGCAGCCGCCCGTCGGCCGGCCGACCCCCAACCGTGGCGCATGCTGGGCGATCTGTATCTCGCTGTGGGGCAGGTTGACGCCGCGCTTACCGCCTACGACCAGGCGCTGCGGCGAGGCGACGATAGCGCCGCCCTGGATGCCAGCCTGGCCCGTTTGCACGCCGCCCAGGGCGATGACCGCCGCGCCGTGCGCTACTGGGCGCGCCTCCTGAGCCGCCATCCCTTTGAGCGTGCAGCCCGCCTGGCTCTGGCCGAATCGGCCATTGCTCTGGCCGATTGGTCGCGCGCACAACGAGAACTGGAGTTCCTGCTGGCCGCCGACCCGAACGATCCGGTCGCCCACGCCTGGCTGGGACTGCTGTTGATAGAACCCCAGCCCACCGCTGCCATACCCCACCTGGAGCAGGCGGCTCAAGACCCCGTCTGGGAAGCCGCGCTAAAACCTGTGTTGGCGGCCAATCGCCAGGCCGTTGCCAGCGCCGATCCTGCCTACCGCTCGACGCTGTTGGGCGCGGCCCTACTCGGCCTCGACCCCTCGTCGCTCAATGCGGCGTCGCCGGCCACCTTTTCGCGTGCGGCGACGATGCTGGCGCTGCGCTCTCTTTTATTGGCTGTCCATCGCAACCCTGCCTACGCCGACGCCTTTGCCTATCTGGGCCAGACGCTCGACCGCATCGGGCAGACGGATTGGGCCGCCGCCGCGTTCGCCTATGCGCTGCAACTCGCCCCACAATCCCCGATAGCCTTGACGTTGGCGGGATCATATTGGGATCGCCACGCCCGGCCTGATCTGGCGCGGTACTTGTTCGAGGTTGCTTTTGATCTAGATCGGGAGAACTCCGCCTTGTGCCTACAGATCGGGGCGACCTATCTTGCGCAGGGCGAGTACACGGCTGCTGAAGCATGGTTGCTTTTTGCCACAGAATTGGCTCCTGAGGATGTTCAAGTCTGGAAAACCCTGGCCCATTTTTATCTGGACACCGGCATCGGAGCGGGCCAGTCGGGCCTTTTTGCCGCCCGACGATGGGTAGAGTTGACCCCCGCCGCCGCCGACGCCCACGATCTGCTGGGCTGGGCCTATTTTCTCGCCAATCAACCGGCGCAGGCCGCGGCCAGCCTGACCCAGGCGCTCACCCTCGACCCGAACCTGGCCTCGGCCTATTATCACTGGGGTCGCCTGCAAGCGGATCAAGGCCGTTTTGACCAGGCTATTCGGGCCTACGAGCGGGCAGCGGCCCTGGACACTGATCGGCAACTGGCCGCGAACCTGGAGCGAGCCTGGAGCGCATTGCCCGAGGCCTACCAGGATAGGTAGGCCGGCGCGTGGCCGCGAAACCTTTGTTCTTGAGTTTCAGCACAACCCCGGAGGATATGTCATGCCTTTAAGCATCGGTCCAGAATTCATGCACAAGACGCAGTACCGTTACCTGGCCCGCTCGGATCAGAGCCAGGGAGTGACCCAACCGCCGCTCCAACTGCCCTTCGACTCAAGCCGGTCTCTGATTGACCTGCCCGCGCCGTCTGAGCTGCCGACGTTCGGCTTTGATCTGCGAACCGCCATTGAAACCCGGCGCAGCCTGCGCCAGTACGCCGAGCGACCACTGACGCTGGACGAACTCTCGTTTTTGCTGTGGTGCACTCAGGGCGTCAAGGAGACGGTGGACACATACGCCACGCTGCGCACCGTGCCTTCGGCCGGCGCGCGCCATGCCTTTGAGACCTATTTGCTGGTCAACAACGTGGCGACGTTGCAGGCGGGGCTTTATCGCTATCTTGCGCTGGAGCACAAATTGGTGGTAGATAGCCTGGAAGCCAAGCTGGCCGATGCTGCCGTCAAGGCCTGTCTGGATCAGCCTTACGTGAAGCGCAGCGCCGTCACGTTCATCTGGACCGCCGTGGCTTATCGGATGACTTGGCGCTACGGTCAGCGCGGTTATCGCTACCTGCACCTGGACGCAGGGCACGTCTGCCAAAATCTGTACTTGGCCGCCCAGGCCATCGGCGCTGGGGTGTGCGCCATCGCCGCGTTCGACGACGAGGCGCTGAACGAGCTGTTAGGACTGGACGGCGTAGAGCAGTTTGCGATTTACGTGGCGACAGTAGGAAAAAAAGAAAGCTAACGTCGGGCGTCCGGTCTCTGGAAGAGGCGGAGGGATTCAAGCGGTCGTCAACACCTCCCGCGCCGCTGCCAACACGTCTTCCACCGTGATTTCACGCACGCAGGGGTGAGATGGAATCTCGGTATCCTGATAATCGAGCCGGTTGCACGGGATGCACGGCCAGGCCGAGATGAGCACCCGGTGGCGCTCCGGCGGCCCCCATGGCCCAAAGCCGGTCGGGTCGATCGGGCCGTAGAGGTGAACCGTGGGCGCGCCGACGGCCACCGCCAGGTGCATCGGGCCGCTATCTGGCCCCAGGGCGAGGCGGCAACGGGCAAACATGGCCGCCAACTGGTCCAGCGTGGTCTCCCCAGCCACGACCCAGGCCAGGGTGGACATTTTCTCGGCGATGGCCTGGCATAGTGGGCGCTCGGCGTCCGCGCCGGTCAGGATGACCTGGTAGCCGGTCTCCTGCGCCAGGGCATCCCCCACTTTGGCCCACCCTTCCACGCGCCACAATTTGACGGCTGCCCCTGCGCCCGGATGGATAGCAATAGCCGGGCGGTTTTGCAGCAGGTTCCTGGCCCACACGCCGGCCTGCTCAGGGATGTGATACTCGGTCGGTTGGGAAACTGGTAGATTGGGAAATTGGTCCTCCCAATCTACCCATTCCCAATCTACCAACCTCAAATTCCGCTCCACTTCGTGTCGCCCGGCTGTGTAGGGCAAAGCGCGACTCAAAAAGAGTTTGACTTCCGGGAAATCGTAACCCACCCGCACAGGGACGCCTGCCAAGTGCGCCAGCATTGCGCCCCACCAATGGTCAAAGCGCAAGATGAAGGCCAGGTCGTATTGCCCGCGCAACTGTCGCGCCCAGCGCCGCAGCAACGTGTACGGTTGCCACGGGGAGGGTTTGGGTTGGCGCGTGAAGCCGGGAAAGGGCAACGAGACGATCTCATCCACGTGCGGGTTGTTGGCCAGGACCGGCGCGCCCCACGGACCCACCAACGCCGTGACGTGGGCGGCCAGGTAACGCCGGCGCAGCTCGCGCAGCGCAGGCGTGGTGAAGAGCAGGTCGCCCAGGTGGTCTGGGCGGATGACGAGGATGCGTGAAACGTCAGGCGTGAGGCGTGAGGCGTGATCCGCGGACTTGAAACGGGCATAGGCCCGAAGCAGCGCGAGGCGCAGGCGTTGACGCGGCGTGCGAGTCATCGGTCCTCTCTCTGGCGGGCGTATAGCGCTTCTAAGCGAGGGATGATGACGCGCCAATCATAGTGCGTCTCCACAAAGGCGCGGGCGGCCCGACCGAGCCTGACCCGTCGTTCTGGGTCTTGCAGCAGAGCGATGACGGCGCCGGCAAAGGCCAGCGGGTCGTCGTCGTCCACCTGCACCAGCGCCGGCGCGTCGCCGGTGGCTTGAGTCAATCCTTCGGCGCCCATGCGTGTGCTGACGATGGCCTTTCCCCAGGCCATGGCTTCCAGCAGTTTGAGCCGCGTGCCGCTGCCCATGCGCAGCGGCGCGACGTACACCGTAGCCTGGCTGATGTAGGGACGCATGTCATCCACCCAACCCGTGAGCGTCAGCGACGGGTCGTCGCGCAGGTCGTCCAATTGTGAGTGGGGGCGCTGCCCCACGACGAAAAAGTGCGCATCGGGCGCGGCGGCCCGCACGAGGGGCCAGATCTGGTCGGCGAACCAGCGCACGGCGTCCACGTTGGGGCGAAAGTCCATTTTGCCAGTAAAGATGAGCGTAGGTGCGTTGGTGGTAGATTGGTAGATTGGGGTGTATTGGTCGGCGTCGATGCCGTTGGGGATGAGGGTGATGTCCAGGTTGGGGACGATCTGGCATAGAGCCTGGGCGTCAGTCTCGGAGACGGCCAGCACGTGGTGGGCGCGGCGACACACGCTGGCTTCATAGCGACGTAGTTTTTGCCATTGGATGAACGAATAGAGCGCCCCCGGCCAGCGTCGGGGGATGCGGGCGTCAATCTGGGCGTAGCTCTTTTGGAGCTTGTATTCGCAGTTGTGATCGTCCAAGATCACGACAGGAACGCGCTCCAGCACTCGATCCAGGTAGGGCGTCATCTCGATGCCTTCCACGTGGACCACGTCAAAGGGTGCGCGGTCGAGCCAGGCGACCAGACGTTCGGCAAACGCGGGAGAAGCCAATCGCAGGGCCATGTCGGGCAGTGGGCGGATCAACGTGTCGCAGGCCCGTCGCGCAAGTGAGCGAGCAGGAGGCGTGGGCACGGTTTCGACTTGCGCGCACACCTCTAGTAAAGGATCGGCGCGCTCCAGCGCCTGTCCTGGCTCCAGGAAAGACAGCAGCGATACCTGATGCCGCCGGGCGAGGTGATGGATCAGGCCCCAATTACGTATAGTCGTTCCCTGGTGCGGCGGATAGGGCAGTTGAGGGGTAAGCAGTAAGATGTGCATTGGCGTTGATTAGCTGGCTAATACTTGCTCATAGACTGACAATGTCTCGTGGGCGGCCCTGGCCCAGGAAAACTCGCTGGCGCGTTTCAAGCCCCGCCGGTGCAGTGTAGCGCGCAACTCGCCGTCGTCGAGGACGCGGACCAACGCTGCACTCAGTTCTTCCGGGCGGTCAGGGTCAATGAGCAAGCCCGCGTCGCCCACCACTTCGGGCAGCGAGGCGCGATTAGAGACGACCACCGGCGTGCCGCAGGCCATCGCTTCCAGGGGGGGGAGACCAAAGCCTTCGTAATAGGACGGGAGCGCCAGACATTGGGCGGCGTTGTACAGGCGGGCCAGGTCTTCATTGGGTGTGTTTTCCAAAAAATGGACATAGTCGGCCAGCTTGAGCTGGGTCAGCGTGGAAAAAATGTCTTCGTACAGCCAGCCCTTGCGCCCCACGATCGCCAGGTGAAGCTTGTATCCCTGTTCGCGCAGGCGGTGGAAGGCTTTCAAGAGCGTCGAGACGTTCTTGCGCGGTTCCAAAGTGCCTACGAAAATAATAAAGTCGGAGGGCAAGCCATAGCCGCTCACCGTTCGGCGTACTTCTTGATGGTCGGTGATGGGTCGGTAGACAGGATTGGCCGCCAGGTGCACCGTCGTCACACGTTCGGGTGAGACGCCAAGTGCGGTGATGACGTCCTGTCGCGTCCAGTGCGAGTCGGTCAGGATGTGGTCGGCTCGCCGGACGGCGCGATGGATTTGGCCGTAGTAACGCGCGCTCGCGGGGGTGAGGAACTGCGGGAAATGGATAAAGTTCAAGTCGTGAATGGTGATAATGGATCGAAAGCGCCCTCCAAAGGGGGGGATAAAATCAGGGCTGTGCAACAGCGCCAGGCGCTTTCCGAGCAACTCGGCTCGCAGGGCGGCGCTTTCGAAGCGATGGTGGCTGGGGGTCCACAGCCTGGCCTGGCGCACGCCGCTGGGCAGTTTCAACCGGGGCGCTTTTCGGCTATGCAGGACCCACAGTTCCTCGGCCGTCCTTTTTTGAAACAGCCGTCCCAATCCCTGCACCAGGTGTAAAATGTACTGGCCGATGCCGGCTTGTTGATAGTAGATCAGTCGAGCGTCGAATCCGATGCGCATGTTTGAATCTCCGTCAAGGGTCGTTGGATTCTTTCGACACGCTGCGCCGGATTATAGGATGGTTGCCCGCTTCCGTCAAGAAGACAAGATGCCATCTTGTCCTACTTTTGCTTGGCCTGGGTATTGATGCTATAATGAATCATCTTGTGTGGGGAGCGACGCCTATGCCTACCGTCTTTCAAACCATGGAACTGTCCGAGCTGAGCCAACGGCTGACCTTTTTGGACGAGGAACGCCGCAAGGACAAAGAACTGATCTCGACGCTGCTAGAGCGCCTGGAAGCCCAGACCGGCAAGCTACAGGTCCAGGCCCGCCAGATTCAAGAATTAGAGGGCTTGCTGAACAGCACCCGGGCCGAGCTGGTCAAGTTTGCGCAAATCGATCGCGCCATGGAGCAACTGCGCCAGGAATTGACGCTGCTCATCGAGACCAACGAAGAAAAGCGTGAAAAGGCCCATCGTGAGTTGAGCCGCCTGCGCCAGGTGGAGCAAGAGACGTTCACCCGCCAGATCGCCGAGATACGCAAGGAGATGAAACCGCTGCCGCGCTACGACGAAGAGATCACCAGCCTGCACGCCGAGCTAAGCCGGCTCAATGCGCCGGTCATCATGTTGCAGCACCAACTGGCCGAGCTGGACAAACGGCTGGAAGACCGCATGCAGTCGGTAGTCTATCTGGAAGAGCAGCGCCGCCAAGACAGCCGGCGCATCGCCCAGCTCGAGTCGGATGCCACCGCGCTCAACAAAAAGTCGGATGATCTGGCCAGCAAGCTACCGTTGATCGAAGAGTCAATTCAAGCCAAGCGCAAAGAGCTGGACCGCGCGGCCGAATTGTTGGAGGAGCAGGGCCGCGTCATCGAGAACCAGCGCGTGACCGAGTTCCGCTGGGAGCGTCAGGTGGCCGAATGGGGCAAGTTGGTGGAAGAGATCAAGCAAGAAACGGTCAACCTGACCTCCCAAATGGTGCGCACCCGCGAGCAACACGAGCTGGTCCGCCGCGCCCTGGCCGACCTGGACCCCTTTCGCGAGCGCATCGAGCGCCGCCAAGACGAAATGGCCGAGATGCAGCGCATCGCCGAGGATCGCCAGAAACGGGTGGTGGAAGAGTGGCACACCGAGCGCCAAAAAGAGTGGGATCGCTTCCGGCTGGAGAACGACGAACGCTGGCGCGAAAACGCGCGCTTTAACGAAAGACGCTCTGCCCACGTGCAGGCAATAGAAAATTACTTGTTACAGCTTTCTCCCCAGGTGCAGGCCTTGTGGGAAGTACAGGAAGCGTGGGTGCAGGCCTTTATGGTAGGCCCCCGCGAGTGGACCGCCACCTGGGACAAGTTGATCAAGCAACGCCCACCCATGCCCGAATCGTTCAAGGCGGTGGCCCGAAAACCCGAAAACCTGCCCAAAATTCGACCGCTCCCGTCGGCGCAGTCGCCCAAAGACGACGAGCAGGGAGAATAGACCGTGCGCGTCATTGGCACTGCGGGCCACGTGGATCACGGCAAGTCTACCCTGGTGCAGGCCCTGACCGGCATCAACCCCGACCGGCTGCGCGAAGAGCAGGAGCGCGAGATGACCATTGACCTGGGCTTTGCCTGGCTCACGCTGCCCAATGGCGAGCCGGTGGGCGTGGTAGACGTGCCCGGCCACAAAGATTTTATCGAAAACATGCTGGCCGGCGTGGGTGGGATCGACGCGGCCCTGTTTGTCATCGCTGCCGACGAGGGAGTGATGCCCCAAACCCGCGAGCACCTGGCCATCCTCGACCTGTTGCACATCCAAAGCGGCGTCGTCGCGCTGACCAAAGTGGACCTGATCAACGAAGAAGGTTGGTTGGAATTGGTGACGGCCGAGGTCGAAGAGGCGTTGGAAGGCACGTGTCTGGATGGCGTTCCTCTCGTCCCTGTGTCGGCGCGCACGGGCCAGGGCTTGAGCGAATTGCTGGAGGTGATAGAACGGGTTTTGGCTTCCAGCCAACCCCGACGCGACCGGGGCCGCCCACGCTTGCCGGTGGACCGTGTGTTCACCATTGCGGGCTTTGGCACGGTCGTCACCGGCACGCTGACAGACGGCTCGCTCAGCGTCGGCCAGGAAGTCGAAATCCAGCCCCAGGGACTCAAGGCCAGGGTGCGTGGCTTGCAAACGCACAAACACAAAATCGAGCAGGCCGTGCCCGGCAGCCGGGTGGCCGTGAACCTCACCGGCGTGCGCAAAGAAGATTTGAAGCGCGGCGATGTGCTTACGATTCCCGGTTGGCTGCGGGGAACCGTGTTAGTGGACGCCCGGCTGGATTATCTGGGTGACAACCCCTGGCCTTTACAGCACAACCAACAAGTCAAGTTTTTCAGCGGCGCGGCCGAGGTGCTGGCTCACGTGCGTCTGTTGGCCGACGAGATAGTGCCGGCCGGGCAGAGCGGCTGGGTGCAACTGCGTCTGGCCAACCCTGTACCGCTGATCAAGGGCGACCGATTTATCGTGCGCTTGCCCTCGCCCTCGCTGACCATTGGCGGGGGGACGGTGGTGGACCCACACCCCGGCCAGCGTCACCGTCGCTTTCGGCCCCAGGTCATCCAACGTCTGGAGACATTGGCCCAGGGTGCGCCGGCGGAGGTGGCCTTGCAGACGCTCGAACGGCGCGGGCCGCTGACCGGGGCCGAGCTGGCGCAGGCCAGCGGCCTGGGCCAAGAGACGGGGCCGGCGCTGGTCGAATTAGTAGCGTCGAGCCAGGTGGTGATTTTGGGTGAGAGCACGCTGCGCGGCGACGGGGGACAGCAGCTCTTTGTCTCGCGCTCGGGTTGGTCGGCCCTCACCCAGCAGATAGAGCGTGAGCTACACACTTTCCACCAGAACAACCCCTTGCGCGTCGGCATGCCCCGTGAGGCGCTGCGGGGCCGGCTCAGGCTCCAGCCCACGGTCAAGGACCGCTTCAACGCCGTGATGGCCCAGGCCGCCGCCGAGGGGCAGGTGGCCGACGAGGGCGCTGTCGTGCGCCTGCCCACGCACGCCGTGCGCTTCTCGGCGCAACAGCAAAAACAAGTCGAGGCGCTGCTGGAACGTTTCCGCGCCGACCGTTTCACGCCTCCCTCGGTTAAGGAAAGCCTGGCGGCGCTCGACGGGGCCGAGGAGGTGCTGGCGGCGCTGTTGATCCAGCGCCGGCTGGTGCAAGTCAACGAGGACGTGCTCTTTCTGGCCGAAACTTACGACGAGATGATCGAGCGCACCCGCGCCTTCATCCAGGAAAATGGCAGCATCACCGTGGGCCAGGTCCGCGATCTGTTCAACGCCAGCCGCAAATATGCCCTGGGCTTTTTGGAGCACCTGGACGCCACCGGTGTGACCCGCCGGGTAGGCGATGAGCGGGTGCTGCGGTGAAATCGTAGGTGTGGGGGAGGTCGGGTAGCGACCAGGTGGTGTTTGATCGCTGACTCATACCACCCCTTGCTCGCGCAATGCCATCACCATCGCCTCGTCGTAACCCAACTCGGCCAAACAAGTCGCCGTGTGCTGTCCTAGGGTGGGAGCAGGAGCATGCGAGGAAACCGGATGGCCCGACAGACGCACCGGCGGCAGGAGAACCGCGTCGGCAAGCTTGCCTAATGCTTGCACCGGCGGCGAGTCCAGCGCCTCTGCCAACGTGTACACCGGCTCGCAACAGGCGTCTACCTTACTCAATATCGCGGTCCACTCTGAGCGCGTGCGCGAGCGAAAGAGCGCGCACAGGTCCTCGTAGACCGGCTCGCCGGGACCGGTCGGCGCGTGTTGCTGGTTCAGCAAATCCTCGCGCCCTACGGCCTGACAAAAGGCGCTCCAAAATTGTGGCTCCAGCGCCGCCAACGTCATATACCCGCCGTCCTGGGTCGCATAAATCTGGTAACATACCTGCCCGCCGGCCAGGTCGCCGGCGCCGCGTCTCATTGGCTGACCGCCCTGCAATCTGGCCAGCGCCAGCGGCAGGCAGGCCAGCGCACCGCCCAACAACGAGGCGTCTACGCGCTGGCCCACGCCCGTTTGCTCCCGTTCCAGCAGGGCCAGCAGAATGCCCACCGTCGCCCACAGCGCCCCGGCCAGGTCGGCCACGGGCGCGCCAAGGATAACCGGCGGCCCGTCGCGCGGCCCGGTCAGGTCTAGCAGGCCGGCCAGCCCGCTGTAATTCAGGTCATGGCCGGCCCGTTCCCGGTATGGACCATCTGGGCCGTAACCACTCAAGGCGCAGTAGACCAGGCGCGGGTTCGCTTGCGCCAGGCGCGCGTATCCCAGCCCCAGCCGCTCCATCACGCCGGGGCGAAAGCTCTCCAACAGCACGTCGGCGCTCTCGACCAGCCGCAGCAGAATGGCACGCCCGGCCTCTGATTTTAAATCCAGGGTGAGGCTCTTTTTGCCCCGGTTGAGGGCGTGAAAGAGCAGGCTCTCGCCGCTGTGCGGGTCCAACGGCGGCACAGAACGGGCCCAGTCTCCCCCGCCGGGCTGCTCGACCTTGATGACCTCGGCCCCAAAATCGGCCAAGATACGCGAGCAGTACGGCCCGGGCAGGAGCCGCGAGAGGTCAAGCACACGCATCACGTGGACTTGCCGGGCAAGTTGTATTGGGCGTAGCTCCCCTCAAACTCGGTGGGGATGGTGCGCAGAATTTCCACCCAGCGGATGATGCGGCTGCCGCCCTGTAGCAGTTGCAGAAACGGTCCCTGCGTCTTGAGCTTGCGCGAGGCGATGGCCTTGGTCGGACCCATCTTGCCGCGCAGAATGTCCACCCACACGCTGTACGGAGCCGACAGAGTAAACTCGGTGGGGCGCTGCCCCAGCCAGACCTGGTTCATCTCCCCGTCCACGTTGTCAAAGCCGACGATGGTCTGCCCGGTCACGCCCTGTTCAGGCTCCGGCTCCAACACCAGCGTGTACGAGGCATTGTGACCTTTGGCCAACTCAAGATATTTGGCGTCGGCGTTGGAGCGCTCTTTGATGGCCTCCAGGTATTCCAGCGAACCCAATTTCATTGTTCTCCTCCTATTCGAACCAGCACTTTGACCGCCCCGGAGCCGGGCGTGTTTAGGCGCTCGAACCCCCCGGCCACGACGTCGTCCAGGGGAATCTCGTGCGACACCAGCGCCTCCACGTCCACCCGGCCCTGGGCCACCAAGTCGATGGCGGCCGGAAATTCGGCCCGGCCGGCCAGACTGCCCTCGATGCACAGATCGTTCAGTACGACGCTCATAAAATCGGCTTCGACCGGTTCCACGCACACGCCCAGGACGAAAACCTGCCCGCCCTTGCGCACCAGCGAGACGGCATCTCGATAGGGCGCCGGCGCGCCCGTACAGATGTAGATAACGTCGGGACCGCGCCCGTCGGTGAGGCCCGCCAGCGCCACGCCGACGTTGTCGCGGCTTGGGTCCAGCACGAGCGTCGCGCCCAATCGCTCTGCCAGTTCCGCGCGGGTGGGGTCTATCTCGGTGACGACCACCGTGCGCGCCCCGGCCAATCGGGCGCATTGCAGCGTCAGCAGCCCGATGGGGCCGCCGCCCATCACCAGCGCGTGGTCGCCTGCCTTGAGCCGCGAGCGACGCACGCCGTGTAACGCCACTGTCAGCGGCTCGACCAGCGCGCCCCGGCGCAGGCTGACGCCAGCGGGTAAGCGATGTAGCCCTCTGGCTGTGACCTTGATGTATTCGGCCATGGCCCCGTCGTGGGTGACGCCGACCATAGTCAGGTCCTCGCAGGCGTCTAGCCGCCCCTCCCGGCACGGGCCACACACGCCGCACGGGATGGCGTCGTTGACCACCACCCGCTCCCCTACGCGCCAACCGCTCACGTCTGGGCCCAGCCCGGCGATGGCCCCGGCGAACTCGTGCCCGATGATCAATCCCGGCTCGTACATGCCGACCTGCAGCGCTTCCAGGTCGGAGCCGCAGATGCCGCAATAACCGACCTGCACCAGGACCTCGCCCGCTCCCGGTTCCGGCCAGGGCACATCGGCCACCTCGATTTGCCCGATCCCTTGAAAAACCGCCGCTTTCATCGTCACCATGGCAGCTCGCATCCTTCCATCCACACCGCGTCCAGGTTTTCCAGGTCGGGCGGGGTCAAGTTAGCCCACGCGTCCACGACCACATCTAGCACTGCCGGCTTGCCCGAGGCCACGGCCCGCTCCAGGGCCGGTGTGATGCTTTCCGGTTCCTCCACCCGCTCGCCCCAACAGCCCATGGCCTGGGCCACCTGGTCGTAGCGCACGTCGTTGAAATCCACGCCGATGTAACGGGCGTCATAGGCCGCCATCTGCACGGCTTTGATCATCCCCCACTGACGGTCGTTCGCCACGACGACGACAAAGGGGAGCTTGAGTCGGGCGGCCGTCTCTAGCTCCTGGATGTTCAGACCGAAAGCTCCATCGCCGCAAATCGCATACACCGGGCGCTCGGGCCGGGCCAGTTTGGCCCCGATGGCGTAGGGCAAACCGGCTCCCAGGTGGCCGGAGTCGGCCGTCCACAGGAAGGAGCGGGGTTCGTAAACCCGGTTCACATAGTGGGACCACACGTTGGTGTTGCCGCCGTCCACCACGCAGATGGCGTTGCGCGGAAAAAAAGCCCGCACGTCGCGCAGCAGGCGCAGCGGATGGATGGGTTTTTGCTCCGACGTGGCTCCTTCTTCGAACTGCGCCAGCCAGACCGCCTGGGTCTCCTGGTATTCGGCCATGCTGGGGCGCTCGGGGACGGGGGGCGTCAATCGCTGCACGGCCTGGATGAGCGCGCGCAGGGTGGCTTGTGCGTCGCCGACCAGCGCCAGGTCCACCGGACGGTTGAGGGCCACGTTCTCTGGGGCGATGTCGATCTGGATCAGCTTTTGGTGCTCCGGCTCGCCCCAGAAGGGGGGTTGCCCCCAAAAGTCCACGTCGCCCAGCCGCCCACCGACCAGCAACACCACGTCGGCCATGGCCTGCGCACCCAGCGCGCCATAGCCGCCGGCGATGAGACACAATGGGTGGTCTTCGGGCAGCACACCGCACGCGCCCTGGCTGGTGGTGACCGGGGCCGAGAGATATTCGGCCAGCTCACGCACCTCGTCCCACGCGCCGGAGCGCAGCGCCCCGCCGCCGGGGTGGATCAGCGGGCGCTCGGCCTCCACCAGCGTGTGAGCCGCCGCTTCGATCAGTTCGGGCGGGGCGACGGGCCGGCGCTCGGGCCGGTAACGCTCGGGAGCGGCTGGAGGGAAGGTGAGGGATGACTCGTCGCCGGTCGCCACCAGCACGTCCACGTGCAGGTCCAGGTGGACCGGGGCCGGACGGCCCGACACGGCCACGCGGAAGGCGCGCTGCACCAGCTCAGGGACGCGCTGCCAGTGGGTCACACGGGCGCGCCACTTGGTGATCGGTTCGAACAGGCCGACCTGGTCCAGCGACTGCATCGAGCCGCGTTCGGGGTAGCTCTTCCAGGTCTGGTTTTGGGCTGTGAGCACTAGCATCGGGATCGAGTCGGCCCAGGCGGCGTACACGCCAGGTACCAGGTCGGCGGCGCCGGGTCCCACCGTACCGATGCACACGCCCGGCTCGCCGGTGACGCGAGCGTAAGCGTCGGCCATGTGCGCGGCGGCCTGCTCGTGCCGGGTCATGATGAACTGTAAGCCCGCGTCCGTCCCGAAACGGCGGATGGCATCCAAGATAGGGCACAGTTGCCCACCCGGAATGCCAAACACAAAGCGAACATTTTCCTGGATCAGACACTTGACCAGGAGATCGGCGCCCATCGTCGTATTCATTTTACCTCCCTGGCTGCTGAAATGTTCTAAAGGACCGTGGATCAGCTTGGCGGTCGTCATTTACCGCTGACATGATTGTACTATCGAACATAGCGCGGGGCAAGCCTGTTACGCTATGGTGGGCGCTTGTACGGTTAAACCAATCTCACCTGAGGAAATCTGCGATCTCGTGAAACCGCGTGTGGGCGATTGCGATTCATACAATTTCTAACAGTTCTTTTTCTCGATTTTCACCATTCTTAACACACGTACAGATTGTTCTGTGGTATAATTATTTATATTCAGACCCTATAACGCGATATTGAATAGGGATCATCTGACTCCACTCATCACTCCTGACATGAAGCCTGTGGATTGATAGCCAGTACACGGATTGAAGGACTTGTCAGTCCCGGCAGTGCTTGTGCTTTCGATCAACTGTCGTTTGGAAGGGGGTGATCACACTTTATTTCGGCGCATTCCCTGTTTCTGTAAAGCATAACCCACTTTATATTTTTTTACGCTAGTAGGAGGAACATTGTGATCAGACGTATCGGTTTACTGTTGGTTTTTATGGTTGCCGGCGTTACGCTTTTGGCCGGACCGGTAGGCCCGGCCGCGGAGAGCGTCGTGCACCAACGCGCCTTGCGGTCAGTCGCGGCTGTGGGTGTGGCATCGCCGGTCGGCGTGGATCAAAGCGTTGCATCCAGCGCCTTTGGACCTGAGGTGGTTTATCCGGTCAAAAATGACGTTTCGGCTCCGTTAGGCTCGATTACGCCCATCGCCCCTACGCTTCAGGGAGCAGACCCAGATCAATTCGTCAATCTGGATCTGCGTGGCGGCCAGGAGGCGAACGAGATCACCGGCTTTGTTGACCCGGTGCTACAGACCGGCGCCGTGGAACCGAATATCCCGGCTCCTATTCTGAGCTTTGACGGTGTAGGCAATCTCTTCGGGGGCTGGCCGCCCGACACGGAAGGCGACGTTGGCCCGAACCACTATGTGCAGTGGATCAACCTGAGCTTCCAGATCTGGAACAAGTCTGGCGTCAGTCTGTACGGCCCGGCCGCCGGCAACACGCTATGGGCCGGCTTTGGCGGGATTTGCGAGACGAATAACAACGGCGACCCCATCGTGCTGTACGACGCGCTGGCCGATCGCTGGCTCATGAGCCAGTTCGCTTTCCCCTCCAGCTTGCTCAACAACTTTCACCAGTGTATTGCCGTCTCGCAGACGGGCGATCCGTTGGGGGCCTGGCATCGCTACGATTTCCTGTGGAGCAATACCAAGCTGAACGACTATCCCAAGTTCGGCGTGTGGCCGGATGGTTACTATATGGCCGTCAACCAGTTCAACGGCGGCACCTTCACCTGGGGCGGCCAGGGCGTGGCCGTCTTTGAGCGCGACCAGATGCTCGTCGGCGGCGTGGCGCGTATGGTCAAGTTCGACCTGTATAGCACCGATCCCAACCTGGGCGGCATGCTGCCCTCTGACCTGGATGGCCCCGTTCCACCGGCCGGCGCGCCCAATATCTTTGCCGAGGTGGACGACGACGCCTGGGGTTATTCTCCCGATCAAGTTCAGTTGTGGGAATTCCACGTGGATTGGACGAATACGGCCAATTCCACCTTCACTTTCGATACGGCCCTGCCCACAGCCGCTTTTGACAGCGGTTTGAGCTGTGGATCGAACGGCCGCAAGTGCATCCCGCAGCCCGGCACGACGGCCAAGCTGGACGCCATCTCGGACCGCTTGATGTATCGCTTGCAATACCGCAACTTTGGCGGCTACGAGACGCTGGTGACCAACCACACCGTAGACGTCGATGCGACGAGTCACGCCGGCGTGCGCTGGTATGAGCTGCGCAACACCGGCGGCGGCGGTTGGGTCATCTACCAGCAGGGCAGCTTTGCGCCCGATGCGGCTCACCGCTGGATGGGTAGCGCCGCTATGGACGTCAACGGCAACATCGCGCTAGGCTACTCGACCTCTAGCAGCACCATCTACCCGTCGGTGCAGTACACTGGCCGCCTGGCCAGCGACCCGCTCGGCACGATGCCGCAGGGTGAGGGTACGATCGTCGCCGGCAGCGGTTCGCAAACCGATAATACGTATAACCGCTGGGGCGACTATAGTATGATGGCGGTGGATCCGGTGGACGATTGTACCTTCTGGTACACCCAAGAATGGGTTCAGACCACAGGCTCGGCCTCCTGGAAGACCCGCATCGGCTCGTTCCGCTTCCCCGACTGCGGCGGCGCGGGCGGCCCGGCTGTCCACTCGGGCGATCTGGACGGCAGCGCGCGCGTCGTCGGCGCGAGATGGCAGGCGACGGTTATCGTGCGGGTGCACGATGACGCTCACGCCCCGGTGAGTGGCGCGACGGTATCTGCGACTTTCACGCCCGAATCCGGCGCCGCCGTTGCGGCCAGTTGTACGACCAATCCCGCAGGCGCCTGTCGTATGCGCTCGCCCAGAATGGCGACGGCCACCAATTCGTTTGTGACCATGACAGTTGACAATATCACGGCTGCCGGGTTCACCTACGACGCGGGCCAGAACCATGACCCGGACGGCGATAGCGACGGCACCACCATCGTGGTCCTGCGACCCTAGCCCTTGTAGAGCAGGTTTCCATACCGTTCGGCTGAGCTCACGGCGAAGCCTGCTCATGGAGCGGCTATAAAGCCGCTATACAAGCCAGCCAGAACCTACGGCTGTCGGTTCAGTCTGACAGCCGTAGGTTTTCCCTGTTCTTTTTACCGCGGACACTGTGAAAGACATAGACCATGTTTGCTCGTCGTCACCGCCCGCGCCTCAAATATCATACTCGCGTTCGCCTGCTCCTGCTGCCGTATTTGTCCGGTATTCTCTTGCTCGTCGTATTGCCGGCTCTGGTTTCCTTTGTGTTGGCTTTTTTTCGCTACGATGCCCTCTCTGCACCCGTCTGGGTGGGGAAGCTCAACTTTGTCCTGGCCCGCACCGACGAGCTGTTCAACCTGAGTGTGAAAAATTCGCTGGCCCTGGTGATCATCCCCGTGCCCTTGCGCGTCTTGGGCGCGTTTTTGCTGGCGCGGCTGCTACAACGCAGCGGCCCTCTGGTGGGCTGGTTTCGCGTTTCCGTGTATCTTCCCACCGTCATTCCCAGCGCCGCATACACGCTGGCCTGGTTGTGGATTCTGAATCCCTTGTTTGGACCGCTCAACCTGCTCCTGCGCGCGGCGGGCATCGCTGGACCGGGTTGGTTTGCCGACCCGCTGTGGGCCAAGCCGGCCCTGGTCTTGATGTCTGTGTGGCAAATCGGCGAGGGTTTCCTGGTGAGCCTGGCTGCGCTGCAAGATATACCGGCGGATATTGAAGACGCCGCGCGCGTGGACGGCGCCGGCAGCGGGCGCATCTTTTGGCACATCACTCTGCCCTTGATGGCGCCGATTCTGCTGCTACTTTCCTTCCGCGACGCCATCTTGACCTTCCAGGAATCGTTCGCCGCCATCATGCTCGCCACGGGCGGCGGCCCATATTACGCGACCTACACCTTGCCGCTTTTTGTCTATGAACAGGGCTTTGATTTGCTCTCATTCGGCACGGCCAGCGCCGCGCTGTGGGTCATGTACGGGTTGACCGGTCTGATCGTCTTGGGGTTGTACGTCATTGCCCGCCAGTGGAATATCGGTACGACGGATGAAACGTTTGTTATCTAAATCGGGGCTGTTTTTTGGGGTGCGTGCCCTAATTGCGCTGGTGTTTCTGCTGCCGTTGGTCTGGATGATGGCCGCCGCGCTGCATCCGCGAGGCGTTCCCTTGCCGCAAACCTTGCGCCTCCTGCCCGCCGGGCTGACCGTGCACAATTTCAGCCGGGCGTGGCAATTGGCGCCCATCGGGCGTTATGCCCTCAACTCTGGGCTGGTCGTGGCCCTGGCCGTGCCGCTGACCCTGCTCACCAGCTCGTGGGCCGGTTTCGGCATGTCCCAATTGCCCCGCGCCAGCCAGCGCCGCTGGGTGGTGTTATCGCTGGCCGTGTTGATGGCGCCGGGCATCGCCCTCTGGTCGCCCCGCTTTATCATCTACAAAGAACTGGGCTGGCTGGACTCGGTTTGGGCGCTGATCGCCCCGGCCTGGATGGGCAGCAGCCCTTTTTACGTGCTCATGTTTTACCGGGCCTTCCGGCGCATCCCCAGCGCCATGTACGACGCCGCCCGCCTGGACGGAGACGGCGCGTGGCAGACCTGGGCCTGGGTGGCCCTGCCCATCGCCCGGCCGACAGCCGTCGGCGTCGCCCTGCTCAGCTTTGTGGTTTATTGGGGGGATTTTCTCAGCCCGTTGCTGTACTTGAGTTCCGAACGCCGTTACACGCTGCCCGTCGCCCTGCAGTTGTTGCAGCAAATGGATCGCTCGGATTGGCCGCTGTTGATGGCTGCGGCGGTGATGTCTACGGCCATCCCAGTGGCTTTGTTCTTACTGGCTCAACCTTACTTTGCCCGCATCGACCGCTGAACACGAAAAGGAGGATTCAGGTGGTTGACAAGCGTAGAAATTTCTTTGTTATCGGCTATGTGACTCGTTTGTTAATCGTGCTCAGTTTTCTGTTCTTGAGTGCGGCTTGCGGCAACCGTGGGCAAAAGGCGTCCCACACTGTCACCTTTATGGTGTTTGGCGATCCGGCCGAGCGTCGGGCCTACCTCGACCTGGTGGAGGCCTTTCACCAGGCCCATCCGAACATCCACGTTGAGCTCACGCACATCCCCTCGGCCAGCGACTATCGCACCCGCCTGGCCACCGAGTTCGCCGCCGGCAACCCACCCGACGTTACTTTGATGAACTATCGGCGCTACGCCAGCTTTGCCGCCAGCGGTCTGCTCGAACCCATCGGTCCCTTTTTGCAGGCCAGCGCCGTCATCCAGGCCGCCGATTTTTATTCTGCTACCCTGGAGGCGTTCACCTGGGAAGGGACCTTGATGTGCCTGCCGCAGAACATCTCCAGCCTGGTGGTTTATTATAACCAAGACCTGTTCAATGCGGCCAATCTCCCTTATCCCTCCGACGATTGGACCTGGGACGACTTTGTGGCGACCGCCCGCGCCCTCACCCGCGACCTGAACGGCGATGGGCGCGTGGACCAATACGGCCTGGGCGTGGAGCCTTCGCTCTTTCGCCTGGCGCCCTTTGTGTGGCAAAACGGCGCTCCCCTGGTAGACGACGAGACCTTACCCGGCCGGCTCGTTCTGACTCACCCTCCCACGCAGCAGGCGCTGCAATGGTTCGTGGACTTGCGGCAGGTGCACGGCGTCGTCCCCGACAGGGTCGAAGAAGCGGCCCAAGACAGCGAGAGTCGCTTTGTGGCCGGAACTACGGCCATGTATCTCAACAGCCGGCGCGGCACGCCGACCTATCGCGAGATCACGAGTTTTACCTGGGACATCGCCCCGCTGCCCACAGGTCGGACCGCCGCCGGCATTTTGCACAGCGACGCCTACTGCCTGTCGCGCACGACCCGGAACAAAGCGGACGCCTGGACTTTCATCGAGTACGCCAACTCGGTCGAAGGGCAAACCATCATCGCCAAGACCGGTCGCACCGTCCCCTCGCTCATCGCCGTGGCCGAGTCCGCGGCCTTTCTGGATCCGACCCGCCTTCCCAGCCGCAGCCGGGTTTTTCTCGACACCATTCCGGCCCTGCGGCGTGTACCGGTGATCAGCACCTGGCAGGAAATAGAGAACGTCGCCAGCGAGGAAATAGAGCGCGCTTTTTACGGGGACATCAGCGTGGCCGAGGCCGCCAGCCTGGCCGAACAGCGCACCCAGGAGTATTTTTTGCTGGCCCACTCGACTCAGTAGCCCATCTCGATCATCCACGGGCATACCACCGGCCCGCCGTGTGGGTCGGGGTGGGGGCCGCCGTATTCGGGCGGCAGGCCATCCAGCCCGCGAAAGTAACCGCCGGGGCCGGTGAGCTGCTCCACGGCCGCCGGCGACAGCTCGACGTCGCCGACGGCGATGGCGTGGATGTGCGCGGGCGAACCCTCGCCCAGGTCGCCCGGCGCGCGATACCACGCCGCGAACCCCGCCAAGCGCAGCGCCCGCACCATCGCCTCGGTCTCGTCCCACAAAATCTGGGCCGGGTCGGCCGGGTTGCGGATGGAAATGTCCACCGCGCCGCCGCCGGCATGCGTGCCAAAACTGGTAGACTCGCCGGTGCTGTAGCTGCCCTGGGTCACGCGCAGCAGGTCGGCGGGACCGTTATACAGCGCCGCTGCCTGTTGCAGCATCCACAGCGTGCGGGCGTTCACGGTCTCGCCGTTGACTTGGACGCGGGTGTAATCGTCCGGTGGGCGTAGACAGCCGGGGCCGGTGGGGGTGGGGGAGGGTGTGGGTTGGTTCGTGGGTTGGCTCGACCTCGGCTCGGGCGATACAGTATCGCTCGGCAGGGGTGTTGGCGTCGGCGTGGTTGTGGGGGTGGGAAGGGGGGTGGCGAGCGGAACGTCCGTCGGCGGCGGCGCTGAAGGAGTGGGGGTGGCCGTGGGCGCGGTCACGTTGCAGGCCAGGGTAGCGAGCAGGAGCAATAGGCCCGCCACGCCTGCCCCCCCCCGCCGACCTGCGCTGTCAGGCCCCTTGTTCATTTTTCACCTCCACGACCAGTATGGTCATGTCGTCGTATTGCTCGGCTGCGCCCTGGTAGGCCGACAGGTCGGCAAAGACGGCCGTACATAACTCGTCGGGAGATAGCGTGGCGTGAGTTTGGAGCGTCGCCTTGAGTCGCCCCAAGCCAAAGGGCCGTCCGGCGGGGGAGAGGGCGTCGGTCAGGCCATCGGTGTACAGCACCAGCCGGTCGCCTGGAGCCAGGGCGACGGTTTCCTCGGACAGGTGCAAGTCGTCCAGGTCGGGGAAGCCGAGAAAAGCGCCCTCGCCGGTGAGAGGCAGCGGTTCCCCTTGACGTAACAAGAGGGGCCGGTCGTGCCCTGCGCGGCAGTAGGTCAATCGCTGGACCGGCCCGTCCACGACGCCATAGAATACGGTCACAAACATGTCCGGCTGGCCCAGCTCTCGCAACAGTTGATGAACGCTGGACAGCACGGCGCGGGGAGAACTATCACGCCGGGCCTCGGCCAGAATCAGGCTGCGGGTGAGAGCCATGTACAGCGCGGCGGGCATGCCCTTGTCCGACACGTCGGCGACCACGACACCAAAGCGATTGCCGTCTAGCAGAATCACATCGTAAAAGTCTCCGCCCACGCGCCGGGCGGGTTTGTTGCGCGCGCCAAAGCGATAGCCCGGCATGAGCGGAAAGACCCTGGGCAGCACGCTCTGCTGGACCTGGCGAGCCAATTCCATCTCGCGTTCCAACCGCTCTTTTTCTACCAGCTCAACTTGAGCGGCTTCCAGTTGGATGATTTTTTCCTCGAGCTGTTCGATCAGTCCTGCCCGCTGCATAGCGACGGCGGCCTGGCTGGCGAAGGTCTGGAGCAAAGCCACCTGACCTGGTGCAAAATCTGCCGCTCGGTCGGTGTGGACGATCATCAACCCGACCGGAGCGCCCTGGGCCGTGAGCGGCACGCGCAGGCCCGCCCGCAGCGTCACCCCCTCGACGTCGGGATGGCGAGGCGGCACGCCAGGAGGCGGCAGGTGAAAAGGCGTCGGCTCCGTTCCGGCCATAGCCACCAGCCCGGCGTCCAATTGTTGGTGGATCAGCGCCGAGTCCCAACCGCTCACGGCCAGCACTTCGGCCAGATTGTGGGAGCGCAGGTAATACAGAATGGCGCGGTCGGCGTTGCACAGCTCGCGGGCGTGGCGGCAGATGCGGGCAGCCAGATCGTCCAGCCCGGTAGAGGTGATGAGCGTTTGTCCCAGGTCGTGCAGCGAGATGAGGGCCTGGGTGCGATTCTGGAGCACGCGGTTGGCCGCCTCCAATTCGGCCAATTTGCGCTCCAGCGCGGCGTTGGTTTCGGTCAGGGCGCGTTCGCTGGCCGCAAACAGGTGGTAGGTGCGGCGCAGTTGGTCGGTTTCCAGGTAGAGCGCATCGGCCAGCGGAATTTGCCCTTGCGCGGCCAGGCCCAATAAATAGTTTTCCAGCGACAAGCGCCGGGGTTGGTCCGGGGTGTGAGCGTCATAGATGTCAAAGGCGGCCACGTCGCCGGCCCGGCCCGTGTGGTTACAGTGGGTGCAGCCGGCCGGCTCAAAGAAAGCGCCGTTTTGGAGGACGGCGACCGCGTGCAACCGGTCGGGAAGGGCGGGTGGAGATGGCGCGGGCCGTTTGCAGTGCGGACACAGCGTAGCGACGCGCTCGACCGCGACGACCCAGCGCAGCCCCCGCAGTTGGTCCGGCGACGCGCCCAGCTCCAGCAAGTGCTGAGCCACGTCGGCCCCGCGAAAGACGGTGTCCAGTTGCGAGAGCACGCGCAGCCCGTTGCAGGCGGCTTCTAATGCGGCGGCGGTGGTTTCGGCGCACAGACGGTCAACGACCAGCAGACCCGGCCCGCGGAACGCGGCCGCGGCGATGGCCGTGGCAAAATCCTGCGGGGGCTGGACCAGCGCCAGACGCACCTGGCGGCGCAGTTGGCGCGAAAAGCGCACGCTGTCGCGGTCGTCGGTGACGACGACGGCCCGCGCCGAGGGGTGGGCGGTCAAAATCTGGCGCATCAGGATGCGAAAGATGGCGCTGCGGCCGCTGGGCAAAAAACCTTCGCCAGGAGGAGCGGACGCGCTCGGCAGGCGCGGGTCCAACCCGGCGACGACGATGAGGCCGGGACCATCGGCCACGATTTCCTGGACCAGTGCTTCGAGTTGCGGCAGGTGGTAAAAATCTTTCAGCTCGAGCATAAGCGGCTCCTGACAGCGCAGTCGATTATATCACCGCCGGGCGGCGCGGGCAATCGCCGTGTTGCCTGCGGGGATAAAAATGGTACAATCGACGGCTGACGGCTGACCGCTGAGACCTTTACAGGAGCGTTAGACGGATGAATGAGCCTGGGGTGATCATCGTCACCGGGGCGCCGGCCACCGGCAAGACGACGCTAGGGCGGCGCATTGCCCATGATTTGCGCTGGCCGTTTATTCACAAAGACGGTATCAAAGAGACCTTGTTCGACACTTTGGGCTGGGGCGACCGGGAGTGGTCGAAGCGATTGGGGCGCGCTGCGATGGTCCTGTTGTTCCATTTCGTCACAGTTCAATTGCGAGCCGGGCGGTCGCTGGTGGTGGAGGCCAACTTTGACCCCGCGTTCGATACGGCCAGGTTTCTCGATTTGAGACAACGGTATCCGTTCGAGGCGCTTCAAATCGTGTGCGAGACCGATGGGGAGGCGCTGCGCCAGCGTTACCGGGCGCGCGCCGAAAGCGGTCAGCGACACCCCGGCCACGTGGACCACGTGCTGGCGGCCGAGTTTGACTTTGACGAGCTGCGCCGCAAGCACGCCGCGCTGGACATCGGCGGCCGGGTGATGTGGGTGGACACGACGGAATTTGACGCGGTAGATTACGCCGGTTTGTTGCAAAGCATCCGGTCCGCGTAGGGCGCGTTTCCATACGCGCCGTTTTGGAGCGTTCGTGTGCTTGCGCGGAAGAGCACTGCGGGCGGGTCCGCGTAGGGCGCGTTTCCATACGCGCCGTTTTGGAGAGGCGGATAAGAAATCCGCCCTACCGGAGGTGCGATGGACATTTATGAATTTTTCGCCGCACACGGCATCGCCTACCAACGCTACGACCATCCGGCGGTGTACACCGTCGAACAAGCTAAACGACTGGCGCCGCCTATGTCGGGGGCCAAGACCAAAAATTTGTTTCTGCGCAACCGCAACGGCAACCGCCATTATCTGGTCGTGGTAGGGTACGACAAGGCGGTGGATTTGAAGGGGTTGACCCAGGCGTTGGGCGAGAGCAAGCTGGGCTTTGCCTCGCCCGAGCGCTTGCAGCGCCACCTGGGCGTGGAGCCAGGCGCGGTCTCGATTCTGGGCTTGCTGAACGACCGCGAGCACGCCGTCCAAGTGATCGTGGACCGGGCGATATGGGAAGCGCAAGCCATTTCGGCCCATCCGCTGGTCAACACCAGCACGCTGGTGATCCAACACGCGGGCCTGGCGCGCTTTTTGGAAGCCACGGGGCATCGGCCACATATTATGGATGTACCTGCAAGATAACGAAAAGGAGACGTGTTTCGCTTGGCATTCACTATCGTGTGTGCGTTGATGGCCTTGTGGTGGGCGCTATAATGCCGATAATAAAGGGTACTTGCTCATCCTGCAAGGGACAGGTTCGGTCAATCCTAAAGATTCGGTGTCATATTTCCCGGCCCTTGCCGCGAGGTTTTCCACGATGAACGACGAGCACAAGACCAAAGCGCAACTGGTCCAAGAGTTGGCCGCGCTGCGCGAGCAGGCGGCCGGGTTGGAAGCCGCCGAGACCGTGCAAAAACGCACGGGAGAGCGCCTGGCGCGGGTCAATGCGTGTTTTTTGAGCTTCAGCGCCGATCCCAGCGCGAACATCAACCGCCTGACGGCGCTGTTGGGTGAATTGCTGGGGGCGACCTGTGCGCTCTACAACCGCCTGGATCAGGGTATGCTGTGCTCCACAGGCCAATGGAACACCCCTCCCGATTATAATCCGATAGATCGGCCCGAGGGCCATATATGCTACGACGTCATCCGGCGCGGCGAGGATAAACCCTTTATCGTGCGTGACTTGGCGCACACACCTTATGCCCAGACCGACCCCAATGTGAGCGCCTATCAGTTGCAGGCGTATGTCGGCCAGGTGGTACGTTGTGGCGAAGATTATGTGGGTTCGCTGTGTGCGGTTTTTCAACGTGACTTTGTACCTACAGGGGAAGACCTGGCGCTGCTGGGCATTTTTGCCGCAGCCGTCGGCGTGGAAGAGGAGCGCAAGCGTGCCCTGGACGAATTGGCGGCGTATCGTGAGCATCTGGAGGCGCGCGTCGAGGAGCGCACGGCTCAATTTTTACGTGTCAATAAACGGCTTGAGCAAGAGATCGCCGAACGGTCGCAGGTGGAGCAAGCGTTGCGCGAGAGCAAGGAGCGTTATCACCGCATCTCTGAGATGATCTCGGACTATGCTTATGCCTTCCGCGTCGAGGCGGACGGCGCGTTGACGTTGGAATGGATCGCCGGCAGCTTTGAGCGCATTACCGGCTTTTCCCCCGCAGAATCTCAGGCCCGCGGCGGGTGGACGACCTTGATCCACCCGGAAGATATGCCCATCGCCCAAACGCGCGCCCGACGACTCTTGGTCGGCGAGCACGATGTGAGCGAGTTCCGCATTGTGCGCAAGGACGGCGGGGTGCGCTGGCTGCGCGATCACGGCCATTCCATCTGGGACGAAGCGCAAGGTCGCGTGGTGTATATCTATGGCGCGGCAGAGGACATCACCGAGCGCAAGCGAGCCGAGGAGGCGCTGCGAAAAAGTGAAGAACGCTTGAGACTTGCCCTAGAGTCGACCAATGACGGTCTATGGGATTGGAACTTGAAGACGGGAGAAATTTTCTTTAGCCCGCGCTACTATACCATGCTGGGTTACGAGCCTTATGAAATGCCGCAAGCTCTTGAGACCTGGATGAGCTTGATTCATCCTGACGACCGAGAAGGCGTGGCTAGGACCATTTTTGAGAGCATCAAAGCCAGACACGTCGCTTTCGACATTGAATTCCGTATGCAAGCCAAGAGCGGCGAGTGGCGGCGCATACTAGATCGAGGCCGGGTCATAGAATGGAATGAAGCGGATATCCCCACCCGAATGTTGGGCGTTCACCTGGATATTACCGAGCGAGCAGCGGCCATTGATGAGTTGCGCCAGCGCAATCGCGAGCTGACTGCATTGTACGAGACGGCGCTGGAAATCAGCGCACAACTGGACTTGACGACCCTGCTGCAGGCCATTGTGCAGCGAGCGACGGCGCTATTGGGCGCGCGCATGGGCAGCCTGTATCTGATGCGCCCCGACGAGCAGACGCTGGAGCTGGTGGTCAACTATAATCAGCCGAGCGAATTCATCGGCACGCGCCTGCATCTGGGTGAGGGAGTGTCGGGTCGCGTCGCGCAGACCGGGCAACCCCTCATGGTGGAGGATTACTCTAGCTGGGAGGGCCGCGCCGCCGTCTATGAAGGCAGAACTTTTCGCCGCCTGCTGGGTGTGCCGCTCAAGTCTGGCCCGCACGTCATCGGCGTGATCAATATCACCGACGACGTGCAAACCGGGCTGTTTTTTGACGATCAGATACGCCTGGTCAGCCTATTTGCCGACCAGGCTGCTATCGCCGTTCGCAACGCGCGATTGTACGAGCAAGCCCAACAAGAGATCGCCGCCCGCCAGCAGGTGCAAGATAGCCTGGAGCGGCGCAATCGCCAGTTGGCGTTGTTGAACGAGGCCAGTCGGGCGCTTGGCTCCACCCTCGACCTGGATCAGTTGCTGGCTACCGTCCTGGAACAGGTGCGCCACCTGCTGGACGTGACCGCGTGCTCGGTCTGGTTGCGCGCGCCGGCGACCGGCGAATTGGTTTGCCAGCACGTTATTGGCCCGCACAGCCAAGTCGTGCGCGGTTGGCGATTGCGCCCCGGACAAGGTTTCGTGGGTTGGGTCGCGCGCACCGGCGAGAGTCTCGTTGTCTCCGATGCCGAGGTGGACGAGCGCCATTTCACGGGAGTAGATCAGCAAACCGGTTTGCCCCTGCACTCATTCCTCAGTCTGCCATTGCGCGTCCAGGATGACGTGATCGGCGTGCTGCAAGTTGTGGACACGGCGAAGGACCGTTTCACGTCTCACGACCTGGCTTTGTTGGAGCCGCTGGCGGCGGGCGCGGCCATTGCCATCGAAAACGCCCGGCTGTACGCCCAGGCCCGCCGCGACGCAGCCACACTCGAAGTGTTATTGCGCGAGGTCAATCACCGCGTGAAAAACAACTTGACGGGTATTGCCGGCATGCTCTACACGGCGCGCGACCGCGCCCGAGTGGAGGATCATGCGACTTTTCGCGCCACTGTAGACGATCTGATCGGCCGCGTGCGTGGTTTATCCACCGTACACGATATGCTTTCGGCGGCGCAGTGGGCGCCCCTGCGCCTGGACGACCTGATCCTGCAAGTGACCCGCGCAGCCTTGCGGGGCCTCCCTCACGGCCAGAGGGTAGTGGTGCAGGTGTCGCCCGCGCCGGTGCGGGTCACGCCTGACGAGGCTCATGACCTGACCCTGGTGTTCAATGAGCTGGCGACTAACGCCGGTAAATATGCTCTGGGCGATCGCGACGCGGCCCGCATCAGTGTGCATATCTCTCACGATGACGGCGTCGTGCGGTGCGAGTTCCGTGACGATGGACCGGGCTATCCTGACGACGTGATACGGCTGGAGCGCTCAAGCGTCGGCTTTGATCTGATCCGAACCATCGTGAGTCATAGCTTGGACGGCGAGTTGGCGTTGTGCAACGACGGCGGCGCTGTGGCGGTGCTCCGTTTCACGCCCGCTTTGCTCAAGGAGGACAAGCAATGAACGCGCCAAAACGAGTACGGGCGCTGATCGTCGAGGACGATTATTGGGCGGGTGAGATGATCAAATCGCTCCTGCAAGAGGCGGGCTACAACGTCATTGGTCGGGCGATGAGCGGAGAGCAGGCCATCGAGCGCCTGGAGCAGTTGAGCGGCGCGCCTGAACAGCCCGACGTGGTTTTGATGGACATCGAAATGCCCGGCATGAACGGCATCGAGGCCACGCGACGAATCCAGGCGCTCTGTCCCACGCCAGTGGTCGTGCTCACGGCCTACGAGACGGATGAGTTGATCGCCCAGGCCAGCGCGGCCGGCGCCGGAGCCTATCTGGTCAAGCCGCCGGAAGTGGGCGAGGTCAAGCGCGCGATTGCGGTCGCTATGGCCCGCTTTGACGACATGCTGGCGTTGCGTCAGGCCAACCGCCGTCTGGAAGAAACGCTGGCCGAGCTGCGGGCCGCGCAGCAGCAGATGATCCAGCAAGAGCGGCTGGCCGCCGTGGGCCAACTGGCTGCTGGTATCGCCCACGAGTATAATAACGTCATGGCATCGGTCATTCTCTATGCGGACATCTTGTTGAACAGCTTTGAGCTGCCGGCCCAAGTGCGAGAGCGCGTGACGATTATCCGTCAGCAGGGCTTGCGGGCGGCTTTTCTCACCCAACAGATTCTCGACTTTGGACGCAAAGCCATGCTGCGCCTGCAAGACGTGGACTTGGTCGCGCTGTTAGAAGAAATCGCCCAGTCCTTAAAGAGCGCCCTGCCCGACAACATCCATCTACACCATGATTTCGGCGTTAATCCGGTCGTCGTCCATGCCGACCCCGACCGCGTCCGGCAGGCCATCCTGAACCTGGTCGATAACGCGTGTGAGGCCATGCTCGGTGGGGGCGATTTATTTCTGGGTGTGGGGCGGCAGCGTGTCGAGCCAGACCAACCAGCGCCATTGCCCCACATGGAACCGGGCGACTGGGCGCGGATCAGCGTCACCGACTCGGGCACAGGTATTGCTCCCGATGCGCTATCACGCATTTTCGAACCGTTTTATACTACCCGTGCGCCGCTGGGCAGTGGGCTGGGGCTGGCCCAGGTGCACGGGATCATCAAGCAACATCAAGGACACATAGACGTGCAAACCGAGGTCGGACGAGGTTCCACCTTTGTCCTATTTCTGCCCGCGCTCGCGCTTCGAGAATCGCAACCGTTCGCGGCAGACGTGGAACTGCTACCTGCAGGACGCGGAGAGACCATTTTGGTGATGGAACAAGATCCACTCTTGCGCAGCGTGCTGGCCGATTGCCTGGAAACCCTGAATTATCACGTCTTGACGGTTGCCAATGCGCAGGAAGCGCTCGAGATTCTCACGCCGTCCACTGATGGTCTGCAAACGGCATCCCCGGTGGACGTGGCGCTCGTGTTGTGCGACCTGACGTTGGAACAAGCCGGCGACATATCGCTATGCCAGGCGCTCAAGCGCCGCCGCCCGCAGGTGAGCCTGGTGGTATTGACCGATTGGTCGCTAGTGGACGTGGTTGGCAGCGCGGAGATGGAGGGCATAGTGGGTTGGCTCAAGAAACCCGTCAGTTTGGAACAATTGGCCGAAGTTGTGGCGCGCGCTCTGAAACACGAATGACACGCATGGACGGATGATGCAAACATGACGCGGTTGGTTCGTTTATTTGTGGGTTGGATTGTGGGCGGGTTGGGTGTGGCGGTTGTGCTGGTTTGGGCCTGCCTCTCGGCGGCCCCGTGGGCCTGCCGGGCCGCTCTCGGTAGAGCAGATTCTCATACCCACCTGGCGACTGTGACGCCAGATTCGGTCAATTCTGGGGATTCGATGTCCTATTTTACCATCACCATCCTTCTCCCTACTTATCCGTACGCTGGCTGTCTACTCCCCTCACAGCCAGGTGTGGCGGGCGTGCCTTTTCAGACTCTCGATTGGGATTGCCTGGCGAGCGCCGGGCCGCCAGTCTCGCAGACCTACACGTTACTGGTGATGAGCAATGACTATCTCACCGTTACGCTACTGCCCGAGCTGGGTGGGCGGGTATATCAGATGATTTTCAAGCCCACAGGCCACAACGAGTTTTACCGGAATCCGGTGATCAAGCCCACTCCGTGGGGATCACCGGAGCAAAAGTGGTGGCTGGCCGTGGGCGGACTGGAGTGGGGTTTTCCGACCGACGAACATGGCTACGAGTGGGGCATGCCGTGGGACTATCAAGTTGCCAGCGGCGCGACCGGCGTCACCGTGACGCTGCACGATAGCGCCGCGACGACTCGCCCCACCGTCGGCGTGGACGTGTACCTACCCGCCGACCGGGCGGCGCTGATCGTGCGGCCCCACGTTGCCAACGCCACCGCCGCCGCCGTGGATCTGAAATATTGGACCAATGCCATGCTGGCTCCTGGCCCCGAAAACAATGTCTCGGCCGACTTGCGTTTTCTGTTTCCCACCGACTATGTTACCGTCCACTCCACCGGCGACCCCGACCTGCCGCCCGCCGGTGAGTTGATGGATTGGCCGGTGCACGCCGGGCGCGACTATAGCCGGCTGGGCAACTGGGACGAATGGCTGGGATTTTTCGAAGCCCCCCAGGCCCACGGCCCCTTTGCCGGCGTGTATGACCTGGCTGCCGACGAGGGCGTGCTGCGCATCTATCCGGCCGACGCGGCCCAGGGCAGTAAGGGTTTTGCCTTTGGCTGGAGCGACCCATTGCCGCCCGACCTGTGGACCGACGACGGCTCGACCTACGTCGAGGTGCACGGCGGTCTCGCGCCCACCTTTTGGGACGCGGCCACACTCGCACCCGGTCAGGTGGTGAGCTGGACCGAAGTGTGGTACCCCGTGGCGGGGTTGGGCGGAGTGAGCGCGGCCAGCGCAGAAGCGGCGCTGCGCCTGGAGCCGGTAGAAGATGATCTGGCGTTGGGACTATACACGCCCGCCGCTCATCAAAACGTAGACCTGTACCTATGGCGGGCCGACTGCACGACCGTCGGTCACTGGCGACTGACGCAGGTGGACCCGGCGCACCCGGCAGTTTTGACCCTGCCCGGCGAGGGATTGGCGCTCGACGCCTTGAGCCTGGCGGCGCTCTCGCCCGATGGGGTGTTGTTGGGCGGCGTCAACCCCCTGGATTGCCTGCCGCCGGTCGCGGCGGTCGAGCCAATGCCCTTTTTTGTGACGACCGACACTTTTGGCGTGACGTGGCGCGGCGACGATGTATGGAGCATCATCGCATCCTACGATGTGCAGGTGCGTACGGGCTATGCGGGAACGTGGACCGACTGGCTGACCCACACAACCGCGACCTCGGCCGTGTTTGCCGGCGCCGACGGGCAGACCTATTTTTTCCGCGCCCGCGCCCACGACTCGGCCGGGAATGTGGGGGATTTTGGCGACGCCGAATGGGGCCAGGCTTTTACGTCGGTATTGCTCACGCCCGCCCCGGCGCTGGCGACCTCGCGCAAGCTGGCCGAGCCGTTCACACCGTCGCCCGGACAGGTCGTCAGCTACACCGTGCGCGTCAGCAACACCGGCAATCTCACGGCCATGGGCCTGGCGCTCACCGATCATTTGCCGCCCACATTGGCCGTGGTGAGCGGCAGCTTGGACGCGAGTTGGGGCCAATTGCCCCTGGCGTCGCAGGGGGTCATCAGGTGGAGGGGGGTGCTTTCGCCAGGCCGAGAGCTTGAAATAAGCTATGCTTTAACGGCTACATCGGCCACCGTAGCGGGCGCGCCGCTGACCAACACAGTAGAGATCGTGGCCGATGGCTTGGTCCCCTTTACGCGAACGGCGCTCATCGTCTATTGGCATCGGGTTTTCCTGCCTGTGCTATTAAAAGGCGCGTAAAGTTGCGACGCACTTGCCATGTGCGTCGCAACTTATCTCCTGCCGCCCCAGCGCCAGCCCAGACCTGCGCCGACGGCCATCGTGACCAATTTCAGGGTCCAAAAGATCAAGCCGACGGCCAAGCCGCCGATCAGCGCGCCGACGACGGCCCCGATCAGCGCCCCGGCCAATCCGGCCACGTTGGCGCCCAGCAGGGCCGCCAGAAGCGCGATCGCGATCACGGCCAGGTTGCTGATACCCAGGCCGTTGATGATGTTTTGTAGCGCCGCGCCGACCAAATAACCGCCGACCAGGCCCAAAACTGCGCCCATCCATCGCGTGTTCATATTGGCTCGTCCTTTCTCACGTTCGAGTATATGCCCGCATAGGTACCCAGTGTAACAAGGATCGTGTCTGCTGGCAACCATGCTCGACTTGCCCGCAAATGTTTTTTTGAGTAAAATCGAGGATCGAAGGAAGGGGGATGAACGCGCCAGGTTATGGAAAAAGGACAAGCCACTGTTCTAATCATCGACGATGACAAGCTCACTGCGCGTCTCGTCGCCGACCAACTGGGCAAGGCAGGCTACGCGGTTAACGTCGCCCACGACGGGCAAGAAGGCCTGCGCCAGATGTACGCCCGTCATCCCGACCTGGTCATTCTCGACCTGATGATGCCCAGGATGGACGGCTGGACCACGTGCAGGCGTATCCGCGAAGTGTCGAACGTGCCGATTATCATGCTGACGGCCCAGGATCGACCCGAAGACATCATTCGTGGCCTGGACGAAGGGGCTGACGAATACGTGACCAAGCCTTTCGATACACAGGTGCTCCTGGCGCGGGCGCGGGCCGTGTTGCGCCGTGCAGCGCTTGCGCCAGATGAATCGAGAAAAGACGAGGCGTTCTATAACGACGACTATTTGACTTTCAATCCCGTGGATCGGCGGGTGACGGTCAACGGCGAGCTGGTCAAGCTCACTCCAACCGAGTTCAACTTGTTGGCGTTCCTGATCGAGAACGCCGGACGTGTGTTATCCTATCGAGAGTTGCTGCAACAGGTTTGGGGCTGGGAATACATTGACGACGTGGATTATTTGCGGGTGTATATCTGGCACTTGCGGCGCAAGCTAGAGCCTGATTCCAAGAATCCGCGCTATGTATTGACCGAACACGGGGTGGGCTATCGCTTTGAAGGTATCGTCTAGCCACTCGGTTTGTAACGACTTGAGTCGTTCCAAGCTGGCGAAAGTCGCTACTACCATTGTGATGGGGAAGGCGGGACTCGAACCCGCACGGGTTGCCCCACATGATCCTAAGTCATGCACGTCTGCCAATTCCGTCACTTCCCCTGCGCGCCATTATACCTCAAGTGTGATGTCTGGCAAATCAAGTCGGCAGGAAAAAGAAGGCAATCGCCAGAATCACATACACCACCAATAACTGCGCCCCCTCTAGCCAGTTGCTTTCCCCATCCAGCGCCACCAGCGCCGCGATGAGCGAAGCCGCCGCCAGCGCAATCAGCTCGAACTGATTGAACACCAGGTCCATCGGATTGCCCATCAACAGGCTGAGGAACACCAGCATCGGCGCGACAAAAAGAGCGATCTGCAGGCTGGAGCCTAACGCGATGGTCAGGCTCAACTCCATCTTGTTCTTGATCGCCACCTGCACCGCCACCAGGTGCTCGGCCACGTTGCCCACGATGGGCACGATGATGATGCCCACGAAAAATTCACTCCAATTCAGGCTCTCGGTCACGTGCTCCACGCTGCCCACCAGCACCTCGCTCAGCCAGGCGATTCCCAGCGTTGAGACCAACAACACGGCCAGCGACGTGCGCACACTCCAGCGCGTCACGTCGACCGGCGTGTGAGAGAGCGGGTCGCGTTGGCCTGTAGTGAAAGAGTAGAAAATGCCGAGACCGTAAACGACGATCATGGTCACCGCTACGCCGATGCTCAACCACTCCACGGCGTCGTGGTCCTCTTGGATGGCGTGCCCAAAGATAGAGGGCACCAAGATAGCGATCACCGCCAGGATCAGCATGGTGCCGTTCAGCCCGGCCTGGCTGCGGTCGAAGCGCTGCGTGCCGTTCTTGATCCCTCCGGCGACGATGCTCAATCCCAGCACCAGCAACAAGTTGCCCAAAATCGAGCCGGTGATAGAGGCTTTGACCAGCTCCAACAGGTCGGCCCGAATGGCAAAAATGGTGATGATCAGCTCGGCGGCGTTGCCCAACGTGGCATTGAGTAGTCCGCCCAGGCGTGGACCGGTGTGCGTCGCCAGCTCCTCGGTCGCCTCGCCGATAAGCCCGGCCAGCGGAATCACCCCCAGCGCGGAAAAGGCAAACACCAGCACCGGAGAAGCGTGCAACAAATCGGCGCCAATAGCCAACGGAGCAAAGATCAACAGCAGATTGAGTGGGGACACGACGGCTCTCCTTGATTATGGTTTAGGTGGGACATATTTCTGGATGCGGTTGCGCACGTAAAGCCCAAAAGCGTACAGGCGCTCGACGCGCCCCCGCGGGGGGCGTGTGGGCAGGATGGGGCGCGCATCGCCGGCGTGTGCAAACACAGCCGCGCCGCCGGTCATGGGCACCAACACGCGCAGCGCCCTGGGCACTACTTCTAGCGTGACCGGCGTCATCCCCACCGGCTCGCCGTCCAGTTGCAGCGGGAACGGCTCGGCGGTGTAAATGGTCACCCGCCGGCCCTGATAATGCGAGACCATCGGATCGCGCAGGTGGCGGTGGGTAAACACTCCCGCCACGTGCCGAAACACCCACGCCGGGCCTAGCCCTTTGAACACACGCACGTCCAGCAGGCCGTCGTCGGCGCGGGCTTCGGGCGTCATCTGGACGAGACCGCCGTATAGCCGGATGTTGCTCACGACGACGAGCACGATTTTGGTGCGCACGGTGCGCTCGTCGATCACGATGGTGCTGCGCACGCCCGAAAAATCGCGCACGATCCACACCCCCGCCGACAAATAGGCCAGCGCCCCCAACTGCTTGGCGGTGCGGGTGCGTGGCTCCATTTGCGCCGCGACGGTCGAGTCGATGCCCACGCCGGCGCAGATGAGGAAATAGCGCCCGTCGGCCCGCCCCACGTCTACCCAGTGCACCTCGCCGTCCACCAGCATACGCGCGGCGGCCAACAAGCGGTCGGGTTGGGTCAGCGACATCGTCGGCATACCGATTTGTTTGGCCCACACGTTGCCGGTGCCGACGGGCAGCACGCCCATGGCTGTGTCGCTGCCCACCAACCCGTTAACCGCCTCGTGAATCGTGCCGTCGCCGCCGGCCACCAGCACCGCCTTGCAGCGGGCCGCGACGGCGGCGCGCGCCAGCTCGGTCGCGTCGCCAGGCTTGCGTGTGGCGCGCATGGTCACCTGCCAGCCCCGCTCGCTTAAATAATGGACCACCCGTTCCAGGTCACGGCGCAGCTCTCCCCTGGGGCCGGCCGCCGGGTTAAAAATCAGTAGCGCGTCGGTGCGGCGCGGGTCGTCGCCCACGGGTTGCGCTGGTCGCGCTTCTTGTTGCAGCTTTTCCAGCTCGGACCAATGCAGGCTCACTCAGACTCTCTCCCATCTAGGCCCAGCTCAACGGCGATACCCTGCATGGCTTCCAACACGACCCCCACGTGCTCCCACAACTCGACGCCCAGGTCCGTGGCGGCTCGCTCGATGTCTTCGCGGTTCACCGCAGCGGCGAAGGCTCTGTCCTTCCACTTTTTGCGCACCGATTTGACCGTCACGTCGCGGATGTCTTTGCTGGGCCGCACCAGCGCCACGGCGGTGATCAGACCGGTCAACTCGTCCACGGCCCACAACGCTTTTTCCAGCGTCGTCTCACGCGGCACGCCGGTGTACTCGGCGGCGTGCGACAGCACCGCTTTGATGACTTGCTCCGACCAGCCGCGCTCGCGCAGAATCTTGCTGCCGGTGACGGGGTGGCCCTCTATTGAAAGGTCGGGATTTTGTTCATAATCAAAATCGTGAACCAGCCCCACGCTGGCCCACACCTCCTCGTCCTGGCCCAGGCGCCGGGCATAGGCTCGCATGGCGGCTTCTACCGCCAGCATGTGCTTGATCAGGCTCTCGCTGTGCGTAAATTCGGTGACCAGTTGCCAGGCGTCTTGTCGCGTTTTCATTTCGATTCATCTCTCCCCCGGCTTAAAGCTGCGTTCCTCACGTCGTCGCCAAGCGTAGGCTTTTGCCGGCATTTCAATGTTGCGACGCGCCTATTATAGCAGGGTTGCCACGACATGACCAGACGGGGTGTATACTTGTCTCGTGCTTGACACGTCTCGCGTCCTGAGTTAAAATTGCTCGCAACTGCAACCAGTTGCAATAACGACGAAAGGAGAATGTCTGACAATGAGCGCCATTAACTATATACTATTGGCTCCGCGCGAGATGCACATCCCGGATGGCTTTTTGTCCCCAGGTGTGTATATTATCTGCTGGGCCATCGCGGTGATAGCCGTCGGCGCGGCCTTGCGGCGAACCGGTCGAGACTTGGGTGAGCGCCAGATTCCCCTGATGGGGGTGCTGGCGGCTTTTATCTTTGCCGCGCAGATGCTCAACTTTCCCGTGGCCGGAGGCACCTCGGGCCACCTGATCGGCGGGGCATTGGCGGCCGCCTTGTTAGGCCCCTGGGCGGCCATGCTGGTGATGACCAGCGTGGTCGGCTTGCAGGCGCTGCTATTTCAAGACGGCGGCTTGCTGGTGCTGGGCGCAAACATTGTGAACATGGCCGTCATCAGCCCGGTGGTGGGCTACGCCGCTTTTTCGGCGCTGCGCCGATTCGCGGCGGATGAACGCCTGGGCCATCTGGCGGGTGGGTTTGTGGGCGCGTGGTTGTCGGTGGTGACGGCGGCTACGGCCGCGGCCCTCCAATTGGCCTTTTCTGGCACGTCGGCCCTAAGTGTGGCCCTGCCCGCCATGTTGGGAGTGCACGTGCTCATCGGAATTGGCGAAGGGCTGATCACCATCGGCGCGCTGGCCTTTGTCATGTCCACCCGGCGCGATTTGTTGACCGCTGCGCCGGCCGGCGCTTCGGCAAACCGATGGTGGTGGGTGGCCGGGCTGGTTATCGCGCTGGCGTTGACGCTGCTCTCACCCCTGGCCTCCAGCTCGCCCGACGGCCTGGAGCGCGTGGCCGAGGACAAAGAATTTCTCGACACGGCCCAAGACCCGCCCTATCAGATCATCGCCGACTATATGTTCCCCGGCATCGAGAATGAAGATGCCGCGACTATCCTGGCCGGTATCGTAGGGACAGTATTGGTGTTTGGCGTCGGTTATGCCCTGGCCCGGGCCGTGTTCGTCTTGCGCCGCTCACGCAGCGCCTCATCAATAAAGTAGGGCAGGTTTCCATACCTGCCCTCAGATGGCGGGTAAGAAACCCGCCCTACCTGGTTGACTGACAAAACTCATTCATAACGGGCATACTGTACAGAGAACTGAAGTGGCGGTCGGCTCTGATCCTGAGTGCGTGAAGCTATAGCTGGCTCAGGGTCAGGGTCGCTGGACAGGTGAAGCCAG
>DAOTXN010000029.1:0-32519 GCA_034435435.1 Anaerolineae bacterium | reverse complement strand
GCGGCTTCCGGTGTTTTGGCCGCCAGGCGATCCTGCATCGTTGCGCTTGACACTTGTCTGCCCTCCCTTTCTTCGTGTTGGCTTCCGCCTCATTGTACTTTCGGGGGGGGTATGTGACAAGTGTCTCAATTTTACAACCCATAGATAGAGTATTCATACTTGTTTCTCCTGAATTGGACAGTCAGCAGGCCCGGCGAGGGCCGGCAAAGTGAACCAGAAGGTGCTGCCTGCACCGACTTGACTCTCCACCCCCACATGCCCACTTAATTTATCCACGATGCGCCGCACGATAGACAGTCCCAGGCCATGCCCCTGGGCGCGTACCTGATCCAGTTGGGTGAATGAGATGAACAATCGCTTTTGTTGCTCTGGCGAGAGCCCTGGACCGTTGTCGCGCACCCAGAAGGCGATTTGAGCTGAACGCTTCTGCGCCAATGAATCCGAAATCCCCAGTTCGAAATCTGGAATCGAAAACCCAATTTCTACACATGGCGGTTGTCCACCGTACTTGAGAGCATTGCTGAGATAGTTGATCCATACTTCTTCTACCCAAGGTCCATAACCCAACACCGCCGGCCATGCCTGTGCAGGGGGCAAGATGACTTTGGCCTGGTATTCATCTATCATACCCTCCAGTCTCTGCAACGCCTCGGCCACAATGCGGGCCATATCCAGTGGTTTGGTTTCCACCTCCATTTTGCGGGCCTCGGCCAGCAGCAGCAGCTCGTCCACGATATTGCTGGCCTTGCGCCCGCTCCGAGAAATAGTGCGCAGGCGCCGGCCCACCTCCTCAGGGGCAAAGTCCGTATACTCTTGTTCCAGCACCTCGGCCAAGCCGACCATGTATCCCAGCGGTCCCTTGAGGTCGTGGGCCACCGTGTGCACAAAGGCATCCAGTTCTTCGTTGCGTGCCTCCAGATCGGTCGTGTGTTGGCGCAACGCCTCTTCGCTTTTACGCAGCGCCTCTTCGATCTGCTGGCGCTCGCGGATCTCTTGCTTCAGTCGCTTGTTGTAGGCCTGGGCCTGTGTGAGGGCTTGTTCCAGCAGTGTGGTTGAGAACCACTGCAGGAGTGCAATACCGAAGAATAAACCGCTCACCATGGTGGCGGATGTCGCTAATAGGTCAAGAGCTCGCTCGCCGTAGAACCAACTGGCCGCCAAGTGACCTGCTATGCAAAGCACGACCATGCGCCACTGTGCGTGGGGGCCTTGCAACATAGCGGTCAAGGTGATCGCCACCACGAAAAACAGTCCCCCCAACGTCACCGGGCCGAAAAGGTAGGTGCTGTAAACCCCCTGAAAGAAGAACAGTGCGGGGGGGATATAACCCGCCCACTGCCAGCGTCCCCGGGACGCCAACCAACCGCCGACGACTACGGGCAAGAGCAAGGAAGCCATTCTGGTCACGGCGTACCATGGAAATATCGCCAGGCTACAGCCAATCACGATAATGATGGTAAACACGGACAGCGCGCATCCCATCATGACCAGGATCACCCGGGTCATGTATTTCCGCTGCTCCACGCGCTCACCGGCGGCGTGCGGCAAGGTCAGTCTGAGCCACAGTTTGTATAGCCGGCCTTTCAGAGCTTTGATTTCTCGCCGTATTATTTTTGTTCTCCTGCCACGTATTCTTGTTGCGCCGCTTGAGCAAGCGGCAGTTCGATCACGAATCGCGTCCCGCCCTCTGGACCAGGCTCGGCCCAAATCCGCCCCTTGTGCCGCTCTACCACGATGGACCAGCACAGCCACAATCCCAACCCTGTTCCCTCACCCATCTCCTTTGTGGTAAAAAACGGCTCGAAAAGCCGTCCCTGCGCCAATTCCGAGATGCCTGGCCCGTTGTCTTCTACTTCCAGGCGAATATAGTTTTCCCGCAGAGATGTACGCAAATTCAACTGGGGGTGATAGCCCAATCGCTTCATGTCCGCGCTGGACATCGCCTGCCCGGCGTTGCGCACCAGATTGAGAATGACTTGCTGGATCTGTTGATCGTCGCACTCTACTTGCGGCAATTCATCGGCCAGTTGGCGCAGGATGTGAATGTCCTTGAAATCATATTTCTTTTTCAGGTCATAGTCGGCGGCGGCCAGGGCCAGGGTTTGCTCGACCAGCGCATTGAGGTTGTGCGGGGCCAACTCGGATGAGCGTTGACGTGAAAAACTGAGCAGGTCGGAGACAATCTTGGCCGCACGCGCGCCGGCGCTGCGGATGCCTTCTATGTAATCGGTCAACCTGCGCTCCTGCAAATAATCGTCCAGGCGGTCAGGATCGAGACCCATGCGCATCAATTGATCGCGCGTGCGGGGGCGGTGTGTATCCAGCGCCAGTTGGAGCACTTGAGCGCCTTGCAGCATCGCCCCCAAGGGGTTATTGATTTCGTGGGCCACGCCGGCCGCCAGTCCTCCCACGCTGGCCATCTTGGCCGACTGGAGCATCATTTCTTCCATTTGCACGCGGCGCGTCACGTCGTCAATACGCAGCACCACCCCTTCGATGTCGTTGGCCATCAGTGGAAAGACGCTCACATCGCGATAAGCCGCGCCGTCAGCGGTGATGACTTGTTCACGCGATTGTTGCACCACCTGGCGCTTGCGGATCACCTGCTCAAAAAGCGCCTGATAACGGATCAGCGGGGGGCAAATTTGCCACACGTTCTGCCCCCGTATTTGCTCGATGGGGTAGCCGGTGAGCGTTTCGGCCGCCGGATTCCAGGTGAGTACCCGCCCGGTGGCGTCCAGGGCGATCAGCGTGGAGGGCATCGAGTCAGTGATGTTTTGGAGCAGGTGCTGCAAGCGGACGATCTCTGCTTCGGCCCGCTTGCGTTCGGCAATTTCTTGTCGGGCTTGATCGTACAAACGGGCGTTTTCGACGGCGGCGCAGGCCTGAGCGGCCAAACTCTCGGCCAGTCGCATATCCTCTGCGGTGTAATCGTGCCTGGCGACCTCGTTAACCAACTCCACCAGGCCCACCACTTGGTCGCGGACGACGAGAGGCAGCATCAGGAGCGTAAGCGCGCGCCACTCATTCACAAGAGCCTGCTGGGCCGCATCGAGCGTCGGGTCGTCGTGCTGTATCAACACCGGTCGACCGCTCTCTAACATCTGGCGCGTGGTGGGATATTTGTTCAGATCATAGATCGTGCCTGATGGCATGGTCTCGTTTGGCCGGACGATGCTATAGTCTACCACCATCTCGATTTGATCGTGCTCCCGTCGCCAGAGGGACAATGCACAGCCATCGGTGTTGAGCGCCTGGGTCATCTGCTCAGCCACCGTGCGCAGGACGGTGGACAGGGCCAGATCTGAGTTGATGGCCGTGGCTGCTTGGTACAAGATGGTCAACTGCCGATGGCGTTGCTCCAGAGATTCTTCGGCCTGTTTCCGGTCGGCGATTTCTTGCTGCGCTTGTGCATACAGTTCGGCATTGTGGATGGCGATGGCGGCCTGGGTAGCGAACTGGGAAAGCAAAGCGGCGTCTTGGGCATCGAACGGATGGGCGGTGTGGTCGGCGACGATCAGCACGCCCAAAAAGCGTTCACTCCACTGAATGGGGACGGCGACCACGGCTGCGTCCAGGTCTGAGCGTTGGGGCGATTTGCCAGACCAGGCTTGATAGTCGTTCACGATCAGCGGCTGACTGGTCGCCCACACCTGACCGCCGATCCCTTCCCCGCGTTCCAGCGCAAAGCCGATGGGGGCTAGCTCTTTGCCCACGTTGACTACCCATTCCAATTTCTGGCATTCGGGACGATACAGGGATATTCCGCCGCTTTGTCTGCCCAACAAGCGCAAGGCGCGTCCGACGATCTGGTGTAGCAGCGCGTCCAAGTCCTGCAAGAGTGTCAAATCCTGCAAAACCTGGTAGAGCGCCTCCAGTTGTTCGAGTCGCCGGCGCTCCGCTTCTTCGGCCCGCACCCGTTCGGTGACGTCTTCGACTGTGCCTTCATAGTAGAGCGTGTTTCCGGCGTCGTCGCGGATGGCCCGCGCATTTTCACGAATGAACAACGTGCTGCCGTCGCGCTTGCGCCAGCCAGACTCGAATCCGATCACCTGTCCTTCGCTTTCAGTGCGTTGCCTAAAAACGGAGCGCGCAAAATCTGGCGCGTATCCGTTTTTCTCCAGGTTGAGCTGGGCCAATTCCTCAAAGGACGAATAACCGAGCATACGTACCAAAGCCGGGTTAGCCATCAACAGGCGACCGTCGGGCGTAGAGCGATATAGGCCCATCACGGCGTTTTCAAAGATGCTTCTAAAGCGCTCTTCCGATTCGCGCAGCGCCTCCTCAGCCCGTTTGCGCTCGGTAATGTCGCGCACGATGCTCTGAATGTGCGAGGGGTTTCCGACTGCATCGTACACCAGGGCCGCGTTGATCTCGGCGGGAACGTCACGCCCGTCTTTGTGACGAAAGACCTGTTCGTACACCGGTAGGGATTCACCGGCCAATATGGCGGCCAATTTGCCCTGGCTGTCGGGATATTCATAGGGCGCAATCACCTGTTGGGTCGGCATGCCTACCATCTCATCCACGCTGTAGCCCAGCAGATCGGCCGCCTGCTGATTCACGGCCAGGTGCACCGCGTCAAGGCTGATGATAAAGACGGCGTCGTTGGTGCGTTCAAAGAGGGCGCGATAACGTTGTTCGTTCTCCCGCAGCTCGGCGCGGGTGCGCAGCGCCATAACGCCATAAGCCAGGTCGCCGGCCAACTCTTGCAGCAAGCTCACTTCGTCCGCGTCAAACACGTCCGGCTCGACGGTGTAAATCGTCAACGCGCCCCAGGTGTGTCCGTTTGTCCGAAGGGGCAGGGCGATCAGTCCGGCATAACCGCGCTGGGTGGCCTCCGGTCGCCACGCTACATAGTCGGGGTCAGTGAACACGTTTTGCACGATGTATGGCGTCCCCCTGCGGATGGCCTCGGCGGTGGGATGGGGTTCGGATTGCAATTCCACCCAGGTCAGATGGAGCGCCTCCAGTTGTCCGAGATCGTACCCTGCCTGCGCCGCCGGTTTTATTTGTTCGGTTTGATCTGATGCGGCCAGGCCCACCCACGCTTGGCAGTAGCCTCCGTTCTGGACGATAATCCGACAAACCTCTTGGAGCAGCGCCGCCTCTTCGGTGGCCCGCACCACCGCCTGATTGCAGTCGCTGAGGGTTCGGTAGGCCCGTAGAGCCTTGCGTAATTGCTGATTGCTCTCGGCCAGCGCGCTCGCGTTTTGACGCGCTTGAGCGATGCTGTGCAAAAGGTTGTCCGACAGTAGTCGAACCGATACGGCCGTGATCGCCAAGATGATAGACGTTGTGACGAGATCGTAATAGTTGGTAAACCGGGTCAGCTCATTGAAAATCAGACCGTTTACTTCGGCGACGATAATGCCCCACGCTGTCAGGATTGTCAGCAAGGTGATAACGGAAAATGCGCGTCTGCTCAGCAGCAAGCTAGCGACGATGATCACCACCGGGTAAATCATGATCGAAATGTCGTGGATGCCTCGTCCCACGCCCTGCAGGAAGACCATCATGATCAACAGTACGAGCAAGACCAGAAAGCCGGCCAATTGGATCCGTCTCTGCTGGGCGAGCCGGAGAATGCCCAAGACGGCGCTGCCGCCAACCGCGAGCGCCGTGACGGTGTTGCCGTCGCGCGCCAATAATCCCGCCACAATGACCAACGCAGCAGCGACTAAAAAGATCAGCAGAATGGTGTAGAGAGTGCGGGCGACCCGGTTTTGGTCTTCGTCTGGAAAAATCGGAGGGTGCAAAAACTCCTTCAATTGTCTCGACATGGCCGCTCCTCGTTGCTCAACGCGGTTCAGATGTTTCACCAGTATCGTCAATTATATCCATTCCTTCAGATTCTAGTAGCCTGTCGGAGAGACGTAATTTAGCCCCTGGTGGGCGTCCAAAATGGGCGCAAAACGAGCAAAAACGGGCACAAGGTCCTATATTACAGGGTTCTCCGACAGACTGCTAGGCGGCAAAAGCTTGCTGGACCTGAGGTTATCGAGTACAATGGCGCGGCGTGTAACGCCAAGCCCAAAACGTGGGACGTGATTCGGAGGGACTGAGAGTTGGCGACGATTGATGTGGCGAGTTGGACGTGTCCATTGCCGCTGCGCGATTACCCCACCATCGTGCTGGGGCACGGCAGCGGCGGGCAGATGTCTTTTGACCTGGTGCGCCACATGTTTTTGCCGTTATTCGACCATACCGCTCTGGCCCGCCTGGGCGATTCGACCGTACTCGAATTGCGCGTCCCACATCCCGAATCCAGAGTGGCGATTTCCACCGACAGCTTTACGGTGACGCCGCTGTTTTTCCCCGGCGGCGACATCGGCCAATTGGCCGTGCATGGCACAGTGAACGACCTGGCCATGAGCGGCGCGACCCCTCTGTGGTTGACCGCCGGCTTTATTTTGGAAGAGGGGTTGCCTATGGACGAGCTGGGCCGCATCGTAACCAGCATGGCAGCGGCGGCCAAAGCTGCCGGCGTCTCTATCATCGCCGGCGACACCAAGGTCGTGGACCGCGGCCACGGCGACGGCGTGTTCATCAATACGACCGGCCTTGGCTTGCTACCCACTGGGGTGAATATCGGCCCGGACCAGGCCAGACCCGGCGACGTGGTGCTGTTGAGCGGCGCCATCGGCGACCACGGGGTGGCTGTGATGTCCAGGCGCGAGGGCCTGGAATTTGAGACGGTCATCGAGAGCGATACGGCAGCGTTGCACACGCTGGTAGCCGCCATGTTGAGCGTGACCCCCGAGATGCACGTCCTGCGCGACCCGACGCGGGGTGGGTTGGCCAGCGCCCTTAACGAGATCGCCCGCGCCTCGAACGTGGGCGTCGAAATTCAAGAACGCGCCGTGCCGGTGCGCCCGGCAGTGCGGGCCGCCTGCGAAATGCTGGGCTTTGATCCCCTCTTCATCGCTAACGAAGGCAAGCTGGTCGCCTTTGTGCCGCCTAAACACGCCGACGCCCTATTGGCGGCAATGCAGGCTCACCCTCTAGGCGCCGACGCCGCCCGCATCGGCCAGGTCGTGGCCGAGCACCCCGGCATGGTCACGGCCCGCACGGGCATCGGCGGTCGGCGGGTCGTTGATATGCAGGTGGGCGAGCTGTTGCCGCGCATTTGTTAAGCATGGGTAGCCTCACTATTCCTCAGCGGTGGGGGTGGTCGTTGGTGGGATCACCGGGTCCAATTGAGTGATCGGGATGACCACCAGCACCAGGGCGATAGGGCGTTGCAGGCGTGCGGCGACGCGGGCTTGCAGGTCTACGACCTCCTGGTGATAGACGGCGCTAGCGACCCCTCCGGCGAACACCTGCGCCCGCGATTTGACTTTTAGCTCTGGCCGAAAGCCCAGAGCCATAAAAACCAATCCCCCGGCGGCGCTGATGGCGATATCGGGTCGTGCATCGCATCTCACGGCGCGGTAGACCATGGTCCGCTCGGCGACGTTGAGCGCCCGCGCTACGCCCTAGCCGAGGCAAGATCTCGATCGGCGCACCGTCGCGGCGTTCCGGGACTGCCAGCCACGCGGGTGGCTGACCATCAGGCGTCACCGACAAAAGGGTGACATGGCCCCCGTGGGTGCGCGCCGCCGCGCAACTGGCCGTCAGCAGGGCTTCCAATTCTTCAGGACGCCCTACGGCTATCAGAATGTGATAGTCGTCCGGCTGGTACTGTGGCACGGTTTTCCCTTTTCAGTTTCGATTTCGATGGTTCCTCTTCATTGTTCATTATACACGAATGTGTGCTCTGATCAAAACAGGCGGATGTAACCCCGTGGGTTACAAGCTGAAAACGGATGGCTCGAAGCTGAAAATTGAATGCCCTTGCACATTCATACTGACCGTGGTATAATCGTACCAGTCCGAAGAAGTTTGCTTGAAAAAGTGGGCGACCCCCACTTTTCTTTTGTAATACAAGGTTTGCCCTGCGCCGGCTGGATGACGGGTAGGACACTTGCATCTCACTTGCCCCCGCGCCGCGCCGCTTGCGGGGCAGGTGTGGCGGGCCATTTGTGCTGCCACCTGTGTTGCATCCGCAGCGCAGTGCAAGCGAGTGCCAGGGAGACGCAAGTGCCGGTGAACCCGCCCTACCACGTAAAGGGGAATGAAAAGACGCGATGAAAAGCGAGTTCTTGTTAGCGTTTAACCAGATTTGCAGCGAGCGAGGTCTTCCACCAGAAGTCGTGATGGACGCACTGCGAACGGCGCTGGTATCAGCCTATCGGCGCAATATCAACGTTAGCCCGGCCCAAAACGTCACGGTCGAGATCGACCAAAACACTGGTGAAGCGGCCATTTTTGTGGAGAAAGAGGCCGTCGACGAGGTGCATAATCCCACTACCGAGGTGTCGCTTGAAGTAGCCCAAAGAATCGACGGCGAGGTACAATACGGCGACACGGTGATGGTCGAAAGCACACCCCAAGACTTTGGGCGCATTGCTGCTCAGACTGCCAAACAGATCATTCTACAACGCATCCGCGAAGCCGAGCGCGACGCTCTCTACGAAGACTATATCGGGCGTGAAGGCGAGATCATCAATGGCGTGGTGCAGAGCATCACGCCGCAGGCCATCAGCCTCAACCTGGGTCGCACCGAAGCCTTGTTGCCGCGCAAGGAACAAGTGCCGGGTGAAAAGTATACCCTCCACCAACGCTTACGGGCCTATGTGGTCGAAGTGCGTCGCTCTGGGCGTGGGCCGCAGATCATCGTTTCGCGCAGCCACAAAAACATGCTGCGTCGTCTTTTAGAGCTGGAAGTGCCGGAGATTTTCAACGGCGCTGTAGAGATCAAGTCTATCGCCCGTGAGGCCGGCGCCCGCTCCAAAGTGGCCGTCGCCGCCCGCCAACCCGGCGTGGACCCGGTCGGCTCGTGCGTGGGTATGCGTGGTGTGCGCATCCAGTCCATTGTCAACGAACTGGGCGGCGAAAAAATAGACGTGATCGAATGGGACCCTGATCCCCTCACATTCATTGCCAAGGCCCTTAGCCCCGCCCGTGTGCTCACTGTTCACTTGGAAGAAAGCCCCGATGCAGGGCGCACGGCCACCGTTGTCGTACCCGACGATCAGCTCTCATTGGCTATTGGCCGTGAGGGCCAAAATGCCCGCCTGGCTGCCAAGCTCACCAACTGGCGCATCGACATCAAAAGCGTCACTGAAGCGGCTCGCGAAGCGCTTGCCAAAGCTGCAGATGCCCAAGTTCAGGCGAGCATGGGGCACCTGGCCGATTATGTGCACAACGCGGCCACGATCTTGGAACAGTACAGCGCGACGCACGAAAATTACACTACTGAGCACTTGCTTTTGTTGCGACAAATCATCGACAGCGTACATAGCCATTTTGCTGCCAAACGCCGCCAGTCGCTTGGTCTCTTGTTTGATCAGGACGCCTCGCGCCAAGCTGTCTTGGCCGAAGAACAGGCCCGGCGGCGCTCCGAACGCCAGAAAGCCTTATCACGTATTCCAGAAGACGCTTACAAGCTTCCGCTCAGTGACTTGGACTTGAGCACACGCGTGATGAATCATCTGAAAAAGGCCAAGATTAAAAATGTTGGTCAGATCTGGGAACGCATGGTGGAGGGCGATGAGGGGATGTTGGCCCTGGAGGGTATTGGGCCTAAAGCGTTGTCGGAAATAAAGGCCCAGGTCGAAGCGTTGTCGCCGCTCAAGCCAGCAGAGCCAGAGTTAGAGCCAGAGATTGAGGTCGAAACTCCTATAGAACCGGCAGTCGAGATCGTCGCTGCTCCAGAATCTGAAAAACTTGCAGCGCCTGCCGAGGCACAGATCGAAGCCGCAGTAGAGATCGAACCTGAAATTGCCGTTGTCGAAGCCATCGAACCCGCACCAGAGGATCAAGTCATCATCTACGAGGAGCCGCCAGAGCTTAAAGTCGCGCGAGAGCAGGCGTTAGCTCAGATCCCCGCCGACGCTTATGACATCCCGGTGGAAGTGCTGGCTCTCAGTGGACACGTTCTGCGCAGTCTGAAACAGGCCCGCGTCGAAAATCTGGGCCAAGTTATGGAGCATCTCATCAAAGGTGATGCAACCCTGCTCAGTATGGATGGCATTGACGCCAAGGCCCTGGCGGAGATCAAGGAGCAAGTCGAGATCATGGTCTCAATCCCGTCTATTGCACCGTCGGCTGAGATAGAAGTCATCGAACAATCTGAGCGGCCCCGGCGACCGCGCTACGAATACGTGGCCGACGATGAGCTTGAGCAAAAAACCAAACCCAAGCGTCGGCGCAAAAAGGCGCGTCATTTCGTCGCTGAGGATGCCGAAGAAAGTCTAGATCGCGGATCACAACGGCGACGCAGCAAAGGCTTTGACGAGTGGGACGGCTGAGATCCGGTCACGCTGGCGAACATACAGCCAGTCGCAAAACCACAAAGGGGACAGGTCGCCGTCGGTCTATCCCGCAACGAACCTGTGTGGGTTGCCGCACTGTGAAATCGAAGCGCGAGATGCTGCGCGTGGTGCGCACACCCGCCGGTGCGGTAGAAATTGACCTCACAGGCAAACTGGCCGGACGCGGCGCTTATCTGTGCAGACAAAAGAGTTGCTGGGAGCAGGCTCTCAAACGTCGCAGCCTCGACCATGCCCTCAAGTTTGCACTGGATGCGGCCACCCAGGCAAAACTGATAGAGTACATCCAGACTCTGCCGACACAACTGGACCAAACGCCCGCTGCCGAGTAGGATGCCATGTTCCGTGGTAGCGTGTGGGCAGCGGCTGCGAGATTTGGACGGGGGTGATAGGACATGCTAGTTGACGAAAAAATTATTGACTTGCCAGATTTCTTGACGGTCCGCGAGCTGGCGCAGATCATAAACGAAAGTCCCATTGTTGTCATCAAGGCCTTGATGGGCAGCGGAGTCATGGCTAACATCAACCAACAGATCGATTTTGACACCGCCGCTATCGTGTGTGAGGAATTTGGCTACACCGCTCGCTCGCTGGCCGAAATTGAGGCCGAAAAACGGGCAGAGGAAGCAGCCGCTCCCAGTCCCTTGTGGGACAAATTTTACGCCCAGGAAGACCCACAGCATCTCCAGATCCGCCCTCCCGTCGCTACTATGTTGGGACATGTGGACCACGGCAAGACGTCTCTGCTGGACGCCATCCGGGGTACCAATGTTTTTGGGGGCGAAGTCGGCGGTATCACCCAGCACGTGGGCGCCTACCAGGTCGTTCACCAGGGCCGAAAAATTACTTTTTTAGACACGCCCGGCCACGAAGCTTTTACGTCAATGCGAGCCAGGGGCGCTCAAGGGGCCGACATTGCCATCCTGGTCGTCGCTGCAGACGATGGTGTGATGCCGCAGACGCGAGAAGCCATCGCCCACGCACGAGCGGCCAAAGTGCCTATCATTGTTGCTATGAACAAAATGGACCTGGCCGGAGCTAATCCTGAGCGCGTCAAGCAACAACTGGCGGAAATCGATCTCGTTCCCGATGAATGGGGGGGGAATACGCTCGTTGTCCCCGTCTCGGCTAAAAAGGCCCAGGGACTCGAAGACTTGTTGGAAGCCCTCTTGTTGGTGGCCGACGAGGCCCAAATTGTCGCCAATCCTAACCGCCCGGCCCAGGGTACGGTCATCGAAGGCGAGCTAGACAAAAGCCGTGGGGTAACTGCTACGCTGCTGGTACAAAACGGCACCTTGTACGCAGGCGATGCCATCGTCGCTGGCGAGAGCTGTGGGCGTGTGCGCGCCATGTTCGACTTTCACGGCCAACGCATCGAACGAGCCACACCCTCTACACCTGTGTCGGTGCTGGGCCTTTCTGAAGTGCCCATCGCCGGCCAGATTTTTGAGGTCGTTGCCAATGAGCGGGCCGCCCGCGAAATCGTTGCCGAGCGAGTTGCCACACGTCAGGCGGCTCAAGTGCGCCGCGCGCCCAGCCTGGAAGACATCTTTGCCAAATTCCAGGCTGGCGAGACCAGAACCCTGAACTTGATTGTCAAAGCTGATGTGCAGGGCACGCTGGAGCCTATCACCGACTCTTTGCGCAAGCTCCAAACTGGCGAGCTCAAGCTCGACATCATCCACGCCGACATTGGCAACGTCGTCGAATCCGATGTGATGCTGGCCGCGGCCTCCCATGCCATTATCGTCGGCTTTCAGGTAGACATTGACACTGCCGCCAGGCGCATGGCCGACTCGGAAGGTGTGGACATTCGCACCTATTGGATCATTTACAAGCTCATCGAAGACATAGAAAAAGCGTTACGGGGTCTATTGGAACCCACCTACATTGACGTGGACATTGGCGCTGCAGAAGTGCGCGCCACCTTCAAGATCACACGCATTGGCGTCATCGCTGGCTGCTACATACGCGACGGCGTTGCTCGCCGCGACGCTCTGGCCCGCGTCAAAAGGGCCGGGCAAATCATTTATACCGGGCGAGTATCCTCTCTCAAACGGTTTCAGGAGGACGTGCGCGAAGTGCGCGCCGGCTTTGAGTGTGGGGTTGGGTTGGAGAACTTTTCAGACCTGAGCGAAGGCGATATCATCGAGTTCTACGTCAAGGAGCGAGAGAGCTGAGCAAAAAATATGTCGGACGTGTCTCGGAGCTCGTTCGTATCCATTTGACCGATCTACTGCAGACCCAGCTAGATGATCCCCGGCTCCAGGGTGTGACCATTACCCGTGTGCGGGTCACGCCCGACACCACTCGCGCCGAAATTCTATTTAGTGTGTTGGGCGACCAGGCGACCCGTCACAGCGCCCAGGAAGGGTTGGAAAGCGCAGCCGGTTTTTTACGCCGCGAGATCGGCGCGCGCCTGCGCCTGCGTCATACGCCGGTCCTCGTCTTTCAGTGGGACCCCTCCCTGGAATATGGTGATCGCATCGAACAATTGCTCGACCAACTGGGATTGGAAAAGGGGAACGACGAGAGACAATGAACCCTTCGACTGTTGCCTTCTCACCCTTGCCTGGCGGCGACCCCGGCGCTTGGGAGGCGACCGTTAAACTCATCCGGCAAGCCAACCACATCTTGCTCATCTGTCACGTAGCGCCTGACGGCGACGCCATCGGCAGCCTATTAGGGTTAGGGTTGGGATTGGAATTTCTGGGCAAAAGCTCGACGCGGGCTTGTGAGAGCCAACCTCCGGCCAAGTTTGGCTTTTTACGCGGCTTTGAGACGATGACCAGCGCGCCGGACCATGACGCCTGCGACTTGGTCATCAGCCTCGACAGTAGCGACCCAGGACGAATGGGTAACGTGTACGACCCCGACCGTTTAGCGGGTATACCCCTCATCAACCTCGACCATCACGTGACCAACCTTGACTTTGGCGACATTAACCTGGTAGATACAAGCGCCGCCTCGACCGCCGAAGTGGTATTGAACTTGCTCGACCACTTGGGGATCCCTATCGGCCCGCACCCCGACGCGCTTTTTGCCGACATTGCCACGTGCCTGCTAACCGGTATTGTGACCGACACGGTGGGATTCCGCACCGCCAACGTGACTCCCCAGGTGATGCAGGCGACTGTGCGGCTGATGCAGGCTGGCGCCTCTCTGGCTCAAGTGACGCACTGGAGCTTTAACCAACGCCCTCTGGCCGAGTTGAGCTTGTTAGCGCGTGGGCTGGGCCGCCTCCAGGCTCAGGACGGGTTGGCCTGGAGCGAGATCACTCTGGCCGACCGACGCGCCGTCGGCCTAGACAACACCGACTCGGCCAAACGCGCCGCAAACGGCGACGCCGGCCTGGTGGGCATGTTGGCGCGTACTCGAGAGGTTCACATCGCGGCAGTTTTTGTGGAAAAAGAGCACAACCGGGTTGAAATCAGCTTTCGCGCCGACCCTGGCTTCGACGTGTCACAACTGGCGTTGAGCCTGGGCGGGGGCGGGCACCCGGCCGCGTCGGGCTGTACCATCGACGGGTCGCTCGAGGCCGTCAAAGCGCGCGTCTTGCCTCTGCTACGAGCGACGCTGCAAGCGCAAACCGAAAGTCGCCCATCCAAAATCGAGCATTGGACGGCATCCTAAATCTGGATAAACCTCAGGGCTGGACGTCTCACGATGTGGTCGCGCGGGTGCGCCGCCTCACCAGCACGCGCCGTGTGGGGCACGCCGGGACCCTCGACCCCATGGCAACTGGCGTATTGCTGGTTTGTTTGGGCCAGGCGACGCGCGTCGCCGAATATCTCATGTCCAGACGCAAACGTTATCGCGCTATAGTGCAACTGGGTGTCAGCACCGATAGTCACGACGCCGACGGGCGTGTAACAGCCACCTCCCCGGTAACGGTCACGCACTCGCAGATAGAAGCGGCGCTGGGGCAATTTCGAGGACGCATCGAACAAGTGCCGCCCATGGTTTCGGCCATCAAACAGGCCGGCCAACCGCTCTACCAGCTGGCCCGGCGCGGCATTACCGTCGAACGCCGCCCGCGCCAGGCAGAGATTTCCGAGTTGACCATAACGTGTTGGGCGAGTCCTCGACTGACGTTAGAGTTGACCTGTTCGCCGGGCACCTACGTGCGCGCCCTGGCCCGCGACCTGGGACGCCATCTGGAGTGTGGGGCCCACCTGACCGAACTCACGCGCCTGTCTAGCGGCGATTTCACACTTGCGCAATCCATCGCCTGGGAACAGTTCGAAGCGGCGGTCGCGGGCGGCGATTGGCAGACGTTGATGTGGCCGCTCGACGCTGGGCTGCGACATCTTCCGGCGTGTACTCTGGGCGAACTAGAGAGCCAGCGCGTAGGCCACGGACTGCCTTTGCCGGTCGAACACATCCTTGCGCCCCAAGACGCCTCGACCGAGCTTGTTGCAGGCGAGTTGTGCCGCGCCTACGACGCCAAAGGGCGCCTACTGGCTGTGTTGCGATTCGACGCACAGGGCAGGTTGTGGCGGCCACACAAGGTATTCCGACCGCTGTAAAGGCGCCCGGGCGATGCGATAGCTATGATCATTCTCACCGACCTATCACAGGCGCGCGCCGAACCTTCCTGCTTGACCATGGGGTATTTTGATGGCGTGCATCGCGGCCACCGTTATCTGATCAGTCAAGCCCAGGCCTCCGCGCGTCGCAAGAGGCTGCGCTCGATCTTGTTGACCTTTTATCCTCATCCCAGCGTCGTTTTGAGAGGAGCCGAGCCGTTTTATCTCTCGACGCGTGAGGAAAAGCTGGCTTTGCTGAACGAGTTGGGGCTAGATCTGCTCGTCATTCAACCCTTCACACCTGGTCTAGCCAAGACGCGAGCGTCAGAATTTGTCGAAGCCTTGATCCAATCCATCGGCATGGTTGAGATGTGGGTAGGGCCAGACTTTGCGCTGGGATACCGGCGCGAAGGCGACATTTCGTTCCTGCAGCGCGCTGGAGCGGCGCGCGGATTCACCGTCAACGTGGTGAACCGGCTCAAGCTAGACGACCAACCGATCAGTTCCAGTCGCATTCGCCAGGCCTTGCGAGCAGGCGACGTGACTCTGGCTGCGCGCTGCCTGGGCCGGCCCTACAGCATACAGGGGCCGGTCGTCGTCGGGGCGCAGCGCGGCCGCACCATTGGTTTTCCGACGGCCAACGTCGAAGTGCCGGCCGAACGAGCGGTTCCGGCCAACGGAGTGTACGCCGCGTGGGCCAGGCTCGCAAAAGAGGACCATCGCGCTGTCGTCAACATCGGCACGCGCCCTACTTTTGACAACGGGCCGCGCACCATCGAGGCGCATTTGTTAGACTTTGATCGGGAAATTTACGGCCAGCGTCTGACGCTCGACTTTGTAGCTCACCTGCGCCCCGAGCAACGCTTTAACGGGATTGACGAACTGGTCGCTCAAATCCAGCGCGATGCGCAGCGCGCCCGGCACATGCTTCACCGCTAGTCGCTACTGCCCGCCGAGATTCTCGATGGAAAAAGTGTAACCCAGTACGCTGAGCAGCGCCGAGTCGGACGAGGGCAGGTCGAATTGGAGCTGGAACAGACGACTTTCACCCGGAGCCACCGACCACGGGAGCGGCGGCGCAGCCGAGATGAGCGACAGGTCGCCATCGGTCCACGAATTCAAGCCCACATCGGCCTCGGTGACCAGCACGGTCCCTCCGGAGACGTTTTCGATCAACAGGCCCACGTCCAATAAGCTGTTGCGCTGATCTACAAATACGTCGTCCGGGTCAATCGTCACCCGCGCAAAGCCGGTCGCGAGCGTCGGTGTGGGAGTGGGCGGCGCTGGCGGCAAAGCATAGGATACCGGCACAATCACCCAATCTGCGCTGCCGGGTAGCGGGTTAAAGACCCAACGCACCTGCCCCGCGCCTCCCGGCGCGCGCGGCACCAGGTAGCCCAATGAGCCGATGACCGTCTCGCCGGGGGCCAACGCCTCGGTGGGCGTGCCATAGTGCGCGAATTGCTCGGCTACCAGCGTCAGGGGATAGCGCCCGCCCGCTTCATCGACGATGAACGTCTGGAAAAACTCGGTTTCTAAAACCGTGTCTCCGATGTTCTCGACCCGCACATCCACGATCAGGTAGCCGGTGTCGGGGGGCAGCCCGGCCAGCTCTGGCGGGGCGTGATAGGTCTCGATGACAGTGACGCGCACTGCTCCCTGATCGACCGGCGTGCCCACCAAACCAATGGCGGCCGCGGCCAACATGCCTGGCTCTTTGGCCGCTTCATCGCTCAAAAAGGTCGTTCGCACCACCATGCGCCCGGCCGGGTCTGTGGGTAACCACCCCAACGTCAAGCGCGGGCTGGATTGTCCGAACAGCGTGCTTTCATCCACCGTCCCCGTCAGCACTTCGACGACGTTAAAGTTCAGCACCAGGTCGGTGGACATGTGCAGATGGAGCGCATCTCCCGGCTGCAACGCCGCTATGAGGGCCTGGTTTTGCGGTGTGGGAGCCAGGCTCAGTACATAGTTGACCACCGTGCCGTAGGCCCAGGCGGCGGCGTCGCCGGCGGTGGGAGCGGGAGGCCAGGTGTTGGCAGGCGTCTGCACGACCTGCACGGTAAAGAGCGTATCGCTGATGATCAGGCGCTCTGGCAGCGCCACCGGCACGCGCACGTCGGCGCTGCTGACCAGGGGGACGATGAACGGTGATTCGGCCACGGGCGGGGCGGTCGGGGCGGGCGTGTCGGCGACGGCGACCGTGGGAGATGGAGTGGGCGACTGTTTTCCATCTCCCCGCCGCGCAAAGACCTGAAAAAAGGCAAACACGACCACCGCCGCTAACACCAGCAGCAGACACCCCCCACTGACCAGCACGCCAACCGTGCGCAGCGATAAGTGGGGACCCTCTGCGGCCGGCGATAGCGGCGGCTCAAATTCGCTTTCGGCGGCAGAGGAAACGTCTGCCTCCCACGCCTCTGTTCTCAAAGACGGCGCAGCGTCGCGCTCAGTTCTGGCGGGCTCCAAGTCTGGCGTGTCTTCGGGCGAGCCGGGCTTGGGCTTGAAAAGATCCAAATAATCCTGGTCCTCTGTCGTCATCCTTCTGTCCTTTTTGGACCACCCGCTCAGCGGGTCAGGGGCGTGGCGCGATGCGAATCTGAATGCTGCTGTTGGATTGTGTCACGATCTGGTCAAAGCCAAAAAAGGGCACGTTCACGTGTATCGGCCCCGACCCCGGCACGGTGAAACGCAAATAGCCCATCTCGTCCGTGTAGTCAATGGACAGCATCTCGCCTGTTAGGGCGTCAAAAGCGCGTACCAGTACGTCGGAAACGCCTTCCTGCGGGTCGCTCTGGGCGTTACTGTTCTGATCAAAGTACAATAACACCTCTATCACGAATAACTCGGGAGCCGGAGTAGTGGCCGCAGGCGGCGGCGGCGGCGTGGGCGTGGTCATAGGCACCACGACGAGTTGCGCCGGTGTGGCCGTGGGCAGGGCCGTGGGCGCATCCGAAGGCAGCGTAGGTTGAGGGGTCGCGCTGGGCTGGTCGGGCGGCGGGACAAACGCGCTGGTGGGGGTGGGGGTGGCCGTACCGGGCTGCTCGATGAAGCACTTGAGACTATAGGATAGGTCGGCCCACTCTTCAGGCAAAACCTGAGCCGCCCCCACCTGGCCTAACAGGATGTACAGGTAGCCGTTGTAACTGGAGAAAAAAGTAATCCGGCTGCGATAAGGATCGGCGGGGTCAAAAGGCACCACGTCGTCGTTGCCGGCAAAGCCAGACTGAAAATTGGCGGCGCTATAGAGGATCATATTGGTATTCGTGGCCGTGCCCAGCTCTAGCGTCTCGCAAGTGTAGAGCTTGCCGGCCACCACCCACAGCTTGTAAAAGTCGTTATCCTGCTGGGTGCCGCTCCAGGGCACAAAATTGAGATTGGTATACTTGGTGTCCAGTCCGATCAGCGCGGCCCGGCTAAAATCGTAATTCGGCTCAAAGGCGTCGGGCTGACCAGGGATCGAAAGGGGCGTGGGAGTAACCGTGGGTGTGCCGGGGGTGCCGGTGGGCGTTGGTGTGGGTGTAGAGGGAGTCAGGTCTTCCACGACAATGTCGTAGGTCTGGGCCGTAGAGGGCGATGCACTCACATTCCGATCGCGCACCAGCATCTTGTAATAGCCGTCGCCCAATGTCCGCTCGATGCGTGAGCCGTAGCCATCCCCGCCGTCATCGTCGTAGGCGATTTGGGCGTTCGATGGGTCGTACAGCCACATCTCGGTATCGGCCCCACCGGCCACACTGGTCGTCACACGGTAGACGTGCCCGGCCTTGGCCAGGAACGTAAAATAGTCGTTGTTGGGCGCCGGCTGGCCGGTCGCGGGCACAAAGTTCAAGTCGGTTTCTTCGATACCGACCGCCAGCAGACACGGGCCGCCCGGCCACGCGCCGTCAATATTGTCGTTGATCTCGCAGTCGTCCCAGGGCACAGGCGTTGCGGTTGGGCTTGGCGTCGGCGTCGTGGCGAAACGGACAATCGTCAAGTTGTAATCCAAATCACCTGGCGCGTTCGGGACATCAAACTCGGTGGCCCTGACTCGTAGATAATAGGTTATGACATTGGAAGTCCAGTCTACCAACGTTGTGCTGCCCGACGACGCCGTTTTAACCAAACTGCCGCCAGCATCGTAAAGGTTTAGTTCGAGTTGGTAATCTGCGTCGGGCAGCACTTCTTCCAATGTTGCCTGAAAATTACGTCCAAGATCTGTATCTGACAAAATTAAACGGTACCAGTCAATGTCGTCCGTTTGAGTCGTCAAAATCACGCCCCGCATGGTCAGATTGACGTCGATAGCGTCGGCCGTATCTAGGGTGTCGTTTGGCTCGGTTTCCGTGGCGCCCTGGAGCAGCAGGCCCGCTCGCTGAGCGAACGCGCCGCCCGCCGGCTCGCTCCCGCGTGCAGTGGTCGTCAAGCCGATAAAGATGATCAGCCCCCAAAACACGACCGGTATAAGCGTGACCCCAATTCTCGCTTGTCTGCTCATCGTTCCAGGCTCCTTGCCGTGGTGCGACCGAAGCGATTCTGCAAAACCACGCCACAGATTCCCCACACCGACACTATACCATAGGAAAGGTTATGCTTCAAGCCGAGATCAGAGTGCTCGGCGGCCGTCAAGATTGCGCTCAGTATATCATGCCTCTGGTCTCAAAGCAATGGGAATTTAGAGCGGCGCCTGGTAGTTGGGGGCCTCTTTGGTGATGAACACGCTATGCGGGTGGCTCTCGATCAGTCCGGCGTTGGTGATGCGCACAAAGCGGGCCTTTTGATGCAGTTGCGCCAGATCCGCCGCGCCGACGTAGCCCATGCCAGAGCGCAAGCCGCCCACCAATTGGTAAACAAAATCCTTCAATTCGCCCTTGTACGGAACCCGTCCCTCGATCCCTTCGGGCACCAGCTTGCTCAATTCGCCCTGACCGCTCCCATAACGGTCGCGCCCCAATCCTTGCATGGCCCCCAGGCTGCCCATGCCGCGATAATCTTTGAAACGCTTGCCTTCCCACAACACCACCTCGCCCGGCGACTCTTTCAGCCCGGCCAGCAGACTGCCCAGCATCACCGCACAAGCCCCAGCCCCCAGCGCCTTGACCACATCGCCGGAGTATTTGATGCCCCCATCGGCGATGACCGGCGCGCCGCGCTCATGCGCCGCCCGGGCGCACCCCAGAATCGCGCTGAGTTGGGGCATGCCTGCTCCGGCCACGATGCGCGTGGTGCAGATCGATCCCGCCCCCACGCCCACTTTGATCGCGTCGGCGCCGGCGTCGAGCAGGTCGAGCGTTCCCTCGGCCGTGGCGACGTTGCCCGCGACGAGCGTCAACTGGGGATAGAGCGATTTGACCCGCCCGGCAGCCCGCAACACCGCCGCCGAATGGCCGTGGGCCGTGTCGATCACCGCCACATCCAGCCCCACCTCCACCAACGCGGCCAGGCGCTCCTCCCAGTCGCCGGTGACGCCGATGGCCGCCGCCGCCAGCAAGCGGCCCTGCGCGTCGGTGGCGCTGTGCGGAAAATCGCGCTTTTTCATGATGTCTTTGACCGTGATCAGCCCTTTTAACACGTTACCGTCGTCCACGAGAGGCAGCTTTTCGATGCGGTGTTTTTGGAGTAGTTTTTGAGCTTCGATGAACGTCGTGCCCACCGGCGCCGTCACCAGTCGCTCGGCGGGGGTCATGTACTCGTGAATGGGGCGCGTGTAATCTTCCACAAAGCGCACGTCACGATTGGTGAGGATGCCCACCAGCCGCTGGCCGTTCTGCACGATGGGCACGCCGGAGATGTGATAACGGCTCATGATCGCTTCGGCGTCGGCCAGGGTGGCGTCGGGGGGCAGCGTGATGGGGTCCACAATCATACCCGACTCGGAGCGTTTGACCTTGTCTATCTCTTCCATCTGCGCCGGGATGCTCAGATTGCGATGGATAACGCCCAGCCCTCCCTCGCGGGCCAGTGCGATAGCCAGCCGCGCCTCGGTCACGGTGTCCATCGCCGCCGACAACAGCGGGATGTTCAGCCGCACGGTGGGGGAAAGTCGAGTCGTCAGGTCTACTTGAGCCGGCAGAACTGCAGAGTGAGCGGGGACGAGCAGCACGTCGTCAAAAGTCAGGGCCAGTTCGTCAAATTCGGGGTGGGTCACGGGGCGCCTCCTGAACCGTGTCGTGGATGGGCGCGAGTATAACACCGGCGCGGGGGGCTGTCAACACGCCAGCGTGACCGCAGTCATAGTTCCCTCCAACAAGCTCTGGCTTTAATCGTGACTCTAGACACTTTTCTCACATCCAGTAACCTGCTATGATGAAGGGGAGAACAAGGAGCGACGCACCCACTGCCCTGAGCGAAGCGAAAGGGTCTGAGGTGTGTCGCTCCTGAAGGAGGGTAGCTCGATGAAAAAGTACGCCAAATGGATTGGACTGACGCTGGTCGTCGTGCTGGTCGGCGGCGGCGTGGCGCGAGGGCTTGATCGTCGCCCACAATCCGCCGACGCTGATGCAACCCAGGTGACGGTTGTGCGGGGCGACATTGAAACGACCGTGGAAGCCAGCGGACGGGTGGTCCCGCTGGCCGAAGCCACCCTGGCCTTCGATACGCCGGGCGCGGTGGCCCAAGTGTGGGTCCAGGAAGGCGCGTGGGTGCAGGCCGGCGCGCCCCTGCTCCGCCTGGACACGGCCGCGCTGGAACGAGCGGTGCGCGCGGCCGAGCAGAGCCTGGTCGCCCAAGAGGCCAGCCTGGCCGAACTGCGACGGGGCGCATCGGCAGAGGACATCGCCGCAGCCCAGGCCGCTGTAGCCAGCGCACAGGCGCAACTGAACCATCTACTGGCGGGTCCCCGCGCCGAGGAAATCGCCGCCGCGCAGGCCAGCGTGCGGGTGGCCGAGGCCGGTTTATGGGCCGCCAGCGCCCAACGCGATCAGGTGACTGCCGGACCGACCGCAGCCGAGATCGCTGCCGCCGCGTCCCAAATCGCGACGGCGCAGACTCAGCAAAAGATTGCCCGCGACACACACGACAAAACAGTAGAGTGTCACACCCTTAGCCTGCCTGACGGCAAGCAACAAGAGCTCTGCCCTGGACTGGGCGCGCCGGAAGAGCAGGCTCGCTACAACTTGTATGCGGCCGACGCGGCCCTGAACGCCGCGCAAGCGCAACTCGACCAACTGCAAGCGGGAGCCACGCCGGAGCAGATCGACGCGGCGCGGGCAAACGTGGCCGTCGCGGCGGCGCAACGCGACGCAGCCCAAGCCCAGTTGGATCTGCTGCTGGCAGGCAGCACCCAGGCGCAAATCGCCGCCGCGCAGGCCCAACTGGCTCAGGCCCAGGCCGCGCTGGCAGCGTTGAGCGCCGGGCCGTCGGGCGAGCGGCTGGCTATCGCCGAGGCGCAGGTCGAGCAGGCCCGCATCGCGCTGCAAGACGCCCAATACCGGCTGGCCCGGGCCACCCTCGTGGCGCCCTTTGACGGCGCGATCACTCGCGTGTTGGCGGAACCGGGCGAGTGGGTGATGGCAGGTAGTCCAGTGGCTATACTGACCGACCTGAGCGCCGTAGAGATTGAGCTGACGGTGGACGAGGTGGACATCGGCCAGGTAGCGGTCGGCCAGGCAGCGCGGGTCACGCTGGAGTCCTGGCCGACCGACGAGATTCCGGCCACGGTGACGCGCATCGCGCCCACGGCCAACCTGGAGACCGGCCTGGTTACGTACCGGGTGTATCTCGACGTCTTGTTGGATGACAGCGCCGCCGATTTTGCCGTGGTCAGCCCGGCGGCCATCTCAGAACCCCGCGTCATCCGCCCAGGCATGACGGCCAACGCCGAGATGGTTACTCAACGACTGACGGACGTGCTGCTGGTGCCCAATCGCGCCATTCAATCTGATCGGGCCGCCGGGCGTTACACCGTCGAGCGTGTGGCGGCCGGCGGCGCGGAAACGGTAGAAATTACCATTGGGCTGCGCAATGCCAGCTATAGCCAGGTCTTGAGCGGCGTGCAGGCAGGCGACGTGGTGCTGATTCCGCCGGTGGAGGCGCGAAACACCCAACAACTGTCGCTGCCGGACGCGCGGCGACTGTTCGGGGGGCAATGAGGAATAGAGAGGGACGGACGGCGATGATCGAGTTGGAAGGGATTCGCAAAGTTTATCAGATGGGGACACAGCAGGTGCACGCGCTGCGCGGCATATCAGTAGAAATCGGCGCGGGTGAGTTTGTGGCGATTATGGGACCGTCTGGCAGCGGCAAGAGCACGCTGATGAACCTGATGGGTTGTCTGGACCAGCCGACCGCCGGGCGCTATTGGCTGGACGGTCGGGACGTAGCCCAGTTGGGCGACGATCAATTGGCGCAGGTGCGCAACAAGCAGGTAGGCTTTGTGTTCCAGCAGTTCAATTTGTTGCCGCGCACGCCGGCCCTCAAACAGGTGGAGCTGCCGCTGACGTATGCCGGGGTGGGGCGGGGGGAGCGTCGCCGCCGCGCTCAGGCTGCGCTGGAAATGGTGGGGTTGGGCGACCGCCTGGATCATCGCCCCGACGAGCTGTCGGGCGGCCAGCAGCAGCGCGTGGCCATCGCGCGGGCGCTGGTCAACCGGCCGCGCATCTTGATGGCCGACGAGCCTACCGGCAACCTGGACAGCCAGAGCGGCGCAGAGATTCTGGCCATGCTGGCGGGTTTGCACGCGGACGGCCTGACGATCATTATCGTGACTCACGACCCCGGCGTGGGAGCGCGCGCCGGGCGCGTGCTGCACATTCACGATGGACAGTTGTTGGCGGATGAGCGGAGAATAGAGCAATGAGTGTGATGGAAGGGTTTCTCAGCGCGTGGGAGGGGTTGTGGGTCAACAAGCTGCGGGCGGCTCTGACCATGTTGGGGGTGATGATTGGCGTGGCGGCAGTGGTGGCGCTGCTATCGGTGGGCGAGGGCGTCGAAAATACGGTCACGCAGCAGATTCAAAGCATCGGAACCAACCTGGTGCTGATCGGACCAGACCCGGCTCAGGGCGGTCAGTTGACCAACGCTGATCTGGAGGCCGTGCGTGACCCATTCAACGCGCCGGCGGTGGCCCAGGCCACGGCCCGCCTGCAGGGGCAGGCTGTGGTCGTGTTCAGCGGCCATGACTTGTGGACCACGGTGTCGGGCGCTACGCCTGAATATGTGTCGGTGCGCAATTTCGAGATGAGCATGGGTGATTTTATTACCCCGGATGATCTGGAGCGGCGGGCGCGGGTGGCGGTGTTGGGCTGGGACGCTTTTGTAGAGTTGTTTGGTTCCAATGAATATCCTATCGGGCAGACGGTTAAAATAAACGGCACGCCGTTTCGGGTCGTGGGGGTGTTGGCTGCCAAGGGCGGCGTGGGCGTCACCAACGAGGATAACTTTGTTTTTGTCCCGCTGACGACCGCTCAGAACCGCCTTTTTCCCCAGCGAGGAGCCGGCGGCCAACCGACGGTGTCCACAATTATGGTGACGGTCGTCGGTGAGGGTTTGATGGAGGAGGCCAATCAACAAATCAGCGCGTTGTTGCGCGAACGCCATGGCCTGAGCCTGGAAGACGAGGATGATTTTGTCGTGTTCGGTCAAGATGAATTGCTGGATGTCTTTGGCAGTATCACGGGCATTCTCACTATCTTTTTGGGCGCTATCGCGGGCGTTTCGCTGTTGGTGGGAGGCATCGGTATTATGAATATCATGCTGGTCAGTGTGACCGAACGCACGCGCGAGATCGGTATCCGCAAGGCAGTAGGGGCGCAACGGCGCGATATTTTGATCCAATTTCTGATTGAGGCGTTGTTGCTGAGCCTGCTGGGCGGGCTGCTGGGGTTAGGGCTGGGTGTGGCCCTCACCGACGGCATCGGCAAGCTCTCGCCCGACCTGGCGCCGGTCATCAAGCCGGGTGTGGCGCTGATCGCCGTGGGCTTTGCGGCGGCGGTGGGGTTGTTCTTTGGGCTATATCCGGCGCTGCGCGCGTCCAGGTTGCGGCCTATCGAGGCGTTGCGCTATGAATAACTGTCAGTAGGCATTTGGATTTTCAACAGAAACGCCTTCGGCCGCAGCGGCCGCGTTCAACTTGTCATCGGCGCAGACAAAGGTAATCGGTGAAAGAGAATTACTGAGGGCGCACAAGGAGCACACCCAAGCTGTGCCTGTCTCGATCACATATCGCTTTACAAGAGCGCTGCTATCGCAGTAATAATGACTCACTAACGTCGTTCCTCAATGATAGTTTGTGAGACAGGAATACCTTTGGCACGAATAGGTGTGAAAGGTTGTTCCTCTATAGGCTGTACGCGGACTTTTTTGATCAGCCCAAGCTCAATGAGCCGCTGCCAGTAAATCTGCTCTGGGTCTATTGCCTGGCTGGTCACTAACACTTCAACGGGCGAATTCGGTAGCAACGGCAATGGCTCAAGAAGCATTACACTGGTTCCATCATAAATACCTTTGACTTTCAACATGTCTACCTCCAACGACCACACGGTTACATCCTTATCCACTTCCCATTGTACTAGCAAAAGCGAGCTGTGGCAACTCGCGCACGTTTGGGCATGTCGCATCTATTTGCATTTGAGTCGCCTTGAGGCTATACTCTGGCCTATGGAGGACGTGCTCCGTCTGTTGCGCCTGGTGGCGCTCTTGATGTTGCTCACGTTGGCCCCTGTGGGCATTGCGCTGCTGAACATTGCGACTCCGTCGAGCGCCTGGCTGTGGTGGGGGCGGTTGGGTCTGGCGCTGGCGCCCATCATCTTTGTGTTTATTCCCGGTTTGGAGCGCCGGCTGGGGCAATACTATCTCCCTGTGGCGCTGTTTCTGTTCATCTCTACCCTGGGGGTGGAGCTCACCGTGCAGTCCAGCGGATACCTGGCGCGCCGGTTTTTGGCCCAGACCGGCCGCAACGCCGACGCGATATTCGGTAGTTGGCGGGGCGAGATGTTCTTGTTCTTGTTAGTGCCCATCGTGCTGACGGCTTGGGCTTACGGGCGCAAGGGGGCGGTGCGGGCAGCGGCGTGGGCCACTGTGTTGCATATTGGCGGCGGTGTGTGGTTGTGGTCCCGGGATGGCGCTTTCCCTGAGGGCTATTGGAAGGCCATGCCGATACGCCTGACGGTTCTCTATGTCGTGCCATTGGTGGTGGCCTACCTGGCGACCCGCCAACGTCGCCAGCACGAAGCGTTGGAGGCCGCTCACGGCCAACTCCAGCGCCAGGCTGCGCTGGCTGAAGAGTTGGCCGCCAGCCGCGAGCGCAACCGTCTGGCGCGCGATCTGCACGACACGTTGGCCCACTCGCTGGCCGGGCTGGTGGTCGAGCTGGAGGCCGTGGGCACGCTGTTTGAACTAGACCCCGCGGCCACGCAGGTCGAGCTGCGCAAAGCCCAGGCGTTGGCCCGGGCCGGGCTGGACGAAGCCCGCGCTGCTATCCGCGACCTACGCGAATCGCCGACGCAGGATTTGGGCCTGGGGCCGGCTCTGCGCCGACTGGTAGACGATTTTGGCCGGCGCACGGGTATGGAAACCCGCGCCGAGTTTAGCGTGTCTGGTCCGGACCCGGCGCTGCCGCCCAAGACCGCCGATGCGCTCTATCGCATAGCTCAGGAGGCTCTGAGCAACGTGGAGCGGCACGCCCGCGCGAGCTTGGTTACACTGCGGGTCGAGTCAACCAGGGCCGGGATCGCTCTGACCATCAGCGACGACGGCGCCGGTTTTGAGCCGGATAATCCGACTGACGGCCACTTTGGGTTGCTGGGTATGCACGAGCGGGCCGAAATGATCGGCGCCAAGCTGCACGTCGAGAGCGGTGCAGGGACAGGGACACGCATCCGTGTCAAATTGGATCTGGAGTGAACAGGAGGTATAAATGACTACCGATGAAGATTCCGGTCACGAACCCAGCGATCCCATCTAGCTCCATCCGTCTGCTCATCGCCGATGATCAGGAAATCATCCGCCGGGGTCTATCCATCATCCTGGGGCACCAACCCGACATTCAAGTGGTCGGCCTGGCGAGCGATGGCGACCAGGCGTTAAAGCTGGCCCGCCAGTTGCATCCCGACGTGGTGCTTATGGACATCAAGATGCCGCGTATGAACGGCATCGAAGCCACGCGCCAGATCACGCAGGAGCTGCCCGATACTGCGGTGATTATCCTCACCACCTATGACGCCGACGATTGGGTGTTCGACTGCATCCGGGCGGGGGCGGTGGGCTATTTGCTCAAGGACGCCACGGCCGACGATCTGGCCGAGGCGGTGCGGGGTGCGACGCACGGCGAATCGCAAATCGACCCCGGCGTCGCCCGCCGGGTCCTCAGTGCCTTTCGCCGCCTCGACGCCCCAATTCCTCAATTTACCAGTTCTCCATCCACCAGTTCCCCATCTATCAATTCCCAACCCACCCTGGAGCGACTTACCCAGCGCGAGGAAGAGATTCTAGCTCTGTTGACCGATGGACTGTCCAATAAAGAGATCGCGGCCCGGCTAACGCTCAGCGAGGGTACGGTCAAGAACCACGTCAGTCATATCTTGAGCAAGCTACACGCCAACGATCGCACCCAGGCCGTGCTCACGGCCATCCGCCAGGGCTTGGTTGATATTCAGTGATGCTCACTCGGTTGACTTTTGCCGCACTATGCACTATAGTTGCGGTATCCCGCAGGGGGCATCTCGGTCACGATGAGTAGACACGCACACACCATCACGGCTTTTGCGTACCGCATTCAGGGCAGCGGTGGACAAGGGGCTTGTATCGCGGTCCAATCGGTGCTGCAAGAACACGGCTTGTGTGGGTACACACAGTGGGTCAGCACCGAATGGCAGTTTGAGTGCCTTTCCGACCTGGAAATGGAACAGATCAGCGATCTGCTGGGCGATCTGAGCCAGCGCTTCAAGGTCACGGTGATGTTCAGTCCCTCACTGAAATTTGGTCCATCCGTACCGACCGGAGCGGGCCTGAAAGGCGCAGGCCTGAGCGGCGCCAACCTCTCAAACACCGATCTGCATCAAGTCGACCTGAGCCAGGCCAATCTGGCCGAGTCGGTGCTGGTCGGGGCAAACCTGCGGCAGGCCGTTCTGGCCGGCGCCGACTTGTCGGGAGCTGACCTGTCGGAAGCAGATCTGAGCGAGGCCGATCTCCGCGAAGCCAATTTGTCTGCAGCCAGGCTAGATCGGTCTGTCATGAGTCGCGCAGACCTTAGCCGAGCCATTTTGACCCAAGCCGTCCTCGACGACGCTGACCTGGATGGCGCGATTGTCACCCAGGAACAGCTTGCCGATGCTCGCTCACTGCGAGATTGTTCCTGCGGCCGTGTCGCCATTGCGCCAAACAGCCAGTAGGCGACACCTCGCGCTTTCCCACTCACTCTTTTTTAGCCGAGTGCGCTCACCCCGTATAGGATCTTTTTCCCCACGTGCACGCGATTGGGCTACATTGCGCCCCGGTGTCCACGCTTGTCTGGTTTAACAAATTTTTAACAGACCGTAAACAGTTGATAAACACGGACCAACTATAATACAGGCAACATTACATCCAGGCGCTTGAGCCATGATTCCTATTGACTTTCAAATGTGGCACGATTATCATCGAATAAGCATTGAACAGAGTGTGGTGTTGATGGCAGGTCATCCGCAAAAGGCGGTTAGTCAAACGTATCGGGTACGAGGTATTGGCGGCCACAGCGCATGTATGGCTGTGCAGGCCGTGCTGCAGGAACATGGGCTGTGCGGCTATACCGAGTGGACCACCCCAGAATGGCGCTTTGTTTACCTCACCCATCTCGAAGCCCACCGTGTCCTGCAGCTACTCGGTGACTTGAGCCAACGTTTCAAGGTGCAGATAAACAACGGAGTATCGCTCCTGTGATCGATCCTACGGCGTCATTCATACCCCATTCGGCGCAACCCGCCTGTATCCTTGCGCCAACTTTCGCTGACCTTTACCCATAAATCAAGAAAAACTTGTGTTCCCACCAGGCGCTCAATTTGAGGGCGGGCCGCCTCGCCGATCTTGCGCAGCATTGCGCCTTGTTTGCCGATAATAATGCCTTTTTGCGAGTCACGCTCGACAAAAATATCGGCCGCCACGTAGGTCAATTTTTCCGACCGGGCCTGGAACTCCTCGACGACGACGGCCACGGCGTGGGGGACTTCTTGACGAGTAAAGCGCAATACCTGCTCGCGGATCAATTCGGCCGTGATCTGTCGTTCGGTCTGATCGGTGATTTGAGTGTCCGGATAGTAACGTGGTCCCTGGGGCAACACGGCGACGATTTGAGCCAGGAGTTTGTCCAGATTAGCGCCGGTGGTGGCTGTGGTCATCATCCAATCGCAGTACCACCCCTCCCTCTTGCCCAGGCCCCAATAGGCCTCACAATGGGCCTGAACCTTGTCGGGAGTCAAGCGATCCATTTTGTTCAGCACCAACAACACCGGCGCGCCCGATGTGCGCGCAACGATCAATTGCGCGATCTCGCGGTCCTCGTCTGTCGGTTCGACCGAAGCATCCACCATGAATAGAACAGCGTCGGCGTCGGGGATGGCGCTCTGGGCCGTCGCTACCATGTACTGTCCCAATGAGTGCTTTGGATGGTGAATCCCAGGTGTGTCCATAAAGACGATCTGAAATTGGGGTTGGGTCATGATGCCCAGGATGCGGTTGCGGGTTGTCTGGGGCTTTGGCGAGACGATAGCTATTTTTTGCCCCAGTAGGGCGTTCATCAGGGTACTTTTGCCCACGTTAGGGCGGCCAATCAACGCCACAAATCCTGATTTGTGGTCGGGAGGAATGTCGTCGAGATCGAAAAGTCTGTGCTCACTGTGCTCTGTCATCGTGCATCACTCGCTGCGTTTACGTCACGCGAAAGGGATTAAAGTCGGTGTTGTAATCATAATAATCCTCGTGCTCGACCCGCTTGAGACCGTTGACGATCCGGTAGGTGATCGGCGTCATCAGCGCCTCGATGCCGACTTTGAAAATATAATTGGTGACGATAAGGGTCAAGGCAATGGACCACGGAAATACGCCAAACAGACAGGCCATCAAGATAAAGAGGGCCGTGTCTACGCCTTCGCCGACCAGCGTGCTGCCGATAGTGCGCGCCCACAACCAGCGCCCCTGGGTAACGATCTTTAATTTTGCCATCACGTACGAATTGGAAAACTCGCCCGCGAAATACGCCGCCAGGCTGGCGACGATGATGCCGCCGCTGCTCACGCCGCCCAGGATGGCATCGTAAGCCCCTTGCCCGGCATACGCCTGCCACTCAGCCTCCCCAGGCAGGCGCCCCACCAGCCAAAAAGTCACGGCCATCAGCGCCGATAACCCAAAGCCGGTCCAGATCACTTTGCGGCTGCGACGGTAGCCATAGACTTCGGTCAACACATCGCCAAAGATATAGCTGATGGGGAAAAGGAGCGTACCGGCGTCAAAGGCCAGCCGCAAACCTGCCAGCGACACCCCCCAATCCACGATCTTGGCTGCCGAGGCCACGTTGCTGATCAATAGAACAGCCACAAAAACCGCCGTGATGGTGTCGAGAAACCGATAGGGTCGTTCCATGTTTTGCCCTTATCTTGCCCTATTGCGCTGGCGCATTTGCCTCTACCTGCCCTATCCGTTCCCACAAGCGACAAAAGGCGCATATCCCTGGCGCGCTGGTGGGCTGGCCACAGCGCTCACAGACCTGGAGCGATACCTGTTCCTCAACTTGGGCAAACAGGCCGTCCTGTTCCTTAGCCTGCAAGAAACTCAAATAGAACTGGAGTTTGGCGCCCGGCGCCTCGCGCTCCAACTGATTGAGCAACTCTTTATAATAGATTGTCTTGCTACCTACTGCGTGAGGGCATTCATCGTACACATAGTCAATGCCGCGCAACAGGGCGTAGGCGGCCGTCTCGCGCTCGTACAGGCGGCAGAAGGGTTTGGCCTTGCGCGCCAATCCCGGGTGTGAAGCGGGAAGCACAGGGGCCTGGCGGGCCAGATAGCCGGTCTGCCAGTGCAACACGTTAGACATCAACACCGCCGCTTCGTCGTCCAGATTATGCCCGGTTGCCAGCGCCGCGTAGCCGCCGTCGCGGGCGACCCGGTTCATCACGTGCCGCTTGACCAGCCCGCACACCGAGCAAGGTTTGCCCCGGCCTCGATGGCTGATGCGCGCCGTCTGGGGCATGGCGGCGCCGTATTCCTGCTCAATGTCTACCACGAGTAATCGGGCGGCCGGCCAAAAGCCCTCGACAAATCCTTGCGCCTTTTCCAACGACTCACCCGAGTAGCTCTCGCCGCTGGCATAATCAATCCCCAGGCCAATGTACAATCCGTCGGCCTGGTAGCCCAGGCGCAACAACACGTCCCACAAGGCCAGACTGTCCTTACCGCCCGACACCGCCACCAATATCGGTTCGTCAGGTGTGAACATGCGATACTTGGCAATAAAGCGCTGAGCCTGTTCGGGAACCCATTCTAAATAATGTTCTTGACACAACGCCAGCTTGTGCTGGCGCATATTGACGGCGGCCTGCTCATCACACTTGCGACACTTCATTTTCCCTATCCCAAGACCTGCGAGGTTTCTCAAACCTCGCAGGTCTGTGCTCCGCCAGAAATAACGGCCACCAATCGAATTTCGTCGCCATCTTGCAGGCGCATGTCTTCGGTGAGCAATTCGCCCTCGCGCACCGCCAATACTGCTTCCGGATTCAGCCCCACGGCTTCAATGGCCTGGCGCACAGAGAGATTTCCCTCCAACTCCCATTCTTGCTTGCGATATTTCAGCTTGATCATCCCTCACCTCATCTCGTGTTCCGGCGGTGATTGTAATTCAAAGGACGAGGCCCGTCAAGAAAGTAGACGCGCCACGCACTTGATAAGTGCGCGGCGCGTGTTTGGAACCACGTTGTATTTAGCGCTGGTTACGAATGGTTGCGTGGCGGGACGGGCTTGACCATGTACAAAATTCGTTCTGGTTGGTCTTTATCCCCCGGCAGGCTCACTTCTTTATAAGGCCGAAACCCCAGGCGACGATACAGCTCCACAATCTGCCGGTTGTTTTGTGCTGCACCGATCTCGATCTCTTCAACTCCCAGGTCGGCTGCTGCTTCATTCAGCGCCTCTATGAGCGCCGTGCCGATGCCTCTGCCGCGCAGCGCTTCGGCGACGACCAGGCTGCCGATTTCCGCCCGTTTGCGCCAACAGATCAACTGGGCGTTGGCGATAGCATGCCCGTCGGCCTCAGCCACCAGGTGCGCAGCCTGGCCTCGTTCCACGTAGTGCAGGGCGCGCTCGACGTACTCATTGACCGCCTGGGGAGATTCGTCGGGGAAGCAATTACGCTGCAAGTCCTGGGCGTCGAAAGGCGCCAGGGGACGAATGTCGATGCCGGCTATCATGCCGTTCGATCTGGTGGGCGCGTTCGGGTTTTCGTTGCAAGGGTTGGGGTTGCCCCATCTGGGTTGGAATGTCTTGTCAAACACCGCCAAGTGAGATCTCTATGCCTCCGAAAACTGAGCCGATTTTTCACTACCGGACACTTTTTTTAAAGGTTGACTCATAGTATGCTAAAGCTCCAACGAAAGAGCAAGGAGCATACTATGAGTGACAACCGACGCAGGTATCGTGCCATAAAAGACGCAATTAAGCAAATGTA
>DAOTXN010000028.1:0-42428 GCA_034435435.1 Anaerolineae bacterium | reverse complement strand
TTCAGGATGCCGGCCTGAATGCCGTCCTGCACCACCGCCTGCTCGTAGGCCTGCGAGGCCTTGGCCGGGTCGGATTGCGAGTCGATCCACACCGGCTCGATCTTGTACTTGCCGATCTGCCAGTTGACCTTTTCGAAAGCCATCGTCGCCGCGCCCTTGAACTCGTCGCCCGTGCGCGCGCTCGGCCCACTGAACGGCCCCAGGATGCCCAGCTTGAAGACCTCGGTCGTCTCTTCAGACGGTGGCTGGGTGGCCTCTACTTGTGGCGCTGATGTGGCTGTTGGCTCTTCCTTTTTCTCCTCGCCGCCATCGCAGGCCGCCAGAGAGACCAGGATCAGTCCAAAAATCACCATGAGGGGCAACAGCCTTTCAACAAAAAAGCGATAGGTTGCCTTGGACATTTCTTTTTTCCTCCTCGAATTTCATTTGAAACATTTTGTATCAAAGCGATACTCGGTTGGAATAGCGTTACAGCTCGGTTGATGGGTAGGACTTGAACACCCCCTTTCTTTTACAGACATCTGCTTATCATCTTTTGGCGTGCGCTTTATAGCATTAAAAAGGGGTAGTCGCAGTGAGCGAACTACCCCTCTCCTCGGAAGGTTCACGACTGTGGCACAGGTGGGCGGTCTGGCTGCGATAGTAAACGGTAGACGGCAGACGGTAGCAGGGATTTTACCTGTCTACTGTCTACTATCTACTGTCTACCCTCTACACAGTTGCGGGACAGCGCCGGATTCACACCGGACTTCTCCTCAAGCCCCCGTGGGAGCGCCTGTGCCAGTGAATCGTTGCTTGTAAAAGAGCATAGATCAACTGATAGTTGAACGCTGACGGCGGTTGGCTATTTCTTGACCATCTGGCGAAAGGCCTTGATATAGCGCATGGCATAATCATCGCGGCCCAGAGCCAGATCGGCGGCCAGGATATAGGGTCGGACTTTGGCGGCGTCCACAATCGGACAATTCAGTCCATTGTTGATGGCCATGGCGATGAAAGCGCCGTTGATCGTCTCGCGTGACGGCAGACCAAAAGAAATGTTGCTGGCTCCCAGTGCGATATTGACGCCCAATTCTTGCTTGACCAGGCGAATCGTTTCCAGCGTTTTCCAACCCGCCTTCGAGTCGGCGCCCATCGTCAGCGCCAGGCAGTCGATGACCACGTCTGACCGGGGAATACCCAAAGCCTCGGCCCGCTCCACGATCTTTTTCGCCACGGCCAGGCGCAGCTCTGGCTCTTCGGGAATCCCGTCGTCATCCATGCACAACCCGATCACCGCTGCGCCGTACTCGGCGACCAAGGGTAACACGCCCTTGAGCTTCTCTTCCTCCCCGTTCACCGAGTTGATGAGCGGCTTGCCCGCCGGAGCCAGCGTCTTGTGCATGGCCAGCGCCGCGGCCATGGCTTCGGTGTCGGCGGTGTCAATGCACAAGGGTACGTCTACCTTTTCCATCACCAGCTTGACCGCCCTGGGAAGAAGCTCTACTTCGTTCACGCCCGCCGCGCCCACGTTCACATCCAGCACATCGGCCCCGATTTCAACTTGCTCAAGGGCCTCCTTTTCGACGATGCTCAAGTCTCCCTCGACCAAAGCCGCCGATAGCTTTTTCTTGCCCGTGGGGTTGATGCGCTCGCCGATAATGACCGTGGGACGATGGTTACCGATGACCACTTTTTTGCCGGTACCTATGAGTACAGTTTCCATAGCCTCGTATTGACCTCCCATTCCAAGGTGCGTTGAGGAAAAAAGAGCACATTTAGAGAAATGCTTTAATTTCTCGCTGAGATAGGTTGACGTGCTCTCGGACCAGAGCTTCGGCGCGGTCTTCATCCCGCATGCGCAAAGCCTCGACGATGTCTTGATGCATTTGCACTGCCCCCTTGACATCCTGGATCTGGTCCATGAAAAGATGCCAGAGGCGTAGGCTCAATGTATGGAGACGGTTCAGACTGACGGCGAGATATTCATTGTCAGCCGCCTCGCATAGCAGCTCGTGCAGACGTCTGTCTATGGCCAACAACGTCTTTCCATCTCCCGAGGGCGCTTTTTCAAACTCCTGCAGCGCAGTTTCCATTTCGGCAATCTGCTTCGGGGTGACCCGCTGGGCTGCGAGCCGGGCGCAGAACCCCTCCATCACCAGGCGCGCCTCGAATATCTTTTGCAAATCGGTGATGCTAATCTCAGCCACAAACATCCCTCTCCGAGGGGCGACGATGACCAGGCCTTCGGCTGCCAGGCGGTGCAGCGCCTCTCGAATAGGCGTCCGACCCAGGCCCAGATCGTCCTGCAAAGCTTGCTCGTCGATCACTGAGAGGGGTTTGAGCTCGAGGGTGACGATCTTTTCTTTAATCAGATGATAGGCTATTTCGCTGAGCCGCACGGCCGCTCCTTCTGTTTAGCGGCGACATTGGGGCAAGTGAGGATATTCAAAATATATCAAATATATTTAGAATACACCGCAAGTATACCACAAGCCGCGAAATTTGTCAATACCCAATTTTCACTTTCGCCCCACTCTGTGCAGCCACGACAAAAAACCGGCTTTGTGATATACTGAACGAGGTCAAAACCTCCGACTCGTGGAAAGGAGAGCGTGATGGAAGTCATGATTGATGCGACGGCTGTGGCGCGCTGGCAGTTTGCCATCACCACCGTGTACCACTTTTTCTTTGTCCCGCTCACGCTCGGTCTCTCGATCCTGGTCGCCATTTTGGAAACGGCCTACGTGCGCACCGGCGACGAGACCTACAAGCGCATGACGAAATTCTGGGGCAAGCTGTTTGTCATCAACTTTGCGATGGGCGTCGTGACGGGTATCGTTCAAGAGTTTCAGTTTGGGATGAACTGGTCTGAATACTCCCGTTTTGTGGGCGATGTTTTCGGCGCCCCCCTGGCCATCGAAGCCCTGCTGGCTTTTTTCCTCGAATCCACGTTCTTGGGCGTGTGGATTTTTGGCTGGGACAAGCTGCCCAAAAAACTGCACGCCGGGGCCATGTGGATGGTGGCCATCGGGTCTAATATCTCGGCTTTGTGGATTCTCATCGCCAACTCGTTCATGCAGCAACCCGTGGGTTATACACTGCGCAACGGGCGCGCCGAGATGACCGATTTTTTTGCGCTGATCACCAATCCCCACGTGCGGGTTCAGTTTCCCCACGTGTTTGCGTCGGGCGTGGCCACGGCGGCCTTTTTCGTGCTGAGCATTAGCGCCTATCATCTGCTGAAAAAGGGCGAGCGCCTGGAGATGTTTCGCCGTTCGTTTCGCATCGCCGTAGTTTATGGCCTGATCGGCATCGTGCTCGTGATTTTGGTGGGCCACAGCCAGGCGCAGCACATGGTCAAGACCCAGCCGATGAAGATGGCCGCCGCCGAAGCGTTGTGGGAAAGCCAAGACCCGGCTTCGTTTTCGTTATTCACCATCGGCGACGAGCCAGCCCGCAAAGACCTGTTATCCATCCGCATTCCTGGCGGCTTGAGCTTTCTGTCCTACAATCGTTTCAGCGGCGAGGTCAAAGGCATCAACCAACTGCAAGCCGAATATGAGCAGCAGTATGGTCCCGGCAACTATGTCCCTCCGGTCGCCGTCAGTTATTGGACGTTCCGCTTGATGGCTGGCGCGGGTGTTTTGATGCTCGTCCTGGCGGCATACGGCCTCTATCTTGTGCTAAAGGACCGCGTGTCGCAGAAGCGCTGGTTCATGGGTATGCTCCTGCTGGCCGTCTTTTTGCCCTACCTCGCCAACTCGACCGGCTGGCTGTTCACCGAAATTGCCCGCCAACCGTGGATCGTGTTTGGTTTGCAAAAGACTACGGACGCCGTTTCTCCCAACGTTTCCGGCGGGACGGTGCTGCTGTCGCTGGTGGGCTTTGCGCTGCTCTACGGCGTGTTGATGGCGGCCGATGTGTATTTGTTAACCAAATACGCTGTAAGCGAATCCGCCGACTCGTTCGAAGAATAAGGGAGGGCTGGAATGGATCTCTATCAACTTTGGTTCATTCTGATCAGCGTGTTGTTCATTGGCTACTTTTTCCTGGAAGGGTTCGACTATGGCGTGGGCATCCTGTTGCCCTTTCTAGGCCAAACCGACCGCGAGCGCCGGGTCATCATCAACACTATCGGTCCCTTTTGGGACGCCAACGAAGTCTGGCTGCTCACGGCTGGCGGGGCCATCTTTGCCGCCTTTCCCAACTGGTACGCCACCATGTTCAGCGGTTTTTACCTGGCGCTGTTCCTGATGTTGTTGGCCCTCATCGTGCGCGGCGTGGCCTTCGAGTTCCGCAGCAAGGATAAAAACCCCCGCTGGCGGGCGCTGTGGGACTGGATGATCTGCGTCGGGAGCTTTGTGCCCGCGCTGCTGTGGGGCGTCGCCATCGCCAACCTGGTGCGCGGCCTCAAAATCGACGCAGACATGACCTACGTCGGCGCTTTTTGGGATTTGCTCAATCCCTATGCGCTGGTTGGAGGCTTGGCTTCTCTGGCTGCCTTTACGCTACACGGCGCTGTTTTTATCGGCTTGCGCACGCGCGGCGAGATGGAGCAAAAAGCCACAACTTGGGCGGCCCGGCTATGGGCGCCTGCCGTCGCAACGGGCGTCGTCTTTGCCATCGCCGGCTATTTCGCCACCGATATGTTCTCCAAAGAAATCGGCGTCAACCCTGGCCCTGTTCCCATCGGCGCGACGGCGGCGCTGTTGGCCAGCGGCTGGTTCATCCGCAGTAAACGCAACGGCTGGGCTTTTGTCATGACCGGTCTGGCCATCGTCCTAGCGACGATTACCGTGTTCATGGGGTTGTATCCGCGCGTGATGATCTCTAGTCTAAACGCTGACTGGAGCCTGACCATTTACACTGCTGCGTCCAGCGATTACACGCTCAAAGTGATGACCGTCGTCGCGCTCATCTTTGTGCCGATCACGCTGATTTATCAAGGCTGGAGCTACTGGATCTTTCGCGAGCGCATCAACGGCAAGCAAAAGCTCGAATACTGATAATTACCCCATGAAACTGGACCGGCGACTCTTGCGCCAGGCGCGAGGCGCGCGCGTTGACTTGTGGCTGACCATCGGACTGGGCCTGCTGGCGGGCGTCGCGCTCGTCGGGCAGGCCCGTGTGTTGAGCCAGGTCGTCAACCGGGTCTTTTTGCGCGGAGCTGCGCTTGCCGACGTGCGCGCGTCGCTGTTTGCTTTTCTGGCGCTGTCGTTGCTGCGGGCCGGCGCGAGCGGCGGCGGGCGTGTGAGCGCCCAGCGCGTCGCCGCCCGCGTCAAAAGCGACCTGCGCCAACGGCTCTCGGCGCACGTGCTGGCGCTCGGCCCGGCCCCCCTTTGGGGCCATGCCGAGCGCAGCGGCGAGCTGGCCCACACCATCGCCGAAGGCGTACAAGCCCTCGACCCCTATTTCGCCCAATATCTGCCCCAACTGGCGTTGGCCGCGCTGGTCCCCTTGACGATTCTGATTTTCGTTTTCCCGCTGGACCTGTTATCGGGACTGGTGCTGCTGCTCACTGCGCCCCTCATCCCGCTGTTCATGGTCCTGATCGGCAACCTGGCCGACGCGCTCACCCGCCGCCAGTGGATCGCCCTCAGCCGTTTGAGCGCCCACTTTTTGGACGTGTTGCAAGGTCTGACTACGCTCAAGCTGCTGGGCCGCAGCCGCGACCAGCTCGCCACCATCGCCCAGGTCGCCGAGCGCTACCGCCACACCACGCTGGGCGTGTTGCGGGTGGCCTTTTTGTCGGCCCTGGCGCTGGAACTGGTCGCCACCCTCAGCACCGCCGTGGTCGCCGTGCAAATCGGTCTGCGCTTGCTGTACGGGCGACTGGCGTTTGAGCAAGCCTTTTTTGTGCTGTTGCTCGCGCCCGAGTTTTACTTGCCGCTGCGCCAGCTGGGGGCCAGCTTTCACGCCGGCATGGCCGGGCTGGCCGCTGCGGGTCGCATTTTTGAGATTTTGGAGACCCCGGCGACGGTCAGCACGCCAGCGCAGGCGCGACCGGTTGTGTCTGCGCCGGGTTGGTGCGTGTGTTTCTCTGACGTACATTACGCTTACGACGACGGCCAGCGTCCGGCTCTGAATGGCGTTTCCTTTGACCTCTCGCCCGGCCAAAAAATCGCGCTGGTCGGGCCGAGCGGCGCGGGCAAGAGCACTGTGGCTCACTTGCTGCTGCGCTTTATCGAACCGGGGCGCGGCGCGATCACGGTGAACGGCGCGCCGCTGGCAGACTGGCCCGCCGCCGATTGGCGGGCGCAGGTGGCCTGGGTGCCGCAAAACCCCTACTTGTTTCACGCGACGGCAGCCGAAAACATCCGCCTGGCCCGCCCCGACGCCCACCCCGACGAGATCATGCGCGCCGCGCAGCAGGCCCACGCTCACGAATTCATCGCGGCGCTGCCCCAGGGTTACGACACGCCGGTCGGCGAGCGCGGCGCGCGGCTCAGCGGCGGGCAAGCCCAGCGCATCGCCCTGGCGCGCGCTTTCCTCAAAAACGCCCCTCTGCTCGTCCTCGACGAAGCCACCGCGAACCTCGACCCCGAGTTGGAGGCCCAACTGGAAGGCGCGCTGGCCCGGCTGTTGCAAGGTCGCACAGCCCTGGTGATCGCCCACCGCCTGAACACCGTGTTTCGGGCCGACCAGATTTTGGTGCTGGACGGCGGGCGCGTCGTGCAGGCTGGCTCTCACCTGACTTTGGTCGAGCAAGAGGGGCCGTATCGGCGGCTGGTGACGGCTTTTGGAGGCGCGGCGTGAGGCGCGACTTGTGGCGCGTGCTCAAAATAGCCGCCCCGTTCAAGGGCTGGATGGCGTTGGCGGCGCTGCTGGGCTTTGCCACGGTCGGCAGCGGCGTCGGCTTGCTGAGCACTTCGGCCTACATCATCGCCAAAGCCGCGCTGCGCCCCTCCATCGCCGAGCTGCAAATCGCCATCGTGGGTGTGCGCTTTTTCGGCGTCGCGCGCGGCGTTTTGCGTTATCTGGAGCGCCTCGTTTCGCACCAGGTCACGTTTCGCATCCTGGCCCGGCTGCGGGTATGGTTCTATGCGGCGGTCGAGCCGCTGGCCCCGGCGCGACTGGCCCAATTTCACAGCGGCGACCTGCTGAGCCGGGTCGTCGCCGACGTCGAGACGCTGGAAAACGTGTTTGGGCGGGCCATCGCGCCGCCGCTCGTGGCGCTGCTGACGGCCGGGCTGGCGTGGGCGCTGCTGGCCGGTTTCGACGAGCGTCTGGCGCTGGTTCAGGTTCTTTTTTTGGCCCTGGCGGGCATTGGCGTGCCGCTGCTGGTGCACCGGCTGGGACGGGGGAGCGGGCGGCGCCTGGTGGGGGCGCGCGCCGAATTGAGCGCGGCGCTGGTGGACGGCGTGCAGGGGGCCGCCGAGTTGCTGGCCTTTGGCGCGGCGGAGCGCCATCAGGCGCGCGTGGCGGCCCTCGACCGGGAAGTGGCGAGCCTGCAGGGGCGCATGGCCCGGTTCGGCGGATTGACCGACGCGCTGATGGGCCTGCTGGTCAACCTGGCCACGCTGGCGGCGCTGGCGATTGCCATCCCGCTGGTCGGCGCGGGCCGCGACGGCGTGGACGGCGTACAACTGGCGGTGCTGGTGTTGGCCGTCGTCGCCAGCTTTGAAGCCGTGCTGCCGCTGCCCCAGGCCGCGCAACACCTGGAAGCGAGCCTGGCGGCGGCCCGGCGGCTGTTCGAAATCGTGGACGCCCCGCCCGCCGTCGTAGACCCGCCAGGGGCGCGGGTCCACCGCGTCGCAGAGCTTTGCGGCGCGACGAGCGACCCGCCGTCGCCGCTGGGGACGCAAGACGATTATGGTCTGGCATTCCAGGATGTGCGCTTTCGCTACGGGCCGGGCGAGCCGTGGGCGCTGGATGGGGTGAGCTTGCACGTGGCGCAGGGCCAGAGCGTCGCCGTCGTCGGGGCCAGCGGGGCGGGCAAGACCACGCTGCTCAACCTGCTGCTGCGCTTTTGGGAGTACGAGCAGGGCCATATTTTGCTGGGGGAGCGCGAGCTGCGCGACCTGGCCCAGGCGGACGTGCGCCGTCTCGTCAGCGTGGTCTCGCAGCACACGCATCTGTTCAACGCCACGCTGCGCGAGAACCTGCTGCTGGCCCGGCCCGGCGCAACCGAGGTCGAGCTGGCGCGCGCCGCGCAGCAGGCCCAGCTCGATGAGTTTATCCAGGGCTTGCCGCAGGGTTACGACACGTGGATCGGCGAGCAGGGCTTGCGGCTGAGCGGCGGCCAACGGCAGCGGTTAGCCATCGCCCGCGCGCTGCTCAAGGACGCGCCGATTTTGCTGCTCGACGAGCCGGCGGCCCACCTGGACGCGGCGACCGGGCGCGAGCTAACGCGCGCGCTGTACGCGCTGATGCCGGGCCGGACCACGCTGCTCATCACGCACCAGTTGGCAGGGCTGGAGGCTGTGGACGAGATAGTCGTGCTGCGGGCGGGGCGGGTGGTCGAGCGCGGGCGGCACGCCGAGCTGGTGCAGATGGGCGGGCTGTACCGGCGCATGTGGGACGTGCAGGGGCGAATTTTGGGGGAGGTGTGAAAACCCGCCTCGTTAATACTCTTTCCTCCTTTGGCAATGTCACATTGCACACCTGTTCTAGCGACTGTTCCGCTTTGCTCCAGCCGGATTGTCAAATCCGGTGGCTTCTCCTGCCCCGCACCTCACGTCCCCCGCGCCATGCGCCGCACGCGCTCCCACTCGGGCAGGTCCGGCTCGCTGTCGGCCAGCGTCTGGCGCAGCTCGAAAATCTGGTCGCGCAGCAGGGCCGCCTTTTCGAACTCTAGCGCCTCGGCGGCCTGCTTCATCTGCTTCTCCAGCTCTTTGATCAGGCGAGTCAGTTCGTCTTTGGGCAAGGCCTGGCCTACCTTGTACTCGGCCCGCTCTTCGGCCACCATGCGCACCCGGTCGGTCAGGTCGTACACCTCTTTGACGATGCTCTCCGGCACGATGCCGTGGGCCTGGTTGTAGTCCAGTTGCTTCTGGCGGCGACGATTGGTCTCGTCGATGGCTTTTTTCATGGCGTCGGTGACTTTGTCGGCGTACATGATCACCTGGCCGTTGACGTGTCGGGCCGCCCGCCCGATAGTCTGGATCAAGGCCGTCTCGCTGCGCAGGAACCCCTCTTTGTCGGCGTCGAGGATGGCAACCAGCGAGACTTCGGGCAGGTCCAGTCCCTCGCGCAGCAGGTTGATGCCCACGATCACGTCGTACTGGCCCAGGCGCAGGTCGCGCAGGATTTCGACGCGCTCCAGCGTGTGCACTTCGCTGTGCAAATAGTGCACCTTGATGCCCAGCTCGAGCAGATAATCCGCCAAGTCCTCGGCCATGCGCTTGGTCAGGGTCGTGACCAGCGCGCGCTGGCCTTTGCGCACGCGCTCGTTGATCTGCGCCACCAGGTCGTCCACCTGGCCCTGCACCGGCTTGAGGACGACCTCGGGGTCCACGATGCCGGTGGGCCGGATGATCTGCTCGGCCACCTGGGTGCTCTTTTCCAGCTCGTAGGCGCTGGGGGTGGCGCTGGTAAAGATGACCTGGTGGATGCGCCGCTCAAATTCCTCGAAAGCCAGTGGGCGGTTGTCCAGGGCGCTGGGTAGTCGAAAGCCATAGTCCACCAGCGTCTCTTTGCGCGAGCGGTCGCCGTGATACATCCCGCGCACCTGGGGGACCGTCATGTGGCTCTCGTCTATCACCAGCAAATAGTCGTCGGGAAAGTAATCCAGCAACGTCCACGGAGGGGTGCCGGGGCCGCGCTGATCCATGTGCCGCGAATAGTTCTCGATGCCGGAGCAGTAACCGATTTCGCGTAGCATCTCCAGGTCGTACATGGTGCGCTGTTCCAGGCGTTGGGCTTCCAGCAGCTTTTCCTCGGCCCGCAGTCTGGCAAGCTGCTCTTCTAGCTCCTTTTCGATGGTCTCGACCGCTTGTTGGAGTTTTTCTTCGGGCGTGATAAAGTGTTTGGCCGGGTAGATTTCGATGGCGGTGTGGTCCACCAGCACTTCGCCGGTGAGCGGCTCGATCTCGGTGATGCGCTCGATCTCGTCGCCGAAAAATTCGACCCGGTAGGCCAGGTCGGCGTAAGCGGGCATGATCTCTAGCGTGTCGCCGCGCACGCGAAACTTGCCCCGGTTCAAGTCCATGTCGTTGCGCTCGTACTGGATGCGCACCAGATGGCGCAGCACCACGTCGCGCCGGCGCGTCTCGCCGCGGGTCAGGCGCACCACAAAGCGGCCATAGTCTTCGGGGTTGCCGATGCCGTAAATGGCCGACACCGAGGCCACGATGAGCACGTCGCGCCGGCTCATCAGCGCGCTGGTGGCGGCCAGCCGCAGCCGGTCGATCTCTTCGTTGATGCTGGAGTCTTTTTCGATGTACAGATCGTGGCGCGGGATGTAGGCTTCGGGCTGATAATAGTCGTAATAGCTGACGAAATACTCGACGGCGTTGTGAGGGAATAGCTCTTTGAACTCGGCGTACAATTGGGCGGCCAGAGTCTTGTTGTGGACCAGCACCAGGGTGGGGCGCTGGGTTTGCTCAACGACGTGGGCGATGGCATAGGTCTTGCCGGTGCCCGTGGCGCCCAGGAGCGTTTGGAACTTGTCGCCTCGGTTCAGCCCCTCTACGAGCTGTTTGATGGCGGTGGGCTGGTCGCCGGTGGGCTTGAAACTGGACACGATCTGAAATCGGGGCATGGCACACTCCTGTATCAGAATGTGTAGAACATAAGTTCATTATACCTCAGTTTGGGTAAAACGTGAAGCGTGAAACGTGAGGCGTGAAGCGTGAGGCGTGGTGGCCGGCGTCGGTTACGTTTCACGTTTTACGTTTTACGTTTCACGTTGGCGGCTGCGGTGGACGACGTACACGCCGGCCAGCACGGCCGCGCCGCCGATGACTTGCCAGAGTGTGAATCGCTCGTGCAATAGCGGAACGGCTAGCAGGGCCGTCACGACCGGCTGGCCCAGCATGGTCGGCGAAACCAGCGAGGCCGGCAGGTAGCCCAGCGCATAGTTCATGGCCAGTTGGCCGCAGGCCTGGACCAGCAATCCCTGGGCCAGAAAGTTGAGGTAGGTGGGGAGTGAATAGCCGGTAAACGAGTGGCCGCGCAGGGGGATGAGCAGGCCCAGCGCCAGCAGAGAACTCAGTGCGGCGAACCAAAAATAGGTGAGCGCGTCGAGGCTCTGCCGCCCGCGCTGGGTGACCAGAAAGTAGCCGCCGTAAAAGACCCCGGCCAGCAGGCCGAACAGCGAGCCTAATCCCACGTCGGTCGCCTGCGACGCATCCAGGCCCAAGACGACGGCCGCGCCGCCCATGGCCAGGGCCAGTCCGGCCCAAAAGGCGGCATTGAGCTTTTCATGAAACAGCAGCAGCGCGCCCAGCCCCACCCAGATGGGCGCGGTGTTGGCCAGCAGGGTGGGATTGGTGGCGCCGCTGAGCGTGATGCCGGTGGCCCATAAAGCCACGTCGCCCCCGAATAACAGGCCGCCCAGTAACGCGGTCTGCACCGCGCGTCGAGAGTGATAGCCCCTGGCGCGCACCCGGCGATAGACGGGCCAGGCCATCACGACGATGGCCGCCGCCATGCGGTAGAAGCTGGACACGACGCCCGGCGCGTCGGCCGTGCGCACCAGGATGGCGGAAAAGCCCAACGCCAGCATGCTGGCGCCCAAGGCCAGATACGCCGAAAGGAGAGGCGATGACGTGCTCGGCTGAGACAAGGCAGTAGTCCTGTGGGCGTCTACCAGCGCGAGGCGAAGCGTTGTTCTTGCCAGGGGTCGGCCTGGTTGTGATAGCCGGCCTGTTCCCAAAAGCCCAATTTGTCTTCGGCTCGAAACTCTAGCCCGCGCAGCCACTTGGCCGATTTCCAGAAATATCTTTTGGGCGCAAATGTGCGCAGGGGGTAGCCGTGCTCCGGCTCCAGAGGCCGACCGTCGTAGTGAAAAGCCAGCAACACGTCGTCGTCCAGCATGGCTTCCAGGGGCAAGTTGGTGGTGTAACCGTATTCGCAGTGGGCGATCACAAAGCGGGCTTCCGGCTTGACCCGGATGTGCTCGAGAAAATCGCGGAATCGAATCCCTTCCCAGACGGTGTCGAACTTGGACCAGCGGGTCACGCAGTGGATGTCGGTGCGGATTTGAGTCTTGGGCATGGCCAAAAGGTCGTCAAACGAAAAGCGTTTTTCCTCCTCGACCAGCCCAAAGACTCGCAAATCCCACAGAGACAGGTCGGGATAGCGCGGCGTGGGACCATAGTGCAGCACGGGGAACTTGAACGTCAGGGCCTGGCCGGGCGGCAAGCGCCCCTCTTGGCGCACATGCTCTTCTTGTTCTTGCCGATTCAACGCATCCTTCAACATCCCCATTTTCCCCTCTCGTCGTAACTGTTCACCCCGGTCACCCTTTGGACAAGATTTACAAGATTAACAGGATTTTTCCGAGGTAACTGCTCACTCTGGTAGCTCTTTGGACAAGATTTACAGGATTTGCAGGATTTTTCCACGAATTCCATCCTGTGAATCTTGTGAATCCTGTTGAATGGCTTTGGGTTTGCCGCTTTAAAGTATCTGGGCTGAGCAATTACCTTTCGTCAAGCTGCCCCGGATTATAGCACGGATTGGCGAGCCTGACACCCGATTGGGGAGTTGGGTAACGCCTTTGCGGGTTTTGTCGTGTCTGGCGAGCGGCGAAACGGCAAGGCGCAAATTTTAAGGTTATGGTCTATTGACAAGCGTCGCAGACCGTAATAGCATGGATTCACAACCAAATGGCCCCGATGGACCGAGAGGAAAAGCGGGTAGCGCCGAAAACGGCCAAGCCGGCATCTCGTGGCACTCTGCCATAGCGCCGAGTCCCACAAACCCTACGTGGTTTACTTGCCGGTCTAAAATGAAGCTACTCTTTGGACCTCTCAGCAATCGGGGTCATTGTTTTGGGGAAGGTTGGTTGATGGGCCTGTTCAAGCGGCCATCACCGGCGTTTTTTGTTTGACGTGCTTGCCGTTCCCGTCCTCGTCGCACCTGTCGGCGGGCGTCTCGATTTCATAGACACAGGCGATGTCGCCCTCGGGTATGTGGTTGACCCGTTTGATCCGCGCCTGAAGTATCTCTTGAAAGAGCGCAATCTCACAGCGACACGGGTGGTCATACTTTTCGGCCACCCGCAGAATGGGGCAGTTGTGCTCGCGTAGAATAAAGCGGCTCTCACCCAATTGCTCCCACGTAGTCATGCGGCCTTCACTCTCCAAAAGCCGGGCCAAAGCGGCCACGCGGTCGCTCAACGTCTTGCCCTCGACGTGAGATATGTACTGTTGGCGGCGCTTTTCCTGCCGCCGATTGAACAGCTCGTCGAGCTTTTCCTCGCCGTCGATTTCGATCAGGTCCTCCAACATAGCCGTGGCAAAGGCGACATAGCTCTGAGGAAAGACGTTAGAGGCCCCGGCCGCCAGCTCGTAGATGAAACTGGGGCGGCCCATCCCGCGTTGTTCGGCCCGATGGGCGATCAGGCTTTGTGACTCGAGGGTGTTCAGATGACGGCGGACCGCCGTCGCGCTGATCTCTAGCATGTCGCTCAAATCGCCGGTGGTCAGGCCGCCGTTCATTTTGAGCAAGGTGAGAATTCTCTGTTTGGTGTCCTGCATCGCTCACTCCCCGTTTGGAGATTCACGTGAAGGAGAAAGAAACCGCGTGCATTTTATCACGAAAGGGGCGGTTTGTAAACCGTTTCCCTGGCGTCGGCGGGGCGGACGGTGTATGGTCGAGTTGGGAGCTGCAAGTGTTTGGAGAGTGGTTGGTTGAAGGTTGGTAAAAGATCCGTTCGTAGACGGCGACGACGGCTGGCCAGGTGTGGTGGGGTTGGGCGCGATGGCGCTAGATTATGCCTACGGGGATGGCGGACGAGAACTGGGTCTGAGGTGCGCGTCAGGTGGGTGAGTGCATTTCCCATTCGCGCGCCCTTGATGCAGTGACAGACATAGGGGGAGCGGATGGCCGAGGATGGGCGCCGCCGGGCGAATCACTGATAAGCCTTGCTCCGATGGATGATAAGCAAGATCGTGACAACTCGCTCTTTTTCATTCACCTCATAGACAACCCGCCAGTCACCCACTCGATAGCGAAAATAACCGGTCAGGGAGCCCCGCAGTCGTTTGATGTTTGGATGCTCGTAGGGATTATTGCGCAAGCGGTCAAAACATCGATGTAGACGACGAACCAAAGGTGGGTCTGCTCGTCCGTAGGCTTTTTGCGCCTCATAGGTGAGCATCAGTTGATACATCGCGACGGATATCCTCAAAGGACACAACTTGCCCTACCCTGGCTTGTTGCACGGCGCGGCGGAAGACATCTTCAAAGTCAGGCAAGCCTAACAGCTCCCGAGTTGCTTCATTTTCCTCTCTCTCCTCCAGATAGGTCAAAAAGTCATCTGCCACACGGAGCCTCTCAAGTGAGAGCCGGCGCAAGCGGCGCTGTGCTGCTTGAAGTAAGCTTGAATCTGCTGGTCCTGTTTCCATAGTATTCCTCCTACGGTTGGTGATCCGTTTTTTCCACACTCACCCTCAGGACATTGTAGCACGAAAGAGGGGCGCGAACAAGGTTTTGTTGTTCAGAGGCGCGGCGAGAGGGGGAGGCGTGCGCGTCAGGCGGGCGGGGGCGCTGGCCGGCGTTGGGGGAAGGGCCGGCCGAGGAGGTGACAAAAGAGCCGCTCGTAGGCGGCGGTGACGGCCTCCCAGGTGTAGTGGGTTTGGGCGCGCTGGCGCGGCCGCCAGAGACGAGGCGGATCGGTGAATCCAGGCTGTGGGTTGGTCTGGTTAGTTTCCCGCCGGTCCCTTACCGCGGAAAAAGGCAAGGTATTCCTCGTTTGTCAAACCTGCTTTGCGGATGAGCTTTCGCAACAACCCTACACCCAAATCCCTGCCTTGATGAACCGGGATGGACAAATGGACATCGCTGCCCTCTTGAGTCAGGATATAGTGGCTGCCTTTGATATGGTTCACCTGCCAGCCGGCCCTTTCAAAGGCCCGCACGTGTTCATCCCCGGCAGCCCTGGGCAGTCTAGGCATATCGCAAGGCCCCGCTCAAGTCCATCTGCACAGCAATTTTGTCTTCCTGAAGCATTTCACTCCAGGGATGTTTCTTTGCCAGCAAGGTCTTGAGGCGCGACTCCAGACAACCCATGATGGCCTCGCTGATATTTGCCACAGCCTCTTCCAACGTTTCTCCTTCCGAAAGACAACCAGGGAGGTCCAGACATTCAACCACGTAACGACTCTCTTCATCCCGCTCAATGACAATATTGAACTGCATCGTTCCTCCTCTTTTCGAGAACCAGTTGGGCGCGCTCTCATTTGAGCGCCATAAACTCGTCAACACTGATGCCGATTTCACGAATGATGGCCCGCAAAGTCCCTTTGCGAATCGGCTTGCCTTCGTGACGAGGCAGCGGTACAACCAGACCATCGGCATCGCGCACCCACAATTCGTGGGAACCGCGCCCTTGCCGATAGAAACGAAAACCCAGGCGGCGTAGCCGTTTTACCACCTCGCGGTAGTGCAGCTCGCGGAGTTTAGGCATTAGCTTACGCCTACGGGCATAGCGAATGCGAACTGGGTTTGAGGCGTCAGGTCCACTTTACTGAGACCAAGGACCTCACCGCGTTCTGCCCGATAGGCAGTGATCAGCTTGACCACGTCTATGCAATTAAAGATGGCTTCCTCAATCGTGTCGCCTTCGGCAAAGGCGCCCTGAATGTCCGGGCAACGGGCCAGGAAACCATCATCGTTCGGTTCGACAACTAGCGTGAGATAGAGAACTTGCATCGCGTTTTTTTCTTTTGTCTCACTGACTTTCAGCGCCAGGATACTCCAACCAGGTCTCGATTTTTCCCACACCCACCTTCAGGACATTGTAACACGAAACAGGGGCGCGAACAAGGTTTTGTTTTTTCAGGCAGGACAGTCGGGCGGGGGCGGTTGCAAGCGCGGGGGGAGGGGGTGGCCGAGGAGGTGGTGGAACAGCCATTCGTAGGCGTCGGTGACGGTTTCCCAACTGTAACAGCTACTGGCGCGCTGGCGTGCGCGCTGGCGGTATTCCGCCACCCGTGGTGGCTCCGATAGCAAGCGTTGCAACACCTGACGCAGGTCGTCGGCCCCTACCTTGCCATCGTAAGCCAGGCCCACATCGCCAATCGTTTCCAGGTTCTCCGGCGTGTTGTGCACGACCACGCAGTTGCCAAAGGCCATCGCCTCTACCAGCGCCGGATGAGTGCCGCCGACGCCGGAGGTTTCGACAAAGATGTAAGCATTGGAACCCAGTTCGTGGTAGCCTTCCCCAAAGACATAGCCAGTCAGGATCACACGCGGGTCAGCCTGGGCGCTGGCGCGCAGCGCCGCAATGTATTCCTCGGCGTAGGGCGCGTCTCCGACGATGACACACTTGAGGTCGGTGTCCAACCCACGAAAGGCTTCGACCAGATGGTGGGCGCAGTTTTCGGGCACGAGCCGCCCGACAAAGAGGACGTAGCGCTGCGGTTCCAGACCAAAGCGAGCCAATGTCTCGCCGGGAGAGAGAGTTTCCACTTCTGAGCCGTAGGGAATGTAGGGCGGTTCGTTGCCAAAGCGGTCCCGGTAGTAAGCTTGAACTACGTGCGAGTCGGTGAGGTAGGCATTGGGTAACTTGGTAGCCAGGTATTCGGCGAATTGGATATATTTTTTCGCGAGTATGGGCCACTTTTCCCGTTTCCAGTCCAGACCGTCCACGTTGAGGATGGTTTTGGCGCCGAACAACCGGGGGATCCAGGTGACGGGGCTGTTCCCGGCGATGAAGTACAGGGCGATGTCATAGCGGCGCGGCAGGGCGTGGAGAGACGAAAGAAAAGAGTGCACGATGGTATCCAGGTATTTGTTGGGGATGGTGGGCAGCTTGACCAGGCGCATCCCTTTGTAGTGCGTGTCGGGATAAGTGATGTGATGCGAACGGCAGTAGACGGTGACCTGGTGACCGCGTTGGACCAGGCGTTGGCCGAGTTGCTCGACGCAGGTTTCAAAACCGCTGTAGCTGGCAGGGATGCCGCGCGTGCCGAGGAGGGCGATGTTCATAGCTGCATTGTTTTCCGCCCCAAAAAGTAAAGGCTCTGAGCGAGTTTGTACGCGTGACGGTTCCGTGTAAGCAATAGGTCAAGGTAAGCTATTGGCACCAACAGCCACCCTGCGAGAAGTTTCACTGCTAGGTACAGATACCCGCTCCCAAAGAATAGCGGAAAGAACTCACGTAATGCCAAAGCCACTGCGCTTCCAGGTCCGCAATGAATACCGCTAGAAACTTTCTCAAAATCTCGAAATAGGTAGTCCAGTCCCATAAGAGTCCAACGCCGATAGTCGGAGTCACTGTGAAAGCGTGAGATAAAGGGCGTCGTCGAAAACAAGTATCCCCCAGGTTTCAATATGCGATAGCACTCTTTAACAACAACCCTCGCATCCCGCACATGCTCAAGAACACAGCTCATATACACCAAATTGAAAGTATTATCAACTAATGGGAGTTGGTGCGCATCGGCTGCTATGTGCGTACCGTTGAAAGGAGTGATATCCAGATTCACTATGCGAGTCCGGTGTTCACGAAACAGCCGCCAATTCTGCACAAATTGTCCGCTGCCCAAGTTGAGGATTTTGGCATCTGATGGCAGTAATTGTGGTAGAAGTCTGGCAACGGTATCACGGCTCTCAGCCGTCACTACGAGTGGATTCCGATAGAACTTCCAAAGCAGTCGATGCGTTCTCTCGCCCAGCCGCTTCTTGATCATTGAATTAGTGGATTCGTATTGGGGCACAAACTCAGGCATCCGAGCAGACTGGACAAAGCATAACGCGCCATTTCGGACCGGATATCGTTCAGCACAACCTGTGCAAACTAATTCACCTCCCGTCCGGTGCAAGACACTGTGACATCGGGGGCACACCACAATCTCGAGGAGATCAAACTCTAAATCCACGGGAAGCGGCATCTGTTTGGACATCATTCATCTCCTTTGTATAACCTTTGAAAACCTTCGAGAAAACCGCAAAACGTAGATCTTGAAGCCGCTGTAGCTGGCGAGAACGCCACAAGTTCCGAGGATAGCGATATTCATGTCGCCAGACGTCTTCTTATGGCTTCAAAGATATTTTGTGCGCGCCGGATGTTCAATAGGAACGCCAGTCCAAGTTTTAACCCCCATGTCACACCATAATAGGCCAACGCGAATGGATTTGGCCTGGTGCCAGCGAATTCATATCTATGCCGTATCATACCCCGCTTCGTTAGACTTTGAGAAATAAAAATCTCTGTTTCGTTCAGCGCGCCGCGCTTCCAAGAATCAGCGACCGATGAGTCTATACCCTTTCGATCAAGTCGGTCTGGTCTGTTAGATGAACCAACTTGAGGCACATCGAGCATTCCCAGTTGAAACTCGATTCCAAGAAAAGCACATATTCGGCGGACTGCTTCCTCAGGCGCTACGACCAGACCTTCAAATTTGACTTGGAGTATACGTGGATGATGTGCAAGGTGATCTCCAGCTTGAATCCCACTCCTCCACAATAAGCTCATAGTGAGCGGATGATAGTTAGCCCATATACGCAGAATTTGTTTCAGTGGCAGCTCTCTGTGAACATCAAAAAAGCGCCGGCGCCATTTGTTCTTTTGGGAGAGTAAAACTGCACGAGGATCACGGATCATGTTTACGACAAAGGCCCGCGGATATAGCTCCAGAATTTCCTGCAGATAGTACACATTGCGCGGGGTTTGATCGCAGCTAATAGTTTTACCTTGCCGGCCCGTCTCGTATTTCAGGAAAGCCTCAAAGACATGAGGGGCTGTGATCGGATCCGAAAGATCGCTGATCACTACCTTTGCTTCATCAATGTAATCTTGAGGATTGCCCTGTCTATAATAGCCATGCCGTTGGATAGCAAACAAACGAGCAGCGAGTTGAATTGCTTGCGCGATTGGAATTGACACGATACCTTTTTGGGGGCTCCATAGCTGTTCAAAAAAATGCAGTTCCTCAAAAGTGAATATTGCGCTGTGTTGTCCCAGCACGCGCCCCATCATCGTCGTGCCGCTGCGACTATTTCCAACTACAAAGACAAGTTGGGCCTGATTTGGATTTATGAGCTGACCATCCGTCATTTTTAGATCCCGTGTCACGAGGTAGTATAATCCAGATTTCTCAGTGTCTCCAAGAATGGGGGACGTATTACCCAAGACAGATCCATTGGCTCTCTAGGAGATATTGGCTCAAGCACTTGCTGCGCATACGAGAGAAAAACGGTATCTTTTGGCAACTCGCAAAAAGCCAGCAACTCTTTTAGCGTATCCTCAGGATCCCGCGTCAAATCTTCAAAGCGAACCATGTGAACACAATTTGACGTTGAGTTTAGTGATCGTAGTCCCTCCTGCATTGTCACTACCCACTCGACAGCCGCCATATCCTCACAACGTGTGAGTGACTTGATCTCTTCATATGCTTGAGAGAGCAGCGGTTCGGTAGGAACTAACTGCTCAAGCATTAGCCTCCACTTGCGTTGGTTGATTCCCCACCAATCCTCAATTCCGCGATTCGTCCGTTTGCCGTAATTTTTCGACCATTTGGCAATGGATGCAACTGTATCCCAACCATTGCGCACCAAAAAAACAAATTTCGCATCCGGGAAAATAGCTCTCACAAAAGGAATACGGAAGACAATTTCAGGATTTTTGTCAAGGACCCGGCTCGACGCAGTGAATGCCAAATAGTTTCCAAAAAGGCGGTGGGCTGCTTTATAAATTCTGGGGTTCAAGTCTTGCTCATTGAGCCGGTAACGGGCCGATCCGCGGCCAAAATGACCATTAACATCTTCTTGTGGACAAACCGAATACCAAATCGCTTTGGGTTCGTTCAAAAACCCTATGACGCGGTGCATAGAAAGCACCTTGCCCAAGATAGTTGAACCGCTACGTCCGGTTCCGATGATAAAAATCGGCTTTTCCACGGATTTCAATAGAGGCATTCGTTTCAAGAATGCCAACTCGGCCAAAATTACTTTGTTTAGCCAGCGATGCTTGGTGGTTAAAAAACGCCCCTGAAACAAAAGATGACTTGCCAGACGAACGATTGCCTTGTGGGGCCGCGTTTTGATATAAAGGGGATCCAGTTGTGCGATCATTTTCGCTTTCTGTTGTAGGCGCCAAGGATTGTGGTCACTGTACAGCTTCTGAGTAGACTGCAACGATCTTGCGCGCGATTTCTGCCCATCCGAACCTACTCTCTACTAGGGCCCTTCCTTGTTTTCCCATGGCTTGCGCCATAACTGTGTCTTTCAAAAGGACCAACAAAGCCTTTGCCAACTGCTTTACATCGGCAGGTGGCACCAGTAACCCGGTCACACCGTCTTCAATGACCTCTGTTAGTCCGCCGACGGCCGAGGCGACCACGGGTCTGGCAAAAGAATAGGCCATGTACAGCACAGCACTTTGGTAAGACTCGGTGTAGGGAAGAGCGACGACGTCAGCGGCCGAAAAAAAGGTGCCCACTTGTTCATCAGGCACGTATGTGATGTGGGTAAGCACCTGGGGAACAAGGTTCAATTCGCGAATGAGAGCGGCATAATCGGCGAATGACGTTTTCCATTCAGGCCCGGCTATAACCAGGCGAGCAGTGGAATACTGGTCTGCGACCTGTTGAAAGGCGTGGATGAGGTATTGTAACCCTTTGACCTTTTTAATCTGCCCGAAGAACAGGACGACAGGTGTGTCAGGCTTGAGTCCAAGTCGTTCCTTTGCCAGTTCTGCGGGCATGGCTTGTTCGTGGGCAAAGCGCAAATAAGGACCCATAGGGATGACGTAAACCTTGTCAGGGTTAATTTGAAATTGTGCTGCCAGTGTGTCGCGGTTGCTCTCTGCGTGGACAATGATGCGATCTGCGGTGTGGTAGATACGGCGCAACCAGCCCAAATCTGAGGGCCTTGCGTCAAAGGGAACCACGTCGTGAGCGGTGAGCACAATGTGCTTACCAGCAATTTGAAGCCATTTCAGGTAAAGATAATCCAGAGGTGGAAAGTGAAAGTAGTGAAAATGCGCAAGGTTGGCGCCTTGACGGTGCATAGCCAGGCCAATTTTGACCAGACCTCTCAAATAGCGCAGCCCTCGCACAACCTTGGAAGTATTGCCATAAATGCCCTGGAAAGGATATCTCACAGGGAGCGAAGGAGGCGGATTCAGATTCTCGGTCTCATCGCAGGTGAACAAGGTGACATCTACACCGGTTGACCGAAGAGCTGGACAGAGTTCAAAATCATAGTAGTGCATACCTCGGTGCCCCCCAACGGGTTCCACGTAATACACAGCTAATCTGCTGTCGGAAAGTTTGGAATTAAGCAAATCTCGTTCCTCGTTGGTTATCCTGTTTGGGTAGCGATCTGAACTATTTTGTTGTTTTGGGATAATATATCTCGTACTGCGAGCAACAAGCCAACTTGAAACCAGAATAAAACGTGAATTGGGTCATAAAAGAATAACCAATCGAACATACCGTGGATCAAAAGCGCCACAATACCCCCTAATATTCCAATGGCTATGGTCGAAAAGATCTCGCGGTCGGCTTTAATTACTCTTCGGCCTTCCAGCATTATTGTCAACATAAGTGCCAGGAAGACAGCTAGGCCAGTTATTCCCGTTTCTGCTGCCACCAGATAAAATAGATTATGGGCAATAAGACCTCCAAACAACGGTGAAAGACCTGGAGACACGTATTGGCTGGCAACAACCATGTAGTTGTTTACCCCAACTCCTAGCAAGGGGTGCTGCTTTACTATATTGGATGCTACTTGAATGGTCCCAGTCCGAACAAGCCAACTGCTTGATCCAAAGGTCGTGATGCGCTGCGAAATAATGCCAGCCATGAGGAGGCCGAAAATGCCGAGACAAATTAGAAGAACCGACCCGAAGAGGATTACCTTGGAGCGGTGCATGGTTCCGAAAACGCTACTCATCAACAAAACTGCTCCGACGCCGAGTACGGCAGATCCCCATCCTGCTCGAGAGAAGGTAAGAAATATCCCAATCATACCGGCAGGAAAAGCCACAAGTGAGAGCGCGCGTAAAAAACCAGAACTGCGTCCAAGGAGAAACGCCAGTGCAAGTGGAGAAAGTGTTTCGAGAAAGTTGGATAATGCATTTGAATGTCCCATGGTTCCGCCAGGCCTGCCAAAACGCACATTTCCAAGTGATATCTGCCACAGTGCATCACGTTCGCCCAGGAAACCCAGACCAAGACTAGAGTGAGAAACGGTTTGAAAAACTGCAAGCATGCTCTGAAAAACGACACAAATCAGCAAAAGACTGATAATAAAAATAACGTCCTGTCTGCTTTTCACATAGTTTCTTACTATCAAAACCAATAATCCCATTTTGAGAAGACGGATCGCGGCCAATATTGTCAAAGTCCGTTCATGGCTATATACCAGCGAAAGAAGATAAATCCCTAGAAGTAAAAGAAAAGCCTTACCAACAGACCCTAGCCGTATTTTGAAGTTTCGTCCCGATATGCAAGCCTCGGCCGACCAAATCAATGCAAGTCCGACTAGCGGTATATCCAAGGGTGCAATCGCTGCTTCTGCTCCAGCATAGAACCCGCCATTGCCCGTTAAGCGGAATCGAGCGCTGAATGAAAGGCTAAGTACCAACACACTCATCAGAATCCGTGGGGCGCTCGGAAGACTGAAAAGACCAAATCCAACCGGCAAGGCAAGTAAAAAGACGCCGAGTCGGTCATTTTCTACCGCCTGGGCGTAAATCACATAGACACCTGACGTAACACCGAGCAACAACAAGACTGCTCTAAAGACCCATATCTTGAAAAATGCTTGTTTTGGTGGCTGGTCCATCATCACTTGAGGGCGGTCCAATTCAACAACACTAGCGATTGACGTAATATTTATGAATCAAAATGGCCGACCGCGTTCAGAGGTGTTGTCTAACTAAACGGGTTAACTGAGTCACCTCTTCGATTCTCAACATAAAAGCACTCGCCACGAAAATAGCAACACCCACTGCGGCGCCACTAGCAAAATTCAGCAAGGCAGGAGATTGACCGTTGTTAGCTGCGACCGCCATCTGCATTAGCTGTCCGGTTAAGTATATCCCAGCGGCCATTGCCAAAGCGGCTGCAATTACCTTGACGGTGAAGCGTCCTAATCCCTTGTCCATTTGTCCTACGCGGCGATGTAGAAGAGAATAGGTTCTGACTGCTATTATTAATTTAGCCAGGGACAAGCCCAGGGCTAATCCCTGGGCTTCGATCAGCATAAAGAAAACCACATCGAAAATAGCGGTCACGGCTAACAAAGTGACCAAGAGATAAAAGGGAGTCACAGTATCGAGATCGGCATAAAAACCGGCCACCAAAATCTGCATGGCCGCTGAAGCTGGGATACCCAGCATGTAAAGGGAGAGATACATAGCCGTATTATGCGTCGCTGTCTGGTCAAAGGCGCCACGTTGAAAAAATAAACGGACTGCGGGAACGCTGAGGGCGATTACTCCCGTCGTCATAGGGATTGCGATAAACAGACTGAGTTTTAGACCTAATGTCAAATAGTGACGATAGGCGACGAGATCACGGCGTGTAAGCTGCTTGGACAGCCGAGGCAAAAAAGCGGTGGCGACACTGCCGATAAATATAGAATCTATTGACGAGAGAATGCGCCTTGCATAAGCAAGAGCTGAAACTGCACCTGACGAGAGAAAGGAAACAAGAAAACGCTCAATTAGGGTATTGCTCAAATTGATGGCTCCGCCAAATAACGGCAAGCGTAATAGACGCCAAGTTTCGCGAACCTGTTGTTCTCTCAAGTTGAATCTTGCGGTATACCGATAGCCATGTTGAATCAAAGCCATCCCTATAACCACAAGTTGGAGCCAATAACCAAAGATGTAACCAATAGCTATGGCTTTTATCCCCCAAATCCCTCCCATCGACCAAACTATCACCACGACTGCACTATTTCGTAGAAGGTTGGAAGATGCTGGTGGAGCAAAACTGTGAAGTGCATTGAGAGCAGCTTTCATCACCTCTGTTGTTCCAAGAGGAATGATCATCATGAACAGCAATACGCTGAGTTTAGATGCTAGTCGCGAAGTCTCTGGATTGAGTCCTGGCGCAATAACTGAGATAAGCAGCGTAGAAAGAAGGGCGCCGGCAACCCCTAGCACAGCTAGCACAACAAAACAGATGTTCATCAAATTACTGCAAAAGCGCCACAGGCTCCCTTTTCCGTCCTTGATCATCACAGCAGAAAAAATAGGTACCAGGGTGACATTGAAGGAAACGAGAAGCAATGAGGATATCAGTTGGGGAACTGTGATCGCCACGAAAAAGGCATCCGTCTCGGTACCTAAGCCATATCTGGCAGCGATAACCACATCTGCAAGTAACGCGATGAAATTTCCTGCGCCATTGAGCCCAGTAATAATCACCGAGTGTTTAAATGCTTGGACTGCGTCTTGTGTTTCGTCGAAATGTTGTTTGCGTTGCAAAGCTTGCTTTCTTTGACTTTTCAATAATTGGCATACAGGACATCATTGTTTGCAGTGAGATGGAATGTTCGCGAAATGCGAGGTGAAAAATGATCTGGTCTTCGTTCAAGCTTTTCTCGCCAATACTTCAATGTTCGGGCCGCGCCCGACAAACCCACCCAAAGCAAATATGGCCGCTTTCAAAAAGTAACCACCAAAGAAACGGCTCTTTAGCCGATTTCTGCGGTTGCGCCATGCCCATGTCTTAGCCTGAATTACTCGATACCCTGTCTCTTCCAAAAGACTATTAATAGTCTGGGGAGTAAAGAAAAAAAGATGGTCGGTGGGCAACTCATTCCGTTCAAACCGGTGTTTCATTAGGCGTCTGAAAAAGATGTATAGTAGATCCTCGAATTCGTTGGGAACCTGGATTACCAACAGACCATCGTCTTTGATCAAGAATCGAACACTTGAGAGGGTATCACGAGGATCATGCAAATGCTCCAGGACATGACTCATGTATATCACGTCAAACTGGTGAGAATTTAGCCCGGCCTCCCTGAGACTACTTGCTGTACGCACATCGAGGCCGAATTCCTGACGGGCATACTGAGCTAACTCCTCTGAGATCTCCAACCCAACTACCTGCCATCCCCGTTGCTTCCCCACATGTAGAAAGTGACCAGTAGCGCAGCCTATTTCAAGGATGGTGCCACATCTGCCTAGCGTGCGTTCGATCATCGCATAGGTGTCTGGAAACATGGGTACCATATATCCAACACGTTTTAAGTAATCTTGATAAAAAGTTGAGCCGATGAAAAGCTGTCCGTGCTCCGCTGGTGTGAAACGAGGATTCATATAGACTAGTCCACAACTGCTGCACTGGACAACCTCCAGGGGTTTGGGAAGGTTCAAGTATCGAGTCTTATCAGGTAATGGCCGATATTCTGTGCTTGAGCAAAGATTGCAATTGACAAACTCGGGCATTATCTTCTCCTTCAATGATTGATGGACCTAATGCCACGGTCTATAGAAGTCCAATTGGTAGCTTAAATCGCTGTTCCTTTGCCCTATCGGCTTGGCTGGTACACCTGCCACGACTGTAAGAGGAGCAACATCTCTGGTCACCACGGCGCCAGCAGCCACGACAGCGCCGCGTCCTATCGTCACGCCAGGTAAAATAGTTGCTCTTGAGCTTAGCCAGACATAATCTTCAATAGTGACTGGCGCGAGTATGATCGAAAAAAAGGGATCGTTGTAGTCGTGGGACATTGAGTATATATGTACATCGAAAGCTATGTTAACGTTTCTGCCGATGCATAACCCACCGCGTCCATCAAGACGGCAACCATTATTTATCACGCTATCCTCGCCTATCTTTATGCCCTGCGGAGCCAAAACAAATACCCCCTTCATTATCTTGGCATCTTTTCCTAGCTTCATTCTGCAGATCCACCGGTAGTAAGCATGACGGATAGAATAGCTTGGGAATGCTGCAATAAAAGAGTTGGCAATCGCGATTCTCAGCCATGCCAAATACCAAATCAATAATCTAAAACCGTGTTGGCGGTTACCCTGAACTTTCATCGGTGCAGAAAAAGAGTGCGCTGCAATTCATTGGTTCGACTTGGGTGACAAAATCCCTTATGGTTCGTTCTCTATACGATATAGTTGCCCTTGCGCCAGATCGTCCGTTGAATCAATCTCGAGTACGCGAAGGTACATGTCGTTCGCTGCTTCTGTTTTCCCTGCTTGTTGGTAAATGGAACCTAGCCATCGATAAGCCCACTTAACATCGGGCGCGAGTCTAATGGCTTGAGATAGCATGTGCTCTGACTGTGCCAAATCTTTATTGTATTGCCAATGCAATACTCCTAACTGCACATAAGCCCAGTAATGATCGGGTTGATGAGTGATCACCCATTCGTATTCCTGAATAGCTTCAGTTTCGCGACCTGTTTGTTGCAGTATTTCGCCGAGAGAGAAATGAACATGCGTCTGCTCTTGGTCATAGGTGAAATCATCAAGCGCCAATGCCGTTTCATAAGCAGTCAGAGCTTGACGGATGTCAGGAGGAATTAGACGCCTCTGTGCAAGCGAACCAATATGATAATGAATTGAACTCCAGCCAACGGTCTTATGCTTGCTTTTCTCTAGCGCCTGGTGCATTGCCTCCAGCGCTTGGTGCCACTCCCCCAAACTCTCGTATGCCAATCCCTTGTAGTACCAGGGATCAGCCAATTCAGGCGCAATGCTCACCGCTTGTTGGTACCAGGTCAAGGCCATGTCATAATCACCGTCCCTGCGCGCCGCATCCCCGAGATTGATGAAATCAACGCCCTCAAACCTGCTGTGCTGCCAGATTCCTAAAGTGTCCGAATATTGCCCTGTTACCACAAGGGCAAAGCCAAGCCCATACCAGGCCGACGGATTGGCCACGACCAACTCAAGGGAACTCTGCCAGCACTCTTGAGCCTGCCTTATCAATGACCTATTGGAGGGATCTACTGCTTCATTTTTGTCTAGCAAGGCAGTAGAAAGCAGCACATAGCCTCTGTTTGTCAGTCCACTGGCAACAAGTCGCGGTGTCAGTACTACTGTTGTAACCAATAGTAGAGAGAAAAATAATGCAGCTATTTGGTTTCTAAACAACCCTTCTAGCAGAGACGTAAGAAAACTTACCATCGCGATACTGGGAAATAGCAACCTGATTTACACTTCCTGTGGAATACTGGAACCAATAAGGATAGAGACGGATCGTCTGTTATTGGTCACACTCTTCTAATCCACGTTTGGCGGATTCGTTATTCGGATCAATTTCCAGCGCGCGCTCGAAATTAGCCTTCGCACCCGAACAATCTCCTTGGGCTTGCTGCGCTTGTCCCAGTCCTATGTAACCAGAAACAAACTGCGAGTCAAGAGCTAATGCTCGCAGAAAGGCCTGGATTGCAGCACCATATTGTCCCAAACCGAAATAAAGGCGCCCGTACTGTTGGTGAGTGAAAGGATTCCCATCGGTGAGAGACGCCCACTTTTCGTAAAATTGTACAGCCCGAGGTCCATTGTCTAAAGCACGATAGGAGTCGGCAAGGCCAAGGTAAGCATTGGGATTATTAGTATCAAGGGCACTGGCTCTTTCAAACGCTTGAATTGCAGCTTGATAATCCTCCAGTTCGTAAAGCACCCATCCCAAGCTACGCTGCGCTTGCGGGTCGTTCGGTATAAGAGTTACTAGTTGTTCATAGGCGTTTTTGGCCTTCAAATAGTCCTCGGTAGCCACATAGCACTTGGCTAAACCCTGGTAGGCTTGAACGTTGGTCTTATCCAACTCTATGGTTTTTAAGTAATTCTCTACCGCTGCATTATAGTCTTTCAAGTTGTAAAGTGTGTCCCCAAGCGACAGGAAAACTGTGGCATCTGAAGGGTTTTTCTCGGAAAGATACTCAAGGTGCGAAAGGGCCTCCTGCCATTTTCCCAGAGACCTATAAACGGCTACTAAACCTCTATAGCATCCATTGTCTTCGTCTAGTTCTAGACAACGTTGAAAATAAGCTTCGGCTTCGGAATATTCCTTTTGGAAAAACATTGTCCAACCTAACGTGAGTTGGGCTTCTACGTTTTCTGGTTCAAGCTCACTCCATTTTCTGAGAGGCTCTGTGGCGTTGTCGTACTGGTTGAGCTTATGGTAATAAACCTTGCTCAGTACTTCCCATCCTCTTGACCAATCCGGGCGGAGTGTTGTTACACGCTTGAGTTGGGCAATAGCTAACTCGTAATCTTCTAATCTACTGTACACCTCGCCCAACCTCAACCGCGCCTCCGCATCATCCGGTGCCACCTGCGTCCACTTCTCATACCAATCCGCAGCCTGCAGCCACTGCTCCTGCGCCTCATACGCCGCGCCGATCCCCTTCAGCGCCCCCACATTATCCGCATCGTATATCAACACCTTCTTGAACGTATCAATCGCCGCCGCGTGCTCCCCGGCCTCGACCTGCTTCTGGGCGGCTGCGGTCAACCCCTCCAGCGCCTCGGCGTCCCCCGGGTTTTCGCCCAGGGCCTTGTCAAGCCACACGATCGCCCCGACCACGTCTCCCACGGCCAGCGCCTCCTGGCCCTTTTCCAGTGGGTCTTCGCCTGTGGAAAAACTGGGCAGCACAAACACGACCACCACCCCCACCGCCGCGATCAACACCAGCCCAACCAGCGCTGCTCCCACCACCAACGGCCAGCGACTGCGCTTCTGGGGAACCGCCGGCGTGTAGGCCGGTGGGTAATACGACCCTGCCAGACCGGGCGCTATGCCTCCCGGCGGCGCGCCGATCACAGTCGCGCCGTTGCCCAAGCGCCCGCCCGTCACTACCGTGGCTTCGGCGTCCCATTGAGCGGCCGCCTCTGGCATACGCCCGGCAAAGGCCTGGGCCAGCGCCGTGGCAAATTCACCCGCGCTTTCGTAGCGGGCCTGGGGCTGCTTGGCCAGCATACGGTTCACCACCGCATCCACCGCGGCCGGCACGGCCGGGTTCACCTGGCGCAGCGGCGGCGGGGGATTGTGGGCCTGGGCATACAGGATGGCGTGCGTGGTCGTGCCGTCGAAAGGCACGTGCCCACTCAACATCTCGTAGCACACGATACCCAGCGCGTACAGGTCCGAGCGGTGATCCACCGGCTCTTCTTTGATCTGCTCCGGACTCATATAATGGGGCGTGCCAAAGATCGCCCCGGCCTTGGTGATCGAGGTGGTCAATCCGCTGCCGGTGAGCGCCTTGACGATGCCAAAATCGGTCAGCACGGCCCGCCCGTTGGGGTCGATCAGCACGTTGGCCGGTTTGATGTCGCGGTGGATAAAACCGCGCTGGTGCGCATAGTCCAGCGCCTTTCCGACCTGCGAGACAATGTCCACCACCTGCTCGGGGGCCAGGGCGTGCTGGGCGCGAATGCCCTCTTCCAGCGACGCGCCCTCGATGTACTCCATCGCAATAAAATGATAGCCGTTCTCGCTGCCCACGTCGTGGATGGTGACGATGTTGCTCTGGCGCAGATTGGCCGCCGACACGGCCTCCTGCTGAAAGCGCGCGACAAACTCGGCGTCGCCGGTCAGATGCGGGGCCAGCACCTTGAGCGCCACGTAACGCCGCAGATTGGGCTGCCAGGCCTTGTACACGCTGGCCATGCCGCCCTCGCCGATCAGCTCGACGATTTGATATTGTCCCAGGGTGCTGCCTACCAGGTTGGTCATTTTGCGCTCTCTTACTCTTCGGTTTGGCCAGTGTGAGCCAGGAGTTCCAAAAAACCGGCGAAGGCCAGCAACTCGGCATGCAGCCCGGACCATAGCTCGGGTAGCGTCAAGACCAAACCTGTCATCCTGGCCGGTACCAAATTCATCGTGTAAACATTGCGCACCAGGTGCCTAAAGCGGCGAAATTCGTCCAGGGCCAGCCCATTGGCGTGACTAATCACGGCAGGCCGCACATCCGCCAGATCGTGCGTCATCTGCTCAAGCAGGTCACGATGCCAGGTCTCGCCGGTAGGCAGATCGCGATCAACGTGCCTGGCGATCAACTCAAACAAGCGCTCCAACCCCGAATAAAAGGAATGGAGATTCAAGGCCACCGAATCCAGATAGGCCTGCTCGCCTGGCACACTTTGAGCCTGAGACCAGGCCCGTAACGCCCGCTGGACAACCCATCCCAGGTCCGACACCTCACCATGAATCCGCTCAGCCAGCTCCTGGTAAGAGGCGCTCAAAGCTCCACTCCATAGCGTTGAATAGCCCGCCGCAGCGACTCCCCGGCCGACTCTATCTCTATCAGGTCCACTGGTCGGTCGCCGATGATCTCTTCGACCAGGCGCCACGCTTGCCAGTAATCGTCGCCGGGCAGTCCTTCAACGACCAGGTCCACGTCGGAATCGGGCATAAACCACGCAGCGTGGGCCAGTGAGCCAAAAAGAATCACTCTCTGGGCGCCATAGCGGGTCCTTAGCATCGCGGCCGCCTCACGCACACGCTTCATCAAGCGCTCACGTGCACGCTGCTCGGCCGGTGTTGGCCCGGGTAGAGTTGGTCGGCGTTGGCTTGCTTCCAGATAACTCTGCCAGCCCGTGCGGGTCAATTCCAGAGCGGTTGGCATTGAATCTTTTCCTTCTCAAGTGCGCCCCGAGATTAGACGCCCATCAACTCATCCACAACGGGTCTTTTACACCGCACTATTGTAACGTGTCGGGTTCCTTTTGTCTAGCCGGATGCGCATTCTCGCGCGGCGCCTGCCAATATTCCACAAAAAAGGCCGCAAACACCCCTACGAACAGGCCCAAAAACCCGGCGATGGCTGTGTTCATCAATTTATTGGGGCTTACAGGTCGGGTAGGCGCGGCCGCCTGGCTGGCCAGGCGCACCTCGCCCGTCTCGTCTTGGGCGGCGATGCGCGCCTCTTCCACTTTGTTAGCCAGAGTCGTGTAGGTGCTGCGGGCCAGGTCCACCTCGCGGGACAGCCGGTCGCGCTCGGTGGTGGCTTGCTGGAGCTCCTCTTGTAGCGGCAGGATCTCGTCGGAGAGGGTCTGCACCTGCGCTTCGGTATCGGCCAGCCGATTTTCCACGGCGGTGATGAGTTCGTCCAGCAATTGCATCTGCTCGCCCACCGTCTTGTTCGAGAGCGACTCGCCGCTGTTTAGCTGTAGTTGCAATGGCAGCGTGGCGTCCTGGCTCAAGCCTTGAATCTTGAGCAAGAGCGCCGCCAGCTCGTCGCCCAGCGAGGCCGACGCAGAGGCCGGCTGCTCTTTTAGCTGTTGGCGCAAAACTCTAGCGTCCTGGACGAGCAGCGTCAGCTTCCGCTGGACGTTCAAAGCGTCGTTCATCGTCGCCCGTTTGGCGCCCAAGCGCGACTGGAGCGTGGATTGTGGGTTGCGGGCCTCGTATTCGATGAGCGCCTGTTCGGCCGTTTGGAGCGTTTCTAGCGCGGCGTCGCGCTGCGTGGTGAAAAAGACCACGTCCTCCGAGCGCCGCCCGTACAGCTCGTTGACGTACAGCACGTATTGCTCGGCCCAGGTGTTGGCGATGCGGGCGGCGCGTTCGGGCTTGCTGTTGGTCACCGTCAGCTTTAACAGGCTGGGGTCGGCCCCGGCGCTGGCCGCTACCTTGCCGCGCAGCGTCTGTAAATCATGTTCACCTTCAGGCAGCGGTGGGTCGAGCGCGTCGAGCACGTATTGCAGCAGATCGTCGCTCGTCGCCAACGTGGGATAAGCCTTGGAGGCCGTCTCGATTTCGCTGAGCGTCTCCAGGCGTGGGTCGAACTTGAGCTGGTAGCGCGGATTGGTGACGAGCACCAACGCCGTGGCCTGGTACGTGGGTTGGAGCACGAAAAAGCTGATCGCGGCGGCCGTGATGGCGGCGATGAGCGTCAGCGCCACGATCCACTTCCAGCGCCGGATAAGGACCTGGATGTATTCTCGCAGATCGATCTCGTCTTCCATGGGCTCTCCTGGAGTTTAGCACAAGTCACACAGACGCAAAGAAAAAATACCCCTCGTGCCTCTTTGTGTCCTGGTGAATCTAAAACAAGCTCAACTGTTGCGCTTGCTCCGGCGGCTCTTCTTCGGCCAGCCGGTCTATTTCGGCCAATAATTGAGGGATACGCTTCATGTCATCCTGCACCGTGCGGCGCAGGCTGGGCTGGTGCAGCGCCGCCGCCGGATGAAACATCGGATAATAGATCACCCCGTCCATCTTTTTGGGCTGCCCGTGAACTTGGGATATTTTGGCGCTGGAGAAATAGCGCGCCATCGAAAAGCGCCCCAGCGTGACCACCATCTTGGGCCGGAGCAGCGCGATCTGGCGATCCAAATAGTCTCGACAGGCTTCGATTTCGTCGGGTTCGGGATCCCTATTGGCGGGAGGGCGGCACTTGACCACGTTGGTAATAAACACTTGCTCCCGCTGCATGCCAATGTCGGCCAGCAACTCTTCCAGAAACTTGCCCGCCGCGCCGACAAACGGTCGCCCTTGCTTGTCTTCGTGAAAGCCCGGCCCCTCGCCGATGAACAACACCTCGACGCGCTCCGGCCCCTCGCCGGGCACGGCGTGGGTGCGGGCGGCGTGCAGCTTGCACAGGGTGCACGTGCGAATCTGCTCGTGCAAGGCTTCCAGCTCAGACATCACGCGCCTCCCTTCGCCTCTCGCTTCTCGCTATCCCTGTTTGCTGCCACATTCGGGACAGAATTTGACCCCGGCCGGGACTTTACTGCCGCATGCGGTGCAAAACTTGTCGGCCGCCAGCGCCGCCCCGCAATGGGCGCAGAACTTGCCCCCGGCGACGGGTTGTCCGCACTGCGGGCACGTGGCGCGGATGACCTGTTCGAAATCTTTCTTGGTCACCCGTTCCCGCTCGGCCACCTGCACTTGCTCGCGGGCGGCCTCCACTGCGGCTTCGGCCTGCATGGCCGACATTTCCACGGCCAGGTCGGGCGCACACTCTTTGCACAGGCCGCGCGTCTGATTCCAGCACAATTCCAGGCACACCCATTGGGTGCAGCGTGGGCACTGCCGGAAATTCGGTTGGGCCTCTTTGACGGCGTGGGCATAGGCCGCGTCGTGGGCCTTTTCCCAGGCCGCCGAATGGACGCGCTGGCTCACGTCGGCGGCGCGCCCCAAAATGCCGCCCAGAAAGCCGCCGGCGGTGTCCAGCGCCTCGGTCAACAGACCCGTCTTGGAGGTCTGAAATTGAGTGCGATGCCCGCTGCCGCAGCGGTCGCAAAAGAACTCGAATTGAAAGCCGCGATCGGTGCTCAGATCGCTGTGATTTCTGACGAACTGTATTGTGCCCATCTTTATCTCCAAACACGTAGGGAATTTTAGGGCGGGCCGCGCGGCCACCGCCGAGAGATTATAGCCCAACCGGGCGACTTTGTCCAGACAAGCTCAAACGCTGCTCAAGCGCTGCTCCCAGTCGCTCCAGGTGAGCCTGGTAGACCCGGCTGTTAAACTCGGTCACGGTCATGATCCAGGCGTCTTCGCCGTTGTCTTGATAATAACGCCGTCGCCGCCCGACCTGCTTGAAATCATATTTGTGATAAAGGTTCTGTGCAATTTGATTCGAGACCCGCACTTCGAGCGTCGCTTCGAATGCGTTCATCGCCAGGGCCTGCTTGAGCATGTGCCATAACAACAACTCGCCCATGCCGCGCCGCCGCCATTCCGATGCGACGGCAATCGTGCTGATGTGGGCCTCGCCGGCGATCATCCAGAACCCCCCATAGCCGATGATAGGCGTCCGTGCGCCTCTTGACCATAAATGCTTGAGCCGCGCGCGCCAATTCGCCGCGTTAAGCGTGACTTGGTGACGCAGAACCAGGTAATGTGAATTTTGGTTTTGGGTCAATTCGTAGCGGTAGGCGCGCTCTGGCCAGGGTAGGGGAAAAGATTCTCGCTCAATGACCATGACTTGGGGCACGTCTGCCAGACACATTTTCTCGACGACGAAAGGAAAATCTGCTCCGAACATTCTCAGGTATGATGAGCTTTAGACCGATGCGGGGGGCAAATAGATGGGTTGGAGTGTGGCCGGGTCATCGTGCACTCCCTGGGCCAGACTTGCCCAGCCCAGCTCGGCCAGATAACCTGCCCGACGCAGTCGCTGGGCAGGCGATGCCAGGATCAGCTTTTCTTTTCGCTTCAAAACGGCCGCCCCTTCGGCGTCGATCTCGCCGCATACGAGCGCGCCGTCTGGGGCCGCCTCGGCCAGGGCGGCCCACGTGGTGAGCGTCGCCTCACCCGTTCGTTGCCAGCCTCCCTTGCGCCAGCGATAGGGGGCGCTACAAATGCGCCCTCTTCCGGCCTGCAATGTGGCATACAGCGTTGCCCGATGTTGGGGCACGGGGTAAACCGTCACATCGAGCGTAGGAATACCAATCACGGGGATGCCCCGCGCCAAAGCCAGGCCCTTTACCAACGCCAGCCCGATGCGCAGACCGGTGAACGATCCCGGTCCCACCGCCACGGCCAGCCCTGCGAGCGCAACGGCCTGAACATTGACCTGGTTCAACATCGTCGCCACCAGCGGGGCCAGCTCGACCGTGTGGCGGCGCGCTGGCTCCCAGGTGTGCTCGGCCCGCACGCGCACGCCGTCGTAAAGCGCCACACTGGCCACGTGAGTCGAAGTGTCTACCGCCAGCAAAAGTCCTTTTTCTTTCATGCGCCATCAAACCCCAAACGCCCGTTTCCGGAACTGGCGCAACAGCGCCGCGTAACGTTCTCCGTATGCGGAAAACAGCAGGATGCGTTTACTGCCTGCAAGATAGCGCAGTTGAATCCAGAGCTTTTCCGCTGGCAGCAGCGCCCCGATGCGCTCCGGCCATTCGATGAGCACAATCGCCGCACGGTCGTCGAGATATTCCTCCAAGCCCAGTCCAACAGCCTCGGCGGCGCCGGCGACGCGATACATATCCACGTGGTAGAGCGATGCATGATTGTGAAGACGTTGATACTCGTGAATGAGTGTAAAAGTCGGGCTGATCAGGCCCTCGGCCACGCCGCACCCTCGCCCAATGCCCTGCGCCAGACACGTTTTGCCGGCGCCCAACGCGCCCTCCAAACAGATCACATCGCCTGGCTCTAACAACTCTCCCAGGCGCACACCCAGCCGTTGGGTTTGCTCAGGGCTGTGGCTGGGGCATTCCAGGTTGTTAGCATCCAGAATAGGGGACATACGCCAGGGCTTTCGAATAGATGATGATCTTATTATACAACCGATGATAGCTGGGAGCAACCAAAGAGTGAGGAGGAATTGGGTGTGTTTCATTTCAGTTGAAGCGTGGAGGGAGTGTCCCCAGATGCGCCCGAAGCATCCTGGTTCCCGGTCAAAAGCGGAGTTGATCAGGAATTCTTTCTCACAACCGCCCCAGGTTGAACGACTGAAACTCATCCCACGCGTAGCGCAGCGGCGTCCACCATTTTTCGCGCCCGATGCAGCGAAAATACGGCGGCTCGAACGCCCGAATCAGATCGCCGATCTTGTAGCGCGCCAGCACCGGCGTCGAGACCACCAGGCTACCCATCTCGCCAGGTTTCATCTCGTGCAGCATCTTGACGCCTGAGCCTGCCCTGAGCAAAGTCGAAGGGCGCATTTCGACCTCGAAAAAGTACAAATCATAGTTGGGCGCCCAGGCTCGCTTCTCGTCGCGCTGCTGGCCGAACATGCCCTCGGTGGCCCCGTAGATTTCGCGGATGAGCGCCGGGCCGTACAGCGCGTGCAGGGCCGGTTGGTGGCGGGTGTTGATGCCCGGCACACTGCCCAGCGTCACGATCTGGGTCTGCCACAGGTCCTTGGGATAGACCTGGTGCGCCTTGCGCAGATAGCGCCCAAAACGCAGCGCGGTCGGCAAGACGCCTCCCACCAATGTGACGTTTTCGTCCTTACACTTTTGATAGGCCAGCTCGAACCGCGCTTCCCAGTCGCGCACCGTCTTACCCCCGCCCAGCGCGTCGATTTCATCCTGCGTCGGCGCGGAGCGAATCGGCGTCCAGGCCGACACGTACTTGACGTAAATCCCCGAACTGTAGCCGTACTCGATCTCGCGCTCGCCCACGCGCAGCGTCCCTACCACCGAGGGAAAGTTGAGATTGAGGTTCACGCCGTCGAACAGATCGTAGCGCCCACTCTCGACGACGTAATTCATCATGGCCCGCCCGGCGCTGATGCGCATGCGCAGGTCGGTGGGCGTCATGGGGATGAACTTGTGCTCGTCGCCGGTCGTGCCGCGCGTGATGGCCCAGCCTACCGGCGCCTCGTCCAGCAGCAGGCCCACGTCGCCGGTCATCACTTGCTGGATGAGCGGCTTGTAGTCCTCGTAGGCGGCGACGGGGAAGGCGCGCCGATAGTCCGCGATGGTCTCGACGTTGGCCGCGCCATGTCGCTTGCCGTAATCTGTTTGCGCGTACCAGCCCAACAAGCGGTGCAGCACCTCTTCCTGAGCTTTGATCGGGTCGGCCACGGCCGCGTGCCAGGGTTGGAGCAGCGCCTGGAGCAGGCCGGCTTGCGGGTGGGCGTCGGTGCGAATCATGTGAACCTCCAGGATATATGCTGATGCAGCGCAGTGTACTATAACATCCGGCGCGAGACAAGACCCGCCCCGAAAAACCGTTTCTCCGGTTCGTGGTATAATGCCCGCCGGAGGCGCGCGATGCCGTCTGGGGAGGATGGTACCATGCAATATCGAACTCGAACGATCGGAGCACAGAAAACGCCGCACATCTGTCTGCTGTCGCTGGCGGCAGCGGCGACTCTGCTCGTGGCCTGTGGGGATGCCACGCCGTCCGTCGGTCCATCACCCGGCGCGGCAACGGTGGATACTCCAATCTCGACGCCCAGCTCGATGCCGCCGACCCTCACGGTTTCGGAAGAGACGACCGCTCGCCAGTTGCGCGTGTTCACCCATTTGTGGGAAACGGTGCGCGACACCTACGTTTACCCTGACTTTAACGGCCTGGATTGGGATGAGGTAGGCCAACGCTACCGGGCGCGAATTGAAGCCGGGTTGACCGACGACGATTTTTACCAGGCCATGCGCGAGATGATTGACGAGCTGGGAGACGAGCACTCGGTGTTTAGTTCCCCCCAGGAGGTGGCCGAGGAGGACGAGCGGGTCAGTGGGCAATTAAACTATGTCGGCATCGGCGTTTACGTGACGACCCTGTTCGACAAGGGCTACGGGGTGTTGTTACAAGTTTTCCCCGCCAGCCCGGCAGAGCGGGCCGGCTTGCAGCCCCACGACCGCATTCTAGCCGTAGACGGCGTGCCGGCCGTCGGCGCGGGCCAGGTGGACAATCTTGAGTTGCTGGTCGGTCTCGTTGGCAGCCAGGTGCAATTAACGGTGCAAACGCCTGGACAAGAGCCGCGCGAGCTGACGGTGACGCGAGAGCGCATCCAGACCCAATTGCCGGTAGATGCATACCGCTTTCCAGGAACCGATATAGGCTATCTGATGATCCCCACCTTTTGGGACCAGACGGTCGCCGAGCGCGTGCGCCAGGCATTGGACGGACTGACCGCGCACCATGAATTAAAGGGCTTGATCGTGGATATGCGCATCAACGGCGGCGGTCTGGACACTGCACTGCGCGATACGTTGTCCATCTTTACCCACGGCCAAGTCGGCGCGTTCGTCAGCCGCGAGGCCGAGCGCCCGCTGGTCATTGAGGCCAAGCCAGTGGGCCATTCCCAGACCTTGCCGCTGGTCGTGTTGGTCGGGCGCGAAACCGTCAGTTTTGGCGAGATTTTCAGCGGCGTGCTCCAAGAGAGCGGCCGGGCGTATCTGGTGGGACGCACCACCGATGGCAACGTGGAGACGCTGTGGCAAACCGATTTCGAAGACGGATCGCGGGCCTGGATTGCCGCGGAAACCTTTCGGCCCCTCAGCAGCGCCGACTGGGAAGCGAGCGGCATCGCGCCCGATGTCGAGATTCCGCTGGATTGGGACGAGTTTACGGCCCAGGACGATCCGCAGTTGCAAGCGGCGCTGGATTGGCTGCTGGCATCTCAGAATCCCTAATCTCCAGTATCCGATACCTGCTCTTTGCCCGCGATAGATGTCATGCCGGTGAGGTGACAATTGTCACTTACCGGGCCGGGAGGATTGCGGTACAATAGACAAGAAAATGAGAATCATTCGCAATAGATAGAGTGGAAAACAAGCGATGCGACACGGACACGGCAGACAGCATAAACATCGGCGCTGTTTTCGAGAGAACGGGCAGATTTGCGCTCGTCTGAGTGACCTGTCGCCGGGTCAATGCGGAAAGATTCTGCGGGTTGGTGGGCATGGACGCGCCCGCCGGCGTTTGATGGAGATGGGATTGGTGAGCGGCGAGACGATATGGGTCGAGCGCGTGGCGCCCCTGGGCGACCCGGTCGAGTTCTTTGTCAAAGGCTATCATCTATCGCTGCGCCGGGATGACGCGCAACACATCGAGGTCGAAATGTTGGACGAGGCCGTTGGAGGTGTGACATGACCCCGTTAAGCATGGCCCCGGCGGGCCAACCGCTAACCATCGTGGATGTGCGAGCCGGTCAGAATTTGCGCCGTCGTCTGGCCGATATGGGTCTGGTTCCCGGGACTGTTGTTCAAGTCGTGACATGTATGGGGCATGGGCCGGTCATCTTGTCGGTGCGCGAAACGCGCCTGGCGCTGGGGCGCGGCGCTTCGCACAAGGTGCTGGTCGAGCCAGCGCCCGCCCAAGTGTGAAAACGATGGGCCCTGCCGCTTGCCACTCGGAAATTCCTGCCAGCCGCCGCGCCCCGGCGGCTCAATCGTCTTTATCGGCTACCCTGACCGTCGCTCTGGCCGGCAATCCCAATTCGGGCAAGAGTACGGTCTTTAACGCCCTCACCGGCGCGCGGCAACACACCGGTAACTGGCCCGGCAAGACAGTCGAGAAAAAAGAAGGCGTGTGCCATTTCGACGGCCGCGAAATCCGCGTGGTGGATCTGCCCGGCACTTATAGCCTGACCGCCTATTCTCCCGAAGAGATCATCGCCCGCGACTTTGTGATCAACGACAAACCCGACGCCGTCATCGCTGTGATAGATGCCGCCAACCTGGAGCGCAATCTGTATCTGGCGGTGCAGGTGCTGGAATTGGGCGCGCCGGTGGCCGTGGCCCTCAACATGATGGACGTGGCCGAGGCGCGCGGTATTCGCATCCAGGTCGAACGGCTATCGGCGCTGCTGGGGGGAATTCCAGTGCTGCGCACCGTGGGTACGCGCAGCCAGGGCATTCGCGAGCTGATCCTCGAAACCATAGCCGCCACCCAAAGAACCAGGGCCGGTTTTCACGTGAACTATGGGGAGGAAATCGAGGACGAGCTGGGCAAGCTGGATAAGTTCATCCAGAACTGCCCCGAGATTGCGGCGCAGTTTCAGCCGCGCTGGCTGGCCCTCAAACTGCTCGAGCACGAACAAGACGTGGTCGAGCGGGTGATGCGTCTGCCGGGCGGGTCCGAGCTGATTGCCGCCGCCCGGGCCAGCATCGCCCACCTGGAAGCCATTTACGGCGACGACGTGGATATCCTCATCGCCGACCGGCGTTATGGCTTTATCAGCGGCCTGGTGCGCCAGGTGGTCAAGCACACCCGCGCCGACCGCTTGACCGTTTCAGACCGCATCGATCAGATTGTAGCCAGTCGGGTGCTGGGCATTCCCATCTTTCTGCTCATGATGTACGTCGTCTTTCGGCTGGTGCAGGACGTGTCGGCCCCGTATCTGGATTGGGTGGACGGCGTCACCAGCGGGCCGATTTCGCGCTGGTGTGAGGCGCTGCTGCGAGCCGTAGGCGGGCCGGACTGGCTGCGCTCGTTGGTCGTAGACGGGGCCATCGCCGGGGTGGGGGGGGTGCTGGCCTTTCTACCCAGTCTGATGGTCTTGTACTTTTTTCTGGCCTTGCTCGAAGACAGCGGTTACATGGCGCGGGCCGCTTTTGTGATGGACCGCTTGATGAATTTTTTGGGGCTGCACGGCAAGAGCTTTATCCCCATGATTTTGGGTTTTGGCTGCGCCGTGCCCGCGATTTACGCCACGCGCACGCTGGAAAACCAGCGCGACCGCTACCTGACCGGCCTGCTGGTGCCGCTAATGTCCTGTTCGGCCCGTCTGCCGGTGTATGTGGTGTTCGGGCTGGCCTTTTTCGGCCCCGACGCCGGCCAGCTCATCTGGGCCATGTATGCGCTGGGGATCGTGATGGCCGTGCTGATGGGCGTGCTATTTAGCCGCACGATTTTTCCGCGCGACCAGGACGCGGCTTTTGTGCTGGAGTTGCCCCCTTATCGCCTGCCGACTATAAGAGGCCTGCTCATTCACATGTGGGATCGGGCCAGCGGCTTTGTCAAAAAAGCCGGTACGCTTATTCTGATGGTGACTGTTTTGCTATGGTTCCTGCTCAATCTGCCGTGGGGGGTGAAACATCAGCGCGACAGTTTGTTTGGCCATGCGAGTGCTGCGCTTAGCCCGGTCTTTCAGCCACTGGGTATTGGAAATTGGGAGACGGCCGGCGCGCTGATAAGCGGATTCGTGGCTAAAGAAATCGTGATCAGTACGATGAGTCAAATCTACATTGGGCCGGATGCAACGCCAGCCGACGTGTCCTCGAACGTCGGGCAAGACCTGGTCGAGGTCGTAAGAGGATTCGGCGCGGCGACTCTGGAGGCGGGCAAAGCGCTCATCAACATCGTCCCCGGCGTTGGTTCGGCAGAAAGAGAGGCGCGGATCGAGGACACAGCCTTGAGCGCGGCGCTGCGAGCACACTATACGCCGCTGACTGCTGTGGCGATGGTGGCCTTTGTATTGCTGTACGTGCCCTGCGCGGCGACGCTGGGGGCCATCCGCCACGAGTACGGCGGGAGGTGGGCCGTCTTTTCAGCCGGGTATCAACTGGCGCTGGCGTGGGGAACGGCGTTCGTCATTTATCAGGGGGGAAGATTGCTTGGATTGGGCTAGGCGGTTGGCATGATGGTGTTGCGACAGGTGTTACATGAAATCGAGTCGTCGCCGGGGGCGGTGGAATTGGGCGCCCTCAGCCGCAAGCTGGGGGTGGATCAAAGCGCGCTGGAAGGCATGGTCGAGTACTGGGTGCGCAAAGGCCGCTTGCGGAAAAACCCGACCTTCTGTGCCGGCGGTGGATGCGGCGCGTTGTGTTTGGGAGCGCGGCGTTGCCCGCTAGAAAAAGGCGGCGCCCGCGTTGATCAGGCGCGGGCGTCTTTTTGAACTCTTGAGAGTCCTTTGACCGGCACGACAGGGGATCGCGCCGCTAACCGGTCCCGGTCTTCTATGCTAATTACCCCTACCTTTTTCAAAAGGTTCAACTTGCCCCCTCAACCTCTCTATGTTAAACTCGCCTCACGCCACGCGCTGATCACAGGATGGACAGGATTGACAGAATTGTGGCCTGCTAAAATCGTGTAAATTGTGTAAATCCTGTCAGGATTCGGAGGAGTTTGTGCAACGAACCAATCATAACGGCGTGATTTATTATCGCTTTGAGGGATTGGTCGCAGAGCCAGGGCTGGAACACGCCCTGTTCACGCGACGCGGAGGCGTCAGCCGGCCGCCCTTTGACACACTGAACGTGGGGCACACGGTGGGCGACGACCTGGACGCGGTGCGGGTGAATCACGAGCGGGCGCTGGGGGCGCTGGGCTGGCGACGCGAGGACGTGGTGACGGGGCATTTGGTGCACGGCGCGCGGGTGGCTGTGGTCGGCCCGCGCGACAAGGGCCGGGTGTGCGCCGAGACCGACGCGCTGGTCACGGCCGAGCCGGGCGTCACGCTCATGCTGCGCTTTGCCGATTGTGTGCCGGTGCTGTTCTACGACCGGCGGCGGCGGGTCATCGGCCTGGCGCACGCCGGTTGGCGCGGCCTGCCGGCGGGCGTGGTGGCGGCGACGGCAGCCACGATGGTGAGGGTTTTTGGCTGCCGTCCGGCCGATTTGTGGGCCGGGGTGGGTCCCTCGATTGGTCCGTGCTGCTACGAGGTGGGACCGGAGGTGGTCGAGCAGGTCGCGGCAGCGGTGAACGGCGTGAACCTGTTTCGACGGGTCAACGGACGGGTTCACCTGGATTTGTGGGCGGCCGTGCGCGGGCAACTGGTCGAGGCGGGCATCGGGCAGGTGGAGGTCGCCGAGCTTTGCACGGGCTGTCACACCGATGAATGGTATTCGCATCGCGCCGAGGGGGGCGCAACAGGTCGCTTTGGCGTGATCATCGGCTTGGGCGACCTAGCAGCCTGTCGGAGAACCCCTGGTTGACTGACAAAACTCATTCATAACGGGCATACTGTACAGAGAACTGAAGTGGCGGTCGGCTCTGATCCTGAGTGCGTGAAGCTATAGCTGGCTCAGGGTCAGGGTCGCTGGACAGGTGAAGCCAGGT
>DAOTXN010000027.1:0-21349 GCA_034435435.1 Anaerolineae bacterium | reverse complement strand
GCCCAGCCTCAGCCCGGCACTGGCTCGGGGCCAATTGGGGCAGTCCTCGTCGTCGGAGCCGGTATCGGTGGGATGCAGGCGTCACTGGACCTGGCCGAGGCCGGGCTCAAGGTGTACCTGGCGGAACGGTCGCCGGCAATTGGCGGCATTATGGCCCAATTGGACAAGACATTTCCGACGAACGACTGCGCCATGTGCATCATGTCGCCCAAGCTGGTGGAGGTGGGGCGGCATCTCAACATTGACATCCTCACCACCGGTGAAATCGTCGGCATCGAGGGCGAGCCGGGCGACTTTCGGGTCAAAATCCGCCAGCATCCGCGCTACGTCAAGCTGGGCGTGTGCACCGGCTGCGGCGACTGCGCGGTGGCCTGTCCCATCCACCGGCCCGACGCCTTCAACGGCGGACTGTCGGAGCGCAAGGCGGTCTACAAACCCTACCCGCAGGCCATCCCCAACGCCTTTGCCATCGAGAAATTGGGCATGGCTCCCTGCCGCGACGCCTGCCCGATTAACCAGCGGGCGCAGGGTTACGTGGCGCTCATCCGCGAGGGACGCTACGCCGACGCCTACCGCACCATCAAAGAGGATAACCCGTTCCCGTCGGTGTGTGGGCGGGTGTGTAACCATCGCTGCGAGGATGCCTGCTCGCGGGGCAAAGTGGACGACGCGGTCAACATCATGGGATTGAAGCGTTTCGCCACTGATTGGGTTTTGGAACACGGGACGAACGGCGCGACGCCGGAGACTGAAAAACCGGAACCCACCGGGAAAAAGGTCGCCATCGTCGGCGCGGGACCGGCGGGCCTGACCTGCGCGTTGGACCTGGTGCGCCGGGGCCACGCCGTCACTGTGTACGAGGCGCTGCCCGCGCCCGGCGGGATGATGCGCGTGGGCGTGCCGGAGTACCGCCTGCCCTACGACTTGGTCCAAAAAGAAGTGGACGACATCCTGGCCGAGGGCGTCGAATTGGCGCTCAACCACCGAGTCGAGGACGTCCCCGCCTTGCTCAAAGACGGGTTCGACGCCGCGTTCGTGGCCGTCGGCGCGCACGAGGGAGCCAAATTGCCTATCCCCGGCGCCGACCTGCCCGGCGTACACATCGCCATAGATTTCCTGCGCGACATCAGCTTGCGCAACTCCCAATTTACCAATTTCCAATCCACCAATCTACTGACCACCATTCCCGGCAAGCGTGTGCTGGTGCTGGGCGGCGGCAACGTCGCCATTGACGCGGCGATGGGCGCGGTGCGGTTGGGCGCGGCGTGGGTAGGGATGGCTTGCCTGGAGAGCCGCGAGAAAATGCCCGCCCACGATTGGGAAGTGCGCGACGCCGAGGAAGAGGGTATCGCAGTGTTTCCGTCTCGCACGTTCAAAGAGGTGACGAACGACGCCGGACGGGTGATGGGTGTGCGCTGCGCACAGATTGATTTCCGGGGCTTTGTCAATGGCCGACCCGACTTTGACGAGCTGCCCGGCACGGAAGAGGTGCTGGCCGCCGACGTGGTCATTTTTGCCATCGGCCAGCGCCCGAATATCGAGTGTTTGAAGGATTCCATCCAGACCATTCGCGGACGTTTCCCGGCCGTGGACCCGGAGACGCTGGCGACCAGTCAGCCCGGTGTTTTTGCCGGGGGCGACGTGGTGACGAGCACGGCTTTTATCGTGGATGCCATCGCCGCCGGACACAAGGCCGCCCGCTCGATTCACCGCTTTTTGAACGGCCAGCCGTTGACCGAGAATGCCGACGCGCTGCGCCCACCCAAGCTCGAATTCGACGAGCAGGAGGTGTGGCAGAAACTGGTGTCGGTGGGGGCGTCGGCGGAGGGCCGGCGCGAGATGAACAAGCGGCCCGCCGCCGAGCGCAAGACAGACTTTAACGAGGTGTACGCCGGGCTGAGCGAGGAGCAGGCCCGCGCCGAAGCCGAGCGGTGTGTGCAATGCGGCGTATGCTCCGAGTGCTTGCAGTGCGTGTATGCCTGCAAGGCCGGGGCTATTGACCACAACCAGGTCGAGGAAATCGTCGAGTTGTCCGTCGGCGCGGTGGTGCTGATTCCCGGCGTCGAGACGATGCCCGGCGGGGTTCGTCCCGAGTTTGGCTATGGGCGCTACGCCAACGTCGTCACCAGCCTGGAATTCGAGCGCATGCTCAGCGCGTCGGGGCCGTTTGCGGGTGTGGTGCAGCGCCCCTCCGATGGCGAGCACCCGCACAAGGTGGCCTGGATCCAGTGCGTCGGCTCGCGGGACAGCAGTTGCGAGCAGGGCTATTGCTCGTCGGTGTGCTGCATGTACGCGACGAAAGAGGCGGTGATTGCCAAAGAGCACGACGCCCGTATCCAGCCGACCATTTTCTATATGGACATTCGCGCCTTTGGCAAGGGTTTTGACCCCTACATCGAACGGGCCGAGCACGAGCACGGCGTGCGCTACGTGCGTAGTATGGTCTCGACGGTCAAAGAAGCGCCGGGGTCGAAAAACCTGCGTGTGCATTATGCCACGTTCGACGCCCAGGGCAAGCCGGTGCTGCACGAAGAAGAATTCGATATGGTCGTGCTGTCGGTCGGACTCAGGCCCACTGCCGAGACGCAGCGCATGGCCGGCCTGCTGGGTGTGGATTTGAACGAGTACGGCTTTGCCGAGCCGCCCATTTTCCACCCGACCGAGACCAACCGGCCCGGTATTTTCGTGGCGGGCGCCTTTGGCGAACCCAAGGACATTCCCGAAACGGTGATCGAGGCCAGTTGCGCGGCGGCCAGCGCCTCGGCGCTGCTGGCCCAGGCGCGGGGCACGCTGACCCGCGAGGCGGTCTATCCGCCGGAGCGGGACGTGAGCGAGGAAGAGCCGCGCGTGGGTGTGTTTGTGTGCCACTGCGGCATCAACATCGGGGGCGTGGTGGACGTGCCCACGGTGGTCGAATACGCGCAAGGGTTGCCCAACGTGGTGTACGCCGAGCGTAATCTGTACACTTGCTCGCAGGACACGCAAGAGAAAATCACCGAAAAGGTCAAACAGCACGGCTTGAACCGGGTGGTCGTGGCGAGCTGCACGCCGCGCACCCACGAGCCGTTGTTCCAGGACACCATCCGCCAGGCCGGATTGAACCCGCACCTGTTCGAGCTGGCCAACATCCGCGAGCAGGTTTCGTGGGTGCATCGGGCCGACCACGCCGTAGCTACCCAGAAGGCCAAGCAGTTGGTCACGATGGCCGTGGCCAAAGCCCGCAGGCTGCGCCCGCTCCAGCGCGGCACGCTGAACGTGGAGCATCGGGCATTGGTCATCGGCGGCGGGCTGGCCGGGATGACGGCGGCGTTGTCCATTGCCGAACAGGGCTACCCGGTCTACCTGGTCGAAAAAGAAGCCGAGCTGGGCGGCCACTTGCGGCACATTTTCGTCGGGTTCGACGGAACAAACCCGCAGCAATTGCTCCAAGAGACGATTGAAAAGGTCAGCGCAAACCCGCGCATCACGGTGATGCTAGAGACCGAGGTGGAGCAGGTCGGTGGGTACGTGGGCCAGTTCCGCACCACCGTGCGGGGCAAAGCGGGTGTGCGCACCGAAGTGACCCACGGCGCGGTGGTCGTCGCCACGGGCGCGCGCGAGATTGAGCCAAAAACCTACGGCTATGGGGATCTGCCAGGCGTGGTCACGCAACGCGAGCTGGAGAAGGAGTTGGTAAATTGGGAAATTGGGACCAATTCCCAATCTACCAATCTACCGAATACCGTGGTAATGATCCAATGCGTCGGCTCGCGCGATGACGACCATCCGTATTGCTCGCGGATATGTTGCTCGCAGGCCATCAAGAACGCGCTGGCGATCAAGGAACGCAACCCTGAGGCGCAGGTGGCGATTCTGTACCGCGACATCCGCACCTACGGTTTCCGCGAGCGGCTGTACCGCGAGGCGCGGCAGGCGGGCGTGATGTTTCTCGAGTTCGATGCGGATAGACCGCCGCAGGTGACCCGGCAAAATGGTCATTTGCAGGTGCGCGTCGAGGTCCAGCCGGACGGCGAGGTGTTGGAATTGCCCGCCGAGCGAGTGGTGCTCAGCGCAGGAATCGAAGCCGAGCCGGGCAACGAGCATTTGAGCCAGTTGCTCAAGCTGCCTCTGACCGGCGAAAAGTTCTTCCTGGAGGCGCACGTCAAGCTACGCCCGGTGGATTTTGCCGCCGACGGGGTGTATCTGTGCGGCCTGGCCCACTCGCCGCGCGCCGTGGACGAGACGATGGCCCAGGCCAGGGCTGCGGCGGTGCGGGCGGTGTCGCTGTTGTCCAAGAAGGAGCTGACGGCCACGCCGATTATCGCATCGGTCAATCCTCGCCTGTGCGCAGCCTGCGGCCTGTGCGTCGAGGTGTGCCCGTACAACGCGCGCATCCTGGAGCCGGGCATGCTCTATGCTGAGGTGGTCGAGGTGTTGTGCCAGGGCTGTGGCGCGTGCGTGGCGGCCTGCCCGAACAAGGCCAGCCAGCAGAAAGGATTCGAGTTCTTGCAGGTGACGGGCATGCTGGATGCGGCGCTGGAGACGATTTGACCGTGCTGCGTGTTCCGTGACGCAACACGGGTCAGGGGTAGACGAGCTCGAGGTGAGCGGTGCGGAGTTGGGAGACGGTCTGGCGAAAACGGGACAAATTAGCCCTGAATTCTTCGAGTGCTCCGCTTTGTTTGAGGTTATCGAGGATGTGGCTGACCTGAGTAGCGACCTCGCCGGTGACGAGTTGCTTACCGCAAACGGAGCAAACCCAGGCCGGCACGTCGCGGATTTCGAGTTGAACGCCATCTTGGGTATAGGCTAACACGATCTTTTCCAAACGCATCGAGTTGTGACATTCGGGACAGCTTTTCATCGTTTCCATTTCCTGGTCTTGTAATCTGGCATCCAGCGATCATCAGGGATGTACACCGTATGAATGTATATCGTATCTTCCTCGGCCCAATAGCTACACGCCACGTGTATGGGCAGATCGTTGGCAAAGCCGAGGATCAAGTTATGGGGGTGGGTCTCGATAATTGTACCGGTCAAAATGACCTGTTCCATAGCGGGCATGTTGACCCCGTACTTGTGTAGCTGGAGCACGTGCTGGGGATCAATGATGTATTTCTTGTGGCGAATCTTGGCGCGGATGAACGCAATGTCCAGTGGTTTGCTCATGGTGCACGTCGCCCGGCGAAAAGGTCAATGAGATTATAACATAGAAAGGGATTAGGGCCAACCAGGAGAACATCTATGAGCGAAAACGGTTTTGAACCCAAGATTATTGCTTTTCTATGCAACTGGTGCACCTACACCGGGGCCGACCTGGCCGGGACCAGTCGCCTGCAATATCCGCCCAACGTGCGCATTATTCGCCTGATGTGCAGCGGCGCGGTGGACCCGATTTACGTGCTCAAGGCCGGGTTGCAAGGGGCCGACGGCGTGCTCATCGGCGGCTGCCATCCGGGCGATTGCCATTATCAAGAGGGCAACTATAAGGCCCGCCGGCGCGTCGTGGCGCTCAAAGAGATCGTCAAGAATGCCGGGTTCGACGAGGACCGCATCCTGCTGCGCTGGATCAGCGCCAGCGAGGGGCAGCGCTTTGCCGACACGATCACCGAGTTTACAGACGCGTTGAAGAAAAAAGGACCCAATACGCTCAAACAAGAGTGGGCGGTGTGAAGACGTGAAACGTGAAACGTGAAGCATAAACCGCGGCTTTATGTTTTGCGCAAGATCAGGAGAGAGTAATGAAGGCTATCATTCCCGTCGAAAATGGAGAGACCTTGGGCGCGATCCAGGGCTTTTTGAAGGAGTTGTTGACGCAGGGTGTGGTCGAGGCGCTGCTGACGCCGATGCGCACGCCGCACGGCGCGGTGACTCCGGCGCTGGTCAGCCGCCCCGATTTGCTGGACGCGGCCGACCCGCTGGCCCCGGTAATGCCCGGCAACGCGGCCACGCTGGCCGGCAAGCTCAGCATCCGCGAGCCGCGGGTTAAAGTGGGGGCGGTGCTGCGGGCGTGCGAGGCGCGGGCGTTGGTCGAACTGGTCAAGCTGCAACAGGCCAGCCTGGACGACCTGACCGTCATCGCCGTGGACTGCGCCGGGACGTTCGAGGTGGCGGGTGGCGAATGGCGCGAGGCGGATGCGTGGCGTGCGCTGTACGACGCCGCCTCTACCAATCCCCAACTTCGCCTGGCCTGCCGGATGTGCGAACAGCCGGTGTACGACAACGCCGACATCACCATCGAGTTGCTGGGCAGCGATTGGGACCAGGAGCTTTATCTGAGCCTGCCCGATGGGTTGGCCGAAAAATTGAGCAGCTCTTCGTCCTTCGTCGTTCGTCCTTCGTCATCAGGCCCAGGCGGTCGAGCGGCGGCGGTTGACAAACTGGTGACAGCCCGCACCGCCGTGCGCGACGCCGAGTACACGGCGATCCGGGCGCGGCTGGAGGGAGACGAAGGTATCATTGGCGTGTTCGACACGTGCATCCGCTGTCACAACTGCATGACGGTGTGTCCGATTTGCTATTGCAAGGTGTGTGTGTTCAAGAGCGCGGTGTTCGACCACGAGCCGATGCAATACGTGGGCTGGGCCAACCAAAAGGGGGCCATGCGGCTGCCCGCCGATATGTCGTTGTTCCACCTGACGCGCCTGAACCACATGGGTCTGTCGTGCGTGGGCTGCGGGATGTGCACCCAGGCCTGTCCGGCCGAGCTGCCGGTGGGATCGGTGTTCCGCGCCATCGGCCAGCGCCTGGGCGAAACATTCGATTATTTGCCAGGCCGCAGCGTGGATGAGCCGCTGCCGCTGATCACGTTCAAAGAGAACGAGTGGCTGCAAGTGGGAGAAGAGTAGAGATTGGAGATTGGTAAATTGGACCAATTTACCAACCTACCAACAGGAGCAGAATGATGGCAGAACGAGCTGAACTGGTTCCGGTTTATATCATGGGCAAGCGCTACGACGTGCCGCCCAGCCTGACGATTATGAAGGCGATGGAGTGGGCCGGTTACACACTGGTACGCGGCGTGGGCTGCAGGGGCGGCTTTTGCGGCGCGTGCGCCACGGTGTACCGCATCAAGGGCGACCCCAAGCTGTATTTTGGCCTGGCCTGCCAGACGGTGGTCCGCCCCGAAATGTACCTGGGGCAGATTCCCTTCTTCCCGGCCGAGCGGGCCAGTTATGACATCGCCAACCTGCTGCCGGTAGCGGCGACGATTTTCAAAACCTACCCCGAGACGCTGCGCTGCCTGGGTTGTGGCGCGTGCACCAAAGCCTGCCCGCAAGAGTTGGACGTCAAGGGCTACATGGCTGCGGCGATGCGCGGCGACATTGCGCTCGTCGCCAGTATGTCCTTCGACTGCATTATGTGCGGGCTGTGCGCGGCGCGCTGCCCGGCCGAGGAGCCGCAGTACAACATTGCCATCCTGGCCCGGCGATTGTATGGACGCAATCTGTCGCCCCGCTCGGAGCACCTGCACCAGCGGGTGGCCGAGATTCTGGATGGCAAATATGATACCGAGCTAACCGAGCTCAAGGCGTTAAGTGCGGACGCGCTGCGCGAACGCTACAAGGCCCGTGATATTGAACCCTAGTAACGGCACACAGATGAACACCGATTGACACTGATTGAAATCCGTGTTTATCCGTGTTAATCTGTGTCCATTTTAAGAGGTAGAGAATGACATATACACCCGAAATGCGAGAGGCAATCAAGGTTGTTGAGGCCACCCGCCCGCGACGGTTGGGCGAGACCTTTCCGGCGATGTCTTTGGAAGAGCGCAAAGCGGTCTTGAACGCTTTTCATCCCGATTTTATTGCCGCCGGGATGCGCGAGATCAAGGTTGGCGTGTCCAAGGGCCAGCGCACGCCCCACGAGATGGCCGACGTGATCGAGGGCCGGCCGCAGGTGAGCGCCGATTTTGATGTGAGCGAGCCGGCTTTCGAGACCGACGTGTTGGTGATCGGCGGCGGCGGGGCGGGGGCCAGCGCGGCGTTGTTGGCGCAGGAAAACGGAGCCAGAGTGACGCTGGTTACCAAGCTGCGTTTTGGCGACGCCAATACCATGATGGCCCAGGGCGGCATTCAGGCCGCCGACCGGCCCGAGGACTCGCCAGCCATCCACTATCTGGACGTGATCGGCGGCGGGCATTTTGCCAACCACCCCGACTTGGTCGAGGCGTTGGTCAAAGACGCGCCTATCGTGATCCAGTGGCTCGAGCAACTGGGCGTGATGTTTGACAAAGCGCGCGACGGCGCCATGATGCAGGAGCACGGCGGCGGCACCAGTCGCAGGCGCATGCACTCGGCCCGCGACTATTCGGGCGCAGAGATTATGCGCGTGCTGCGCGACGAGGTGCGCAACCGGCCCATCGAAGTGATCGAGTTTGCCCCGGCGGTCGAGCTGGTGTTGGATAAAAAGGGCCAGATCGCCGGCGCGGTCATCAAAAATCTGGAGACCGAGCAGGTCTTTTACGCCAAATCCAAAGCGGTGGTGTTGGCGACCGGTGGCAGCGGGCGGTTGCACTACCAGGGCTTTCCCACTACTAATCACTACGGCGCGACCGGCGACGGGGTGGTGATGGCTTATCGCGTCGGCGCGAAACTGGCTTTTTTGGACACCATGCAGTATCACCCCACGGGCGCGGCCTTCCCGGAGCAGATTTTGGGTTTGTTGGTGACGGAAAAGGTGCGCGGATTGGGGGCGCAGCCGGTCAATGTGAACGGCGACCAGTTTGTGTATCCGCTGGAACCGCGCGACGTGGAAGCGGCGGCCTTTATCCGCGAGTGTCAGGAACGCAAGCTGGGCGTGATCACCCCATCCGGGCAACCCAGTGTGTGGCTGGACTCGCCGATGATTGACTTGATTCACGGACCCGGCACGATTGACAAGGCCCTGCCGGCCATGGTGCGCCAGTTCAAGCGTTTTGACATTGACATGACCAAAGACCCGATCCTGGTCTATCCCACGCTGCACTATCAGAACGGCGGGGTGCAGTTGGACGCCAACGGCGCGACCAACGTGCCGGGTTTGTACATCGCGGGCGAGATCAGCGGGGGCGTGCACGGGCGCAACCGGCTGATGGGCAACAGCCTGCTGGAGATCTGCGTGTACGGCCGGCGAGCGGGGCGCAGCGCGGCCGGGTACGCGGCGGGCGTGACGGCGGGCCAGCCGACGCTGGAACACGTGGCGGTCTGGAACAAGGAGCTCGACGCGGCCGGAATAAACGGCGCGCTCAAGTCGCCGATTCTGCTGCCGGATTATACACGGCACGCGTAGCCTTTTTCAATTCTACGCTCAGGCCCTGCGTTTGCCCAAGACGCAGGGCTTTTTAGCGTGCAGGTCCAGGCTACCTTGACTTGTGAAACCACACGGGGTACACTAGTCAACCTGAGAGTTGTTCGGGCGTGTAACCCAATCCGGCCAGGAGGGAGTGATTATCATGAAGAAAAAACTGCGCGGTCTCAAGCGCCGGGAAATACAACTGGACTTCGATCTCTACCGGGTCGGCGTACCCATCCGGGGTCTGTCTGACGTAGCGTTGAGCGTGATTGACATCTGGCCCGAACGGGTCGAGCGGACCATGATGTTCGTGCACGGTTATGCCGGCTGCGCTGAAACCTGGGAATACCAGATCAACCGCTTTGCGCGTGAGTGCCGGGTGGTGGTCCCCGACCTGCGGGGACACGGTCAGAGCGACGCCCCCTTTACCCAGTACACGATGCCGGAATTGGTGGATGACTTGAGCGCCATCGTAGACGAGCTCGATTTTCCAGAACAATTTATCCTGGTCGGCCACTCCTTTGGCGGCTCAATCTGCGTCGAATACGCCAACGCCTATCCAGAGCGGCTCGAAAGCCTGATTTTGATCGCCACGGCCGGCGAGTATCCGCTGCCTCGGGCCGCCTCCTGGTTCTCGCGCATCCCCACGGCCGCGCTGCGACCCTGGTGGAAATACCGCCCACGTTGGAACGCCGAAATTCACGTCTTGAAACGCATGATGTTCAACAATATGCGTCAATGGCAGGGTTGGTCCCTGTTGCGGAATATCCATACCCCCACACTGGTCATTACGGGCGAACGAGACCGCTACTTTCCGCGCCAGGTCTTTGAAGACGTGGGCAAGCTGCTGCCCGCCGCCGAGGTGATTGACGTAGGCGCTTCCAAGCACAAGGTCCAACTGGAGCGCTATCAAGCGGTCAATCGCGCCATAGAGCGGTTTATGCGTCAGGGAACCGAGGGACGGCGGGTGACCTGGCGCGAGCAAGCCGAAGCGCCGCCGGATCGTCCCTGGCTAAAGAACTATGGCGAGCACACCCCGCACACGGTGCCAATTCCATCCCAGCCGTTACATAGGTTCCTGGAAACAGCCGCAGACCAGGCCCCCAGGCGCACCGCTACGATCTTTTACGGTTCCAAACTGAGCTACCAGCAGCTCGAACGGCGGGTCAACCAGTTCGCCCATGCGTTACACGGTTTGGGCGTCAGGCCCGGAAATCGCGTGATGTTGGTCCTGCCCAACATGCCGCAGATGATCATAGCCTACTATGCCACGCTCAAAATTGGGGGGGTGGTGGTCTTGCCCAATCCCGACGCGGATAGACCACAGATCATTGAACAGGCCCGCCAGACCGCCGCCCAGGTGTTGGTCACGTTGAGGGACTTTGATCGGTTGGCCGAGGCCGTACAGGCGAGTGTGCCCCTCACGGTGGTTTTTGCAGATATGCGCGACGTCGTCTCGGCCCGCGTCTACAAGGACTTGTTGAGGCGCTGGGAAGCGGCCGGTTTTGGCGGGCAGGATGGGTCTACGGCCCGGCCGGCCGGCGACGTTGGGGAACGGAGCTGCCTGATGGACCAGTTGATGATGGACGCGGCCCAGGAACCACCCGGCGTCGAGGTCGCTAGCGCAGACCTGGCCGCCATCCTTTACACCAGCGGGACCACCGACGAACCCAAAGGAGCCTGCCTGACGCACGCCAATCTGGTCGCTAACGTGCTGCAGACCCGCCACTGGATTCCCGGCCTGCACTACGGCCGGGAGACTTTTCTCTCGGTTATCCCCTTGACCCACAGTTATGGCATGACCAGCGCCATGAACATCCCGATTGCGGTGGGGGCGACCATGGTGCTGTTGCCTGTGTTTCAACTGGAGCAGGTGCTCCAGCATATCCAAAAGTACAAACCCACCATCTTTCCCGGCGTGCCCTCGATCTATATGGCGATCAACCACGCGCCGAATGTGCGCTCGTTTGGCCTGTCGTCCATCAAGGCTTGCATCAGCGGCGCGGCGCCCCTTCCGATTGAGGTCCAGGAGGCTTTTGAAAAGCTCACGCACGGCCGGCTGGTCGAAGGCTATGGGCTGACCGAGGCCGCGCCGGTGACGCACGCCAATCCTTTGGAAGGTGTGCGCAAAGTCGGCTCGATTGGGATTCCCATCCCCAACACGGATGCCAAAATCGTGGATTTGATCACCGAAGAGGACCTGCCCGTGGGAAAGATCGGTGAATTATTGGTCAAAGGGCCACAAGTGATGCGGGGTTACTGGAGCCTGGAGGGCCAGGATTCCCCCGAATCCGTTCTAAAAGATGGCTGGCTGTATACCGGCGACGTGGCTGTAATGGACGCGGATGGTTACTTTCAAATCATCAGCCGCAAACGAGACACGATTATGGCCGGCGATTACAGCGTGTATCCCCGGGACGTGGAAGAGGTGCTGTATGAGAACAGCAAGGTACTGGAAGCCGCCGTCGTGGGCGTAGCCGGTGAACCGGGCGGGCAAAAAGTCAAGGCCTTTGTGGTGCCGCGCCCGGGCACGAATCTCTCCAAACAGGAGTTGTTGGACCTGTGCCGCCAGCGCCTGGATGAGTACGCTGTGCCGTGGGAGATCGAGTTTCGGGAAGAGCTGCCCAAGTCGTTTGTGGGCAAAGTGTTGCGCCGTTTGCTGGTCGAGGAGTGAGCATGAAAATCGGATTGGTGCTGGGCGGCGGCGGCAGTCGTGGGCTGGCCCACGTCGGCGTTCTACAGGTCTTGGTTCGTGAAGGAATCCCGGTGGATCTCATTGTGGGCACCAGCATGGGCGGTATCGTGGGGGTGCTGTTTGCCCTGGGCATCTCGCCGGAGCGGTTGATCAGTGAGATGCGCGTCCTGCGTAGCAATTCGCTGATCAATGTCAAGCGGTTGAGTGCGCGTTCGCGCCAACTGATGCTGCGCGGGTTTTTGGCTCAAGCCCTGGAAAATAAAACCTTTGCCGATCTCAAGATCCCGACCACTCTGATGGCTGTAGATATGATCTGCGGTCGGGAGGTCGCGCTGAACGCAGGGCCGCTTTTGCCGGCCGCCCTGGCCACCAGCGCAGTGCCGGCCGTTTTTCCGCCGGTCGCCATTGACGGCATGCAACTGGCCGACGGCGGCGTGATTGACAGCCTGGCTACCCACGTGGCCTTTGAGCAGGGTGCAGACAAGGTGATTGCAGTGGACATCGAGCCGCCGCTGGGAACGGACAACCCCTGGGTAGATCCCATTAGCGCGATCACCGGTTTACAGTTGCCCTTGTTATTCTGCGCGTCCGAGTCCTCCAGGCGGCCGAATATGCTTGCCTCTATGTGGCGCGCCGTGCGCGTGATGGCCTGGCACATTCATACCGAGCGCCTGGCCGCCCATCGGCCGCACGTGTTGCTGCGGCCCGATGTGGGCAGGTATGGATCGTTGGATTTCAAGGATTTGGAAGGTCCGCTGGCGGCGGGGGTGGCCGCAGCCGAGCAACACTTGGGCGAGCTAGCAGCCTGTCGGAGAGACGTAATTTAGCCCTTTGTGGGTGTCCAAAATGGGCGCAAAACGGGCGCAAGGCCCTATATTACAGGGTTCTCCGACAGGCTGCTAGAAGCACTGGTAAAAAAGAAACAATAATGTTATTATATGCGTGCGATTGAAAATCACTTGCATCAAAGGAGGCTCTTTTGTACGCAGCGCTATTGCTTTCTTTTCGAGAGGGGCTGGAAGCCGCGCTAATTTTGGGGATCATCTGGGGTGTCTTGAACCGCCTGGGGCAGACCGGCCGGGCGCGGATTGTGTGGTGGGGCGCCGGCGTGGCCGGCCTGTTGAGCGTGGTCATTGGCGTTGGGCTGTATACTCTGGGCATCGCCTTTGAAGGTCGGTCCGAAGAGATATTCGAGGGCGTTGCGATGCTGCTAGCCGCGGGTGTGCTGACCTGGATGATCTTTTGGATGAGCCGCCAGAGCCGCGCCTTGCGCGCAGAGCTGGAGCGAGATGTGCGCCGGGCTGCGATGGACGGCAAGTCGTGGGCGCTCTTTTCATTGGCGTTTGTGGCCGTGTTGCGCGAGGGCATAGAATTGGCGCTATTTTTAACCGCAGCGGCGTTCACAGCCTCGGCCGGCGCGACATTGGTCGGCGGGCTGCTGGGACTGATCCTGGCGGCCATCGCAGGTTGGCTGCTCTTTGCGACCACGGTCCGCCTGGACGTGCGGATGTTTTTTCGCGTGACCGGAGCATTGCTCATCTTTTTCGCCGCCGGACTGGTCGCCCACGGCGTGCACGAGCTGAACGAGGCGGGCTGGATACCGGCGCTCATCGAGCATGTGTGGGACGTCAACCCGGCGCTCAACGAAGAATCGAGCGTAGGGCTTTTTTTCAAGGCGTTGTTGGGGTACAATGGCAATCCGTCGCTGACTGAGTTGCTGGCCTATGTGGGTTATTGGAGTGTCATCTTGTGGGGCCTGTGGCGTTTTCGCGTGCGCGCAGAGCAGGTCCGGGCTATCGCATGAGGAACTGTCGATGCACAACGAACGTCCCATCATCCTGGTGGTAGACGACGAACCGACCCTCCTCACCACGGTGCGGGTCTATCTGGAGCAAGAGGGCTACGTTGTCCACACGGCTCTCGACGGGCCTTCGGCGCTCAAAGCGGCCCGCGCTTTTCGACCGCACCTGATCGTGCTGGACATCATGCTGCCCGGCATCGATGGTCTGCAAGTGCTGCGCCGCCTGCGCCAAGAGTCTGACGTCTATGTGTTGATGCTCACAGCCAGAGCCGACGAGACCGACAAAATCGTAGGCCTGACCGTCGGAGCCGACGACTATCTGACCAAGCCCTTCAGCCCGCGCGAGCTGGCGGCCCGGGTCAAAGCCATCCTGCGGCGCGACCGGGGCGTCGGTCCTGGCGAGCCGACCCTGGCCTTTATTCGCCTGCGGATCGATCCAGAGGCCCGCCGGGCCTGGAAGGATAATGAGCTGCTCGATTTGACCCCCATTGAGTTTGATTTGTTGTATGCGCTGGCCCGCCATCGGGGGCGCGTGTTGAGCCGGGAGCAACTGGTCGAGCAGGTGTGGGGCCACGATTATTACAGCGATGAGCGAGTAGTGGATGTGCACGTTGGGCGGCTGCGAAAAAAGGTTCAAGATGACCCGGCGGATCCGATTCTGATCGTCACCGTGCGGGGCGCAGGCTATCGCTTTGAGGATGAATTGGCGTGAGCTGGCTTTCGACAGTCCGCCAGGGATTGGGCTGGCGGCTGTTCCTGTCTTATCTCGTGGTCATTCTGGCGGGTGTGATCGTGCTGGCCGGCACGGCCGAGTTTCACACGACCGGCGCCATCGAGCGCCATATTGCCAGTATGCGAGCCGTGTTGGGCGACGACCCGACCCTGGCTGCCGACTTGCATGCCAATTTCCACGCCGCCGTTAACGAGATCCTGACGGTGGCTGCTCTGTCGGCTCTCCTGGCGGCAGTGGTGGTGAGTGTGTTTGTCGCCCGGCGCATCGTTGGCCCGGTCCGGGCTATGATGCAGGCCAGCCGGCGCATCGCGGCCGGCGACTATCATCAGCGGGTGCAGACGCCTGGCCAGGATGAGCTGACGGCCCTGGCCGAATCTTTCAACCGCATGGCCGAGACGTTGGAGCAGACCGAGCGCCGGCGTATGGAGTTGATCGGCGACGTGGCCCACGAGCTGCGCACACCCCTCAGCAGCATCAAAGGGGTGATGGAAGGGCTGCTGGACGGCGTGTTGCCGGCCGAGCCGGCCACTTTTTCTAACGTACAGCGCGAGGTGTCCCGTCTCCAGCGACTGGTTCACGATCTGGAGGAGCTTTCTCGCGCCGAGGCAGGCCAGACTCCTCTTGACTGTCACCCGGTTGCATCCGCCGAATTGATCGGCGCCGCGGCCGACCGACTGCGACCCCAGTTTGAGGACAAGGGTGTGGGCCTGATGCTAAATCTTCCGGTTGAGCTACCCCCGGTAAAAGTCGATGCCGCTCGGGCCACTCAGGTGTTGCTCAATTTGCTGGGCAATGCGCTCCAATACACACCTGCCGGTGGTCAGGTGATCGTCGAGGCCTGGCGCGAAGGACGTTTCCTGACCGTTGCGGTCCGCGACACCGGCATTGGCCTCTCGTCCGAGCACCTGGCGCACATCTTTGAGCGCTTTTACCGGGTGGACAAATCGCGCTCGCGGACCGGCGGCGGTAGCGGCATCGGTCTGACCATCGCCAGACACCTGATAGAGGCCCACGGCGGGCGCTTATGGGCCGCCAGCCCCGGCCCCGGACAGGGGAGTACCTTTAGCTTTACCTTGCCCCTGGCCATCTGATTCCCTCGATTGTCATCCAATCTTTATATTCCCGTTAACGATTCGTTACACGGCCCGATTATACTGCTAGCAGCGTAAATGGGACCGGCCAGCCGGTCGGTTGCCTCTGCACATAGAGTCGCTGCTGGGCGGAGTTGAGACTATGATGGGCTTGGAAGTTGACGGGTCGAGTTTCCTGTTGATGCTCCTATTCTGGATCATCGTCATCGCCCTGGCCGTGTGGCTACTGAGCAATCTCTTTCCTCGGACGACAGGCAGTGTATCGTCGCGCCCATCCACGCCTCGCACTGATCCGCCCGAGTCGGCGCAGGAGATTCTCAAGCGGCGCTATGCCCGCGGCGAGATTTCCAAGAGTGAGTACGAGGAAATGCGTCGCGATTTGACCGATTAACCGGGGGCGGAGCCGGGAGGATTGAGCGAACCGATGACTGGGATATATAGGAGGTCAATATGATGTGGTGGGGAAATGGCTGGGGTTGGGAAGGGATGCTCTTTGGTGGGCTGATGATGTTGCTTTTTTGGGGCGGCCTGATCGCTCTGACCGTCGTGTTGCTGCGGGGTCTTGCCGGCTCTGGCTCCCGCCCGTCACCCGATAGAGACCGGCCGGCAGAATCGGCGCTGGACATTTTGAAAAAGCGCTACGCGCGCGGTGAGATCAGCCAGGCTGAATACCAGCAGATGCGTCGCGATTTGGAAGCCTGAGGAGCCAGTCTGCGATGAGAATCAATATACGTGAACGTCGCATACAGTGGTCCCCGGTGATTCTGATAGTTTTGTTCGTGGCTGCCTGCACTCGGGGGCCGTCTACGACGCCAGAGGCAGTTTTGGAGCAGAATGCCGCCGGTTACACCGACATCACGGTGCAGCAACTGGCAGCCATGTTGGCGGACAAGAGCTTTACTCTGGTCAACGTGCACATTCCGTTTGAAGGAGACATTCCCCAAACGGACCTGTCCATTCCCTACGATCAGATCGCCGGGCATCTGGACAGTCTGCCGGATAAAGACGCTCCCATCGTGCTTTATTGCCGCAGCGGGAACATGAGCACCCAGGCGGCCGAGGCGCTGGTCGGGCTGGGTTACACCAACGTGATGGAGCTGGACGGCGGTTTCTACGCCTGGGAGGCCGCCGGTTATTCGTTGGCGGGCGAGTAGGTAAAATCAGATTAAGGAAGAATTTGCAGCCTCGTGCCTTCATTGTAATCCTAGTTCTTGTCTCAACACTGGCGGCGCTCGCCAGCGCTTGCGGGTCGGGCGGGAAAAAACAGTCGTCATTTGCCTTGGCTCCCGAATCGGCGCTGCCCGACTTTGTGCGCGACGCGCCGCCGCAGGTGCGGGAGGCGTATCGTTTTGCCATTGCCAACCCCGACGTGTTACAGGCCTTTCCCTGTTATTGTGGCTGCGGCTCGGTGGGGCACACGAACAACCTGGACTGTTACATCCAAGAGATTCAACCCGACGGCGCGATCGTGTTCGAGAACCACGCCTTTGGCTGAACGATCTGCATAGACATCACGCGGGACGTGATGCGGCTGTTGCGCGAGGGTAAGGATTTGAAAGCGATTCGGGCCTACATCGACGCCGAGTACAGCCAGTACGGCCCGCCGACCGATACGGGGCCGATTCAGTAAGTGGTAGATGGTAAACGGGGGTAGGGTGCGCGCGCGACTTTTCAGTTTGCTGCCTTTTTTCGGTCTGGCATTGGCCGTCCTGGTCTTGTCGGCGCCGATGTCGGCTCGTCCGGTCACGCGGGAGGTGACGCTGGCGATGAATCAGTTTGCCTTTGACCCGCCGGTGTTGCGCGTGAACCAGGGAGACCGGGTGGCGTTGACTTTGCAATCCACCGATGTGGTGCACGGCTTTTATCTGGACGGCCACAACATCGACGCGCGGGTCGAGCCGGGCGTTTCGCAGCAGGTAGAGTTCCTGGCCGGGCGTGCGGGCAAGTTTCGCTATCGGTGCTCGGTTGCCTGTGGATCGCTGCACCCTTTTATGATCGGCGAGCTGGTCGTGGGACCGAACCTGCCCTTTTACCGGGCGGTCGCGCTGACGCTGATAATCCTGGCAGCCACGTTATTTTACTTGTGGCGTTTTCCGCCAGGGGATTGACCACCAAGACGCCAGGACACGAAAGGGCTCTGAGCATAGTGTCTTTGTGTCTTGGTGGTAGAAAAGGAGCAGTAGTGAGCAAAAAGACCCAACGCAGAAAGAGACCGAGCCGGAATCAACCGACTCAGCGCCGCGTTCCGTGGACCTGGCTGGCGGTCGGCGGGGTGGTTGCGGCGTTGGCGGCCGCGGGCCTTCTGTTGCTGCTGGCGTCCGGTCCGGACGGCGAGCCGGCGGCGGACAGTGTGATTAGCGGTGCGCCCCGGTTGGCGGTGGACCGGACGACGATTGACGAAGGCTATATCCAATTTGACGTGCCGGTGCGCACCACCTTTCGCCTGAGCAACGTCGGCGATGCGCCGCTCAAGATTTCGGGACAGCCGCAGGTTAAGCTCGTGCAGGGGTGTTGACCGCCCCGCGCCGTCGTCAGTTCGACGACCATCGAGCCGGGCCAGGAAGCTGTGTTGACCATGGATTACACCATGCACGCCGGTATGGGTGGGCCGCACGAGTTTCGCGTGGTTCTGCACACCAACGACCCGGCCGAGCCGGAAAAGGCGCTGGTCGCCAAATCGGATTGGGGACCGTGATGCAGCGCCGCATCGAGCTGACCCGCTGGCGCTGGCTGAAGGCGATTCTGCGCAGCCGGGCTGTGCCTGGGGCGCTGATGTTGCTGCTGCTGGCCTTTTTCGTCATCGCCATCCTGACCGGCCTGCTGGGCACGCCCGCCGGCAGCCACAATTTCGGCATCATCTTTGTGTGGATCGTGTGGTGGGCGCTGCTCATCATCGTGCTGCTGCCGTTTTTTGGGCGTGTGTGGTGCGCCGTCTGCCCCATTCCTGCGCCCGGCGAGTGGCTGCAGCGGCGGGGCATCCTGCGCCGCGCGCCGGGTCCGTTGCTCACGTTGGGCCGGCGCTGGCCGCGCCGCCTGCGCAACATCTGGCTGCAGAATTTTGGCTTTCTGGGGGTGGCGCTGTTCAGCACGGTCATCCTCACCCGCCCCAGCGTCACCGCCTGGGTGCTGCTGGGGATGATGACGCTAGGGGTGGCCCTGAGCGCCGTGTACCCCAACCGCGTCTTTTGTCGCTACGTGTGCCCGGTGGGCGGTTTTATCGGCCTCTACTCGCTCACCTCTAGCATCGAGTTGCGGGTGAAGGACCGCCAGGTGTGCCGCGACCACCAGACCAAAGACTGTGTGGTGGGCAACGACTGCGCCTACGGTTGTCCGTGGATGGTCTACCCGGCTAATCTGGAGCGCAACGCCTACTGCGGCATGTGCACCGAGTGCCTGAAAGCCTGCCCCAAAGACAACATCGCTATCAACCTGCGCCCGTTTGGGGCCGACTTGCTGGTGGCCAAAGAGCGCCGGCTGGACGAGGCCTACAAAGCCCTTATTATGCTGACCTGCGCCGTGGCCTACAGCGCGGTGCTGTTGGGACCGTGGGGCTGGATCAAAGACTGGGCCAATATGGAGACACTGCCCCACTGGGCGGCCTACGCGCTGGGCTTTTTGACGGTCAACTTGGTGGTTACGCCAGGTCTCTTTTTTCTGACTATTCTCGCGGCGCGTGCGCTGGCCCGCTTGCAGACACCGCTGCGTCGCCTGTTCGTGGACTATGCCTACAGCCTGGCGCCGCTGGGGCTGATGGGTTGGATTGCGTTCAGTTTTAGCTTTGTGTTCGTCAACGGTTCTTATTCCGTGTCGGTGTTGAGCGATCCTTTTGGCTGGGGCTGGAACCTGTTCGGCACGCGCGATGTGCCGTGGACGCCGGTCCTGCCGGGGTTGGCGCTGGTTTTGCAAGTGGGGGCATTGTTGATTGGCCTGGTGTTCTCTGTGGTCATCGCCTACCGCATCGCCCGCCAGCACGCCGCGACCCACGCTGTAGCCTGGCGCGGCACGCTGCCGGTGGCGGGTTTTCTCACCGGCGTCACGCTCATCTTTTTGCGGCTTTACATGGGGTAATCACCACCAAGACATCAAAACACAAAGGTCTCTCAAGAATCCAAAGGTTTTCTTGGTGTCTTGGCGCCTTTGTGGTAAAAACCGGGAGAGCAAGGATGAACAAAAGGGAAGGGCTGGCTGTGTTGGCGCTGGTTCTCATTCTCGTCGGTCTTCCAGCGGTGGCGCTGGGCTACCAGTTTGCGCTGCGCCCGGCGCTGGCCGGCGTGCGGGTGATCGACATCGTGGCCGCTGCGCCTGAGACGGGCGGTTTTCGGCCCGATAGTATCCGCGTCGCGGCGGGCGAGCGGGTGCGCCTGCGTTTTTCCGCGCCCGATGTGACCCACGGCATTGCCCTCGGTCCCGGACTGGGCGTGGACCCTTTGGGCAGAGCCTCAGGCCGAAGCCTGGGCCACGTGGACCCCGGCCAGGTGCGCGAGGTCGAAGTGACTTTTGACCGACCGGGGCGCTATGTGTACTATTGCAACACGTGGTGCAGCCCTAATCACTGGCGCATGCGCGGAACCATCGAGGTGTACGACCCGGACAGACCCGATGCGCTGGTCGTGGATGAGTCACCCGACCCCGCCCAGGGTCGCGGGGTGGGCGACCCCGTGTGGGAATCGCTCCAGGCGCTCGGGGTGGACATCGACGCGCCGCACGACGCGCTGGCGTGGCCGGAGGAGCGCCCGTCGGCGGCCCGGGGCGCGACGGTGATCCACCAGCTTGGCGGGCAGTTGCCGCTACAACTGGTTGACCCGGCCTGGCGACAGAGCCATAGCCCGGCCGAGGCGTGGGCTATGCTGGTGGGAATCGGGTTGAGCGAGGCCGAGGCCTGGGACGCCATAGCCTACCTGTGGCTGGCCGGCGCCGGCCCGGCGCAACGCACAGCGGCAGCCACGTTATACGCCAAGAACTGCGCCGCCTGTCACGGTGAGCACGGCGACGGGCGCGGACCGGGCGCCGATGCGCTGGCTGCACAAGAGATGGGACAGCACAAAGGCATGCATCAGGCCGGCCAGCCCGTTGCTTTTGCCGACCCGCGCACCATGCTGGGCGGAACCGCCGAAATCTATTACGCCAAGCTGCGGCGCGGCGGGATGGGCACGGGAATGCCAGGCTTTGGCCCGCTGTTCACCCGCGACGAGACGTGGGCGCTGGTGAATTTCCTGTGGACGTTTGTCCTGGACGAATAAGGCTGCTTATTTGATCATCAGCCCCGTTACCCATAGCAGCAGCATGCCCAGGGTTAAACCGTCGAGTGATAAATCAGGCGGTTCGAGAGGATGTGGAAAGGGATCACCAAGCTGTGTCGGCTAGGTAGCTCATGGTATTAGACTCTTCAAGAACTGGTTGTGGTGACTTGTTGACGTAAGGCGCACATGTCCTGGTTGCTCACATCTGGGTCCAAACCGACTCACAATCTTTCCAGTTTGACTATCTGAACGGATTGATCGACGCGATATTTGTGTCGGAGATAATCAAGTGCTGTAGCTCTTCCTGGGCATTGGACAATAAAGTTTGGATAGCTTGCTCAATTTCGCGCAATTCGATTATTCTTCCATTTCCGGCTTAATATATGTCCTACCATTGGGCATAATTGTCATACGACAATACATCGTTTCGTTGATAACGAATGAACCGTCAATAGATCGTTTCGCCCTTTAACAACCGAACCGCCAATAGATCGTTTCGTTGTGGTTTAATCCGTTCAGCAAGCACAAGGAGGT
>DAOTXN010000026.1:0-8775 GCA_034435435.1 Anaerolineae bacterium | reverse complement strand
CCCCCCCCCCCCGCGCCCCCCGGCGCACGCGCGCCGGGAGATCGCCTGCAGCCGATTAGCCGTAAAGAGTTGCAGCGGGCATTGCAGACGCCTCCCGAACCGCCGCCGGCGCGAACCGGGCTGCAATTGACCGTCATGGATGGCCCTCAACGCGGTTGGGCGGTTCCCTTGACCGGCCGCATTTCGTTAGGGCGCGGTCCCGGAAATACGTTTCCGCTCGAGAGCACCCAGGTCTCGCGCCAGCACGCCATCATCGAGTTTGTGGGCGACCAGGCGCTACTGACCGATTTGAACAGCACCAACGGCACTTTGGTCAACCAGCAGCGCGTCACCACGGCATTGTTGCGCGAGGGCGACACGATCCAGATGGGCGACACGACGCTCCGCGTGGAACGTCGTACAATCTAAAACCGGTCACTTGATCAGGAGAGCAACATGGGAATTCAAAAAAAAGAAAAAAAGGAGCTGGCTGCCAGCACCAAGCTGCTCAATTTCGTCTATTTCCTTATCGTGGTCGCGGCAGCCTATTACTTTTCTGGCCTGGCGGTCCAGAAATTGAACGAGAATAACGTGCTGGACGATGTCAAGATTCCCAAAACCGACGAGTTGGTGCCTCTGTGGGCGTTCCAGTTGGTGATCGGCCTGGTCATCTTTTTCTTGCTGCAATTTCTGCTCGTGTTCCTGTTTGGGCTGATCAAAGGCCGCGGAAAAAACGTTTACAAGTACCAACCCCCGCCTGATCAGTGGAAGCGTTAAGCTACCGACATTTAACCTTCAGCTATGAGCTTTTGAGCTGACGGCTGAAAACCTTTCTCAGGAGCATAGACTTGGAACGGACTGTACCCAGCACCGGCAGCGAAGAGATCGACCTCTACATGCGCACTTATTATTCACTGCTGCGTAGCACCGACCAGATCCAAATTCGCTCGTTGCAAGAGACGCACCTGGCGATAGAGTCTTCTCTGCACCCGCAAGCCAGGGAGCGTTCATTGGATACCTCGGCCCTGGTCTATTCCAGTCTGCGGCTGCCCGCCTGTATTCGCCAGGTGCGACTGGTCGTGTTGGGCCAATCGGCGCACGTGTTTGAACAACGTGGCTTTGGACAGGTGGAACAATGGCTAGAAGTCTCGGCTCCGGGCCGCCGCCGGCGCGCCTTTTTTGACGGCGACGAGACGCTGGCCGTATTCATCGCCAGTCGCTCCGACATAGACGACCTCATCCCCATACTCACCGCTTTTCAGATCGAGTGGAACAAGATTCACACTGTCCTGGCCGGAACGACGGCTCAGACTCTCTTGGAGGTGCACGTCGAGGGCGGTCAGCCGTTGACCGAAGAAGATGAACGCATCATCCTAACCACGCTCAACCTCAGCCAGCCGGGCTTTTCCCGGCTGAAAAACGTGTGGGGAGAAACCTGGGCCGAGATGCTTTTAGAGATGAGCCGCCGCCGCAAACAGATGGCCCTGCGTCTGCTGAGTGGGTCGCTGGTAGATTATCGCAAAGCCACCCAGCAGTGGTGGAACCGCATCGAGCGCCAGATCGCCCCTCTCGATCTGGCCGAACGCCCGGTTTACTTTGTGTCGAGTAATACGCATAGCCTGGTCAATTTGCTTACCGGCTATGCCCTGGACCGGGAAAACGATCTCGTCGCTTTCGTCCGTCACAGCGACCAACTCGATCTGCTCGAGGAATACGAGCACATCGCCAAGCGGGCGGTTCCCAGCAGCCGCGAGAATTTTTTGTACTATGTCTTGAAAAAATATCTACAAGACCCCAGCCACCGAGCGGCCATAGACGAGCAACAAGCCATCGAAAGCGAGTGTGGCATCCGCCGGGTCCCCAGCCGGCACGTCTTTGACGTGGAGGCCCAGATCGTCGAAATCAGCAAGCTGCGCCCCGACCGTCTCGACCCGCGCGTGTGTATGCCCGGCGTCGAAAAGCTGTCGGACAGCGCCGCCGTCATCGTCAACATCGACTATCCGTTGGGCATGGCCGCGTATCAGATCCTCTCCGAGATTGCCCAGCACGTGGATCGCTTCGAAGGCGTTTATATCATCGGCAAGGCCGCCTCGCTCAACGGGCGTATCGGCGACGTGATCATTCCCAACGTGGTGCACGACGAACACTCGCGCAACACCTATCTCTTGCACAACTGCTTCCGCGCCGCCGATGTGACGCCCTACCTGGTCTACGGCGCTGTGCTCGACAACCAAAAAGCCATCACCGTCATGGGCACGTTCTTGCAGAACCGGCGCTATGTCACGGTTTTTTATCGCGAAGGTTACACCGACATCGAGATGGAAGCCGGGCCTTATCTGTCGGCGCTGTACGAGGTGATCCGCCCTCAGCGCCACCCGGTGGATGAAATAATAGACCTGCACGCCGCCCCCTTTGACATAGGTATTTTGCACTATGTCTCTGACACCCCCTTGAGCAAAGGTACAAACCTGGGGATGCAGAGCTTGTCCTATTTTGGCATGGACCCCACCTACGCCACCACACTGGCCGTTTTGCGGCGCATCTTGGCGCGAGAGATGAGAGAGAGGGAGGAATAGTAGGTTGGCAAATTGGGGATTGGTCATTCGTCACTCGTCATTTGTCCTTGGTCAAACCTGAGAGAAAAAGAGTCATGACTCACACGATAATCGGCAAGTCTGCTCCCCGCGTGGACGCGCGGGCCAAAGTAACCGGCGAGGCCCTCTATCCCGGCGATTTGTCGCGCCGCGATATGTTGCACATGAAAATAGTGTTTGCGCGCCGTCCCCACGCCCGCGTTTTAAGCATCGACGCGAGCCGGGCCGAAGCCCATCCGGGAGTGGTGGCCGTGCTCACCGCTCAAGATGTACCGGTCAACGAATATGGCCTGCAATACAACGATCAACCCGTGCTCTGCGGACCGGGAAGTGACAAGCCCGGCGCCGATGTGGTGCGCTTTGAAGGCGACCAGGTGGCCGCCGTCGTCGCCGAGACGGAAAAGGCGGCCGCCCAGGCCGCCAAATTGATTCAACTCACGTATGAGGACCTGCCTGCCGTCACCGAGCCTCACGCGGCGATGGCCCCCGGCGCGCCCCAACTGCACCCGGACAAACCCGGCAACTTGATATGTCGCTACCGGGTGCGCAAAGGCGACGTCGAGGCGGCCCTGGCGGCGGCCGCGATTGTCATCGAGAGTACCTACACCACCCATTTTCAAGAGCATGCCTACTTGCAGCCCGAGGCGGGCCTGGCCTACATCGACGACGACGGTCGGGTCACGGTAGAGGCAGCGGGCCAGTGGACCCACACTGACCAAAAACAAATCGCCCATGCGCTCAACCTGCCGGTGGAGACAATCCGGATCATCTATCCGGCCATCGGCGGCGCGTTTGGCGGGCGGGAAGACTTGTCGGTGCAGGTAGTGCTGGCGCTGGCCGCCTGGCGGCTGAAGCGCCCGGTGAAAATCATCTGGAGCCGCGAGGAGAGCATCGTCGGGCATGGCAAACGCCATCCCATGACCATCCGCTACACCAGCGGCGTCGCTCAAGACGGCAAGCTGGTCGCGGCCAGGATCGAGATCGTCGCCGACGGCGGCGCGTATTGCTACACCACCAACAAAGTGTTGGGCAACGCCACTATCACCTGCACCGGCCCATACGCTATCCCCAATGTACAGGTGGATACCTATGGCGTATATACCAACAACGTGCCCGGCGCGGCCTTTCGCGGCTTTGGCGCACCCCAGGTACTCTTTGCGGCCGAGATGCAGATGAATAAACTGGCTGCCGCGCTCGGCATCGACCCGGTGGAGATGCGCTGGCGCAATGCCCTGCGCGAGGGCGACACGCTGAACGTAGGCACACCTCCTCCCGGCGGAGTCGTCACCACCGAAGTCATCCAGGCCGCTGCCCAGGCCGCCGGCTGGCTCCGCGATGAGTCCGGCTGGCGCCAACCCCAATCCAAAATCCAAAATCCAAAATCCAAAATCTGCATGGGCTGGGGGTTCGCCGCCGGATTCAAGAACGTGGGTTTTAGCTTTGGCTACCAGGAGAATTGCGCGGTGCGCATCGAACTGCACGGCACTGCCCAAGTAGAAGAGGCTGTAGTCTACTATGCCGGGGCCGAGGTGGGCCAGGGCTTGCACACATCGGTGGCGCAAATGGCTGCCGAGGCGCTGGGCCTGCCCCTGGAGCGCATCCGATTGGTTCTCTCTGACACGGCCACAACGCTAGACGCAGGCAGCGCTTCGGCCTCGCGCTCGGCTTTTATGGCCGGCAACGCCGTGCGGGGTGCGGCGGAACAGGTCCTCAAACGCTGGCGCGAGGAAGAACGTCCGGCGACGGCCGAGTTCAAATATCTGGCCCCATCAACAACGCCGTTTGACAAAGACACCGGCTATAGCATGCCCAACCTGGCCTATGGCTATGCGGCTCAGGCGGCCCAGGTCGAGGTGGATACTGAAACCGGGCAGGTGCGGGTGTTGCGCGTGGTGTCGGCCAACGACGTGGGCAAAGCCATCAATCCCCAAACGGTGCAGGGGCAAATCGAAGGGGCGGTTGTACAGGCGCAGGGTTGGGCCATCACCGAGAACCTGAAGGTTCAGGAGGGGCGCATCTTGAACCCTTATTTGAGCACCTATCTCATTCCCACCATTGCCGACGCGCCCGAGCGGGTGGACTCGGTCATTTTGGAAATACCCGATCCGCGCGGACCGTGGGGGGCGCGGGGCATGGGCGAGATGCCCTTCCTACCGCTGGCTCCGGCGGTCGTGGGCGCGATATACGACGCCACAGGCGTGTGGTTTGACGATCTGCCCTTGACGCCTGAGCGTGTGGCGTTGGGCCTGTTGGATCAGCCCGGCTAATCCAAAATCCGACCTCTAGCAGCCTGCCGGAGAACCCTGTAATATAGGGCCTTGTGCTCGTTTTGCGCCCATTTTGGACGCCCACAAGGGGCTAAATTACGTTTCTCCGACAGGCTGCTAGGGACGTTTTTTATCTCGCTCAAATTTCCGAATTTCTAACCATTCTGCGCGGCTGTTCTTCACCGTTCTCTCCACCCCCTCTTTCTACACTAACAGCATATAGATTCGTGTATGAAAGAGGAGGCAATGATGTCCTTTCAAAAAATCTATTGGCACATGAGCGATCCGCTCAAGATGGCGCTCCTGGTCAACATTTTTATCATTGTGGCATCCTTGCTCGGGCCAGGGCGAATCCTGCCCAATACGTGTCCACCCGGCGGCGGCGGAGGTGGGTGCTCCAGCGGCTAGAGCTCAAAGAAATGAACGATCAGAATTATCGAGATTTACAACGACTGATCGCCCGGGCTGTCTTTGATGCCAATTTTCGGAGTCACTTGTTAAATGGCAGCCGCCCGCAAGCCATTGCAGAGTTTGAGTCGTCTCAACCCACGTTGTCAAGCGGGGCGCGCGAGCTGATTCTGGCCGTCCCTTCGGCCGACAACCTGGAGACATTCGCGCAGGGGCTTTTGCGCTGGCTGCACCCAATGTATGACACTCAACCCGGAGCGTGATCGCGCCATTGCCTTTATCGTCGAAGGCATTGCCCGGGAGCTCCTGGAAAAGTTCGGTGTGACAGGGCCGCCGGTGCCTGTGCGGCACATGGTGGGCCATTTACCCCCTCCCTGGCGGCAGATTCAGTTAGTGCGGGTGCCGATCTTGCCCTGGGAGGCGATGCACACCGGCAACGACCCGCACAGCGACGTCATCTTGCTGCGGCAGGGCCTGACGGCGGCTCAGGAGCGCGTAGCCATTGCCCAGCAAATGTTCCACCTCTTCCTCATGCGTCTAAACGCCAGGGAAATCTGGGCGGGCCCTCTGGATTTTCCTGGTGTTTGGGCAAACCACTTTGGTCGGCACCTGCTATTGCCAACCAAATGGCTTGGCGGCGGCGGGTCTGGAAAAGCCAGGCCCGCCGCTGTTGCGCGTCTCTTTGATGTCCCCGAGGCCCTGGCCGTGCAACGCTTGCGCGAGCTGGGGTTAGATACGGTCTCCTCAATCTACTAGTGAACGATAAAACCTCGCCAGCAGGGACCCACAACTTTAATATCTACACCATCGTATGAGACACACACAGAAGGAGACGAAACGATGTTCAAAATTTTTCCTCTCTCGACAGAACTCGCGAACGATCACATGCCGCCTTTTTGTTGTCCTGCGGTTCCACGCCTGGGCGGTCGCCGCATTTTACCTGGGCGCTGAGTGGCCTTTCTAAGCGGGTTGGCGCTGCTGCTGCTATTGGGGCTGTCCGGCTGCAACGACCCCTACCTGATGTCGGAGGAGCAGCGCAAGGCAGTGAGCAACGAATTGGACCAGGTGATCGGCCAGGCTTGGACCTGGCCGACCACAGCGAACAGGTGGCGGATTTTCCATGCAGGAGCTAGCCCTAGCGTTATGAGAGGAAACGATGATAAGGATTTGGAACGCTCGATTCGTGACAGGTTTGACCCTCTTGCTGTGCATCGGCGCCGGCTGCGTGAGGATGGAGCCGACGCCTCGTCCCCCTACCCCAACGCCGCCGAGTGAATACGTCACGGCCAGGGAAGCATACGCCCGCGCTCTGCCCACCATCTTGCAGTGGGAGCAAGCGTTCAGCATTGGGGCCATCACCGCTCCGTCGTTCGACCCACCCGCCTGGCGTCCACGCCAGGACGGGACAGCGGCCGTGTGGATTTTTGACGTCTATGGGCCAACCCGTTGGACTCTATTCATCTATTCAGACGGCGTGGTGTATGAACAAGCCTGCTCAGACGATCCCAGCCGGTACAAATGTGACTATGCGCCGGTCGGTTTCAGGGAACGCCCGGATAGCCAGAGCATGCTCCCGATGGCGCAAATCATTGACTCCGACGCAGCGGTGGCCATCGCCCGGCAGAGCGGCGTCCCTGATTCAGTGCGTGTGAATGGGATTAGCACAGACGGCTATGCTTCGCCGAATCGTTACAAACACCGCCTCACCTGGGTGATCGAGTTCGACGTACCGGGAGGTATTGACAGATTCGTCTACATTGATCTTCTGACTGGCGAGGTCACGCACAGCGACTTTGCTCCAGCTACGCCGGCGCTGGCGCCGACGACCGAGGTCGGGCCTTAACCAGATTTTCATATCTCCAAGATGCGAGGAGGAATACGATGATCAAAATCTCTTTACCCCACACCCGGCGGAACGGGCGCGTCTCACCCCGCCGCCTGAGCCTGCTCGGCGGCCTGGTTCTAGTGATCCTGGTGCTCCTGATCGCTCCCAAGGCCATAGTTGGCCAGGGTGATTTCCCCATCAGCGCCGGGGCAGGGGACCAAATCTGGCCGACCGTCGCCTACAACAGCCAGGATGACGAGTACCTGGTTGCCTGGGAGGATCATTCCGGACAGGACATTGCGCTTTACGTGCGGCGTGTGTCCACCGCGGGCGTCCCCTTGGGCGACGCGGTGGCCATCGCGACGGCCAGCCAGGGGGTGACCGGAATGTGATCAGAAATAGCCTATGGAAACGGTGGCTATCTCATCGTCTGGATCGAGAATTCCACCATCAAGGGACAACGACTGTCGAGTAACGGGCAACCAGACGGGAGCGTCGTCACCCTGACCACCAGCGGCGTCACGACTCACGGTAGAGACAAATACGTGGTGTACAATCCCACTCACGATACTTACCTGGTAGTCTGGGTAGACTGGCGCGACGGGCCATACGACAGAAAAGTCTACGGTCGCCTGGTCGCCGCCGACGGTCAGGTGGGAGATGAGGTGCTTATTGCCAACACCGCGTGGTCGAGCGCCAGGGCCGCGTACAATTCCATAGATGACGAATTTCTGGTGGTCTGGTCCGAGGGGTACGCCGAACCATCTCACTACGAGGACATCTATGGCCAACGGCTAAGCGGCGACAGCCTGGGCCTTATCGGTGGGGTAATAAATATTTACGTTGGGGCTAACAAACAAGAGCAGACGGCCATAGCCTACAATCCTGCGGAAAACGAATATCTGGTAATCTGGCGACAGGGCCCAGTCGGGCTTGCCGCCGACGCCGTCTATGGGCGGCGCCTGGCGGCTAATGGCGATCTTTTGGGATCGGCCTTTGCCATTGAAGATGGGGGCAACACCATAGAACTCGCAGACCTGGCCTTCGATGCCGCCTCTGACCAATATCTGGCGGTGTGGGAGGATCACCGTCAAGCCCTCCCCCGCATCTATGGGCAGTTTGTGGCTGCTGACGGCGCCCTGGTAGGGGATGATTTTGTCCTCTCTGACATATCCAGCGATCAGGAACACCCCCGGACGGTGGCCAGCGGAATGAGCGGTGGGTGCGTTTCAATTGCTTTGATGGCGGACGCAGACAGTAGTGCGCCCGGCGCGGACTTTGACCCGCCCGCTGGACGGTGACGGAAATGGCAGCGCCGTCACCGACGTCGGGGCCGACGAGTTCGCGCCGGAGTGAGAAAGGCGGAATGCGTCTATGAACGACCAGGGGCTAAAACCGCCGTTTCAAAACACGCTGCGGGTGAGCCTGCGGCTGCGCGGCCCCGTGGGCCTGGCGTGCGCCCTGCTGGCCGGCCTGCTCCTGTCCTGCCGGATCGTGCATTCGAATCAAGTCGAGGTGGTCAAGGGGCAGGTGGAACTCGTCGTGCCCGCTGAACAGAACCCTTATGGTTATGTGTCATACGACAATACATCGTTTCGTTGATAACGAATGAACCGTCAATAGATCGTTTCGCCCTTTAACAACCGAACCGCCAATAGATCGTTTCGTTGTGGTTTAATCCGTTCAGCAAGCACAAGGAGGT
>DAOTXN010000025.1:0-7157 GCA_034435435.1 Anaerolineae bacterium | reverse complement strand
CTCTTTGCTCGAAGTCGTCATACGCTCAATGTTACCGCAGTTCTCCATTTCCACAAGCGCCGAAAGCCAGATGGCGGCGATGGCGGTACTCAACTTGACAATTTTGAAAAAACCTTAACTTGTGACCAATGGCGTTAGGGATAGCGCCTTTTCCGGTGGAGACTCCTACCTCGACCACAACGCCCCAAGAGTTCCAGAGCTATGTGATGAGCGCGGGCACGCTTCATCCCCAGGAAAGCTGGCGCTGGCTGGCTTTCCTGAGTCGGCAGGCCGTCAATGGAGGATTACCGGCGCGGCGCTCGGTGGCCAAGACTTTGGCGAGTCCGGCCGAGCCGGGGAGTAGCTTCTGGGACGCATTGGACCCAGAGGTGGCAGCGACCTATCGTTTTGCCCTGGAACATAGCTTTGCACGGGTCGAGGCGGATTGGCTGGGATGGGATTGGCTCGACGCACTGATGCCGGCCTGGCGCGGGGAGCAGAGCGTTGAGGAAGCGCTGGCTCAAGCCCAGCTCACCGCTCTTACCCACGTTAGCGCTGAGCTGGCTGAAGCTGCGGCGGTCGCTCCCGTCATCGTGTCCACGCCCGCGCCGGTCAACGACGAGGAACACCCGATCGTTTTTCTCGCCGACTGGACCTATTATGGGCAACAAGACGCCTATGCCGCGCTGGCTGACCGGTTTCACGAGCTGCATCCTGACATCACGGTAAGCGTCAAAACGCCCGAGTATGCCACCGGGGTCAGCGCTGTGACGCTACAATGGCTGGCCGACCAGGGAGATTGCTTCGAACTCTCTCCTTTTCTCCCAATGGACGAGAGCGCCATCCTGAGCCTCGACCCCTTGATCCAGGCCGATCCAGACTTTTCCCTCGACGATTTTTACCCATCCCTGCTGGAACCCTTGCGCCGCGAGGGACAACTGTGGATCCTACCGGCTCAAGCCTTTCCCCGGGTCATGTACTATAACAAGGGGGTGTTCAATGCGACAGGCCTGGCTTATCCATCCTTGGAGTGGACCCTGGACGACTTTTTAACCCTGGTCTCGGCTCTGACCGAGGGGGAAGGTACAGACAAACGGTATGGATACCTTTTGTCGCCTGATTTGATCTACGATCCCTTCTTTTTTATCGAACAGCACGGGGCGCGACTGGTAGATGATAGGATAACCCCAATGACCTATCGGCTCAATACCTCGGCTATGGCGGGGGCGTTGCGCTGGTACACGCACTTGATTCGTGTCGTTGGGGTTCCTCCTACGTTTGGCGGGTCAGATCTTTTGCGGATCTCGGAAGCCGAGCTAGCGAATCGCTGGAGCCAAAACTTTGAGTTATGGCAACGCCTCATTCAAGAGGGGCGGGTGGCCATGTGGTCCAATTATACAAGCAGCGATGAATCTGCTCTCTGGACCGCTCCTGACGGAACCAAGCTGGTAGACGTGGGCGTGGTTCCTATGCCTGATGGCCCCGGCCACGTGGGTGACTTGACCTTGGTCGGCTATGGCATTTCGGCGCAAACCGAGCAGGCGCAGGCCTGCTGGGAGTGGCTCAAGTTCCTGTCGAATCAGGTCGGCATCGTGCAGGGGATTCCGGCCCGGCGCTCCGTGGCCGAATCAGAGGTCTATCGCCAGCAAGTAGGTTCAGAGCTGGCCGACGTTTATCTTGCCACTCTGGAACGGAGTGAGCGGTCGTTCACCTCGTTGATGCCCCTGGCAGCTTCTGAACGAGGAAAGTTTGTTGCCGATCAATTCCTAGGAGTGACTGAGGCGGCTCTGAACGGGGCAGACGTCGAGCAGGCGCTGGCCGAGGCGCAGCAGCGGGTGGATGTATACGTGCTCTGCCTGGAGACGACGACCGGCTATGAAAGCGAAGAAAAACTGATAGAGGCGTGCAGCGCTCAGGCCCAAGGGAACAAGCCATAGGCGCCCCAAAATCAGCAGAGAGGAAAAGCTTTGATGTCAGGATTTGAAATCGCGATCATCGCCGTCGTGCTGGCGGTGTGTCTCTACACCAGCTACACCGACGTGCGCTTTAAAAAGATCGGCAATCGCTGTACCTACGGCCTGGTGCTCTTGGGTCTGCTCTGCCAGGCGGTCTTGGTCTACCTGGGCATCACGACCCTCTCTGCGGTGTTGTGGCTGCTGTTGGGCGGGCTGGCCGTCGCCTTTTTGATGTACTACCTGGGCATCTGGTCGCCGGGCGATTCCAAGCTGTTCTGGGGCCTGTCTGTGGCCCTGCTCCAGCGTCACCCCTCAAAAACCGCCTCCCCGTGCGTCTAATGGATGCGAGCTCACACCGGCATACACCGTGGTTGCGAAACCTTAACCCCATCCCAACCACGCCGCAACCTTTCTATGCCAGAATATCGTAAGGCCGGCCGGTTGCCACCCCCGCCCGCTTGAGGTACAATGCCCTTGCTTATCACATTTCACGTTCCCTTTTGAAGGAGCCCAAGATGGTCAAAACAATGACCTTGCGCCTAGAGATGCCCACCGATCGAACGTTGCGCATCCCCCTGCCGCCCGATGTGCCGGATGGTTCGCTAGAAGTGGTTCTAGTCATTGCTCTTGCTGAACCATCTGTCTCTGCGACCCACCTGGCTGGACGCTGGGAGCCTTACTTTCCCGCCGAATTTGACGTTGGCAATGTCTTGCGGGAGCTCCGGCATGAGTGGGAGGAGGAATGGACCGCGGATGATGAATGAGCAGTACATCTTGGACCTATTCTGGTATCTGGTCAATTCCCCCCGGCTTTCGGAGCGGGGGCGGCAAGTTTTTCAAAGCGCGTTTGCCGGCGAGGCGCTGCTTGTTCTGTCGCCCATCGTCTTGCTAGAACTGTACGGCCTGGCCCGCAAAGTCGCGGCTCCTTTTGACTTTGCGACCGAATTGGCGTTGTTCGAGCGTCCTCCTTTTCACATCGAGCCCATCACCGTGGCAGATTTGCGCCTGCTTGACCGTTTGAGCGCCATTCCCGAGTTGCACGATCGGCTGATTGCCGCCACGGCCTTCCGCCTCGGCGCGCCTATCCTTACCCAAGACCCTCTTATCGCCGCTTGTGCCGAGGTCGCCTGTGTTTGGTAAGCACGCATCACACAACACGCTATGAGGCTTTTCTCCACCTTGCTCTCCACCCTGCTCCTGGCGGCCAAACGCCTGTGGAACTACCGCCTGCTCATGCTGTGCCTGCTGGCGGGGTTAATCGCTGCCGTAGGGCTGCTCTCCAGCATCCCGCTGTACGCCGACGCCGCCCACCATCAACTGCTGCAAGGCCAGCTCACCGAAGCCGGCGCCTACCGCCCGCCCTTTGCCTTCCTGTGGCGCTACGTGGGGGCCTGGCACGGCGACGTGGCCTGGGACAACTACACACCGGTAGATGAATACCTGTCGCAGCAAGCCGGGAGTGTGGTCGGGCTGCCGCTAGAGTCAAGCGTGCGTCACGTCCAGACCGGCAACCTGCGCCTGTTCCCCGCCGCCGCCGCGCCCTTTACCCAGGACGAGCCGCTGCTGTGGACCAACCTGGGCTTTATCAGCGGATTGGAAGAACACATCCAACTCATCGAAGGCGACTTTCCGTCCCTCCCGCTTGCGGGGGAGACGGCCCCCAAAGGGGGCCAGGGGGGGACCGTCCCGGTGCTGGTCAGCCAGGCGCTGGCCGACCAGATGGGCCTGCAAGTCGGCGAGCGTTACACCCTGTTTGGCAGCGCGGGCAAGCAGACCCAACTGCCGGCCCAGATCGCCGGCGTGTGGCGACCGCTCAACCCGTTCGAGCCATTCTGGTTCTACCAGCCGGCCGCCTTTGACGAGGTACTGCTCACCTCGGAAGCGGCGTTTGAGGCCCAGGTTGTCCCCGCGCTAGAGGAGCCGGTCTCGCTGGCCGTGTGGTATCAGATTTTTGACGGGGCCGACGTGCGCGCCGCCGCCGTGTCGGGCCTGCTGAGCCGCATCGCCGCCGCTCAGTCACGGGTCAACGCCTTGTTGAACAACACCACGCTAGATGCCTCCCCGGTCCAGGCGCTGCAAACCTACCGCCGCGAGGCGCAGCAGCTCACCGTGATGCTCACCCTGTTCAGCATCCCCACCGTGGGCCTGGTGCTCTATTTTATCGGCCTCATCGCCGGCATGGTCGTGCAGCGCGGCCAGGGCGAGATCGCCACCTGGCGCAGCCGAGGCGCCACGCGGGCGCAAATCGTGGGCATCTATACGCTGGAAGGGCTGCTGATCGGGGCCTTCGGGCTGGCCGGTGGACTGCTGCTGGGCCGCTGGCTGGCCGCGCTCATGGGCCACACGCGCACCTTTTTAGACCTCGCAGTTCTTCAAGAACTGCGAGGTCTGGACATTACCCTCTCCCCCACTGCCCTGCTTTACGGCTTGGCGGGCGTGGGACTGGCCCTGCTGGCGCTGCTGGCCCCGGCCCTGGGGGCCTCGCGCCACACCATCGTCACCTTCAAGTGGGAACGGGCGCGGGCGCTGCTCCGGCCCTTGTGGCAGCGTTATTTCCTGGATCTGTTACTGCTGGCGCCGCCCCTTTACGGCTGGTACACCCTGAGCAAGCAGGGCGCGCTGACCCTGGTGGGCAGCGGCGATGACCCTTTTTCCAACCCGCTGCTCTTTCTCGTCCCGGCCCTGTTTTGCTTTGCGCTGGCCTTGCTTTTCGTGCGCTTCTTTCCTCGTTTGATGGGGTCGCTAGCCTGGCTGGCGGCGCGGCTGCCCGGCGCGACCCCCGTGCTGACCCTGCGCCAACTGGCCCGCGCTTCCGGACAATACACCGGTCCGCTGCTGCTGCTGGCGCTCACCCTCAGCCTGGCGATGTTTACGGCTTCGATGGCCGTCACGCTGGACGGCCACCTGCGCGACCGGGTCTATTACCAGGTCGGCGCCGACCTGAACCTGGCCGAGCTGGGCGAGAGCACCGCGACCCCCGACCAGCCGACGCTATTCGGCCAGCCCACCGCCCCCACTGCTGAGACCGACAAGGACGAGCCGCGCTGGCTCTTTCTGCCGGTCAGCGAGCACCTGCGCGTTCCGGGCGTGCGGGCGGCGGCGCGCGTGGGCGACTATACCGCCACGGCCAACATCGGCGGCAGCACGCAGACGGGCCGCCTGCTGGGAATAGATCGAGTGGATTTCCCCGCCGCAGCCTTTTTCCGCCCCGATTTGGCCGACGGCGAGGCGCTGGGCGGGCTGATGAACCGCCTGGCCCTCGACCCGGCCGGGGTGCTGGTCAGCCGCGACTTTATGGCCCGCCACGGCCTGAGTGTGGGCGACCCGCTGCGCCTGACCGTCAGCGCCGAGGGCGAGAGCCACGCCGTCGAGTTCACCATCGTCGGCCCGCTCAAACTCTTCCCCACCCTGTACCCGCAGGACGGGCCGTTTTTCGTCGCCAATTTGGATCACGTTCACGAGGGCATGGGCGGCGTCTTTCCCTACGACGTGTGGCTGACCACCGACCCGGACGCGCCCGGCGAGGCCATTGTGTCCGGCGTGCGCGAGCTGGGGCTGACCGTCGTCGCCGCCTCCGACGCCCGCGCCGCCATCCTGGCCGAGCAGACTCGCCCGGAGCGGCAAGGGCTGTTCGGGCTGCTGTCGGTGGGTTTTATGGCCGCGGCCGCGCTCACGGTGCTGGGCTTTTTAGTTTACGCCGTGGTCTCTTTCCGGCGGCGCTTTATCGAGCTGGGTATGCTGCGGGCGGTGGGTCTGTCGGTTGGGCAAATGGGCTTGTTTCTGACCGGCGAGCAAGCGTTGGTCATCCTGACCGGCGCGGGCCTGGGTACCGGGCTGGGCGCGTGGGCCAGTCGCCTGTTCATCCCCTACCTGCAAGTCGGCGCAGACAAGACCGTCCGCGTGCCGCCGTTTCAAGTGCAGCTCGCCTGGGGCGAACTGGTGAACATCTATGCCGTATTCGGGGCAATGTTTGTAATAGCGGTGAGTGTATTGATCGCGTTGCTGATGCGTATGAAGGTGTTCGAAGCGGTCAAACTGGGTGAGACGGCGTAGCGGGCGACGAAGGACGAAGGACAGATGACGAATTCCCAATCCCCAATCCCCAATCCCACTCCGCTTCGCTCCGGGGACTATAGCCCCCAATCCCCTTTCATCGTCTGCGATAACCTGGTCAGGATTTACAAGGTCGCCGAGCTTGAAGTCGTGGCCTTGCAAGGGCTGGACCTGACTGTAGCCGAAGGCGAGATGCTGGGCGTGGTCGGCGCGTCGGGCAGCGGCAAAAGCACGCTGCTCAACATCCTGGGCGGGCTGGACCGGCCCTCCGCCGGACGAGTCAGCGTGGACGGCAACGACCTGCTCAAGCTCTCCGACCGGGCGCTGGACCGCTATCGCCGGGCCGAGGTCGGCTTTGTGTGGCAGCAGACCGGGCGCAACCTGATCCCCTATCTCTCGGCGCGGGCGAACGTCGAGCTGCCGATGACGGTGGCCGGGGTGGGGTGGCGTGAAAAGCGCGCCCGTTCGCGGGAGTTATTGGAAGCCGTGGGCTTGTGGGAGCACCGCAAGCACAAGCTGGCGCAGCTCTCCGGCGGGCAGCAGCAGCGCGTCGCCATCGCCGTCGCCCTCGCCAACCGCCCCAAGTTGCTGCTGGCCGACGAACCCACCGGCGAAGTGGACTCGGCCACCGCGCAGCAAATCCTGGACCTGTTCCGCCAACTGAACCAGAGCCACGGCCTGACCACCATCATCGTGACTCACGACCAGGGCATCGCCCGTCAGGTAGACCGCGTGGTCGCCATTCGGGATGGGCGGACGAGCAGTGAAGTGGTCAAAGACGAAAGACCAAAGACGAAGGACGGAGCACACACCATGCATCACGCAGAAACGGCCTACGCCGAGTATACTGTGTTAGACGCGGCGGGGCGCTTGCAAGTGCCCAAAGCGTACCTGGAACAGGTCGGCATCGGCGACCGGGCCACGCTGGAGGTGACGGACGACGGGATTTTGATCCGCCCGGTGGCCGGGCGGGGACGGGTGGCTGCGCCGTTGTTGGAGGGATTGGAAGACCAGTCGCCTGCATCGCCGCAGAAAGGTCTGCGGGGATGGTGGGCAAAGGCTCGAAGGAGTGAAAAGTGACAAGGAAACTGGTGTTTGTGACATTGATATTGGCCATGCTGCTACCTGCCTGCGGCAAGAAAAAATCCTCGCCCACCCCCACCCCGGAGC
>DAOTXN010000024.1:0-48759 GCA_034435435.1 Anaerolineae bacterium | reverse complement strand
ACCCTGGTAGCTCTTTGGACAAGATTTACAGGATTTACAGGATTTTTCCACGAATTCCATCCTGTGAATCTTGTGAATCCTGTCGAATGGCTTTGGGTTTGCCGCTTTTACGCATTTGGGCTGAGCAGTTACCTCAAAACACGAAAGGGGCGACCGCAGGCCAAGTTGCCAACTTGTCCTACTAGCTGGTTATGATTGAGGATCGGCTGCAGGCAGTGTGAAGTAAAAGGTGCTGCCCTGCCCCACCTGGCTCTCGACGCCGACCTGACCGCCCAGCTTGAGCACAATACGCCGCACGATCGACAGCCCCAAGCCATGACCCTCGGTGCGGACTTGGTGCATTTGGGTAAAGGGAGTAAAAAGCCGGGATTGATCTTTGAGGGAGATACCTAGGCCATTATCACGCACCCAGAAGCGGATTTCGGATTCTTTCTCCAAAATCGAAAATCTTAACTCCATATGGGGTGGGCGGCCGCCGTAGCGAACGGCGTTGCTGATATAGTTGACCCACACTTCTTCAACCCACGCCGCATAGCCCATCGCCGTAGGCCACTGTTGCGGCGCGATGAGCTCGGCCTGATATTCCTGGACGAGATCGGTCAGGCGCGCCTGGGCCTCGCCGACGATGCTTGCCATATCCAGCGGGTGCATTTTGACTTCTGTCGTGCGCACACCCGCCAGCAACAACAACTCGTCGATGATGTTGGTCGCCTTGCGCCCGTTCTGGGCAATGATGCGCAAATAACGCACCATCTCGCCGGGTTCGAGCGTAACGTATTGATCTTCCAGGGCCGTGGCAAAACCGACCATAATACCCAATGGGTTTTTGAGATCGTGGGCAGCGGTGTGGGCAAAGGCATCCAATTCTTCGTTCCGAGCCTGGAGTTGATGGGCTTGCCCGCGCAACGCCTCGATCAGCTGAGCATTCTCGATGGCAATGGCCGCCGAGGCCGCCATAGTCTCGACCAGAGCCAGATCATCGGCATCAAAGCCGCCTTCAGCCTTGTTCACCACCTGCAACACACCGATGATGCGGTCACGCACGCGCAAAGGCACAGACAAAAGCGAGGTCGTTTGAAAACCCGTCTGGGTATCGATCTCGGGGTTGTAGCGGGGATCGGCAGGCGCGTACGGGACTATTACACTTTCGCCGTGTTGCGCCACCCAACCGGCCACCCCGTGCCCTGCTGCCAGCCGCCGATTGACCAACAAGTGGTTCCGCCCTTTGTGGAAGGTGGCCTTGCAGGCCAGCCAACCTTGTTCGTGCGGGTCCCACAACCAGACTGAGCTTCCCGCGGCGCCGATGGCCTCGGTGACGACCTGCAACAGACGCTCAATGACTTGCTGGGAATCGAGCGTAGCAGTGAGCGTCTGCCCGACCTGGTTGAGCAGCGCCAGATCGCGGTTGCGTTTTTCCAGCTTTGCCAGGGTGTGTTGGAGCGCCTCTTCGCCCCTGAGTCGCTCCGTGATGTCGCTGACATAGGCCATCGTGACCGGGCCGGCGCCCGTCTCGACAAAGCTGAGAGCAATTTCGACCGGGAACTCCTGGCCGTCCTTGCGCCGCCCAATCAGTCTCAGCCCGATCCCCAGCGGGCGGGCATGGAGGTGTCCGTAGAACCTGCGGCGGTGGTCAACGTGCGCGTCCCGCACTTGCTCCGGCACCAGCATCTCAATAATTTGGCCGATCAGCTCATCCCGGTGGTAGCCGAACATCTGGCTGGCTTGGACGTTGACCAGGAGGATGCGCCCCATCTGGTCAACCACCACGACGCCATCTGACGCCGATTCCAACAGCGCCCGCCATAGCTCCTCACCGAATTGTGAGATGGTCGGCTGTGTGTCATCCACACGTGCGTTTCCGTCGCCCATCATTCATCCACAACAGGTCGAGCAATTACTCGTCCCATGCTCCCGATAACCAGCTCTGTTTGTTGCCGGGCGTGTGTGTGATCCGTTCCACCTCGCCCGACCGGCTGATGCGGAAAACCTCGCGCTTGCCGCCGCGAGTCGAAGTGAACAACAGCGTGCCATCGGCGGCCACCTGAGGGTCCCAACTCTCGCTGTCGCCGGGCGAGTTCGTCCAACGCACGACCTCGCCCGACTGCTCCATACGATAAATTTCTCGTTTGCCGTCCCGATTCGACACAAAAACAAGCGCGCCCTCGGGCGTTACGGCCGGCGCCCAACTTTCGCTTGCGCCCGGTGAATGGGTCCAGCGCAGCACCTCACCCGACTGCTCCATTCGATAAATCTCCCGCCTGCCATCCCGGTTGGAAACAAAGAACACTACACCGTCGGCTGTCACGGTGGGATCCCAGCTCGCGCTTCCGGCGGGCGAATGGGTCCAGCGCAACACTTCACCCGACCGGCTCATCCGATAAACCTCCGGCTGGCCGTCGCGGTTCGACACAAAGACCAGCGCGCCGTCCGGCAACGCCGCCGGGGACCAGCTCTCACTGCCGCCGGGCGAATATGTCCAGCGCGCCACCGCGCCCGAGCGGTCCAAACGGTAAATATCCTGTTTGCCATCGCGGTTCGACACAAACACCAACCCGCCGTCGGGGAGCAATGCCGGGGACCAGCTTTCGCTGCCATCAGGCGAATAGGTCCAGCGGACAGTCTCCGCCTCGTCCAGGCGATATACCTCGCGATGGCCGTCGCGGTTCGACACAAAAACTATTCCTTGCATCGCCTGCGCCGCCGCCTGTTCACCGGTTATCTCGCCACTTGCAGGTGCGGACGGTTTTTTGCCGCCGGAAAGAATGAGGACGAGCACAACAATCAACACCACTCCCACCCCCACTCCGCCTACGGCCCACGGCCACAGCTTGCGCCTGACCGACGGGAGACTTGCACCTATTGGGGTCGCAGGCGCGGGTGGTGACGAGGGCAACATCGAGACCGCTGCTGGCGCAGCTGCTTCTTGCTGGGCGATCTCGCGCCGCGCTCGCTCCAGCAGGCCAGGCGTCTCTTGATAGTTCGGCTCCAACGTCTGAAGCTCCTCCAGAATGGCGACCGCCTCGATCCAGTCGCCGGCAGTCACTTGGTCCAGACCGCGCCGGTACAGGTCGGCCAGGTACTGCTCTCGCTCTTCGCTCAGCCGGCGCGCTTCGTCCTCGGCGCGCTCGCGCTCTAACTCGGCCTGGGCCGAACGCAGGAGAGCGTCTGAATCGGGATAGTCGGCGTCGAGGGCGCGGATGCGTTCCCATACGTTGAGCACGGCCTGCCATTGACCACTGTCGTACAGCCGGCGGGCGTCGCCGTACAGGTTGGCCAGATCGCGTTGCTGCCCCGCCCGCCGGAGCAGCGCCTGGGCATTCCGATAGTCAGGGGCGGTGGAAACGATTTCGTTCAAACAACCGATAGCCGCCGTCCAGTCTTCGCGCTTCACGGCGGCCTGAGCTTGAGCATACAGATCGGCCAACCGTTGTTGTTTGTCTGCCTCTTCCAGCCGGCGACTGGCGTCGCCGCGCTCATAGTCGGGAGCGGCGGCCACAATCGCCTCCAGCGCTTCGATGGCTTTGGCCCACTGTTCGGTGTAAAAGTAGCCCAAGGCCCGGGTATAGAGGTGAGACAGGTCCAGCGCGGCGAGCTTGTCTGCAGCCGCGGCGACCCGGGCCGGCGGGGAGGGGGCGAGGGCCGCGCGCAAGGCTTGAGCCAAGTCGCCGGCCGAGGCATAGCGGTCTTGGGGCGTCTTGGCCGTAGCCTTGAGAATGACCCGCTCGACGGCCTCGGGCAGGTCGGGCCGGAACTTGCGCGGCAGCGGAGGCGGCTCGGTGATGTGTTTCATCACGATGGCCAGCGGCGTCTCGGCGTCGAAAGGCAACCTGCCGGTGACCATTTCGTACAAGATGACACCCAACGCGTAAATGTCGGTGTATACGTCCACCGTTTCGCCGCGTCCCTGCTCAGGGCTCATATAGGCAGGTGTGCCGATGCCTACGCCGGTGCCGGTCAGACCTTCGTCGCCGGCGACCATTTTAGCCAGCCCAAAGTCGGCCAGTAGCACCCAGTCGCCCTCATCTAGCAACACGTTGCTGGGCTTGACGTCGCGGTGCAGGATACCGCGCCGATGCGCGTGGTCCAGCGCGGCGGCGACGCCTTCGATGTAGCGCAGCGCCTGCTCCAGCGCCAACGGGTGGCCCATGCGATCCTTGAGCGTGCCCGCCGGAACAAATTTCATCACAATGAAAGACAGGTCGCCCTCCTGCCCAAAGTCTATCACGGGCAGGATGTTGGGATGGCTCAACTGGGCAATGGCCCGCGCCTCGCGCACGAAACGCTCGGAAAAGCCCGGTGTGAGGGCGTGTTGGGCAGGCAGCACTTTGATGGCGACGTAGCGATCCAGCGAGGGCTGGTAGGCCTTGTAGACGGCGGCCATCCCGCCCTGGCCGAGCGGCTCGAGGATGTGAAACTGACCCAGGGTTTTGCCGGTGAGGTCCACGTTGCACCTCCCAAGGGAGATTGAATAGAACCGTTTGCGCAAATGTATTATATCCCTAGCATCGCCAGGATGCAATCACACCAGAGTACCGCTGATGACGAGATAAAGGGGCGCCGGATTGAGGATTGGCGTCTCGGTTGTAGAATCCGGGCGTCGCTATTGACCCGATTCTGGTAGTGTACACCAAGCCCTGTCTCTACTCTGTGCCCCGACCGCAATTATTTAGTGGACACCGTCCCTTTTGAAAACAGTGTTTCTGGTGTATACTGTAACAGCGGGTGTGGGACCCTGCATATCGTAGCGATGTAAGCAGGCGAAAAACGTGGTAGAACAATTGAAACTGTTTGAATTGGAAGCGTCAACCACACTGGACCTATTCAGCGTCCCCCGCGCCTTGGAGGAGTTTGAGAGCCAGTCATATTCGCCTCGCGCCAATCCGAGCCTGTGCGAGTTCATCCAGGCCAATTGTCACGATAAAGCATTTCACGAGGTCGAGCCGTTGCCCGAAGGGCTGAGCGCCGGCAAGAACACCTATGTTTACGACGCCCACACGTATCACACCAAAGTCCCACCGCAGGCCATTGCCCGGCTCATCGAACACTACGCCGAACCGGGCGGGCTGGTGCTCGACCCATTCTGCGGTTCCGGGATGACCGGCGTGGCTGCGCTTCGCACCGGGAGAAAGCCGATCCTCGTTGACCTTTCCCCAGCGGCTACATTCATTGCCCTCAACTTCCTCACGCCAGTGGATGCCAAGCGGTATGGAGAAGCTATCAAGGCCATCCTTGCAGCGACAGCGGATGAAGAAACGACATTGTACAGAACACATTGCCGCAAGTGTGGCCGATCTGTGCCGCTGAATTATATGGTGTGGAGCTATGGGCTAATCTGTCAGCATTGCCAGAAAGAGTTCATCTTGTGGGATGTGGCGCGCGACGAGCACAAAGATGTGCGCAAGAGCAAAATCAAGACTGAATTTGACTGTCCACACTGCGGTAGACGGGTGAAAAAAAGTCTACTCAAACGCACTCAACCCTATCCTGTGCAAGTGGGATACATCTGCTGTGATTCCGGTCGCCGCGAGTCCACCGCCGTCCCTGATGAGCACGACTTGAATCTCGTGCGTGAAAGTGATCGCGCCGGCGTGCCCACGGATCTATGGTACCCAACGAATGAGTTCCCGCCGGGGTTGAATACGCGGCAACCGGTTTCCCACGGCTTGAAATCCATAGATTCCCTGTACACTACCCGCCAACTGCACGTTATGGCCCGACTATGGAACATTGCGCGCCGTTGGCCGGACGATGAGATCAGGCTGAAGCTGATGTACAGCGTGACCTCTCTCTACCAACGAGTCACACGGCTTTCAGAGTTCAGGTTTTGGGGCGGGAGCAGCAACACGGCCAACTATAATGTGCCGATGATTTTCAACGAACAAAACGTGTTCCAGGTTTTTGCCAGGAAGGCTCAAACGATTCGACAGTATCTCGCCACCTGGGATACTCGGCCGAAAACACCCTTTTGTATCTCCACCCAAAGCGCCACTGACCTGGCCGCCATCCCCGACAATACCATTGACTATATCTTCACCGACCCACCGTTTGGGGGAAACATCAACTATTCCGAGATGAATTACTTGTGGGAATCCTGGCTGGGTGTATTTACAGCGACAGAGAAAGAAGCCATCATCAATCGCGTTCAAGGTAAATCGCTTCACGACTATCAGGCTCTCATGTCCGAGGCGTTCGGTGAGATGCGCCGTGTCCTAAAGCCAGGCAGATGGCTAACCATAATGTTTCACAATTCCTCCGCCAACATCTGGTCGGCCATTCAGACGGCGCTGGCATCGAACGGCTTTGGCGTCGAAAGCGCACAAACACTCGACAAGCAACACGGCACTTTCAAGCAGTTTGTCTCTCCCAATGCCGTTGGCTACGATTTACTGCTTCATTGCAGAAAAGAACCCCACGATTCGGTTACTGTTCCTGCGCCCCGCAAGCATGGCGCTTTGGAATCCGACGTCTACCGGTTCGTGGCAAATGCCTTGACGCAGAACCCGGAAGCCTACATTGTCCATTATTTGCACGTCGAGCGCCAGGATGAGGTTGATGGCCGCAAGCTGTATTCGCTCTGGTTGCGCGAACGGCTAGAGGCCGACAAAGTCGTGAACGTCAGTTACGAGGATTTTCGGGACATCCTGCGTCAAGTCATCCAATTGGAGCTTGGCGGCGAGCTGATGCTGGAAAAGGAATTGATATGAGACGTCCCCAAACACTCAACGCATTCTCGGCTGCCGAATTTGTCAGCGCTCACCAGTTCCTGGCTTCGCGAGTTGCCACTATGATGGGCAGGAAATTAGAGGAAGGAGATTGGGCGCATGTCTATTGCTCTGCCAAACAGATTCCCAACGAAGGCTGGAGCAACCTGAACATAGACGTTGTATACGGGGCGCTCGGCGTTGCACACAAGATGCTGTGTGTCAAGTCCAACAGACCCATCAAAGAGCACTGTGGGATGCGATTGATGCACCCTGCTGCCACCCGGTCTATTCGTATTCCCTCTACCGAGGGAGACCCGACCGAAACCGCGCAAGAGGCGCTGTGTCAGTACGCCGAGCTAATTGAACGGCGCCGTCAGAAAGTAGCCGAGAACGCGTCTCAAGAGCCGGATATGCGCACAGGGTGGCTCCTCTGGCAAACAGGCTTGGTCGAGTTCCTATATTTCGAGGAAGAGATGCTGCCTCCTGACCCAAACGACTATTGGGCAGAATGGCACGAAAGCAAGAGCGGAAATCGCAAACCGAGTAAAAACCTCTGGGTGTATGAAAAGGCCACTGGCGTCAAAAGATACTCCATCACCACCGTGGCCGGGGCCAAGATTCAACCCTACTTTGACATTCCAGTCCCAAACGATCCAAACCTGTATTACTTTTGTGTCCAGGGCGAGCTGGTCGAAAACGGTTTGATTCGGGTTTGGATCACTTCCACCACAGCAATTGTGCTGCAAAACATCCTGGGAGGTATGGACACCGACAGAGTGAGCGCTGCAATCATAGCACATGCTCTGAGGGTGCGTTCCGAGAATGAGCGCAAGGCTGAACATATCATTGAGGCTGATCGGGCAAGGTCCATTCTTGTTACCCCGGAGGCTTATGCATCTTTGACGCAAGCCTTTGCAGGGGTTAGCGACGAACACCGTATGCAGCTTTTTGTTCAACACTTGGCGCGGTAAAATCCACATCATTTCACGCGTCTACAATTTGGGAGGAGCAAAATGAGTCAAGAGGTACAAATCGAATCCAAATGCCACACCTGCGGGATGCGCGCACGTGCGGAACAAAAGCCTACATCGCTATTGGCCCGCTTTTGGCGCTGGCACACCCACTGGTGTCCGGGTTGGAGGGCCTATGTGAAGGAATTGCAGAGCAAAGGCCTTGAAATTCCCAAGATCTGACGAGCGCCGAATTGACCAAATTACACATACGTTGTACAATCTGCTTGCTGGTGAAATTCGCCTCGTTGAGGATGCAGCGATTGAAGGAGTGTGAATGAACGAATGTAAAGACATCCCCTAGCGCACCCGCCAGGCCTGTGCCCTTGCGGTCGAGTCCCCGGTCGCCACGCCGGGGTAGAAAGATGAGCTTGCCATCTGGAGCGAGCGTTGAAAGAGGAGAAATAAAAGTGAAAAGCATCTATGTGGGCAACTTTCCATACAACACCACCGAAGGCGAACTGCGGGCGCTGTTCGAGCCACACGGGACTGTCCATTCGTTGAATCTGGTCACAGACCGTGAGTCCGGCCGGTCGCGTGGCTTTGCGTTCGTCGAAATGGACGAGAGCGAAGCCAATGCTGCCATTAACGCCCTCAACGGGATGGATTACAAAGGCCGCACCTTGCGCGTAAACGAGGCCCGACCGCGCGAGACGACAGATCGACGTGGCGGAGGCCGCGAACGGCGTCCGGGAGGCGGAGGCCGCGACCGGCGTCCGGGAGGCGGAAGCCGCGAACGGCGCGGACGCGACTGGGATTACGATTAGTTTCGACTCCGCCTCATTTGAAAAGCTCTGTCAACCCCGCCGGCGCTGTCTGCCGCGAGTGGGTTGGAACTTTGTCTGGCGAAGGCTTGGCGCCCTTTGGACCAAGCCTTTGTTGGTTTTACGGAGGAACTGTACCCTGTGACTGCTCCAGCCATCGCTGCCTCCCGGCTTTCCAAGCACTTTCGGGTCCCCGTGCCGGCCGAGGCCCTGACCGGCCGCCTGACCCCCCTCACGCTGCTAGGCGCCGCCGGGCTGACCACCTTTTTGCTGTTTCTGGCCCGCGGCGTCTGGAAGCTTGGGCTGCGCAATTACGCCGGGGCGTCGGCCTGACGACCATCGCTTTTTTTCGTAACAGCGCCGAACAGTAGTCAATCCCCCTGCTTCATGTTATAATCGAACGTTGGCTTTGAGCCAACCCTAGTCAGGGCTGGTTATTTGAGTATGTTCATGAATCACAAGCGTTTCTCAACCTACGCCTGGGGCGTGCTGGTCTATAATTTGGGCGTGATCCTGTGGGGAGCCTACGTGCGCGCCACCGGCTCGGGAGCCGGCTGCGGGCGGCACTGGCCGCTGTGCGACGGCCAGTTGGCGCCGCGCCCGGAGCGGGTCGAGATGCTGGTCGAGTTCACCCACCGCATCAGCAGCGGGGTGTCGTTGGCGCTCGTCATCGCGCTGTTCGTATGGGCGTTTCGACTCTACGCCAAAGGCCACCCGGTCCGGCGCGGCGCGGCGCTGGCGCTGTTTTTCATTTGCACCGAGGCGCTGCTGGGGGCCGGGCTGGTGCTGTTTGAGCTGGTGGCCCAAGACACGTCGGCTACGCGAGCTATCACCGTCTCGATTCACCTGATGAACACCTTTTTGCTGCTGGCGGCGCTCGCGCTCACGGCGCGTTGGGCTTCCGGCGGGCCGCCGCTGCGCCTGCGCGGACAGGGAGCGCGACTGTGGGCCTTGAGCGTCGGCCTGTTGGCGGTGCTGTTGCTGGGCATGACCGGCGCCGTCACGGCCTTGGGCGACACGTTGTTCCCGCCCGAATCGCTGCAGCACGGGCTGCGCCAGGACCTGGACCCCACGGCCAACTTTATGATTCGCCTGCGGGTGGTGCATCCGTTCATCGCCGTGGCGACCGGATTTTACCTGCTGCTCATCGCCGGGTTGCCGAGTGTCATTGGGGCGCGACCCGACGCGAAACGCTACGCGCGCTGGCTGGTCGTGCTGTTTGTCACCCAATTGGGCGCGGGCTTGCTCACCGTGTTGCTGCTGGCGCCGATTGTGATGCAGCAAATTCACCTGCTGTTGGCCGACTTGACCTGGATCACGCTGGTGTTGCTGGCGTCGTCGGCCCTGGCCGAACCCGCGCCCCAATCTACCCACCCAGAGGGCGTATCCATTTACCAACCCACTAACTAACCATGTCCCAAGACAAGCTCATCGTTCGCGGCGCTCGCGAACATAATCTCAAGAATATCAACGTCGAAATCCCGCGCGACAAAATGGTCGTCATCACCGGGCTGTCGGGCTCGGGCAAAAGCTCGTTGGCCTACGACACCATCTACGCCGAAGGCCAGCGGCGTTACGTGGAGAGCCTGTCGGCTTATGCGCGGCAGTTCCTGGGCCAGATGGAAAAGCCCGACGTGGACCAGATCGACGGCCTCAGCCCGGCCATCTCGATTGACCAGCGCGGGATGAGCCACAATCCGCGTTCCACGGTGGGCACTGTCACCGAGATTTGGGATTATTTGCGGCTGCTCTACGCCCGCGTGGGCACGCCCCACTGCCCGCAGTGCGGGCGCGAGGTGAGCCAGCAGAGCGCCGAAGAGATCGTCGACTCGGTGCTGCGCCTGCCCGAACACACGCGGGTGCAAATCCTGGCTCCGCTCATCCACGACCGCAAAGGTCACCACCAGGCCGTGTTCGAAGACGTGCGCAAGGCCGGTTTTGTGCGCGTGCGCGTGGACGGGCGCGTGTACGACGTGGACGAAGAGATCGAGCTGGACCGCTACAAGATGCACACGATTGAGGCGGTGGTGGACCGGCTGGTGATTCCGGGTTTGGGGAATTTGGACATTGGGGATGCGGAAAAAGAGGCCTTTCGCACCCGCCTGGCCGATTCCATCGAGACGGCGCTGCGCCTGGGCGACGGGCGCGTCATCGTCAACGACGTGAGCGACCCGCAGCAGCCGCGCGATCTGCTCTTTTCGGAGCACTTTGCCTGCCCCTACTGCGGCATCAGCCTGCCCGAAATCGAGCCGCGCACCTTTTCCTTCAACAGCCCGCATGGGGCCTGCCCCGACTGTCAGGGCCTGGGCACGCGGCCCGAGGTAGACCCCGACCTGGTCATCCCCAACCCCGAGTTGAGTCTGGCCGAGGGGGCGGTAGTCCCCTGGTCCCACGCGCGCGAGCAAGAGGACGGCTATTACAGCCAACTGTTGCGCAGCGTGTGCGCGCATTTCGAGATGCCCTTCGAAGCGCCCGTGCGCGAGTTGAGCCCCGCCCAGCGCCAGCTCCTCTTGTACGGCAGCGGCGACACGCGCATCAGCATTCGTTATCGCAACCGGCAGGGGCAGCAGCGCCAGTACGAGACCACCTTCGAAGGGGTCGTGCCCAATTTGCAGCGGCGCTATTTGGAGACGACCTCCGATTATGCGCGGGCCAGGATCGAAGAGTATATGACCCAGCGCCCGTGTCCCACGTGCGGCGGCCAGCGCCTGCGCCCCGAAAGCCTGGGCGTGACGGTGGGAGGAAAGGCCATCACTGAGATAGCGGCGCTGCCCGTGGTGCACACGCTGGCGTGGGTGGAGGCCCTGCGCGGCAATGACAGCCCACTCACGCGCCGCCAGCGTATCATCGCGCAGCAAGTGCTCAAAGAGATCCACGCCCGGCTGCAATTTATGGCCGACGTGGGGCTGGACTATCTCACCCTTAACCGGGCCGCCGCGACGCTGGCCGGCGGCGAAGCCCAACGCATCCGCCTGGCGACCCAGATCGGTTCGCAATTGATGGGCGTGCTGTACGTGCTGGACGAGCCGACCATCGGCCTGCACCAGCGCGACAACGCCCGCCTGCTGCGCACGCTGCAAGGTATGCGCGACCTGGGCAATACGCTGCTCATCGTCGAGCACGACGACGCCACGGTATGCGCCGCCGATTGGGTGATCGACCTGGGGCCGGGGGCGGGCGAACACGGCGGCGAGGTCATCTTTGCCGGGACGGTGGCCGACATGCTTAAGGACGAGCGCTCGCTCACCGGCGCGTACTTGTCGGGCCGCAAGTGTATCCCGCTGCCCGAAGCGCGCCGCCAGGGCAACGGCGGGGCGCTGGTGATCCACGGCGCGCAAGAGAACAATCTGAAAAACGTGGACGTGCGCGTTCCGCTGGGCAAGCTGGTGTGCATCACCGGCGTGTCGGGTTCGGGCAAGAGCACGCTGTTGATCGAGGTGTTGTACAAACGGCTGGCCCAGGTGCTATACGGCTCACGCGAAAGGGCCGGCGCCCACGCCTGGGTCGAAGGGGTGGAGCAAATTGACAAAATCATCAACATTGACCAAAGCCCCATCGGGCGCACGCCGCGCTCCAACCCCGGCACGTACACCAACCTGTTTTCGTTGATCCGCGATCTGTTCGCCGAGCTGTCGGAGAGCAAGGTGCGCGGCTATCGACCGGGGCGCTTTTCATTCAACGTCAAAGGAGGGCGCTGCGAGGCGTGCGAGGGCCAGGGCCAGTTGCAGATCGAGATGCAATTCCTGCCCGACATTTACGTGCCCTGCGACGTGTGTCACGGCGCGCGCTTTAACCGCGAGACGCTCCAGGTGCGTTACAAGGGCAAAAACATCGCCGAGGTGCTCGACCTGACGGTGGACGAGGGGCTGGAGTTTTTCGCCAGCGTGCCGCGCGTCGTGCGCAAGCTGGAAACCTTGCGCGACGTGGGCCTGGGCTACATCCGCATCGGTCAGCCCGCCACGACCCTATCCGGCGGCGAGGCCCAGCGGGTCAAGCTGAGCCGCGAGCTGTCCAAGCGGGCTACCGGGCAAACGCTGTACGTGCTCGACGAGCCGAGTGTGGGCCTGCACGCCGCCGACGTGCACAAGCTGATCGACGTGCTCAACCGGCTGGTGGACGAGGGCAACACGGTCGTCATCATCGAGCATCACCCCGACATCATCAAGGTGGCCGATTGGTTGATCGACCTGGGGCCAGAGGGAGGCGATGCGGGCGGCTACGTGGTGGCCGAGGGCACGCCGGAGCAGGTGGCCGAAGTGCAGGCCAGCTACACGGGGCAATTTTTGAAAAAGATGCTGCCGACGGCCGACTGCTGACCGCCGACTGCTGTCATTCGTCAAAGGATTCGGCGCAGCTTTGCACGACCGCTATATCAGGCGTCGCTGGCCGGCAGGGTAATGGTAAAGGTGCTCCCGTGGCCTACGACGCTCTCCACACTTACTTTTCCCCCCAGGGCCTCGACCGTCTCTTTTACCAGCGCCAGCCCCAGGCCCACCCCGCCATAGCGCCGGCGGGCGCTCCCGTCCACTTGATAGAAGCGCTCAAAGATGCGCCCTTGCTGTTCCGCCGGGATGCCGATGCCCGTGTCGGCCACTTGCAGCAGCACATGCCCGGTCGCCTGCCACGCCCGCACGGTGATGCTGCCCCCAGCCGGGGTGAATTTGAGCGCATTGCTCAGCAGATTGTCCAACACCCGCCGCAGATAGACACTCTCGCCGCTCACAGGTGTTAGGTCGGAAGCGACCTCGGCCCGCAGCGTCAACCCGGCCCGGCTGGCCGCCGCCTGGAAATCCTCTAGCACGTCGCGGGTCAGTTCGTCCAACGCGACGGTCTCGCGCACCGGCGGGCGCACCTCGGCCTCCAAGATGAAGGTCATGTCTTCCACCAACGCTCCCAGCATTTGCGTCCGCCGCGTAATGATCTCCACGGCTTCTCGCTGCTGGGGCGGCAGCTCACCAAAGTCGCCAGCCAGCAACAGTTCGGCATACCCGCGAGCAAGCGCCAGCGGCGTGCGCAGCTCGTGCGAGACGTTCTGGATGAATTCGCTCTTGAGCCGGTCCAACTCTCGCAGCCGCGCCAGCGCATCGGCCAGCTCTTCCACGTGCAAGCGCACCTGCTCGTACAACCGGCTGTTCTCAATCGCCGCCGCCGCCTGTGCTGCGAATGCCTCGGCCAGGCGGGCCTGCTCCGGCGTGTAGAATCCTGGCTCTCGTTTGTCCAGGGTGATTATCCCGATCAACTGCTCGCCCACCAGCATAGGCACTCCCAGCCAGGCCCGAATGCCGGCTGAAGCGTGCGGCTCGCGCTGAAACTCCTCGTAGACGGCCGGACCATCACTGACGATAAAGGGCGCCCGCGTGCGCACCACCACACTGTTGGGATTCTCGCCCTCAGTAGAAAAGATGAAACCTAAAATGTCCGGCAGATTCGGAAAACCGCGCCCCCCAACGATCTCCAACTGCGCGCCCTTGAGCAATTGCACCGAAGCGCTGTCATAGGGCACCACACGCTGCAGTTGGCCCAGGATACGCTCGACGACCTGGTTGCGATCCAGACTCGTCGTCAGGGCCAGGGCCGCCTGCCGCAAGGTCTCGGCCTCCTGCCGCCGCCTTTGCTCGGCCTCGAACAGCCGGGCGTTCTCCACCGCGACCGCCACCTGATCCGCGATGGTGGAGAGCAGCAGTTGCTCCTCTTCGCCGTAAGCATAGGGGCGATACGCCTGGACCGAGATTACTCCCACTACCCGCTCGCCGATCTGCATGGGCGCTCCCAACCAGCACATGGGGACCTGCATCGTGCCCCACAGATGGATCACGGGCAGGCCCTCTCGCTCCTGCTCATAATTCCGGATCAGGAGAGGCTTTTTCTGCGTAACGATCCAGGCCGTCAGCCCCGCTTCCAGGAGCTGCCGCTCGGGCGGCAGTCGTATGCCTTGATCTACCTGTATGCGATAATCCAGCTCGTTGGCGAGCGGGTCATACAACGCGACGAACAACGCATCGGCTTCAAAGGCCGAGACAATGCCCTGGTACACCACTTCCATCAGGTCATCCAGGTGCAGGGTGGCGCTCACTGCGCGCCCAATACGGTTGACGGCGGCCAGCCGTTCAGCGCGCAGGCGCGTCTCCCGATACAGCCGGGCGTTCTGGATGCCGACCGCCAGCTGGTCGGCCACCTCGCGCGCGATTTCCACGTGTTCGAGGGAAAAAGCGCCAGGGCTGCTCGCCCCCAGGTTCAGCGCCCCGATCAACTCGCCTTGCGCCACGAGCGGGACGTTGAGGGTGGAGCGCAGGCCCTCAGCGCCCAACGCCCGCTCGGTTTGCGAAGGTTGAGATAAGCTCAGAATGTCCTCGACCACGCGAATCCTGCCCTGCTCCAGCTCGGCCATGGCTTCCCATTGCGTCAGTGCAATGCACGCTCCCATCCCCATGCGTGTCTCATCGTCAATCTGGACGGCCAGCACGCTGGCTGTGGCGGTAGGGAGGTCAAACTCGGCCACGCTGGCCCACTGGCATGGCAGCAGATGCCGGATGCGGCCCAGGGCAGCCCGGGCAATGGCCTCCGCCGACTGGGCAGACAGAATGGCCTGATCAATCTGGCGGAGGGTCTTGAGACGCTCGACATAGTGGCTCAAGGCCTCTTCCGCTCGCTTGCGCTCCGTGATGTCCTCACACACGATAAAGACTACCGGTTTGTCTTCAGCTTCTTGCACGGCGCGCGCCGCTTCCCGCACCCACAAAATACTCCCGTCCCGGCGAACTTTGCGAAACTCCCAGTGCACCACCTGGCCGGGGTGCTGCAAACACGCCCTCAACTGCTGCTGAACGGCCTCCAGATCATCCGGGTAAAAGACCTTGAACACCGATTGGCCGATCAACTCTTCGACCGTGTAACCCAATTGCTCTGCGCCAAACGGGTTGACCGAGAGCACCGCGCCTTGCGCATCCACCGTAAAGTACGTGGAGGGGTTATCTTGGTACAGCGTCCGATAGCGTTCTTCGCTTTGCCGCAGCGCCTCTTCGGCCCGCTTGCGCTTGGTGATGTCTTCTTTGACTGCGACAAAGTGCGTGATGTTGCCTTGTGAGTCAATAATGGGTGAGATGGAAGCAGACTCCCAGTACAGTTCGCCGTTCTCCTTCTTGTTGTGGAATTCGCCGCGCCACACCCCCCCATGAGTGATGGTATCCCACAACCGCGTGTATTCTTCTGGCGGGGTCTCACCCGATTTGAGGATACGCGGATTTTTTCCGATCACTTCATCGCGCGTGTAACCGGTAATTTGAGTGAACTTGGGATTGACATACTCGATGTTGCCGGCGGAATCCGTGATGACAATTGAGGCAGGGCTATGCTCAATGGCATGCGACAATTTGCGCAGGTCTCCCTCTGCGCGTTTACGCTCGGTGATATCCACCAGTACGGCGATGTCGCCGGTGATCTGGCCCTCGGCGTCACGCAGCGGTGAGGCATAGATGCTGTAATCAATGGGGCTGCCATCGCGCCTCTGCCGGCGCACTTCCACGCCGTCCAAGGTCTTGCCACTGCGTATCATTTCTCGAAAGCGCCTGAATTCTTCCTGGCTCTCCACCAGCACGCTGGGGAGAAAGCGGCCCATGACCTCCTGGGCGCTCCAGCCGAGCATCTTTTCGGCCGCTGGATTCCACACCATTTGCACATTTCCGTCCAGGTCCAGGCCAATGATAGCCGTCGGCGCGGCCTCAATGATGGCCCGCAGCAGTTCGTTGGAGCGCTGCAATTCTCTCTCGGCCCGCTTGCGCTCGGTGATGTCGCGAACCACTGCAAGTACGTAATCGCGGTCCAGGCGAATATAGTTGACATTGATTTCAACCGGAAAAATCGAGCCATCTTTGTGCCGGCGCTGGCTCTCGCGGATCAGAGATCCGGAGCGCCGCAACTCTGCCAGGGTCTCCTTCCAAGACCGGGCAGCCACCACAGGGTTGATTTCGGGAACTGTGAGGGTTAGAAACTCTTCGCGAGTGTAGCCTAGAGCCAGGCAGGCTTGCTCATTCGCGTCGAGGAAGCGCCCCGTTTCCGGGTCAACGACCTCGATGGCCTCGTTAGTGTGGTCGATAAGTGAACGGAACAGGGTTAGCGCCTCCTGAGCCTGTTTGCGCCCGGTAATATCCAGGGCAAACACTGCCACGCCAATGACCGCCCCCTCTTCCGTCCGGATGAGATTGTGTGATACTTGAAAATATCGCCGGGACCGCCTTTCCTCGCCAGAATACGCTTCCTCCACGCTCGGTTCTCCCGCCAACGCCCGGTCGAGACTTCGCTTTGCAACCTCTCGATCCTCCGGCACGGTCATATAGTCCAACAGACTGTGGCCGGTTTCGATCTCCACGCCATAGATCGCCTTCATCACCACGGCGTGCGCCGTGTTGAAACTGGTATAACGGTATTGCCTGTCTATAGAAAAGATCGGCGCATTGTTGCTTTCGATGATGCTGCGTAGGGTTGAGTACTGTTCTTTCAGCGCTTCCTCCGCCTGCTTGCGCTCGGTGATGTCCAGAATCATCGCTTGCTTTGATATTGAACCGTCGGTGTGGTATATAGGTGTATTGACCACATAGTACCAATGGTTGTCTTTGGGACTCTGCACCTCCCACCGGACGGTTTCACCGGCGAACACCTGGTTATTCACACACCACGGACAGATGGAATCGCGATCGTGCAATACTTTGTAACACAGCTCCCCGGTCCCGTCGTAACCTGTGCGCTCAAGAAGCTGCTTGTTCATAAACTCGACGCGGTAGTCTGGCGAGCAAATGTATATCAATCCGTCGAACGCTTCTACGATGGCTCGATAGCGCATCTCGCTTTCCCGCGCCGCCTCCTCTGCCCGCTTGCGCTCGGCCCGTTCCCGCAGAGAGGTGACGCCAAACGCCAGGTCGTTAGCCAACTCCATCAGCAGGTCCACTTCTGCCGTGTGGAAAGCATCTGGTTTGGCAGCATAGATATTCAGCGCGCCGAACACCCGCTCATCGCCACGCAAGGGCAACGCGATGGACGACGCATAGCCGCGCCGTATGGCGTCTTCCCGCCAGGGAGCGAAGTGGGGGTCGGTTTGGATGTCCCTGGCAATGCAGGGCTGGCCCGAGCGAATGGCTGCGCCGGTCGGCCCCCGGCCGCGCTCGGTATCGCCCCAGGTCATGTTGACGGTATCCAGGTACCCATCCTCCAAGCCGGCCTGGGCCGCCGGGCGCACCGTCTGAGCGGCGTCTTGCTCGGCAAAACCGACCCACACCAGAGGGTAGCCGCCCAAATCCACGATGATGCGGCAGACCTCTTGCAGCAGCGCCGGCTCTTCGGTGGCTCGCACGACGACCTGGTTACACGCGCTGAGGATGTTGAGCATGCGGTTGGCCTGGACTAACTCGGCCGTGCGCTCTTGCACCCGTTGTTCTAGCTCGGCGTGGGCCTGCCTAAGCGCCTGCTCCGCTCGCACCCGCTCGGTGATGTTGGTCATGACACCGGTCAGGCCCACTAACTGATCATTCTCCCACAACGGGCGGCTGGAGGTGCGCACGTGCAGCACTGCGCCATCTCGCGCAAATACCCGGAATTCGTATGGCTCCAGGTCGCCGGTCAAGGTACGCTCGAAACTGGTCTGCAAACCGCCAAGATCGTCGGGATGCACAAAGCAGTCGAAGGGCTGTCCGATGACTTCGCTCGTCTGATAGTGGGCAAAGCGCTCGATGGCCGGGCTAACGTAGGTGAAACGGCCCTGGGCGTCCAAAGAAAAGATGACATCGTTGATGTTCTCTACCAAAGCGTGATAGTTTGCTTCCAAGCCCCATTCCTCATTCATGCCAGCTCTCCAGTTCGGGAAGACACCACACATTGTCGAACGTTAATTCAAGCCTACAATGCTCACCCTTCGTTGGTCAAAATGAGAGAGTTCCCTGGCTGTAAAATGTGCACCTCAGTATCGGGGGCCACGTGCGCCGCGTACCCAGCAAAGGTGTAGGGTGGATCGTTAAAATAGTTCATCCGGCTCCACAGCTTGCCGGGCGGGCGGTACGTGCCCCAGTGGATGGGAATGGCTTTGCGCGGGCGCAGCAGCGTGAGGGCGCGGGCGGCGTCGCGCGGGGTCAGGTGGTCGCCGCGCAGGTTAGGCCCGTAACCCCACACGGGCAGCAGCGCCACGTCAATGTCAAATTGGTCTCCGAGTGTTTGCATTTCGGGGAACAGGGCTGTGTCGCCGGCAAAGTAAATCGTGGCGCTGCCGCACAGCATGAAGCCGGCGCAGGCCGACAGCGGCGCCAGCGAGGCGCCGAAACCGTTGTGCGCCGCCGGCACAGCCACGACCTCCACCGGACCGACCCGGCGGCGTTCCCATATCTCAATGGTCTCGACGGGGTGGGGCAGGCGCGCGCGCAAATAGCCGCCGGCGCCTTTGGGCGCGATGAGCGGCACATGGCGGGGAATGCGCCGCAGTGAAGGCACGTCGGCGTGGTCCAGGTGCAGGTGCGAGACCAGCACCGCGGACAGATCGTCCAGCGGCAAACAACCGTTTTCTTCGCACGGCACTTGGCGGCGCAGGTGCCACAGCCGGTCACGCAGCAGCGGATCGGTCAGCAGAGTCACGCCATCCATCTCGACGCGCACGGTGGCATGCCCTGCAAATGTAATAACCGTGTCGCATGTGTTTATCCGTTGCCCCATCCATTCATCCGTCGTCACTGCTCAATAGCAACAGCAGCGCCGCCGCGCCCTCTAGCAACGCCCGTTTGCCGGTGACTTTGCCCACGCGCAGGTCTTCGCCATCGGGTACGTGCACGTATATTTCGCCGTTGGCGTCGATCCGGCCGGCCTGCTGGTCGCGCCCTAGCTTGACCGCGCGATACACGTTTCGATTTTGGTCCACATAGCCTGCACGTTCGTCGGGGCGCAGCGCGTGGTGGCGGTGCACCTGACCATCGGGCGTGACGTGACCCACACGCTTGTCGGGCGCGTGGGGGACGTGGCGATAGACGTTTCCCTCTTCGTCCACGTGACCGATGCGCTCGTCGGCTTTTCCGGCTATGCTGCGATAAATATCTCCCATTTTTGACCTCCTGTGATTATTATCGGCAATTCCCCATCGTCCCACAGGTTTGAATCCCGCAGGCGGGTAATGGTGTGAGAAGAATTTTACGGTGAAACATCGGCAAAAGCAAGGACAGGACCAAGGTCAGGCTTGCCATGCCTTGTTAGAACGAGTACAATAGGCGCGTGTGATCCAAGCATGTTGGTGTGAACGACGGGAGAGACCCCATGGCCGATACAGGCAAGATGCGCATCATGATCGTGGACGACAGTACCGAGACTCGTGAGTATCTGCGCAAGTTGCTCCATTTCGAGGCCAACATCGAACTGGTAGGGATGGCCGCCAATGGACGGGACGCGGTTCAGTTGGCGCGTGATACCAAGCCTCACTTGATCTTGATGGACATCAATATGCCGGTGATGGATGGCATCTCGGCGGCCGAGATCATCTTTCGCGATCTACCCTCGGTGCGCGTGGTGATGATGTCGGTGCAGAGCGAGATGGCCTACCTGCGGCGGGCGATGCAGGTGGGTGCGCGCGAATTTCTCATCAAACCATTCACACACGACGAGTTGTTGAATATCTTGGGCGAGGTCGGCCGACTGGAACCGACGCCGGCCGAGGCGGTGAGCGTGGGTGCGCCGACGATGCCCACTACTGCGACCCGGCAGGTCAAGCTGGCAACGGTGGTGGCCGTGTTCAGTCCGCGTGGGGGAGCGGGCTGTAGCACGGTGGCATCCAGTCTGGCTGTTGTGTTACAGGGGCAGCGCAAGGCCAAAACACTCTTGATCGACGGCAACCTGCGCTTCGGCGCTCTGGATGCAATGCTGAATCTGCAGATCACGCGCAGTATCACCGATGTGCTTCCTTCCTTGGGCGACAACGACCCCGAACTGATCAATCTCTCTTCATTGCCGCACGCTTCAGGGATACGGTTGCTGGCAGCGCCGCCCAGCCCCGAGATGGCCGACCTGGTCACGGTCCAAAACCTGGAACAGATACTCAAGTTAGCGCGGCGTGGGTTTGATTACGTCGTCGTAGATGTGGGCAGCCGCCTGGATGACCGTGCTTTGCATTTTATGGACGTAGCCGAACATATCTTTGTGTTGCTTACGCCCGACATCCCGGCCATCAAGAACGTGCGTTCGTTCCTGGGGATAGCCCAAAGCCTGGAGTATAGACCGGACAAGATTTCACTCATTCTCAATCGGGATGATCCACGGGGGGGGATCACGGCAGCGGCTATCGAGCGACATCTCAAGCACCCCATCTTTGTCAGTCTTTCCGACAGCCCGCGGGTCGTTCAGAGCGCCATCAACCGAGGGGTGCCGTTGGTGCTCTTTGAGCGCGAAGTAGACAAGAGCATGCCGGTGACGCGCCAGTTGTTGACGCTGGTTAACAAAGTCCCTGAACCCGGTATGGCCGCCGCGAGCAGCGACAAGCTGGCCGACGACGCGCATGGCGACGAAAAAGCGCTCTCTGCCACCACTCCGGCTGCCCAGCCAAAAAAGAAGGGATTATTTGGCGGGTTGTTAAGCCGAAGCAATTGAGCTGGGTGTGTTTCATTTCAGTTGAAGTGTGGAGGGAGTGTCCCCAGATGCGCCCGAAGCGGCCTGGTTCCCAGTCAAAAGCGGAGCGGACGCCCCGATTGATCGGAGTTTTCCCGGCTGAAGCCGGGCTTCCAGCCCCGTTTTGTGCTGAGAACCATTGAGGAGTGCTCACCCTTCAACTCATTTGAAACACACCCAATTGAGCTGTATGGGTGTTGTCTTTTTCGCCCCCACTCGAGAATAGCCCCATCGGGCTGTCTCGGCTTGCGGCATTGGTCTTTTTGTGCTACATTAAGCCGCATAGGAGAGCCTCAATCCTCTAACTCGGGCACGCCTCGAGGGTTTTGTACACCGGCCCACATGTCTCACATCATAGATGGGAAGGCGCAAGCATGAGCAAAAAAATCCTGATTGTGGATGATGATTTGGAGAGCCTCAAGCTGGTTGGATTGATGTTACAGCGCCGTGGCTATGAGATTATCGCGGCGCACAGCGGCGGTCAGGCGCTCAGCAAAGCCAAAACAGAAAACCCAGACCTGGTGATCTTGGACATCATGATGCCAGGCGTGGACGGGTATCAGGTGTGCCAGCAGTTACGGGCAGACCCCGACACGGCTCTGTTGCCAGTGATCATGTTTACGGCCAAGACGCTGGTGGGCGACAAGGTGGCGGGTTTTCAGGCCGGGGCCGACGACTATTTGACCAAGCCCATTCATCCCAACGAGCTGGTCTCCCATGTCGAGGCGCTCTTGCAGCGGGCAGAACAAGCTCGCGCCGAGGTCAAAGCCACACCCAAGGCGCGCACGATTGGCCTGATTGGAGCAAAGGGTGGGGTGGGCGTCTCGACGTTGGCCGTGAATCTGGCGGCGGCGCTGAGGCAACACCTGACGCAGCCAGACCATAGACAGACCGCGACACGTGTGAGCATTGTGGATATGCACGCTGGTTGGGGCGGCGTGGCGCTATTACTCGGCCAAAAGCCGGCAGGCGGCTGGGGAGCGCTGGCGCAATACGCGACCCAATCATTGACTCAGGAGATCATTGAGAGATACCTTGTCTCTCATGCCAGTGGGTTGTTCTATTGGCCGGCTACGCCCTTGCCCAGCGGGATGTCCGACTTGCCGCAAGAGATGATCGAACCTGTGCTCAAGTATATGGTCACGGCGTCCGATTATCTGTTTTTTGATTTGGGTAACGTGCTGAGCGATGCTGTGCAACACGCCATAGGTTATTGTGACGTGGTGCTGGTAGTCGTAGAACCGGAACCGTTGTGCCTGGCGCTGACTCAAGACGTGTTGGGTAAAATGAAAACCTTCGAGCCGGCACTTCAGGATATCCGGCTGGTGATCGTTGAGCGACTTGAAGGAGACGCCTCTCATTCGAGTGACGAGATCGCACACACCCTCGGAATTGCATTGGCCGGGGTGATCCAACCCGCGGCCGACCTGGCCCGGCGGGCCGCCAGACAAGGAGCGCCGCTCGTTTGGCTGGAACCAGAGGCGCCGGTCGCAGAACAAATACAAGAATTGGTACAAACGCTTTTATAAAGCGCACTTCCAACCTTGCTGTGGCGCAGCAAGGGGCTGCATGCCCCGTAGTGAGATGCTCCTTAAACCAGTTTCTTGGACGTGGTGGGCAGACGATGGCGGTTGACGAAAAGATCGAACAGGCGGCCATGTTACTGGGGAGCGCCCGACACGCCGTTGCGCTGACCGGCGCCGGCGTCAGCACCCCCTCAGGCATTCCAGATTTTCGTAGCGCGGGCTCGGGCCTGTGGGAGCAGATGGATCCTTTGGATGTTGCGACCATCTATGCGTTTCGTCAAAACCCGCAAGCATTTTATGATTGGGTGCGCCCGTGGCTGCATAGAGTGCTGGATGCCAAGCCAAACCCGGCCCACTTGGCGCTGGCCGAGTTGGAACGACTGGGCGTGATCAAGGCGATCATCACGCAAAACATCGACAATTTGCACCAATTGGCCGGTTCTCAGGTGGTATACGAAGTCCACGGACATTTGCGTCAGGCCACGTGTATCCACTGTTACCGTTCTGTACCGGCGGCTGCGCTGATCCAGAATTACATGAAAAACGGCGGCGTGCCGCATTGCGACAGGTGCGCCGGGGTGATGAAACCTGACATTATTCTCTACGGCGAGCAGTTGCCTGCACGGATCATCCTGGCCGCGCAGCAAGCTGCCCGCAAAAGCGACGTGATGGTGGTGGCCGGGTCGTCTTTGGAGGTCGCGCCAGCGGGCGACATCCCCATATTGACCAAAGAGCGGGGGGGCAAGTTGATCTTTGTGAATTTAGGCCCCACGCATCTGGACGCCATAGCCGATGTGGTCATTCGGGCTGATGTCGCAGAGGCTCTGCCGGTGTTGATTCAGGCTGTCCGGTCAAGAAAACATTGAGGTTAAAGACGGTAGTATGACAACCGGCGCAAAAGGTAACCGATTTGCGGATCTAGCGCCCGAACGCCAGGAAGAATTGTGGGCGCGCTATGAGCGCATCATCGAGTTAAGCCGCCATCTCAACTCTGTGCTGGAGTTGCCCCTGTTGCTGCAAATGATCATTGAGGCAGCCCAAGAGATCACCGGAGGCACAGCCAGCTCGATCTTACTGGTGGATCGCAAGAGCGGCGATCTCTATTTTGAAGCTGCTACCGGAGCCAAAAGCGAAGAAGTTCAGCGCGTGGTCGTGCCGATGGACAGTATTGCGGGCTGGGTAGTGCGCCACGGCGAGCCGGTCGTCATCGAGGATGCTCAAAAAGACGAGCGTCATTTTCAGGGCAGCGACGTCGAGATCGCTTTTGTGACCCAAAGCTTGATCGCCGTGCCGCTTTCGGTCAAAGGCGAGATCATCGGCGTGCTCGAGTCGCTTAACAAAGCCCAGGGACGGTCTTTTGACCAGGCCGACGTCGATCTGTTATTGACGATGGCCGCTCAGGCAGCGGTGGCTATCGAAAACGCCCGCCTCTTTCAACAAAGCGACCTGATCTCGGAAATGGTCCACGAATTGCGCACCCCCTTGACCGCTATTTTGGCCTACGCCGATATGCTGTTAGGGAGCCGAGTGGGCGAAGAACAACGCACCCAGTTTCTGGAGACGATCCGCAACGAGGCCGAGCGCCTGGCCAACATGACCAACGAGTTTCTGGACCTGGCGCGTCTTTCGTCGGGGCGAGCGCGCCTAGTCCGCACCGAAGTCGATCTGGCGCAGGTGGTGCGCACAGCGGTGAACGTGGTGCGGCCGCAAGCCATTGAGCGCGGTATACGGCTCACCGTGCGTACGTCGGACGACTTGCCGGCAGTGCTGGGCGACGAGCAACGCTTACATCAAGTTGTGCTCAACCTGGTCAGTAATGCCATCAAATACAATCGGCCCGCCGGCAGCGTGACGGTGACAGTGGGCGTGGATTCTCAAGAGCCGAGTTGCGTGCGTGTCGCCGTCAAGGATACAGGACAGGGCATTTCGCAAGACAATCTCGTCCATCTGTTCGAGAAATTCTTCCGCGTGCGAGATTCCGAGGGGTATGCCCAAGGCACGGGGCTGGGGTTATCCATCGCCAAACAAATCGTCGAAGTGCACGGCGGTCGGATGAGTGTCGAGAGCCAATTGGGGGTGGGAAGCGTATTCTCTTTTACCATCCCCTGTTTGGAAAAAGGGCGCTGAATCACATTTCGATCAGCACCTTCAGCGTACCCTTGACCGCAGCTCGCTCCAGAGCCGTTACCCCCTGATCCAAAGAAAAGCGAGCCTGGATGAGCGGCTCAACCGCCACCAACCCTCGCGCCAGCAAACGCAGCGCCGCCTCGAATGGCCCACAGCGCGACCCCACGAGATGCACTTCGTCTACCACCACCCGCGACAGATCGAGCTGAACGAGTCCGTGATAGGTGCTCTTGAGGATCAGCTTTCCCTGCGGGCGCGCCATTCGTCGCGCCGTTTCAAAGCCGCTCTGGGTTCCGGTCGCTTCTACCACCATATCAACGCCGACCGGCAAAGCTTCTGTTATCTGATCGGCCAGCAACGTGGGGATGCCGCGCACGGCCAACAGATCGAGCTTGTTTCTGTGGCGACCGACGACGGTCAGATCGCAGCCGGTGAGGGCCAGAGTTTGGGCGATCAACTGCCCGAGCTTGCCATCGCCCAACACGACCACCCGATCGGTAGGACGCACGTGGACCTGCTCGGCAATCTCTAACGCCGCCGCCAACGGCTCGACAAACACAGCCTGGTCATCGGTCACGCCGTCGGGTACAGCATGCAAGTTTGCTACTGGCAGGGTCAAGTAATCGGCAAAGGCCCCATCGCGCCTGCGGATACCTAACACGGTGCGCGAGGAACAATGGACAGCACGCCCGGCGCGACAATTGACGCACACGCCACATGCGATGTTGATCTCACCCACGACGCGCTGCCCTTCCCAATCCGGCTCCGAAGGACAAGCCTCGACCCAACCCACAAACTCGTGTCCGGGCACGCCCCTGAACGACGCATAACCGCGAAGCAGCTCCAGGTCGGTGTTGCACACCCCCGCCTGGCGCACGCGCACCAATGCCTCACCCACCGGCAACCGTGTCCGGTCGGGAGTGGGGTAATCTCGCTCCAGCCGGATGCCCTCATCTATAACCAATGCGCGCATTTTTCCCTCCTGACGATTCCCGTAGGGCAAACATTCTGCCGCGCTGCCGCCGGCGAAAAAACCCACCCTACCTGAGTTTATCTTTTATTTTGTTGATTGACAAGACATGCCTAATGTGCGATAATACATTTGTTATTAAAATTATTGGCGAACATTCGCCACAGCTATCCTAACAGGAGGAGGTGGTGCTTATGAGTAGTAGTTCCGAGACTAGCGCCGTAGCACCACCATCCCTAGGATGATATGCTACGGCGCACACGTAAAAGGCCGCTCTCTGGAGCGGTCTTTTACTTCTATCGAGGGAGCAGATGAGCGATACACCTTTTCCGTTGGGCAAACTCCCGGCCAACCATTTGGCGCGTTTGTTGAGCCAGGTATCGCTGCGCGACCCACGCGTCGTCGTCGGTCCGCAGGTGGGCGAAGACGCGGCGGTGCTGGACTTGGGCGACCGATACCTGGTGGTCAAGAGCGACCCCATCACCTTCGCCACCGATCAGATCGGCTGGTACGCCGTCCACGTGAATGCCAACGACGTCGCTTGCACCGGCGCTATGTCGCGCTGGTTCCTGGCGACGCTGCTCTTGCCGGCCGGTCGGGCCGATGCGTCTCTGGTAGACGGTATTTTTGAGCAAATCGTAGGCGCGTGTGAGGAAATCGGCGCAACACTGGTGGGAGGGCACACCGAAATCACCTATAATCTGGACCGGCCTATCCTAGTCGGGACTATGTTGGGAGAGGTCGGGCCGGAGCGCCTGGTGACGACGAGCGGAGCGCGCGCCGGTGATGCGTTGGTGCTGACCAACCGCGTCGCAGTCGAGGCGACAGCCATCATCGCGCGGGAAAAACGAGCCGAGCTGGAACAGCAATATGGCCTTTCTGTCGATTTTTTGGACCGCTGCGCCGATTTTATCCGCCATCCCGGCATCAGCGTGGTTCAGGCGGCTCAGGTAGCGACCGAGGTCGCGCCTATCCACGCCATGCACGATCCTACCGAGGGCGGGCTGGCCACCGGCCTGTGGGAAGTGGCGACAGCGGCTCGAGTGGGTTTAGAGATCCACGCCAATGCAGTTCCCTTTTACGCAGAAACCCGGCGTCTGTGTGAAATCTATGGCCTGGATCCCTGGGGTGTGATCGGCTCAGGCTCGCTGTTGCTGGCGGTCGCCGAATCGGACGCCGGACGGGTATGTGACGCACTGATCAAAGCTGGCATTGAAGCCGTGGTGATCGGGCGGGTTGTACCCCAAGAAAAAGGCGTGATGTTATGCGTTGGTGAGCAAAAAAGGCCTCTGCCTACCTTTGCCCGTGACGAAATCGCTCGCCTCTTTGAATGACGACGATTGCTGGTTTCGGCTTTACGGTATTCCTTCCCGAATCGTAACTGCCTCGACAATGTTAAATTAGGCTCTGGGCGGGTGCGTGACCCGCACGTTGCGTGAAGAAATCCGTCTGGGAAGGCCCAGACGCCGGTCATGGACCGGCTTGGAGCGATATGGTTGCTGCCGGCCTCCATGCTGACGGCCATGGCCGTCTCGTTCGTCGCGCCCAGCTTTCAAGCCTTTGTGGCCGAGGAATTGACCGAAGAGACGCGCGGTCGAGTATATGGCATCACCAGCGCCATGTTCATGGTGGTGAATATCATCGGCCCGCTGTTGGGCGGCTTGATCGCCCAGGGACTCAGCTTCAAGACGATGTACCTCGTTGCAGGCTGTATGTACGCGATAGCCGGCCTTGATTCGAGTACAAGCTGTCAAGCTGTTTTTCAGATCTGCTGGTTGAATGCAGATAGATTTCCTTAGGACTTGCTCTTGGGCAATCACAAACATAGTTGACAAAAGAAAAAAAGTACCCTACAATGTCCTCAGTGATTCTTTTGAATAACCGGTGTGTCTAATGTGAGAAAGGAGTTGTGGCGATGCGCAATCGTTGGTTGATCTTTTTCATTCTCTCGATTCTTGCGCTGAGTAGTGTGGCGGCCGCCCATCAAAGCAGCGGCACCATTCGCGGTTACGTCTTTAGGGACACGAACAAGAACGGCGTCTTTGATCAAGGTGAAGAGGGTGTCCCTGGCGTGTATGTGACCATCAGCTATGACAAATACTCTCAAACGTATTACACGGGCAACGGTGACCCGAATCCACAGGCAGGGCACGGATTACCTGCACCCTCGCCTGGCCCTGGCAGCTACGGGCCAACGCCGCTCCAGCCCGGCTACTGGAAGGTGACGGTCCACGTGCCTGATGGCTACCGGGCGACCACGCCGACGGAGCTTTACGCCAATGTGCCGGCGAGCGGGGCAGCGACCGGGATTAATTTCGGCGTTTCTGGCAGTGGTCCTATCGTATACTCGGCCGGGACAGGCATCGGCATGGGCGGCGGCGCGGGGTCTGGTCTGCCGCAAACCGGCGGCGTGACCCATGCTTCGCCGGTGGCTTCGCTGGCGCTGGTAGCGGCTTTGGTTGGTCTGGTTGCCCTGGTTGGCACGCCGTGGTGCGTTACTCGGGCCAAGCGCGCCTACAAGCGCTGGTGGTAAAAAGCTGTCACGGTGGGGCCTGACACCCTACCTGTGAAGGCAATTGGGTGTGTTTCATTTCGGTTGGGAAGAGGAGCCAGCACGCCCACGTGCGGCTCCGTGAGGCGCGTAGGCGTGCCTCACTCCTCATTGCTCAACTCATCTGAAACACACCCAAGACAATTGAATGAGCATTCGGGCGGGGGGATGATCGCCTGCGCCTGTGTATGAACAGGCAAGCCCCTCTTTATGATTTATCGTAGAGAGGGGCTTTGTTTCGGCGTGCAGACAGTCCACCGTTATGGTGAGATCAAATGCGCTTGCCGGTCGGATCAGGGCGCCAGGATTGGAGCACTTTCATATAGTTGGCCCGTTCAAAGGCCGCCGGTTCTGCCACGCTCTGTTGGCTCATACTCCCCTGCATCTGCGCGACGGATTCGTATTCGTGCGCTTCCATCCATTCGCTCATGCGGGTCAGGATTTTGCCGATGCGTTGCGGACCTTTGCGCAGTAACGCCGACGCCATCATAGCGACCTTGGCCCCGGCCATCATACTTTTGAGCACGTCAATGTGGTCTTGCACGCCGCCTGTCAGCGCCAAGTCGGCTGATACCCGTCCATACAGCAGAGCGACCCAGCGCAACGGCAGCGTGAGGTCGCGTGATTTGCTCAGCATCACACGCGGCGTGACCTCCAAAGCCTCAATGTCCAGGTCGGGTTGATAAAAGCGATTAAAGAGCACCAGCGCGTTGGCCCCGGCCTCAGACAAGCGGTAGGCCATGTTGGCCGTGGCGCTGAAAAAGGGACTGAGCTTGATCGCCACCGGGATCGACACGCTCTTTTTCACGTCGCTCAGGACATCCAGGTACATCTGCTCCACCTCGCCGCCGGTCATCTGCACGTTGGTGGGGATGTAATACACGTTCAACTCGAGCGCATCCGCCCCCGCCTGCTCGATCTTGGTCGCATATTCGATCCACCCGCCGGTCGAAACCCCGTTCAAGCTCCCGACAATAGGAATGCCCACGCTCTCTTTGGCCTGGCGGATCAGCTCCAAATAGCTATCGGGTCCAATGTTGTAACTCTCCAGGTCGGGGAAATAACTCAATGCCTCGCCAAAACTATCCGTCCCATAACTCAAAAAGTGATCGAGCTGGTGGCTTTCGAGCGTGATCTGTTCTTCGAACAGCGAGTGCATCACCACAGCGGCAGCTCCGGCATCCTCCAACCGCCGGATGCCATCCAGCTTGTACGACAAGGGCGACGACGATGGCACGATGGGATTTTTCAATTGCAGGCCCACGTAGGTCGTAGAAAGGTCCATTATCTCACTCCCCTCAAGTGATGAGTGAAACGTGAAACGTAAATTCACTCCTCACGTTTCACGTTTCACGTTTTATTATGCGCTCGCCAACAGTTGATAGCGCTGCCAACGTTCTGCGATGGCTTTCTTGGCCTCGATCAGCAGTCGTTCGGCGGCTTCGGGGTTGCTCTGGCGCAGCATCCGGTAGCGCGTTTCGTTGTAAATATAGTCCTGAAGCTCGATCTTGGGCGGCTTGGAATCCAGTTGGAACGGGTTCTTGCCCTCAGCCTTGAGGCGCGGGTCGTAGCGATACAATGGCCAGTGGCCAGAATCCACCGCCAGCTTTTGCTGATCCAACCCTTTGGACATGTCGATGCCGTGGTTGATGCAATGGCTGTAGGCGATGATGAGCGACGGACCATCGTAGGACTCGGCCTCCAAAAAAGTGCGCAGGGTGTGGGCATCGTTGGCGCCCATGGCCACTTGCGCCACGTACACATTCCCGTAGGTCATGGCCATCATACCCAGGTCCTTCTTGGGCGTGGGCTTGCCGCCAGCGGCAAACTTGGCTACCGCGCCCAGGCCGGTGGCTTTGGAAGCCTGGCCGCCGGTGTTGGAATAGACCTCGGTGTCCAGCACCAGCACGTTCACATTGCGCCCGCTAGCCAGCACGTGGTCCAGGCCGCCGTAACCGATGTCGTAGGCCCAGCCGTCGCCGCCCATAATCCACACGCTCTTTTTGACCAGCATATCGGTCAGACTCAACAGACTGGCGATTTCGGATTCTGGATTTTGGATCGCGGCCAGTTTGGTTTTGAGTTCGGCGACACGGGCGCGCTGAGCGGCGATGTCGGCTTCGGTGACTTGCTGGGCGGTGAGCAAGGCATCGGCCAGCTCTGCGCCGATGGTCTGGCGCAGGCGTTGGACCAACTCGCGGGCGTACTCGCCTTGCTTGTCCAGCGTCAGGCGCATGCCCATACCGAACTCGGCGTTGTCCTCGAACAGCGAGTTGCTCCAGGCCGGACCGCGCCCCTCGGCGTTGAACGTCCAGGGAGTCGTGGGCAGGTTGCCGCCGTAGATGCTGGAGCAGCCGGTGGCGTTGGCGACGATGGTGCGGTCGCCGAAAAGCTGGCTGACCAGTTTGACGTAGGGTGTCTCGCCACAGCCCGCACACGCCCCGGAGAACTCGAACAAGGGCCGCAAGAGCTGCACGTTCTTGACGTTGTTAAAGGCCAGGCCGTCGCTGCGCGGGAACTCGGGCAGACCCAAGAAAAAGCGCCAGTTTTCGCGCTCCGGCTCGCGCAGCGGCAGTTGGAAGGCCATATTGAGGGCTTTGCGCCCCACCTGACTTTTGTCTTTGGCCGGGCAGACCTCGACGCACAACTGGCAGCCGGTGCAGTCCTCGACTGAGACCTGGAGGGTGTACTTTTTGTCGTCCAGGCCCTTCCAGCGCGCCGCGGTTGACTTGAAGGTTTCCGGCGCGCCTACCAGGTCGCTTTCGGCGTAGATTTTGCTGCGGATGACGGCGTGCGGGCAGACCAGCACGCACTTGCCACATTGGATGCACAGATCTGGCTCCCACACCGGCACATCGAGCGCGATGTTGCGCTTTTCCCATTGGGTAGTGCCGGTGGGGAAGGTGCCATCCACGGGCAGCGCGCTCACCGGCAGCAGGTCGCCTTCGCCCGCTATAATCCGGGCCGTCACGTTCTGCACAAACTCGGGCGCTTCGGCCGGCACCACCGGCGGCATATCGAGCGCGCTGGTCGCGGCCTCGGGGACCTGTATCTCGTGCAGGTGGGCCAGCGTTTGATCCACGGCTTCAAAGTTTTTCTTGACCACCGCTTCACCGCGCTTGCCGTAAGTCTTTTTGATGGCCTTTTTGATCTCGGCGATGGCCTCGTCGCGGGGTAGCACGCCGCTGATGGCAAAGAAGCAGGTTTGCATGATGGTGTTGATGCGTGTGTCCATGCCGGTGTCTCTGGCTACCGAGTAGGCGTCAATGGCGTAGAATTTTAATTTCTTGGTGATGATCTGGCGCTGGACCTTGCGCGGCAGGCGATCCCACACCTCTGCGGGGGGGTAGGGAGTGTTGAGCAGGAACGTCGCGCCTGGAGCGGCGTTGGCCAACACGTCGTATTGTTCCAAGAAACCGAACTGATGGCACGCCACAAAGTTAGCCTTGTGGATCAGATAGGTGCTTTGGATGGGTTGGGGGCCGAAGCGCAGGTGCGAGATGGTGCGCGCGCCCGACTTTTTCGAGTCGTACACAAAGTAGCCCTGCGCATAGTTGGGCGTCTCTTCGCCGATGATCTTGATCGAGTTCTTGTTGGCCCCCACCGTGCCGTCTGCGCCCAAGCCCCAAAACATCGCCCGCACCACGTTCTTGGGTTCGACGTCGAATTCGGGGTCATAATCAATGCTGGTGTGGGTCACGTCGTCGAGGATGCCCACGGTAAAGTGATTCTTGGGCTGCGCTTTTGCCAATTCGTCGAACACACCCTTGATCATGGCCGGGGTGAATTCTTTGGACGAGAGGCCATAACGCCCACCGATGACGCGCGGGGCTTTTTTCAAGGGCGCGACGCCGTTGGCTAGTCCCTCGTTAATGGCCGTTACTATGTCTTGGTAGAGCGGCTCGCCGATGGCGCCGGGTTCTTTGGTGCGGTCCAGCGCCGCAATGACCTTGACCGTGGCGGGCAGCGCCTGGATGAAATGCTCCACCGAGAAGGGGCGATACAGACGCACTTTGATCGCGCCGACCTTTTCGCCCTGCGCGACCAAATAGTTGACTGTCTCTTCGGCTGTCTCGGCGCCAGAACCCATCAACACGATCACGCGCTCGGCGTCGGGCGCGCCTACGTAATCAAACAGGCGATACCGTCGCCCGACGACGCCGGCAAACTTGTCCATCGTCTTTTGCACGATGCCAGGCACAGCCTGGTAAAACGGATTCGCCGTCTCGCGGGCCTGGAAAAAGACGTCGGGATTCTGGGCGGTGCCGCGAATCACCGGATGCTCGGGTGAGAGGGCGCGGGCGCGATGGGCGCGCACCAGCTCGTCGTCGATCATCGCCCGGATGTCGTCGTCCGACAGTTGCTCAATCTTTTGCACCTCAGACGACGAGCGAAAGCCGTCAAAGGCGTGCAAAAAGGGCACGCGGGCCTGAAGCGTGCTGGCATGGGCGATCATAGCCAGGTCCATGATCTCCTGAACAGAGCCGGAAAACAGCATGGCCCAGCCGGTGGAGCGGACCGCCATCACGTCGCTGTGGTCGCCAAAAATAGAGAGCGCATGCGCCGCGATGGTGCGCGCCGCGATGTGAAAGACCGTGCTGCTCAGCTCCCCGGCGATCTTGAACATGTTGGGGATCATCAGCAGCAAGCCCTGGCTGGCGGTAAACGTCGTGGTCAGCGAGCCGGTCTGCAGCGCCCCGTGCACCGCGCCGGCGGCGCCGCCCTCGGATTGCATCTCGACCACCAGCGGGATCGTGCCCCATATATTGGTCTTGCCCTTGGCGCTCCACTCGTCCGCCAGTTCGCCCATGGATGAAGAGGGGGTGATGGGATAGATGGCGATGACTTCGCTGGTCTTGTGCGCAACGTAAGCAGCCGCTTCGTTGCCGTCTATAGTTACCTGGCTACGTGGCATAGCCTGCCTCCTTCCTGAAAACAAAACGCTCAAAACGCAAGCTCAAACTTCCATCGGCTTTTACCGGCGGCGAAAGAGCGTGCGGATTCCAATCTTTTATGGCTCGGTGCTCATTATGGTTCCTGGCGCTGGCTTTGTCTAGTGAGGTTTGTCCCCATTCTTTCCGACTTTTGACACATATCGTAACTGCCGGCCTGTGCAGATATGACGACGAATCAGAGGATTGAGCGAATCTGCGCCTTTCAACTCGATGGCCTGGGCAGCACAGCCACACTGGCCGTGGTCAAAGGGACGCGACGCCTCGCCTGACTGCAGAGCGAGGGTAGCCCCGGGGAGGCCGTAGCGGCGCATTCGGTCAATCCTGAAAATTCGTTGTCATATCCCTATCTGCGTAGTACCCACATGCCAGAACTCGCCTGGTCAGCCCCGATGGGTCCGGGAATAGCGCAAAGTATTCGGCTGTGGTAGAATGATGCTGGAGGAGGGCCATGCCCATTCGCGTATTGCCAGAGGATGTCGCCGCGCGTATTGCCGCCGGCGAAGTCGTCGAGCGGCCGGCGTCGGTGATCAAAGAGCTGATCGAAAACGCCATTGACGCTGGCGCCAGTGAGATACGGCTGGAGATCCAGGAGGGCGGCCAGCGCCAGATGCGTGTGGTGGATGACGGCTGCGGCATCCCGGCAGACGAGGTCGCGCTGGCTTTTGCCCGTCACAGCACGAGCAAGCTGGCGTCTGTAGACGACCTGGAACGCATTCGCACACTGGGCTTTCGCGGCGAAGCGTTGGCCAGCATCGCTGCGGTGTCACGGGTCACGCTGGTCACGCGAGCCAAAGACGAGCCGGTCGGTACGTTGTTGCGGCTGGAAGGGGGCCAGGTCGTGGCTCGTGAGCCGGCGGGACGCCCGCCCGGCGCGGCCATCACAGTGGGCGATCTGTTTTTCAACGTCCCGGCCCGGCGCAAGTTTTTGCGGAACGAGCGCACCGAGCGGCGACACATCGACGTGTTGGTCACGCGCTACGCCATGGCCTATCCGTATGTGCGCTTTATCCTGGCCCACGCAGGGCGGGTGACCTTTCAGTCGCACGGCAGCGGCGACCTGCGCGAAGTGCTTTTGTCAGTCTATGGTGCGAGCCACGCCGCGCAGATGATTGAGGTGGAAGGAACCGATGCGCCGGGCGAAATCCGCGTCAGCGGCTACGCCAGTCGCCCCAGCCTACACCGCTCTAATCGCAACGAGATCACGCTTTTTGTCAACGGGCGCTGGGTGCAGGATCAGTCATTGACTTTTGCGGTCGTCCAGGCCTATCACACTCTGCTGATGACCGGGCGCTATCCCTTGGCCGTGATCCGGATAGACTTGCCGCCCGAAGACGTGGATGTAAACGTGCATCCGGCCAAGACCCAGGTTCGCTTTCGCGATGGCGATACGGTCTTTCGCGCCGTGCAGCGAGCCGTGCGCCGGGCGCTGCTCGACCAGGCCAGCGTGCCCGAGTTGCAGACCGGCGCTGCTCCGGTGGAAGCCACGCCGCTAGAGGCCGTATCGAATCCAGATTGGCCCGGAGCCTGGCCCACGCCGGAGCAAATGGTGCGCCGCGCTCGCCTGCGTGCTCTGGGAGCGCCATCGTCACATAGCGGTCCGGCAACAGCGACGACTCAATCCTCTCTCTCCTTGCCGCGCACCACTCCGGCTGGCCCGCCAACGCTGCACACCGAACCTCAATTAACCAATTCCCAATCTACCAATCCCCAATTTACCGCTCACACTCTCCCCTTTCTGCGCGTGGTTGGTCAATTAGGACTGACCTATATCATTGCCGAAGGGCCGGAAGGCATGTTTCTCATCGACCAACACGCGGCCCACGAGCGGGTGCTGTTTGAGAAATTTCTGGCCGAGAAGGAACAAGCTCGCGTTGCATCGCAGGTGTTGCTGGAACCGCTTACGGTGGAACTCAACCCTGAAGGGGCCGGGTTGGTCGAAGAGAACCTGGAAGTATTGTCGGGTTTGGGCTTTGATGTGGCGGCGTTCGGCGGCAATACTGTTCTGGTGCGCGCCGTGCCGGCCTTGCTAACCGATACGGACCCGCAATACATCTTGGACGAAATCGTGGCCGATCTGCAAGCCGGCGGCGAGCCGCTGGCGGGTGAAATGGAAGGGCGCATTGTGCGCCGGGTATGTAAACAAGCCGCCATCAAAGCCGGGCAAGCGCTTTCGCGGCAAGAAATGGAGGCGTTGGTGCGCCAGTTGGAGGCTTGCGCCTCACCTCGCACCTGCCCCCACGGTCGCCCGACGATGATTCATCTCAGCGCCTTGCAGTTGGCGCAGGAATTTGGTCGGTCAGGTTGAAAGAAAAAAGATGAACCACAGATGACACGGATGACACGGATGGAAAAGAAATCGGTGAAATCTGTGCCATCCGTGGTTGGGAGCAAGAAGATGGACCACGGATGACACGGATGACACGGATGGAAAAGAAATCGGTGAAATCTGTGCCATCCGTGGTTGGGAGCAAGAAAATGAACCACAGATGACACGGATGACACGGATGGAAAGGAAATCGGTGAAATCGGTGCCATCCGTGGTTGAGTCTCCCTGTGGGGAGGTTGGCCGGGTCAGGAGGAAAAAATGACTACTTTTATCTTGTTGTCCAAAATCTCACTCGAAGGGGCCAGGCAAATCCAGTCTCTGGCCGAGATGGATCAGGAGTTTCAGCGACAACTGGAGGAACGTTATCCCACCGTCAAGCGCATCGCCAGTTATGCCTTGCTGGGCGCGTATGACTTTTTACACATCTTTGAAGCGCCCGACGCCAAGATCGCAGCCAGGGTGGCTTTGCTGGCCAACAGCTTTGGCGTCGCCAGCACCGAAACGTTGACCGCCATTCCTTTCGACGAGTTCCGCGAGATGTTGGAGGAAGTATGAGCGATAACCAAAAAAACCGACCCGGCCTCGACGCACAAGATCGGGTTGCTTTTCTCGAAGCCCTGATCCGCTATAGCGAGGAATGGTCAGATAATAGCACCATATTTGTCGAGCACCTGGATGATCTAGACCCAAAAGTGCGGGCGACGGCGATTCGGGGTTTGTGGGATTACCCTGACCCCGCTCTGATCGACAAGCTGATGTGGATGGCCAATCAGGATCCGGACCCAGAGGTGCGGGCGCGAGCCATCAGCGGCCTGGGAGTGTATGTGTACCAAGGCGAGTTTGCGGATTACGAGTTCGACTGGGGCGAGATGACCGACGTGATGCGCGAGGATGAATTGCCTCAGGCCGACTTTGAGCGAGTCAAGGCCTTTTTATTGGACGTGTACGCCGACGAGAAACGCACGCTTGATGAACAGCGTTTCGCGATTGAATCTCTGGGCTTTGTTCACGATGCCGAGATCGTTGACTTGGTTGAACAAGCTTATCATCGTCCTGAGCGAGAGATCAAGATCAGCGCGCTCTTTGCGATGGGGCGTAGCGGGATGGATCGGTGGTTGGAGATTCTGGAGCGCGAGTTGCACAACGACGACCCAGACATTCAATTGGAGGCCATTCGCGCCGTCGGTGAAATCGGCTTTGACGAGTTGGGCAAGGAGTTGCTGCGCCTGACTTACTCGGAGGATCCGGACATCCGTCTGGAAGCTATTTTCGCTCTGGGGCAAACAGGCTGGGAAGAGGCTTTTGAACGCCTGGACGATCTCTCCATGGACCCTGATGGGGAAATCGCTGAAACGGCCCAAGCCGCAATGGATGAATGGCTGTGGATACGGCAATTAGAGGACAGCCCCGAGGAACCTGACCTGGACGAAGAGTGGGAGGATGACTTGTAAACAGGTCGCCGTCGCTATACCCAGATTGCTGACCAGTCTATCGGCTTCTCCAGCGCCAGAATGGGCCTGCCCATCGGCGGCCCCGTGGGCCTGGCAGACTCTTGTGATGCTGCCTGGCTCGGCGTGGTATGGATCACCTCGTCTTCCGGCAAGGTCAGATAACGATCGGTCAGAGGCTGTCCCCAAAACAGCGCATAAGCGCCGCCAATGACCAAGAACGGCCCGTAGGGGATATAGTCGCGCCGGGAACGGATGCGCGTCAGGATGAGCAGCAGGCTGATCAACCCGCCGGCGAACACCGTAACCAATAAAGCCACAAAAACCCCTGGAAAACCGGTAATCAGCCCGATGAACGCGGCCAGTTTTACGTCGCCCGCGCCCATGCCGCCCGGATAGAGCAGCGCCGCCAGGTAGAACAGGCCAAAACCGATCGCGCCGCCTACCAGCATCCCCCGCCAACTGAGATTGGGGGTGAACGGCCCGGCCGCCAGCGCCAACAAGATGGCGGGGCCGATGACGCGGTTGAGCACCAGACGGTGTTCCAGGTCGATCACCGTGATGAGGACCAAGATAGCCACGTAGGCGCTCAGCAGTAGCATGTGTCCGGTCAGCCCATAATAGGTGTAGAGCAAGCCAAAAGCGACTGCCAGCGCCAGCTCGACCAATACCGACCGCAACGGCAGTCGGGCGCTGCAACCCAGACAATTGTTGCGCCCCAGCACATAACCTAGCGTCGCCAGCCACGCCTCGGGTCGGCGCTGCCGACCGCAATGGAGGCAGTGTGGCAGATGCACACGCTCTTTTGTGGGCATGTCGTCGGCCAGTACGTTCAGCACGCCGCCGACCACCAGCCCAACGATAGCATACAAGATAGCCATAATCGCCTCCTGTGAACCCGCTCGTCTAAAGAGCGAGCCTACTCGCAGACCAGCTTACCCACCCATTATATCACGCCATCGGTGTTGACAAAAGCCCACCGCGGCGGTAGAATGCCCGCGCTATGTTGAACGAACGGCCCTCCCCCGACCGCGACCGATTGAGTGTGTTTATTGGCGTCATCGTTCTCACGCCGGTGTTGATTCGCTTTGTAGCCATCTCGCCCCGCACGATCAGCTTGAATTTGCTCGGCTCGCCGGTATCTTTTGAAATGACCAGCGTCTGGCTCACAGCAACCATGCTGCCGGCCCTGAGTTGTATGGGCGCCAACGCTGTCATTCGGACCCACCCGCGCATGGCGCAACCGGCGCCTCCCCGCGCGTTTATTTTTTGGATCTTGCCGGGTTTGACCGGTTTGAATGCGGCGTTGCTGTTGGAACGTGCATCAACTTGGCCCTTGTGGTGGGCGGGTTTGCTTTTGGCTGGTTCCGCCGTGGCCTTGGTGGCCATCGCCGAATTCTCTACCGTAGACCCCTATGTGTTGGGATATGCCCGCGCTCGATTGATTCTGAATCTGGTGGCCTATGCTCTGGCTTTTGCCAGCTTTGCGTTAATTTATGGGAGTCGTGGGCGCAGCCTGCTCACCGCGCCCGCCATCAGTGCGGTGGGGTTTGTGTTGGCCTTTGAGTTGCTCAATACCACCGAAGTACACATGCGACATGCCTTGCGGTATGGTCTTTTCACCGCGCTATTATTGGGCGAAAGCGCCTGGGCGTTGAATTATTGGCGACTCTCGACGCTGGCCGGAGGGATGGTGTTATTGCTGATCTTTTATGCGGTGGTCGGCGTGATTCAGCAGTTCCTCTTGAATCGGCTGACCCGGCGTACCCTGATCGAGTTTGTCGTGGTGGCGGCCGTGGCCTTTGTGGTGATCCTGCGCCTCAATTTCTGAGTGCTTATGGGGTCGGTGTCACTATGACCGGCGTTGGAATGCCGGTGGTGGGCGTAGCGCTGGCTTGGGGTGTAGAACTGCTGAGAGGGACCGTTGTCGGCGAGATGCGTGTCGGGATGGGAGTAGGCTCGGTTGAGCTGCGGAAGGCCGAAGGGCCGATCAAGCTCAAGACAAAACTCAGCACTATTACAAGACTGAATGCCGTCGTGACGATTTTGACGTTGCGACTATTGCGCTTTTGACGTTTAGAGCGACCCACTGTGTCCTCCCGGAGCGTAAATTTTCAAGCCATTATTATACCACGCTGCCCGCGCTACGACAATCAGCGAATCTATGCCTTTCAACTCGACAGACTGGGCGCCACAGACACGCTAACCGAGGCCTAACGTGATGCCGCGCCTCACCCAACTGCAAGTCGAGGGGATCCCCGTGGGATGCCTGGCAGCGGCGTCATTCGGCTTTGGCGTGAGCTCAGCCGAACGGTCAATCCTGGAAATTCGTTGTCATATCCCCCATCTGTGAGAAACTCAGTCCTGGTGTGTGACCACACACCGGAATCCGATTCAACCGTTGACACTGCTGGGCGCGGTGTCGTGCAGGCGAAAGGTCGAGCGGACCTGTTGCCAGGGAGAATGCCAGCCGCCTCCCCGCATCACCCGCATGGTCCCGGAAGGCGGGCCGGCCGGGTTGTCCTGCGGCCCGACAGGATACGGCCCGAACCAGTCCGCTGTCCATTCCCACACATTGCCGGCCATGTCAAAAGCCCCGCACCAACTAACGCCTCCTGGATAACTTGCCACCGATACGGTGCTGCCCGAGCTGTAGCGCGTCAATTCCAGGGTGGGTGGATCGTTGCCCCAGGGATAGAGGTAGCCCTCTGGACCACGCGCAGCATATTCCCACTCGGCCTCGGTCGGCAGCCGCCCCCCCACCCACCGGCAATAAGCCTCTGCGCCGTACCAAGAGACCATGACCACTGGATGACTGGCCGCGCCCCCGGTGACCCAGTACTCGCCGTCATCCTCCTGGATGCGGCAATAGCTCTGGTCAAAGCGGATCACGCCCCCCCCGCCCTCGCGCCAGTTGCCGAACTCGTTCAGATAGGCGACGAACTGGGCATTGGTGACCTCGGTCTGGTCCATCCAAAAGCCATCCAGGGTGACGGCGTGCCGGGGTGTTTCTGGCTCGTACAGCTTTTGATCACAAAACATGCTGATTCTGTCACACTGCGACAGCAAGCCATCAATCTCGGCCTCGGCGCTGCCCATTTGAAAAGTGCCCCCCGGCACATAGACCATCACCGCGCCGTCTGTAGGGCGGATCCACCTGTCGCCCAGGGCCGGATTGGGCGGTGGGACGGTACCCGTCGCGGGGGATACTGACGTTGGCGGCGCAAGAGTTGGGGGAATGGGTGTCGCGCTGATCGTCGCCGTCGGCGGGATGGATGTGACGGTCGGGGCCGGTTGCGGCGAGCATGTCAGGGTCGGCGCGAGCGTGACGGTGGGCTCTGTTTTTCCACCTCCGCAAGCCGCAACCGTCATCACGATGGCTGCAAGAACGAGGGAATGCTTTTTCACCGGTCGCTTATTTTTCCACTGCTTGACCATAGAGAGCGATGTCGCCGGCCGCTTTCACGGCAGCGGCAATGCCGCATCCGTCAGCGAAAAGGTATAGACGCGATCAAAAGCGCGCCCCATCGCCACGCTCACACCGCCGGCGCTCATGTCGTACACGACCGACCACTGGGTGCTCTCCTGCGACACCCGAGAAAGCAAATCCATCGCCCCTTGAGTGGTCAGCCTGCCTTCCACCTCAGCCAGCCGCGCGTGAATGCGGTCGTAGCGCCAGCACTGCCCCTCGGCCGATTCGCCGACCGACGCGCGCAGAAAATTGGTCGCCTGATGCCACGGTTCGGCGTTGGGAATGAACACGATCTGGCCCGTGTAGAACTCGACCAGCATGGCCTGGCCCGAACGGTCGGCAACCAGATAGTGCAGCGGCGGCCCGCTGCCCCAGTCAACGTTGTAACTCTGGAGAATGGCAACGGCCTCGTCCACGTCTTGGGCGTGGTCGAGCACCTCGCGCATCACCATCAACGAGTCAATCGTCTCTTTGTTGGGATGCGGGGGTACGTTCCCTGGCGGCACGGCGGCCATGCCAATGACCAAGCCGCGCTCATTCATCCCGTCAAAGGGCAAAAGCGGCGCGTACAGCAGGGCCTGGCGTTCGTCGAGCGGCAGCTCGGTGAGGTCGCCTACTTTGTCGGCGTCTACCAGGTAGCCAATGTCCACCATCGAGACCGAAGCGTAGCCGTCGGGCGAGTTGGTGAACAGCAGCAGCGCCGGGCTGTATTGCCAGTCAAAGTTGCGCCCGTAGAGCCGGCTGTCGGGGTCGCCCAACGCTGCGAATAGCGAGCAGGCCCAAGCCGCCACCCACCTTCCCGGAAGCTCGGAAACTTCCGGGAAGGTCCGCCGATAATCGCCAACGTAGCGCATGGTGTACAGCGGATAGTCGTCGATGCGTTCCAGGCTGGCGAGGGTGGCGCTTTCGGCGTCAAGGGTCGGCGAGAGGGTTGCGGGAGTCGGAACGCTCGGCGGCGACGGCGTGCGGGTCGTCAGATTGCTTCGGCCGCACGCAGCCAGCACTATCAAGAACACCCAAAGTCGTCGGTTCATTCGTTACTCCTCGGCGATCTAAAAGATGCTCCGTCCTCGCTATACCAGGCAGCAGACGGTAGCTCACCCGTTGGGCATGGTCCGTTCATCAGGCAGACGAATGGCAAACTGGCACACGTCGTCGCCTTTGAGGATGGATTTCACGACCTCGATGGCAACCGGTTTACCGATGGCGCCTTCCCACTGGCGGCGATACCAGCCCGCTCCGCAGTAGCAGAACGAGGTCGGCATGCCCCGGTCCAGATAGCTGCGCACGATCGGGCAAAAGCAGTAGGCTTGCTTCTTCTCGGCCTCGCTTTGCGCCTTTGCGTATGCCTGTGGATCGCGGGGATTCTTGGTCGCGTAGATGATGCGCCCCTCGCGCCGCGAGCCTTCTTTCCACCCCGGATCGCCGTCCATGAACGCAAGCACGGCGTCTACAGCTTGCAGCGCATCCCCTGTGCGCTCGCGCGCTTCCTCGTAGACGATCTTGAGCTTTTCAACCTGCTCGGCCGGGAATACGTGAGCGCAGCTTGAGAGCACGTCATATTTTTGATGCTCGTCGGCCAGGCCATCCAGCCGCTCCAACGCCTGCTTAACCCATCGGAAGCGCTCGTCGAGAGCGGTCTCGACGCCAATGGCGGCGCTGCCCTGCATCACCGCCTGTCTTCCTGTCGCGCCGATGACGCGCTCCAGATTCCGCGCCAGCAGCGCGTTCCAATCGTGGATGACAAGTTGAGCTTCAATCTCACAATTTGTCAAATCGCTCAGGTCCAGGTCGCCTACCCCGCGACCCCAAGCGGGATATACTTCGCGGCCAAACTCGTCCGAGATGACGCCATGGGCCGATGCATACCCGTAGAGTTTGGCGTAACTCTCGCGCAGCGTCTCCAGCGGCCCCGTGTGACGCAACGACAGCACTTGCAGCGGCGGGAGCAGGCGGGTCTTGACCTGCGCCGTCTCGACCGCCCGGCTCACGGGAAAGCCCACCTCGACGTCAAAACCGTCTTCGACGCTGCTGACGAAATGAAAGATGGCGAAGGCTGGTCCGGCGATGGCTTTACCCGGTACAGCCTGAGCCAAGCGCTCCAGCGCCGCCGGCAGCTCGGCGCGCTTGTGTATCGTCAGGCGGGTCGTGGCGATGAGCGTATCGCCGAATTGTTTCTGTTCGATTCCCCATTCCTGCAATGACATGTTGCACCATCCTTTCGAATCTACCAACCAAAGGCGTCGTTGAGCCAGATCTCCGCGCCGCCGCTGAACCGGCCGACAAACACATCCAGGTCGCCGTCGCCATCCAGATCGCCCAAGGAGGGCTTGCCGCTCACATCTGAATTTTCGCCCAGCCGCAAGCCACTGTCGCTGAATTGTCCACCATCGTTGAGCCAGACCTGGTTGGGCAAATCCATGTTGGTTACGAACACGTCCATGTCGCCGTCGCCGTCGAGATCGCCCACAGCCGCCTCGGCCCCCATGGTCTCGTTCAAGCGTTGCCCGCTATCGGTGAATTGTCCACTGGCGTCATTCCAAAGCAGGAGGCTGGGATAGCTGCCTGTACGCCGGAAGCCGTTGGTCACCAGGGCGTCCAGGTCGCCGTCGCCGTCAAAATCGGCCAGGGCCACGCCGCCCACGGTGGACTGGCCATCGTCCTTGTGCCAGCCCTCGCTGAACTGGCCGCTGCCATCATTAAGCTGCACCACGTATCCCTGGCCCCAGCGTTTGCCAAAATAATCCACATCACCGTCGCCGTCCAGGTCGCCCCAGGCGATGGTCTCTTCGTCTAGCGCCAGGCCGCTATCCGTAAAATTGGCATGGCCGTCGTTCAGATAGACTTTGTCGGGCAGACCTTGGGGATCATAATACATCACATGCACGTCGATGTGCCCGTCGCCGTTGAGATCGAGCAGATTGACTTCGACTCCGCTGCTCCGCGCGTCCCCCAAATCCTGGCCGGCATCCTGAAAATTGGCATGCCCATCGTTCAGATAAATTTTGCCCGCCTCCACAAATTGATGGCAGGTGATGAACGCATCCAAGTCGCCGTCGCCGTCGAAATCGGCCAGGCCCACACCGTGCCCGTACTGGGTCAACTGCTGGCCGGTATCGACAAAAAGCCCCCGGCCATCATTCAGCCAGACCTCGGAATGGTTGCTTTGAGGATTGGCAAAAACTGCGTCCAGATCGCCGTCGCCGTCCAAATCGCCCAGGCCGACCTGAAACGTTTCAGTTTCATCAAAGGTTTGCGCGCTCTTGACGAGCGCGAAAGGCGCACCGCCCACCGCTGGAAGCGCCGGCCCCCAAGAGGGCCAAAAATCGTCTCCGCGATGATTCGTCAGCGGCCGCTGCTCGCTGCCATCGGCGTTCATCACATAAATCTCGAAATTTCGGTCCCGTTCAGACTGAAAGACAATGTGTTTGCCGTCCGGCGACCAGGCCGGATCCTCGTCGTAATAGGGCGTGTCGGTCAGTTGACGCACATTGCCGCCGTCGGTACCCTGAAGGGCATCTGCGACGTTCATCACATAAACGTCCACGTTTCGAGAGTTGGCGGGAACCGCAGCGAAGGCAATCTGCGCGCCATCTGGCGACCAGGCCGGGAAAAGCTCCCGGAGTGGACTATGAGCCAGCGCCCGCTGGTGACTGCCATCGGTACCCTGAAGGGCATCTGCGACGTTCATCACATAGATGTCCCAATCCCCGTCGCGGTCGGATGAGAAAGCGATTTGGGTCCCATCCGGCGACCAGTCGGCGAATTGATCGTTAGCCTGATTGAAGGTCAGTTGGGTCAGATTCGTTCCATCGGGGTTCAGGGCGTAGATTTCAGCGTAACCGTCCCCGTCATAGTCGGCGTCGAACGTGAGCCTGGAACCGTCCGGCGACCAGGCCGGGTGGTCTTCGGCCGCATCGGTCGTGGTGAGCCGGCGCGGGTGGCTGCCATCACTGTTCATCACATAGATTTCGTATCTGAGGTTAGGAAAACTGGAATCTGGATCGTGCCGAGAAGTCAGAAACGCGATCCGTGAACCATCGGGGGAGAGCGCAGGGCACACGTCGTGCGCGGGATCATCCGTCAGCCGTTTCAGACCGCTGCCGTCGGCATTCATGATATAGATTTCCGGATTACCGTCGCGCTCGGAATAAAAGGCAATTAACCCGGCGCTGCTCCCGCCGAGCGCCGGTTCGGGTGTGGAGGTAGGGCTGGGCGTAAGTGTGGGCGGGATCGGCGTTGCCGTCGGCTCTAAAGTCGATGTCGAGATGGGGCGGGTCACAACTGGCGGGCCAGGCACGAGCGTCGGCGTCGCTGTTTCGACTTGGCCGCAGGCAAAAGCCAACACGGCGACAAGAATGAACGCGCAGGTCAGTTTTTTCATTGTGTAGTCCTTTCGACGCGCGAGAACAGAGAGGGATCGACGCCATCGGCCTCGTCCTCGGCGCCATTGATGTGCTTCATAGAGCCATTCGCGGTGAGACGGACCTGCGGGTCGGCGCTCATGCGCTGACACCGCAGACCCAATAGACCGATGACCAAAAAGATCAACCCCATTCCGAGAACCAGGCGGTCGGTGAGCAGGCCGGCCCCCACAAAAACAAGCCCCAGCGTCACAATGGCGTCATAGGCCAGGCTCAAGTCGCGCTCCGTGTCCACCTTACTTTTTCTCCTGAATATATCGCTCCACGACCCGTTCGAGCACCTCCAGCGGAACGCTGCCGTTGCCGAGCACGACGCGGTGAAACTCTTGCAGGTCAAAGCGCTCGCCCAGTTGATCCATCGCCCGCTGGCGCAATTCCAGGATTTTGAGCAAGCCGACGTAATAGGCCGTGGCCTGACCCGGCCACACCACGTAGCGGGCAATCTGGTGCTGTGGATTGACAATGTCGCCCACCTCATAGCCCACGTTTTCGGTAAAGAACTTTTCAGCTCGCTCGAAATCCCAGCCCTGGGCGTGAATGCCGGTGTCTACCACCAGCCGGGCGGCGCGAAAGGCCTCGGCCTGCAAACGACCCAGGTTCCCATACGGATCGCCCTCGTACCAGCCCAGCTCCCAGGCCAGGCGCTCGGCGTACAACGCCCAACCTTCGATGTAGCCGATAAAGGGGGCGTCACGGCGAAAGGCGGGCAGGTCCATCTCTTGAGCCAGGGTGATCTGCAGATGGTGGCCGGGGACCGCTTCGTGATAGGCCAGCGTGGGCATGCCGTAATAGTCTTCACCCGCGCCGCCCACGCCCGCATAAAAAGCGCCGGGGCGCGAGCCGTCGAACGAGGGGCCGATGTAAAAGCCGCCAAAATCGTCGGCCACGACGATCACCGGGGCCTGGGGGCGCACGTCAAAGGCGGCGTCCAGGTTTTGCTCGGCCTGGGCAATGAGCTGCTCGTAGGTTTCGAGCACCTGTTGACCCGCGACGTGCCCGCTGTCCGCCGCGACGCGGTCGAACAAATCTGGCAGACTCTCGCCCTGTGGATAACCTAACTCGTCGAACAGGACGCGCATCTCGGCGTGGATGCGCTCCAGCTCCTGCAAGCCCAGGGCGTGAATGTCGTCGGCGCTCAGGTCGGTGGTGGTGTAATGGTGCAGCAGATAAGCGTAATAGGCCGCGCCGTCGGGGAACTGCCACACGCCGTCGTCGCTCGGCGCGACGGACTCGAGATGGCGCATAGTGTCGGCCAGCTCTGCGTATGCCGGCAGCACGACCTCGGCGATGGCTTTTTCGGCGTCGGCGAGCACGGCTTGCTTGTCGGCATCGCTGACGCCCTCTAACGCATCCAGCTTGGAAGCCAGCGCCTCGTAAAAGGGCGTTTGCCGGGCCGGAGTCTCGACCAACCCGCCCAGGCTGCCGTACACGGCCCACTGGATGGCAAACTTGGGCGGGATGATGCCCGCTTGTTCACGCAGTTCCAGCCCTTCGAGCAACTGGTCCAATTTGACGCCCACTTGGCCCAAGCGGGTGACGTAATCCCGGGCGTCCTGCAGGTTGGCGACGGGGTGAATGTCGGTGAAAAAATCAACCAGTTGCTCGTGGACGGCAGTGACGGGAAAATAGGTGGCGGGATAGTCGGCATACATAAACGCCTGCCCGGCCAGGCGGTCCTGTAGCCACCATTCGTAAATATCGTAGGAAATCTGTTGCTCGGGCGAGAGGGCGGCGCGGTCGTAGCGGTGGAGCAAGTCCAGGATGACGGCGACCATCTGGTAGCTCTCGCGGATGTAGGCGTCCGAGATGTCGGTCAGCTTGACGTCGGTGACGCCCAGCGCGTCGGTCAGTCCGGCCGTGACGACCGCCTCCGGGTCGCGCAACAGCATCTCGATGGCCGCCCGATCAAAGAAGGTGTCAAAGTCCAGCCCTTGCAGTTTTCCGACCAGCGCGACGACGGCGGGCGACGCGCCGGACAGGTCGAGCGGAGCTGGGGCGGCAGTATATTCTATCGTCGGGAGCGCCGCTGGCGATTCGGCGGGCAAAAGGGTCGCTGGCGGTGCAGAGGGAACGGGAGAAAGCGTTGCAGTTGCGGCAATCGTCGGCTCGGCTGTAAACTTGGGGCTAGCCTGGGCGAGCGGCGTCGGTGAGGGAGTCGCTTCGGGAGCGGCTTTTTGACCGCCGTCACAGGCCGAAACCAGGAACACGACGAGTAAAATGAGACACTGTTTTTTCATGCGGATTCTCCTCCAAGCGGTGCTCGTTTTGCAGGTGGGTGCGCACACTCACGCATGGCGACCAGTAAATGTTCGGGGGGGGTCGTCTTGCTGACAAAGGCATTGGCTCCGGCGTCCAACGCGGCGCGGCGGGCCTCAGGTCGCCCGCTGAGCGCAATGACCGCAAGTGTAGGGCACAGGGCGCGCAATGCCAGCAAGAATTCCATCGGTCGCGTCCCGACCAGCTCCCAACTGAGCAAAACCACATCCGGCCTGACCGTCCGCGCCTGGGCCAACAGGTCAGGGGCGCGGACGACCTCACCCACGATTTCGACGTTTGGCTGTTGCTCCAACAACACACGCAAGGCAAACCGGACTTTGGGGCGGGCGTCGGCGATCAATACGCGCACAGGTCGAGGCTCTATCATCGGTAGTTCTCTTGCCGTCCATTATAAAGGCAAATCCCCTGGGCACATTGGGTGTCTGGGGGATTCGCGTATTAGCCAGGTGACTAATTTTCCAGGCAAGCTGGTAGTAACGACTTGGTAGCACTTTTTACATTTGGCCGCTTCGACGGCCGAGAGCGGTACTATTTGTCGTGGCCGGACGTCTCGCTTATGGACCTTAAAAAATTAATTCGGTAACAAGCCGACATACCTGATCAACTCCAGCGAGCCGTTTTGGAATCCATCCAAGAAGTTCGCCACGGCTCGCTTGAGAGCTTGCCAATCGTCGCTCAAGCGATGAAGGTGCAGGATGTCCTGTTTGAGCCAGCGCCAGAGTTTTTCGATGGGGTTGCACCACGAGGCATAGGTAGGCAGGCACAGCAGTTGGATGGGCAAGTCATCGTGCACAGCCTTGGCAGATGGCTGAGTGGGCCAATTGGGCGGCCTGATGAACGGATAAGGCCAGGTTTGGGGCTGGAGTCTGGCCAGCACATCAGGATGAAAATGCACAGGCCAATTATCCTGAGCCACGAAGATGGTCTCAGCGGTGGGATAGTCAGCGCGCAGGTCCGCGTAAAAGGCAGACAACTGTTGCACGGTGATGTGGTTGCGCTGAAGATAGGTCACCTGTCCGCTTAGGGCATTGAGCGCCGCCACGACGCGAAAAGAAGTGTTGGAGCGGTAGCTCAGATGGGCCAGTGGCTGGCGAGTGCCTGTGGCTTCATAGGCTGAGGCGAGGCTGGGCTGCCGATAATAGGTCAATTCGTCCAGATAGAGGAACACATAGCGCTCCGGCTCATATTTGGCGCGTAGCCGCGCCAATTCGACCAGGCTCAGCTTGTCGTGGTAGCGTCGATCCGGGCTCCGAAAATAGGCGCGTGCCCGTTTGTAGCTGATCCCCAGGCGCTTTAAGAGTTGCGACATCCCAGCGATGGTCGAGACCTGCAACCAATCACAGACTTGCCGCAGTCGGTTCAAGGTCCAGCGACTTTGGAAGTAACCGAACTGCTCAGGCTCACGCCGCACCACGTGCAGAATGGCTTCACGCGCTTCCTCAGCCGTCGCATGCTTAGGGGGAAAAAGCGGGCTTGCGCCCGCGCCCGGCTTTGATCAGCAATCCAGCCACCCCCTCAGCCTGATAGCTGTGAAACCAACTATACACACTGTCCGGGTCCCGCCGCTTCAGTAAACCGTGAAGC